>JAWKLZ010000002.1:0-600000 GCA_041392475.1 Chitinophagales bacterium | reverse complement strand
GGTTGAAATGAGCAAATATGCAAGTGCAATCAAACAGATTGCGCCGGATGCACAATTGCACTTTTTGGCAGGAGAAATTCCACCCGATGCCAGCACTCTTTTTGGCGAGAAGAGTTACCAAAAGGAGATACCAGAAATGCGTGGATTTGGTGATTGGTCACTCTACCATGATTTTTATCAGCAAAAACTCGTTGAAGGCAGTGAAGCATACAAAGATCTTTTTCACCGATTTTGGAAAGAAACACTCTCTATCTTCAAAAAACTGGGAACTTATATTGAAGAAAACAACATCCAACTGCTTTATACTCTCAATATCTGCTCACATCCTGGCAATGTATCGCTTACCTTAGCAACTGTTCTGATTGCAGAATATTTGCATCTGCCTGTTATCTGCAATAACCACGAATTTTATTGGGAAGGAGGTAGCCGACCACACAAGAGCAAACCCAAAGGTTCGAGAGACCATTTTTTTACCAATGCCCACATCAGCGATTTTTTCAGTTTGATAGAACGATTGTTTCCTTGGGAATCACGTAGTTGGTTCAATATCAATGTCAATCGAAATCAGAGCAAACACCTTATTGAGCAGAACGGACACAATCCAGCCAATGTTGCCGAAATAGGAACTGCCATTGACACACAAAAATTTACGGTCAAGACCAAAAGAGAGGCCATCAATACACAAATGCAAATCGAAACCGCATTTAAGCGATACGGCAAACGGTTGGCTCTTTACTCACCTGATCAAGTGCTGAGCGGAAATGTATTCAAAATATCGAACCCACAGCCTATACTCATTGGAGCAAGTAGAAACCTGAAACCCAATCTTTCTAACAACAATATTGTCTTGCTACAGCCGACTCGAATACTGTTGCGTAAGCGGGTGGAATTGAGTTTTTGGTTGCTGCAATTGATGTTTCAGCATCCCGATTTTATTCCAAAGTTTGAAGACAATCCGCAGCTAAAAATCACTATTTTGGTGACAGGCGCATTGCCGCTTGCCCATGCCGAATATTTTGAACACATTGTCTATGAATTTGACAATTTTTTGCGCTCACAGCCTTCTACTTTCCGCAACCGCATTTTCTTAGGCTTTTTGTTTAGTGAAATAGACAAACCTCGTTTTCGCAAACATTTTGAGAAGCCAATCGACATTTCCGACCTCTACAATATGGCATCTTTGGTGATGCTTCCGAGTGAAAACGAAAGCCGTGGTTTGCCGATTATTGAAGCAACTGCTTGTGGAGTACCTATTTTTTGCCGACGCTATGATCCCGAAAAAGCCTATGCAGAGGTGATTGGTGAACATTTATCTGAGCAGGAAAGATTGAAGGTCATTGAATACGATGGCGGAGAAATTTCAGAAGCACTTGTTAAATCAGTCATTGACCACATCTTTTTTCCGCAAAACTACATTACAGAAGTAGAACACAATTACAACGTCATTCAAAAACGGTACAGCATTCATGCCTTACGAAAAAACTTGGAAGATCTGCTCTATAAATACTATTTGCAGCTTCAAAGCAACAGTGGGGCAATGGAGATAGCTATTCGTCTGCTCGACAACTATCTACAACAAACTGAAACGGTCTCGGAAACTTTCAAGAAAATAATAGATATACGCCACCGCAATTACATTGCAGGGTACCATCGACTTTCCTTTATGGGAATGTTGGAATCACTCACCGAATCCAGTCACTTTCGCAAAGAGGAGCAGCTTATTAGAGGAAAAGCCATGCGTTTTGCGCTAAAAGTAATACGGGAAACTCCTTTGAAAGAAGACCTGAGCGTAGAACAATATCATGATTTTTTCAATACAGTAGATAGTATATTTCACTATTACAATGGCAATATCTCTACGCTACACGACCACTCTTTTTCTTTCAAACACCACAACCTGCAACGGTATCCTTACCGACAACTGACCTATCAAGAACTGACGGGACTCATCAATGCAATTTTTCATGAATTGACAGAACCGATTCCTGCCCAAAGGTTTGAAAAAACTCCACACTTCTTTGTAGATTGGAGGTTATCTATTTCGCAGTTGACCAATAGCTCCAAATTGGCGATTGACGAACGGGACATTTTATTCAAAAAAATCCAAGAAAACGTTCCTATTGCGTACTTTCCTGGCGGCTATATAAGATATGAGTTGGAAGTATTTGTATTGCAGAGTATTCGACAACGCTTAGGTTTAGAAGTTGAAGAAGAACTTACCGAAGCCATACTGCAAAAACATGCTTCAACGCTCGAACCGATTTACATTTTTTGTGTAGGTCGCCCGATTCGACGATGGTTGACCGCTGCTACTTTTGAGAAATACTTGGTAAACAATGAGGATGAAGAAATGCGGCTTTTGGTGAAATACAACATTTGCCGAGTTGTGAAAACAGAGCAGTGGGCAGTCGGCGTTCATTTTGCTCAATTAGGAGAAGATGCACTTCAAAAGTTGCTGTATATCAAGGAAAAAAATGGGTTCATTATCGCCAATGGTGAACACGCCGCATTGATGACCGACATCTTAGATATAGACCGATTCCACATCGGCAAAGCTATTAAATCAACTTCTGCACGAATGATGGGCATTGAGCAATACAGCGGGTTTGTGCAGTTTACCCCCGCAGGAGTTCGTACAACAATTGGCTACCCTACTCCTATACAAACAGCCAAAGACTTCTACGAAATCCGCAAAAACCGTTTATACAAGGAACTCTGCCGCAAAATTGGTGCGTCAAAAGTATTGGCTGCATTGAGAGCGGATGCTGCTGAAAAAGGAACACCCTTTGAGATGATTTTGGAGGGATTGAAGGGGGAACATTTGAAGCGCAAGAAGAAGGTGAGATCAGCTATCGAAATCAATTATCGTTTGGGATTATATGAAGATCAAATGCCTTATTCAATGGTTTTGACCCAAATTGACACGACTAATTGGGAATTTAAAGTGCTGGCTGCAAATGAAATGACCGAAAGCCTTACTAATTTGATTGACGACTATGATGCCGAAGAATTGCACAAGGTTCGTTTTGCAGTGAATGGAGGATATTGTATTCAGCCTGATGTGGTTTCTAAATTACAACTCGCTCAAAGCTATCTGTATCAGCCTTTAGGCATGGTGATGTCTATGGGTAAAGTCATTGCACCTCCTCAGCACAACCGAATGGCATTGGTGGTGTATGAAAATGAAACGATTGCCTTCAAAAGGGTGAATTGTAGCAAAGGTTTGGTGCTGCAAAAGGAAGGTAGCCGTCTTTCTTTTGACGCACAGATGTACAACAATCCTAAGGCAAAAATGGCTTATTTTGATGCCTTGTATGAAGGGAATGAAATCGCTACGAATGGCAATACTTTGGTTTTGATGGCGGGTAATCACATTGCAGCGATTATTCCTACGACCAAACAACAGCAAGTTGCGATTCACAAAGGTTTGGGATTGGTTTTGTCTATTCCTCCTGCTCTCCTTCCTGCAAATTGGAAGCAACCTAATACGGTTTTGGATATAGATATCAATGGTTTTGAGGGAGTGATGGCAGTATTGGAGGCAGGACCTACACTTATTGAAGAAGGGAAAAGGACTTTTGATTTAGCCGCAGAAGACTGGCAGAGTGATTTATTACATCTAAATGAGGGGATTCGTACGCCAAAAATTGCCTTGGGATTGGACAAAAATGGTGAATTGATAGCACTGTGTATCAATGGACGAGTGCGAGAATCGGTGGGGGCGACTTATAATGAGTTGATGAATCGCTTGTTGGAATACGATGTGGTAACTGCTATAGGATTGAACAATGACCATTGTAGTTTGATGGGAGAGGGGCAATGGCTCAATATCCCACCTCAAATGGAGCCTTTGGATGGATACGATGGAGTTTTCCACATTCAAGCTCCTAAAGTGAGCAATATGATTGTGGGTTGGAAGGTGAAGTAACTTTTGTAATAAATGACAAAGACTTTTGAAGTTTACTTTTAGGAATACACTGATTTTCAATTTTTCGTATATTCAAGAATAAACTTCAAAAGTCTAAATTGAGAATTTAATTTATTGGCGTTCCTTAGCTTTTTGCCAGCATTTTCGGTGCAGCAGCTTTGATTTGGACACTTGCTTTTTCGGCATATTTCCCAAAGTTCTTGTTGAAAAGCTGTGCCAAGTGATTCGCTTTCTCATCGTAAGCCGTTTTGTCTTGCCAAGTATTGCGGGGGTTGAGCAGATAAGCAGGGACATCTGGGCAGCGAGTAGGAACCATCAATCCAAAAATTGGGTCTTCTTCAAAGGTCACATTGTTGAGTTTACCATTCAGTGCCGCATTGATCATCGTACGGGTATCACTCAACCTCATTCTATGCCCTACTCCATAAGGGCCTCCCGTCCATCCTGTGTTCACCAACCAAACATTGGTTTTGGAATCGGCCAATTTTCGACCCAACATTTCGGCATAGCGAGTAGGGTGTAAGGGTAAAAATGGCGAACCGAAACAAGCAGAAAAAGTAGCTACAGGTTCTGTAATTCCTTCTTCTGTGCCAGCTACTTTTGCAGTATAACCAGACAAAAAATGGTACATTGCCTGTGAAGGATTGAGCTTGGAGATTGGAGGCAATACACCAAAAGCATCGCAGGTCAAGAAAAATACATTTTTGGGAATCGACACTCGCAGGTTGTAAGCCGTATTTTCGATATAATACAATGGGTAACTTACCCTAGTGTTTTCGGTAATGCTGATATCTTCGTAGTCAATGGTGCGTGTGCCTTCGTGAAAATGTAGGTTTTCGAGCAAAGCTCCAAAGCGAATGGCATTGTAGATTTGAGGTTCACTTTCTTTAGAAAGATTGACACATTTTGCATAACATCCCCCTTCAAAATTGAAGACACTGCTTTCTGACCAGCCGTGTTCGTCATCTCCAATCAATTGACGCTCAGTATCTGCTGACAAGGTTGTTTTGCCTGTTCCCGACAATCCAAAAAACAGGGCAGTATCTCCTCTGCGTCCTACATTTGCAGAACAGTGCATCGGCAATACACCTCGTCGAATGGGTAATATGCAGTTCAATACCGAAAAAATACCTTTTTTGATTTCGCCTGTATAGGCTGTACCGCCAATAATGATTTTGCGTTCTGTGAAGTTTAGTATTGCAAAATTGTGTTGTCGAGTACCATCTGTTTTTGAATCAGCCATACAACCCGGCGCAGCCAAAACCGTCCATTCTGGTTCTATTGTTTTTACCTCCTCTTCTGTTGGTCGCAAAAACATATTGTAGGCAAATAAATTTTGCCACGGGTATTCAGTCACGACTCGAATATTGGTGCGGTAGTTGGCATTGTAGCAAGCATATGCATCTCTCACATAGACTTCTTCCAATCCATTGAAGTAGTTGATTATTTTTTTGTAGAGTCGGTCGTAATATTCTGTATCAATGGCAAGATTTTCCGTTCCCCAGTCAATGGTATTCTCTGTGGTTTTATCTTTTACGATGTACCTATCTTGAGGAGAACGTCCTGTAAATTCTCCCGTCTCAATCAGTAGTGCGCCTGTATCGGTGAGTTTTCCTTGACCCAACACAAGGGTTTTTTCTACCAAAGCGGCAGGAGAAAGATTCCAAAGCAATGTGTTACCCTTTAATCCCAATTTTGACAAATCTGCATCAGGATTTTTAATACCTACGTCTTTCATGATATTTATTGATTTGATATGTTTGTTTTTAAGGCTATTCTTCAAATGTACTCAAAAGAAGATACAAAGGTACAGCACATTTTCTAAATATCAGCACTACATTTGCTATAACGTTATAGGTGCAGCGACCTTTTCGTATAATGTATTAACACATCAATGCCATTTTCTGTGAAAAACCGCAAAGCCATTCTTCTTTTATTTGCTGCCAACTCTATTTCAGGTTGCGCTCAAGGAATCAGCATGATTGCCATTCCCTGGTATTTTGTAGATGTGTTGAAACAACCCGCCTTGTTTTCAAATATCTATTTGGCCGTCACCATTTTTTCCGTCTTTTGGGGTTTGTATGCAGGAACACTTGTAGATAGGTTGAATCGAAAACACCTATTCATTGGCGAAAATGCCTTTGGTGCGCTGTGGTTAGGTACTGTCGCTGCAATTGGTTTCAATATGGGAAGTGTTCCTACTCCTTTAGCCGGATTGGTATTTTCCACCACTTTTTTGACCTACAACATTCACTACCCAACACTCTATGCCTTTGCCCAAGAGATTACCGAAAAGAAGGACTACGGACGTATCACTTCTTGGCTCGAAATTCAAGGGCAACTCACATCTGCCGCAGCTGGTGGTTTTGGCGCATTGCTGCTCAATGGCATCGAAAGCGGCAACATGGAATGGTTGGGATATGCGTTTTCGCTACCTATTTCATTTGAAGCGTGGAGTTTGCCACAGGTATTTTTGTTGGATGCTTCTACCTATGCTTTGTCTTTCCTTTTAATCCTCCCCATTCGATATACGGCCATTTCGCAGCGATTTCAAGAAAATGTCAGCCTATGGAAACGACTGCAAACGGGTATTCGGTTTTTTCGGGTTTATCCCATTATTTTTGTATTTGCAACGGTAGCCTCTTTTGTATTTGTGACGACTATGTTGGTCAACTATGTGTTGGCACCCAACTTCGTAAAAAATTATCTACTGCAATCGGCGGATGTATATGCCATTGGAGAAGTTTGTTTTGCAGTAGGTGCAATTGTTTCAGCAGCTTTTATTGCCCATCTTCTGCAACGCAGCACTAAGGTAATGGGAGCGATTTTGACCTTGTTTATTTCTGCCCTCACTTTTCTGTTTCTTGTCTTCAATAGGAGTTTGATTGGTTATTATCTCGCTCTTTTGGCATTGGGTTTGGCCAATTCAGGTTCGAGAATCATGCGTGTCACTTATATTTTTCACCACATACCCAATCAGTTGATTGGCCGCACTTCTTCGGTCAGTCATGTTGCCAATGTGATGATGCGGGCATTTTTTATCGGTCTTTTTGGTTTGCCTTTTTTCATTGAAGGAGTTCCCTACGCATTTTTGTTGTTCGCCTTTTGTTGTTTTTTAGCAGCAGGAATTTTGATTTGGCATTATAGAGATTTGGTGGACGTAGAAGTGGAGGAAGAAGAATGGTTGCAGAAAAAGTAAAACCTTTCTAACTTTGTGCTTTTCCATTCATTATTAACAAAACTCAAAAACATTTTCAACTCAATATCAAACAATTCGTTGAAGGTTATCATACTTCAATTTGCAAACTTATTTTTAGGGCAATTTTCACCCAAACATCAACATTGAAATACATTAACACACTTTAACACAAACAATACCAAATGATTGCCTACGTCAAAGGAATGTTAGTCCTCAAAAGTGCCACTTACGTTATCATAGAAGCAGGTGGTATTGGCTACCACATCAATATCAGTCTGAATACCTACGAACAAATCCCAAGTAGTGGCATCTGTCAGTTACACACCCATTTCCACGTCAAAGAAGACGTACAAATGCTCTATGGCTTTGCAGATACAGAAGAAAAAGAGCTTTTTGTGCATCTCATCAGCGTTTCAGGCATTGGCCCTACGACTGCCCAAATCATGTTATCTTCACTCAAAGCCAACGAAATTCAGCAAGCTATCGTAGAAGATAATGAGGCATTGATAAAATCAGTGAAAGGTATTGGCATAAAAACTGCGAAGAGGTTAATTTTAGAACTAAAAGACAAACTCAGCAAAGGATTTGACCCGACCCTGAATTTGGCTACTTCGCACAATACATATAGGGAGGAAGCGTTAAAAGCACTGTTAGCTTTGGGGATTGCCAAACCAGTTGCACAAAAGGCACTTAATAAGCTGATAAAGAGCAAAAATCCCATCAATAGTGTCGAAAGCATGATCAAAGAAGCATTGAAACTCTTGTAGCTTCAATGCTCAAAAAATCATTACCTTTGCCTGCCTTTTTGAAAACTCAAATCCAAGATTTCAATTCAAATTCAATAAAAATTTGATTTGCAGTTATGTATATTTGAGTTTGAATTTGTTTTTTAAGATTGAATTTTAGAGCAACCTATATATCAAAATATACGAATACGCGTGAGTTGGAAAAAAAGTATATTCATAAGTACCATCACTACTCTCTTAGTATTGATGTTTTTTGGCGCAATTGGAGGCAACAGCCCATCCATCATTTTGAACCTACTACCTACTGCTTTACAGCCCAAAACAGTAGTGCCCGTAGATTCGATTATCTATCCGATTGAAGATAGAGAAGGCGATTTTGTAACCGACAAAAACAAAAATCCCTTCGATTTGGAAGATCCAGCAGCGATTGAAAAACAGGTGGAATACGACCCTGAAACAGGCACATATATTGTGACTGAAACCATCGGAGGCGTTCCCTATCGCTATCAAACCTATCTGACCTTTGATGAGTATTGGGAGAACCGCCAAAACAATATGCAGCAAGATTATTTCAACCTCAAATCCAATGAACAATCAGGCGGTTTATTGGGTGGCTTGGCTCCAAAGTTGAACCCTTTTGCCAAAACTGGTTTTCCAGGAGGCCCCGGAGAAATAGATATTCGCCCCACAGGTAGCATTGACCTATTCCTCGGATTTCAAAAGCAAAACATCCGCAATCCTTCTGCCATCTATCGCCAAAACAATCGGGTAACACCAGATTTTGACATGGACATCAATGTAGGCGTGACAGGTAAAATAGGTGACAACCTGAACCTCAACCTCGATTACAATACCCGTTCCATCTTCAATTTTGAAAACCAAATCAAACTTGAATATACAGGGGAGGAAGACGATATCATCCAAGAATTGCGGGCAGGAAATGTGGATTTCCGAACCCCATCGCAGTTGATTCCTGGCTATCAAAATCTATTCGGACTTCAAAGCAAATTGCAGTTTGGCCGCTTGACCCTCAACGGAGTCATTGCAGAACAGCGCACCCGACGACGTGCGGTTAGCTTAGACAATGGCGCACAAATCCAAGAATTTGAACTAACCGCAGACGAATACGACGAAAACAGGCACTTCTTTTTGGCCCAATATTTTCGCAACAATTTTGAGAAAGCACTCGCTACTTTGCCCTATATCAACTCCGACATATACATCACCCGAATGGAGGTGTACATCAATGACAACAGAGGAGTAGCCGAAAACGTAGAACGAGATATAGTAGCACTCGCAGACTTGGCAGAAAACAAACCATTCAATACCAACAGCACAAATCCTGCAACAGGGGCAAATGCCGCTTTCCCTTCAAATTCCTCCAATGACTTGTACCAAAAACTGGTCAGCAACCCACAATCTCGCAGACTGGATCAAATAAATAACTTGCTCCAATCCTCTGGTGGACAGTTTCGTATGCAAGATATTCGCGACTTTCGCAAAACCTCTGCTCGAAAACTTTCTCCCGACGAATATACCTACGACCCACAACTGGGTTTCATGTCTTTGAATTTTTCTTTGCGCTCCAATGAAGTATTGGGAGTGGCATTTGAATACACAACGACCAATGGTAAAACCTATCAAGTAGGAGAGTTTGCAGAAGACGTGTTCACCGTAGATGTGACAGGGGGAGAAGACCAAAACGAACCACGGATTATGTTTTTGAAGATGATTAGAAGTAGTCAACAATTGCCACGACATCCTATGTGGGATTTGATGATGAAAAATATCTATGCTTTGGGAGCCTTCAATGTGGATCAACAAGATTTCAAACTCGACATCTTGTACGAAAGTGTGGGTTCAAAAACCAATCCAGGTGGCGACATTCGATACATCCCCGAAGGCAACGGAATTAGGGGCGTACAGTTGATTAAGTTGTTGGGTTTGGATAGATTGAACAGCAGTGGAGAACCTTACTCTGATGGTATTTTCGATTTTATTCCCGCCGACAATTCCTTTGCAGCAGGTCAAAACCAAAACAACCCCTTGCCCAATATTCTGCAATCAGGCAGAGGTACTAATCGAACAGGAAGAGATACCCGATTTGGCGGAAACAGTTTCGCAACAGGACAAAATACAACGACTTACGGAACCATCAACCCTAAAAATGGACGTTTGATATTTCCCGTATTGGAGCCATTTGGAGGTCGCCTACGAGATCAGTTTGAAAAAAATGGAGAGGCTGCACTTGCCGATAAATATGCTTACGATGAAATATATGACTCTACCAGAATCGTAGCCCTTGAATTTCCAGAAAACAACCGATTCCTCATCAGAGGTCGCTTTAAATCCAATATTTCCTCCGAAATTTCATTGGGAGCCTTCAATATTCCACAAGGTTCGGTGAGAGTAACCGCTGGTGGACAGCAACTTGTGGAAGGATTCGACTATATCGTAGATTACAATTTGGGAAGACTTTCGATTATCAACAGTGCCTATGTCAATGCAGGAGTACCGATCAATGTGTCTTTTGAAGACCAGGCAGCTTTTGGCATACAGCGAAAGACGCTCATGGGGGCAAGGGCAGATTATTGGATCAACGATGATTTTACCTTAGGAGCAACAGTATTGAAGTTGTCAGAAAGACCTTTTACGCCAAAGGTAAACTATGGTGATACGCCTATCTCCAATACCATGATTGGAGCGGACATGAACTACTTCAAAGAAACACCAGGCATCACCCGATTCATCGACAAACTACCAGGTATTTCTACCAAAGAACCCTCCTCCATCACCTTCACAGGAGAAGTCGCCGCCCTACTACCAGGACACGCCAATGCGATTGGAAAAGACGGAAATGCCTACATTGACGACTTTGACGGCAGTACGCCCGAATACGACATCCGTTTCCCCTACAATGCTTGGATGCTTGCC
The DNA here is from genome assembly GCA_041392475.1 of Chitinophagales bacterium. Classification (NCBI taxonomy): domain Bacteria; kingdom Pseudomonadati; phylum Bacteroidota; class Chitinophagia; order Chitinophagales; species Chitinophagales bacterium. Next base: position 589,193 of record JAWKLZ010000002.1, on the reverse strand, counting down.
AGTACACCGAGGTATGTAATCGGCGACAATGGCATGGAATTGTTTCCCGAAGCTTCTCGAACCAACGACTTGAGTTATGGCTATAACCGTGCAAAAATAGCTTGGTACCAATTGGATTTTGTACTGCAAAACCAAAATGCAGGCATCAATACCGATGTCCGCTTCAATGCCAACAACTACTATACCCGTACTTTTTCGGAGCGAGAACTCTTCAATACAGATACTTTCAACCCACAACAAGTTAGCCGAACTTTTGACGTAGCTTTTTATCCAGACGAAAGAGGTCCTTATAACTTTGATGTAGAAGGAGAACCAGGAATCTCAGCAGGTGTGGATGAAAATGGTCGCTTGAAAGACCCCGAATCTCGTTGGGGAGGAATCATGCGTAACAGCCCCTTCAAAGACTTTGAACAAGCAAACGTGGAGTTTGTGGAATTTTGGATATTGGACCCTTTCATCGAAAACAAAAACAACGATGGTGATTTGTACTTGCAGTTAGGAAACGTTTCGGAAGATGTTTTGAAGGACTCCAAACAGTTCTACGAAAACTCCCTACCAACAGCAGACGACTTTCCTCAACTGGACGAAACCGAATGGGGAGAAGTATCCATTGTTCGCCCCATCAACTTTGCCTTTGCCAATGAACAAGCAGACCGTGAAGCGCAAGATTTGGGTTTTGATGGATTGACCGATATCAGAGAACGAGAAAAATTCAATGACTATTTAACAAGAGCAAGCAGCGTGGTGAATGCTCAAACTTTCTCTATCATTCAAACTGACCCTGCTGCGGACAACTATTTGCACTTTAGAGATGAATTCTACAATAGTGTTGGTCAAACGGGAGCTAACTTGTTGGAACGCTACAAAAACTTCAATAATCCACAAGGAAACTCTCCAGTACAGGATTTTGCACAGCAAGGTCAAAACTACACGACTTCAGCCACCAACTTCCCCGAAATGGAAGACTACAACCAAGATAAATCCCTGAGCGATGCAGAAAGCTTTTTTGAGTACCGTGTACCTTTGCGCCCCAATATGGGTGCAAGTGATATTGGCAACGGTTTCTTAGCCGACTTCAAAGACATTGAAATGGAAAGCTATGCTACTGGACAAGATACATTGGTGCGTTTCTATCACTTCCAGATTCCGATAGACAATTTCACATCAAGACAAGGAAGCATCAACTTTAGAAACATTGAAGGTATTCGCTTGTTCATGACAGGTTTTGAAGACCCTGTAGTTACCCGTTTCATCCGTTTCGATATTGTGCGAAACAATTGGAGAAAATACGACCAAGTGATTCGTGAACCAGGCGAGTACTCGCCTAGTGAGCCTGACAATGTGGAAAATTCTTTCTTCAATTTAAGCTCAGTGAACGTTGAAGAAAATTCTCAGCGTTCCCCAATCCCTTACAATCTTCCTCCTGACATCGAACGTGAGATTCTACCAGTGACAGGCGCACAAAACCAACGCCAAAACGAACAATCTATATCTATTGAAGTAGGTGACTTAGCCGATGGAGAAGGACGAGGCGTTTATAGAAGAATCAATATGGATATGCGCCAATTTGGAAGCCTCCGAATGTACATTCACGCCGAAGCATTGCAGAACATTGATGTTTGTAAAAGCACCACTTTGGAACATGGAGATGTCACTGCCTTCATCAGAATTGGAGATGACTTTCAAAACAACTATTACGAATACGAAATACCACTGACCGTCAGCCGACCTTTATCCGATTTTGCAATTGACCCCGATGAGGATAATCCTTTTGCCCTTTATCCGAGAACCGAAAACTGGCCTGAGGAAAACGAAATCAATGTCAGGATTCAAGATTTAGTGAATGCCAAAGTAGAGCGAAATTTTGCAGAAAACACCTCCTATTCCAAGCCTTATATCAAATACGATACCTTGAGTGTGGACAGTGTGGGGGATATTCTCACGCCCCGTATTGCTCGCATTACCGTAGTGGGTAGTCCCGATTTGGGACGTGCCAAACAGGTAATGGTTGGAGTCCGAAATCCTAAACAAAACTACTTCAATCAACAATTCGATGATGGCTTGCCCAAGTGTGCGGAGATATGGTTCAATGAGTTGCGACTCTCGGACTTCAATCAAGACCCTGCTCTTGCAGCCTTGACCACTTTGGATGTGAAACTGGCAGATTTGGGTAATTTCACCCTCTCGGGCAATATGCACACTGCAGGTTTCGGAACGCTTGAAGACAAAATCACCGAGCGAAGACAAGACAATCTAATTGCCTACGATGCTTCTACCAATTTAGAGTTGGGACGGTTTTTACCCAAAAGTTCGGGTATTCGTATTCCGCTTTATGCAGGGATTTCGCAATCTGTTAGCACGCCGAAATACGACCCTTATGATACGGATGTATTGCTCAAACAGTTGATAGATTCCGTAGAATACAAATATGGAGCGGACAGTGCTATGGCTGCAAAAAAGATACGGAAAACATACGAAACCGTTCGCAGTATCAACGTGACCAATGTACGAAAAGAGCGCACCAACCCAGAGAAAAAACCGATGCCGTGGGATGTAGAAAACCTTGCTCTGACCTATGCCTACACCGAAACAGAATACCGTGACCACGTAATCGAAAAAGACTTGGTGAAAAGACACAGAGGTTCTATCGCTTATGTGTACAATGCTCGACCAAAATACTACGAACCCTTAAAAAATGTCATCAACCAAAAAAGCAAATATTTGCGGCTGTTTAGGGATTTTAACTTCAATTTGATTCCAAACACAGTGAGTTTCCAGACAGACTTCAATCGGCGGGTAGGAGTTCTTCAATTGCGTCCTTTGGCTGCTGAAACCATTATGATTGACCCGGCTTATGACAAATCCTTCAGTTGGGATAGACTGTATGGAGTCAGTTACAATCCAACTCGCTCTATTACCATTGATTACAATGCGACACATCAATCAGTTATTGACGAAAATCAAATCGGAAAAACCGCTTTTAGCAACCTCTGGAGTGGTACGGATAGTTTACTTAATCCTTTCTTTGGCACTGACTTGTTCTTTGACCCAGGGACCGAGTACATCACTGCAGAAGATGTGGGTATCTCCGAATTTGGCGCACTTAACAACTGGGGGCGACTCAAAAAATATGAACAAAACATCAATGTTACTTACAATTTGCCTTTAGATAAATTCCCGCTACTCAGTTGGATGCAGCTTCGGGCAAGGTATGGCAGCAACTATGCATGGGAAGGTAAACCACTTATTTTGGCCAATACTTTGGGTAATTCTATCAACAATGACCAAAACATTCAGTTGAATGGAGAAATGAATTTCACCAAAATATACAATGCGTTCCCCTTCCTAAAAGAACTCAACGGTACGCCTTCAACCCGCAAACGTCCAAGCAGACCTACAACTCCCGGCACTACACCACCTGCTACTCCCGATACAAAAGAGAATACAGGATTGTCACCATTGGCAAAAATATTCCTGAAACCATTGGTGAGTATCAAGCGGGTATCTATTTCCTACAATGAGAAAAATTCTACTAGTATTCCTGGATTTGTTCCTGTCCCTGGATTTTTTGGGCAAGGTTCGAATCAATTGGGGAACAATTTCCCCGGATGGGATTTCATTTTGGGGAATCAACCAAGTTTGTTTGGATGGATGGAATGGGCTGCTCGTGAAGGTGTGGTCAGTCCAAGTGAGTTTCTAAACGAACAGCTTCGCCAAAACGTTAGTCGCAACTTGCAAATCAAGGCTAATTTAGAACCCTATCGTGATTTGAAAATTGACCTAAATGCAGATCTGCAATATAGTCTCAATCACTCCGAGTTGTTCAAAGTCAGCTTTGGTGAAGATCAAGAGGATGCTTTCCGACATCTTGCCAAAATTGACAACGGTAGTTATACGATTTCCTACCTGCCGATTGGAACCTCTTTTGCAGGTGTAGATACCCAAAACATTTCCAACAATTTCCGTGATTTTGAGCGTTTTGCTACGGTCATTTCAAGGCGTTGGAGTGAACTCAATCCCGCATCTGATACAGGAAGTGGACAAGGACAAAGCGTGACAAAACCTAGTGGGGGTGAAGCCTTTGTATTTGAAGATGGGTATGGCTACCAATCACAAGCCGTATTGGTGCCAGCATTTTTGGCAGCTTATGGCGGTAAAGACCCTGAAAAAGTTAACCTCAACCCCTTCAATTTGATTCCGCTTCCCAACTGGAAAGTCACCTTCAATGGTTTGGGAAAAATTCCTGCTATTCAAAAGATATTCAACAATGTTTCTATCAGTCATGGATATCAATCTACTTTTACAATCAACAATTTTCAAAACAACCTAGAGTTTGACGAACTCTATTACAGCGATGGTATTTACATTGACAATACCTCAGAAGGAATAGGTGGTAACAACTTAGGAGAAACCATCACCGAAGAGTTCCCTGTATTGAGTGACTTGAGAGATACTACTTTAACACGGAATTTTTCGACCTTCTATCGGGTTCCGCAAGCCATTATCACCGAGCGTTTTGAGCCATTGATTGCCATTGATTTCAGCACGGTCAATGACCTCACTGGTAATTTTGCTTGGAAGCGATCCCGCATTTTGGCGATGAGTTTTGAAGACTATCAATTGGCAGAAACCAAATCTACCGAAATTGTGGTGGGCATCGGCTATCGGGTCAAAGGTTTTATGCTTCCGTTCAAATGGGGCGGCAAGAAGGTGACACTCGAAAACGATTTGAGTGTGGCTTTTGACTTTAGTTTCCGAGACGACTTGTTGAGCATCGTGCGTTTGTACCAAGACATTGAGCAGCCTGCAAGGGGTATGAAAACCATCAAGTTTTCTCCTTCGGCAGATTATATGGTCAATGACAACATCCGTATAGGCCTGTTCTACGAATATACACAAAATGAACCTGCTACGTCTGAATCTTTTCCGATTACGAATTCACGAGGAGGCTTGAGGGTGAATTTTACTTTCTAATCTTTCATCATTTTTTTCTTTCAATAAAAACCGCTACAAGCCTGTTATATAGGGCTTGTAGCGGTTTTTTGTTTATGCTTGTATAACAAAATATATTCCTGTTCATAAGAAATATTTGGAAAATTCTTTTTTATGGTTTAACTTAGAAATTTATAAGCAACTGGCTATCCTAAAACCTAGTATACAGATTTTCCCGATGTATGTTTAAAAGGGTTGTTTGTTGCTTTTTCCTACTACTAAGCCCATTGAAAAAACCACTTTTTCTCAATCCTTTAAATTTTGTTTTTTATGAAGCGTTTTTGTGTTTTTTCTTTTTTGAGAGTGTATTAAACCCTTCATAATGTGTTTAAAGAATCTTCTTTTCAAACTAACTTTATATTGCTTTTGGACTTTGAACGAAAGATGTGGGGAGTGGCGAGTTTTATTGATGTCTATGAAATAGGAACTCATGAGGTAATGGTAACAGATGAAAATGGTTGTGTGGCAACTGCATCTGTCACCACATCTGGCTATTTCCCTCCCAATGAGATCCCAATCATCGAAAAAACCAACGAGGAATGTACAGATGTTGGAGAGGCTCATTTGACTATTACGAATAACACTATTTCCTACCGAATTTGGGAGTGGAAAAAAGACGGGATTTCTATTGATATAGAAGGAGAAGAATCACCTGTAGAAATCATTCATGGTAAGCCTATTACAAATCCTACACCAGGACAAGCTTTTCCAGGCTTGAATAAGCTGCAACAAGCTTTTTGGCAGATGATGGACGGCAATTGTGATAGAGATTGTGCGAATCAGTTATTGACTGCCCAAAACGAGGAGTGGAGCAAAAGAATATTGGTAGCGAGTTACCTCAATCAGGGGGATTTCACAACTGCCAATAACCTATTGGCAACATTGCCTACCCATGACACACAGGCTCTTCAATTTTACAACATCATGGATATGTTATTGAATTATCCTTTGGATGCTACAACAGAAAGTAATTTAACAGGCTTGGCTGCGAATCAAAATGACCGTTATATAGCTACTTTAGCTGAATCGGCATTAACAATCTATTTTGGACACCGTTTTACTCGGAATGCTCATCCTATTAGTTTGAATGGAGGAGGTAATAAGAGAGGCACAGAAATCTTAGAAAGTAAATATATGAATGCTATTCAAATGAATATGCTTCCCAATCCCGCTAAAAACTATGTGAATATTTATTTAGATAGAGCAATTGCAAAGACTCCACTATCTTTTTCTATTTACGATGCTTCAGGTGTTTTAGTCAAAAGTGTGACTATAGATGATTCCTCTACTTCATTCACTGTAAATACCAGTGAATTATCATCAGGGGTTTATTTTTGCCGTTTGTACAACGATAATTTTATTTATCAGCATCAAAAACTGGTTGTTTTACATTAATCTATTTCTTTACCAATAGGACTTTCCCATGTATTTGGGAAAGTCTTATTTTTTAAAATAGCTCAAAATGAAACACTTACTAATATTTCTATTTGCCACTTGCTTATCAGTAAATCTATTTTCTCAAAACTTTACCTACTTCAATAAAAAGTTGCAACTTCCAAGTACAAATTTAGTAGTAGTGGCAACTCTTCCACTTTCTAATGCTTATTTGGTTTTAGGAAACTACACAAATTTAGAGGGGAGAGTAGTCTTTATTGCCAAAATGGATATATATGGAGATTTAATTTGGATCCATTCATTAGAGGTTGCTCTCGAATTAGGAACAGATGGAGGGAGTGCAACAGGAACATGCTTAGTTCAAATAGATGAAAATAATTTTGCTGCTACTTATGGAATCTATAAAGATATTACTTTTGAAGATATTGATATAGCTTTGGTCAAGTTTACAGTTGATGGAGAAATTACTTGGAAAAGAACTTATGGAATGGTTGGAGAAAATCGAGAAAGGGCTTACCATTTATTACATACCAAAGACAATGGATTTTTATTGACAGGGTTTCGAGACATAGAACGTTTTCATTTTTACATTATCAAAACAGATTCAGAAGGGGAAGCAGAGTGGGAAAAAACCTATAGTTTGGGAGGAACTTCTGTTGCTTTCCATGCCAATGAGACCTTGGATGGGGGCTATATTTTCTCTGGATATGGAAAAAGTCCCATAACTGATTTTGATATGTATTGCGTGAAAACGAATGATAAAGGACAGTTACAATGGCAAAAAAATTACGGAACAGAAAATAGTGATTTAGGTGGTCAAGTAGTTCCTCTCAATAGTGATGAATACATACTTTGGGGAGGTATAAATGAAAGTGATGATGTAAGAAAAACGTATATCGCCAAATTAAATACCATTGGAAATATTATTTGGGAAAGAAAGCATCAACTTCCAAGCATTTCCACTAGTCAAACGAAGATTATTATCAAGCCTGATAATGGTTTTATTGGAGTTGCAGTATATGAAAACGAATACGGAACCTATCAACCAATAATCATGAATTTTGATTCTCGTGGAGACACGCTTTGGACAAAAACCATCACTGCTGACCCCAATGCAAGTGTATATATACGAGACATCGAAAAAATAGAAGGAGGCTATGTATTGGCAGGGCATCGTTTTTTTCCTACGCCTCAATATGGTTGGATTTTGACAATTGATGAGGAAGGGAATACTTGTTCAGAAGGTCGAACTTATGCAGAGGCGGATTTTGAAGGGTGTGATAGTACGGTGGTGGTGACGGATATTCCACATTTCCCTACATCGAGTTCCTACCAAGTACAGATTGCGCCCAATCCCGCCCGCCAACAAACGACCATTCACTACCAAATTCCGAAAGAGGGCGTATTGAAGGTATATGATTATCAAGGGCGACTAATGGATAGTTGGGAATTGAAAATGAATAATTCGAGTTTGACATTGGAGATTGGAGATTGGACGAGTGGAGTTTATTTGTATCAGTTGGAAATTGGAGGAGAGCGAATTGAAGGAGGTAAATTTATTGTGGAATGAATCACCTCGCCATCAAGTGCTTATTGAAAAGCGAAAACAACGATTGGGGGAACAGGGTATTGGTACCTTATTATTTGCATCAAGCGGATACAGGACAAGCCCAAATTACTTTGGCTCGAATTCCCAATTCAACACCACTACACGACATTTTGACCATGTTGGTTGTTGGAGTGAATAACAATCATGAAACAAACCTTCAGCATTTGTCAACGAATCAAGATGCCTATATTGCGGCTTTTGCAGAGTCGATGTTGGCACTGTATTTTGATAAACAATATGTTCGAGGGGTAAATCTTGGAGGACAGTCGAGTAAAAGAAGTGAAAAGTTGATAACAGGTAATAGAATTGAGGTGAATGAGGATATTTCTTTAGTGATGTATCCCAATCCTACAAAAGATTACCTTCAATTGGTCTTTAATAGAAATATCCAAGACGTGAAGGCGAATATTCACATCTATGATTTGAAGGGAAAAAAAGTTTTTCAAGCTTTCCTACAACAAGAGAATGAAATAGACCTCCGTACCTTGAATGTAGGCACTTATTTCTGCAAAGTATCTTTGGTTGGTGTCGGAACTATTACGGAAAAACTCATCATTATCAGATAACTTACTTTAAGGTGTGTTGCTTAGAGGCAACACACCTTATTTGTCTAAAAAAATAAAGAATATGAAATATATTATAATTTTTGTATTTTTCTGCCAAATAATTCAAGCACAAGATTTTACACTCTTTAGTACTGAAATTTCTTTTCCTAATAATAATCTTGTTTGTCGAGCAACTCTTCCAATTGAAAACGGAATATTAGCTGTAGGTATTTACAATACGGTGGGATATAAGGCTATTTTTTTAGCAAAAACTTCTTATAGTGGAGAAATGCTTTGGATAAAAATTTTAGATGATGATTCTACTGTGGGTAATATAGTGACAGGGGCAGCATTTATTCCTACAGACGATGGACATTTTGCCATTATTTATTCAAAATACAAAACTATTGCTAAAGAAGACAAAGATGTGGTACTTATGAAATTTATGGGCGATGGAACAGTTCTTTGGACTCAAAGTTATGGAGAAGCTGGTGATGAAGCTCCTTTGCACCTAATGAAAACAAGTGATGGTGGTTACTTAATTACAGGTTTTCAAGAAGTTTTGAACGATGATGTTTATTATTATGTCATTAAAACCCAAGAAGGAGGATTCAAGTTATGGGATAAACGCTACAAATGGAATGGCTACTCTTATGGGGCATGGGCAGCAGAATCTCCCAATGGAGGATATCTTATTTCTGGTTTTGCTGCAACCTCTCCTGCTTATGAAGATACCGATGTATATATTATAAGAATTGATGAAGAAGGAGAAAAAATATGGGGCAAGAATTATGGTAGTATAGAATTTGATGGGGCTGCCATTATTCAAGTTAATAGAAAAAATAACTTTATATTTTCTAGTTCTATAAGAGAGAATGGAGTTAAAAAGAATTATCATGTAGAGATTGATGATAGTGGAAGTATTGTTTGGGAGAAAATATATGACATAGATGGTTTGCACCCTATTCAAACAGAGTTTATTATAAGAGAAGATAATAGTTTTATGGGAGTTGCTTTTATTGAAAACGAACACAATCATTACCAGCCTCTACTCATGAATTTTAGTTCAAGGGGCGATACTTTGTGGACAAAACGAATTACTTTCGACCCTCATTCAGATATATATATCCGAGACATCGAACCCATTGAAGGAGGTTATGTATTGGCAGGGTTTAAGCATTTTCCACTTCCTCAACACGGTTGGCTCGTCACGATAGACGAAGAAGGTAATTTCTGTGAGGAATTGGGTTGTGTGGAGACGGTGGTGGATATTGAGGATGTAGTGATTGGAGGGAGAGAGGTTTTTGTACAGATTAGTCCCAATCCTGTGAGAGGGCAGGCTACTATTGAGTATCAGATTCCGAAAGATGGGGTATTGAAGGTGTATGATTATCAAGGGAGAGAAGTTGGAGATTGGAGGTTGGATAGTAATGATAAAACACTTACATTAGAGGTAGAGGATTGGGTGAGCGGGGTTTATTTGTATAGTGTTGAGATTGGAGAAGAGCGAGTTGAAGGTGGGAAGTTGATAGTGGAGTGAGCCACTCAAATGTCGCCGAGTTTGGAAATTGTACCGACTTTTTCGGCATGTTTCATTGGCGAATTTTCGTTTGGAAGTGGAAATTTCGGCGACACTTTTATGGTTCGCCGACAATTGGAATGGAAAAAGTCTTTTTTGAAAAACTGATGGTTACAAAATAATTGGACTTTGTACGAAAGACAAAAGAAGTAAATATTTGGTTATGAGCAAATTATATTTTCAATACGATTTCACTTAATTCCTTCGCTGTCAATGATTTAAAATTTTTTGTTTTATGTCTTTAATCTTTCGTCCAAAGTCTAAAATCAATAGTCTGCAGTATTTTTCTAATAAACGGATAGTCAGGTGATTAGAAAATAAAGTAGTTTTCGTAATTATTTGATAATCAAATCTCTGCGCCTCTCTATCTCTGCGTTTAATAAAAACTACCCGATTTAATTATTCAAATACAACATCATCTAAATAAATTTCATGGGGAAATCCATTGCTGCTTGAAAAAATAACCAAGCCAGATCGAATACAGGTAAGGTCGAGTTTCTTAATGTTGATAGAATACTGTTTCCATTCGGTAGTCAATACAATTTCTTTCGATTTCTTGGCAGTATCTGGAAATGGTTTATCCTTGTCTATTAGTCCAAAACCAATGGTAGCTTTTACGTTGGTATCATTTGCTTTGGCCCAAAAGCTAAACGTCTTTGCCCCAGAAATATCGTAGCCTCCAAGTATGTCGCCCCAATCGTTTGCAGGATCTACAAAACCTACTCCATACCAATTATCGCTTGCCGTATAAGCAATTTTTAAGCCATACTTTCCTGCATGTACGTCGGATTGGCTATGCAGATCTACTTCAATATGGTCAATGTTTCCCATGTAGCCAGAAGGAACATAGGGCATATCGAAGCCTTCCTGATATACATAAAAGGGAAGATTCGTTTTGGCTGCAAGGTATTTTTTTTCTCTCGCCTTTTTATCTATCACAACAATGGATGTCGAGGCAACCCCCACATTGTTGAATGTATCTTTGGCGTTGACATATACTTTGATAGCTCCATCTTCATTGGGTAATTGAATTTCAAAACCCTCTTGAAGGTTGCCACGATAAAGAAGTGGGTTGATTTGATTGCGACGTTTGCGGCTTCCTGTCCGTTGGTTGTAAAAAAAATCAACCTCAATCTCTTCGTTTTCAGTATCTGATATGGACAGAGAAACAGGAACCCACATTCCACTATTTAGTTTAGAGTCAGGCAATACAAAGTTTTCAATACGAGGCACATTGTTGGTAGGCTTGTTTCCCGTATAGGCTTCTCTTATTGCCCAATATTGTGGACGGTACATTTTTCTGTGGTGGGTGAGGAGCCAAGGAGAAGCAAAATCATTCCCATTACCATAATGGAATACATACACTCCCAAACATGTAGCTTGGTTTTTAATCCAGTTTTGATAACCATTCGTAATGGCTTCATATTTTTGGTGGTCAGTTGGTTCTATTTTGATGCCATTCTTTTCTTCTTGGATATCCCATTCACCTGTCACACCAAATTCAGTAATCACATAAGGTTTTTTTACGCCTTTTTTTGCCAATTCCTCAGGCAAAAAATTGGCACCTGAACCATAGCAATTGATTCCATAGATGTCAATAGAAGGAACCCATTTCTGCCACCAATCTATTCCAAAAGTCCATGCTTCTACAGATGCGATAGGATGATTGGAATCCAATTGTTTGATTTGGCTTGCTATTTTTTCCAATAGCAGAGAATAAGCCTTTTTTTCGGCATCTGTCGACATATTCAGATAGACTTCATTTCCAACACCCCACATCAGTACTGCGGGATGGTCTTTGTATTTTTCTACTGTTTGAATGGCATTGAGATACATTTTTTCCATGCCTTGATTATCCTCAAGGTAATTGAAACTATCATCGTCTTCCATTCCTGGACGGCCATGTCGCATCCATATCCCTATCATGACTCGAATGCCATGAGCATGTGCTACATCGAGTAGTTGTTTGGTGTTTTCATTGGTTGCCCATAGTCGAATGGTATTCACACCGAGGAATTGTAAATCTTGAAAATAGCTTTCGTAATTTTCAACATTTTTGTCATATCCAAAAGTGACTCCTTTCACCGCAAATGGTTTTCCTTTAACTAGTAACGTCCAGCCATTTTCGGTTTTTTCAATAGTTGTTTGGGCTTTTAGATTGAAACTGAATGGACAAAATATTAGAAGTAAAAATAGGAATTGGAAGGGATGTATCTTCATTTTTTGCTCTTTTTCTCTTGAGTAATGTAGAGAGAACCGTTCTTCTCAGCAAAAGTTCGAGTATTTCATAAAAACTCAAGGGAATTTCATAAGGTAAACTAAACAGTATCTGAAGACTAAATCCCGAAAAATTTTTCTGATTATGGATTCGATGACAGGCTACAATTCACTACCAAATTCCAAAAGATGGCGTATTTTGGTGTTGTTGTGTTCGTGTATTTGAAGTGTTAGATTGTTAATGTATTTGAAGGGTGGTTGGTTTTAAAATGATATTCCAAAACCAAACTTTAGGGATATTTTTGGTTTTTGTTCTAATTGTTGATTTACCTGCGCTGTTTCCATTATTGGAACTTTTACAGGACTTATCCCATTTCCTGTTTCATTATTGGTATTGTACAATTCATAATTATCTCCGATTTCAATTATGGGTTGATAGCCTACTTTACATCCCCCAATCAAGAAAAAGCCTGCTGCTGGATTTTTATAGCCAAAATTAGTCAGATAAATTCCTACTTGAGCCATCCCATAGAGTTCTTTTTGTTGTACTATTGCAACATCTTTTGGTTTTTTCTCATCAAAATTAATAGAGTTAGGTAGATGATTTATAGTAGTTTTGTTGTCCCCTTGAGGATCAAAATGAAGTCTGGCTGTATTTGCAAAGGTGTAGCCTGCTCCAATATCCAAAAATAGTTTGGGATAGAAAAAATTGCGGATGAAAATACCTCCCGATATTTGATTGAGGTTCAAGTTGATGTTTTGTCCTGTGCGAAGTTCTGTGAGCGGACTTGCATCACCTTCAATGTATTCTTCCCCTACATAAAATGTTCTATTCCCCGTTTTCAAACCGTAAGATGGTCTATAAAGAGATACAAAGCCATGCAAACTCGTAAAGGTGTTTTTGTTTCCCCACTTCAATTCAGGTGATAACCGAATAGATACTGTTACATTACTCGAAAAATCGGAACTCCTTCGATCCCAATAATCACCTAAATCGTGCTTTTTTGTCGGAAAATCCCAAACTGCATTTACAACTGGAGTCAGTCCCCTCTTGCCTATTGTTCCCGCAGTAGCATAAGAATAAATATAGGTTTTGTGAAAGTTTGAACTGTAGTCATTTTGGGCTCCCCGTGAGGCAGCATACAATGATTCATTTGTCTTTAGTATATCTTGCAATCTATCTATTTCTTGTTCTAGCCAATACTCAAAAACAAAATCGCTAAACTTGCGAGTAAGTACATCCTTTAAACTTGACTTTCTTTCTTCCTGTATTTCTTTCACATACTCATTTACAACCTCTCTTATTTTGTCGAAAACAAAGTACTTTGCCAATTCACGTATTACCACGTTCTTTACCCTATTGTATTCAGGTTTTGAATAAATAAGCTGCATAGTCGTACTCTCATCAATATTTTTTGTTTTAAATGGTTGCATTTTACCTGACGATATCGGATAATCATGCCCTTTTATTTGAACTTGAAAATTGAAGGAAGATGTATTGGATATTTTGAAGTCGTATTTGCTAAGGGGAACAACTTTGACGAAATCGGTTTGTGCAAATAAATTGGGAACTAAACAAAAAGAGAGTAATAAGTATGTGATTGCAAATAGTTTTTTCATGGTTAATACATTTTAATTATTATTAAGAAAATATAAAATGTATTTGAAAGTGGGGGTATCTTTAAAGATGCATTGTTAAGTAGCAAAGCAAGGATATTTGAAATAGTAGATAATAGAATTACATTAATATGACTTTAATAGTTCCTCATAATTCAAATATTTTTTTTACTAAACTAACAATCAACATTCTTCACTTCCCATTTTACTCTTCATCTTCCTTCTTAAACAAATCCTCCTTATCCACTTTGTCCACCTTCATATCATCCTCCAATTTTTTTGCAATTGTTCGGTAAGGCGCACTGACTACCTCCGCACCTTCCGTCAAGCCCGACAATATCTGAATGTAGTTTTCGTCTTGAATACCAGTCGTCACTTTGCTGCTGATCACCTTTCCGTCTGCATACACGTACACCAACTCTTGAAGTTCTTCCGCTTCCTCTTTTGACATATTGGTTTTGAGTGAATCGGGGATTTCACGAGCCGTCACGCATTGAATTGGCACAGCTAGAGTATTGGAGATTTTGTGGGTTTGAATATCCACCGAAGCAGACATTCCTGGTCGAAAAGGAAATTGGAATTTTTGGGTGAGGTCGGTGTAGGAATCAGGTAATAAGCGAATCTGGACGGTAAAATTGGTGATTTGGTCACTCGAAATTTGGGAATCCAAGTTGGCAGAATTGGCAATTTGTGTCACCACGCCTTTGAATTTTCGGTCAATATAGGCATCTACTTCCACCAAAGCCGTATCGCCCAAACTGACCCGCAAAATATCATTTTCACTAACATCCACTCGTGCTTCAATGTCATTGAAGTTGGCAATCCGAATGATTTCTGTTCCTGCAAACTGTGAAGTTCCGACTACTCGCTCCCCTTTTTCAATACTTACCCTCGACACAACGCCACTAATGGGCGCATAAATATTGGTTTTGCGAAGGTTGTCCTTTGCTTCCCTAAAACTCGCTTCTGCACTTTCGATGTTGTATTCTCCGCCTTCAATGTTTTTCAAAGCTGCTTGGTATTCAGCCTTTGCACTTTCATATTGGGCTTCTGCGCTTTCGTATTCGGCTTGTGAAAGCAACTCCTCTTCAAAAAGTTTTTTGTTTCGGTTATACACCCTTTGGGCATTGTCCATCTGCACTTTTGCTTGCAGTGAACGGGCTTTGGTATTGGAAAGTGTAGATTGGGCGGACTTGACGGCCGCTTCTGCTCTATCCACGAAAGACACGTATGCTTCTGGGTCAATTTTGGCGAGTAACTGACCTGCTTTCACTGAGTCACCTTCTTGAATGTTCAATGTCACGACTTCACCTGAGACATCGGGGGTGATTTTTATCTCCAGTTCGGGGTAAATCTTACCACTTGCCGAAACAGTTTCGATGATGGTATGTTTTTCGGCCTTGTCGGTAGCCACTTTTATCAAGGCTTTTTTGTCGATAAATCCCTGTTTTTTAGCAATTACTGCGCCAATAACAATGAGTGGTATCAATATCATAAAAACAATGGAAACGGTTTTGCTTGCACTTCGTTTTGCCATGAGTCTTGGGTTTTGGAACGCCGATTTTGATGGATAAATTATACATAGTAGCTGTGTTACTATCCATAGTTAGTGGTTTCTTCAATCTTCACAAAAGTAATCAAAACTCACCAATAATTGAAAATTGAAGTGGGAATCAAAAACAAAATTATTTGACTGTCAAATAATTACAAGCCCAAATCTTTGCCTTGATAGTAATCCAAAATTTTCAATCGGAAAATGTATTCATAAATGGCAGATTGAAGGTTCAATTCGGCAGAGGCGAGGTTGTTTTTTGCAGTGAGGTAGTCGAAAGCATTGACCAATCCCAATTCAAAACGGCGTTCTGTTTGTGCCAATGATTTTTTGAGAATCTCCATATTGGATTGATTCGCTTTGTATCTTTTTGCAGTCGCATTGGCATCTAAGTAGGCTTGTTCGATTTCTCTTCTCAACTGATTTTTAGCGAGATCTTTTGAATAGACGGTGTTTTCGATATTGATACGGGCTTGTTCGATGCCATTTTTGACTTGGTAATTGTTGAAGATAGGCACATTGATACTGACTCCAACAGATGCACGCCAATTGTCTGTTAACTGAGTGAAATAAGGGATGTTTTCTTGATTGGTAATTGGGCTATTGAGCAAGACTCCTTCTCCTCCTAAAGTTGTTAGTGAAGTGGGTACTTGTTCTATTTCACCTGTTGGGATAAAATTTTTGATGGCATTGGAATAGTCTGTACTGTATCGTGCAAATAAAGAAACGGACGGATAGGTATATCCCTTGGCTATGTCATAGCTTTTCTCTGCAATTTGGGTTTGTAAATCCCTAACCTTAAATTGAGGTTGTGTTCTGAGTGCTGCGTCATATACTTGATCAGGGCGAATAGCACTGACTTCATTTTGGTTGGGCAATTGTCCTTCAATATTGGGCTTCACAATACGGATGGGTTTGTAGTAATCCAATATTTGAGCAATGGTTAAGTAAGAAGCATTGATGTTGTTTTCGGCATTGACAAGGTTGATGTCGTCACTCGCAATTTGTGCGTCTAAATCCAGCAAATCGCTCGGCGCACGTACACCCGCTTCGACCAATTTATTCATTCTCACACGCTGTTCTTTGGTGAGTGTGGCTTGATTTTGAAGTACCTTCAACTGTTCTTCAGCTAAAAGTGCCTGCATATAAGCAGAAAGAATTTGAAGTTGTAAATTATTATTTGCTTCTTCAACCTGCAATTTTGCCAAGCCTACTTGAAGATCTCTCTGTTCTATGGTGTGTTTGACAACTCCACCATTGTAGAGTGTAAAATTGGTGCTCAATCCAAGGTTGGAATTATTGGTTGTAATGGTTTCAAGGCTATTTGTTGCGCTGACTACTGTACGTCCTAAATTAACAGACTGAGTGAAAAATCCATTCAAATCAGGTAATATTGCAGCTTTACTTTCCATCAGATTGCCTTCGGCGGAAGTGATTTGAAGGGCTGCCTGTTTGAGTTGAATGTTGTTTTTTTCAGCATAGTCAAAACATTGTTGAAGTGTCCAGCTTTCGGGAGTAGGGTTGTTTTGTGCAAAAACAGATAAGGTTGAAGCAAAAATAAGACTTAAGAATAGGTTGATAAATGGTCTCATGTAAATATCTTTAGGATTGATAAGAATTCAATAAAAATTGGAAAAAAATGAAAATTTAAATAGTACGCTGATTTACAAATTTTTAGCATAGCTATCTGGAAATTTATCATTCATCGTTTACTTAACACAACGATATTACAAAAAAAATGGTTGAAATGATTCCCAATATTAGAGAAAATCACTTTGCTTTAACCTTTTTTAAGAAAAATAACCGATGATATTTATTTTTTCATTCATCTCCAAACCTTATGTTAACAGACGAATATTATATGCGTATAGCACTTCAACAAGCACAATTGGCTTTTGAAGCCGATGAAATACCTGTCGGAGCAGTTATGGTTGCCCAAAATAGGATTATTGCCAAAGCTTTCAATCAAGTCGAACGGCTGCAAGATGCTACGGCTCATGCCGAAATTTTGGCGATAACGGCTGCTTCGAATTACCTCGGTAGTAAGTATCTCAAAGATTGTACCCTATATGTGAGTTTAGAACCTTGTGTCATGTGTGGGGGAGCTATTTATTGGGGACAATTGGGGCGATTGGTGTTTGGAGCTTGGGATACAAAAAGAGGGTGCGAGAGTTTGGAATTGAGTGTGTTACACCCCAAAACGATTATTGTTGGAGGTGTTTTGGCTGAGGATAGTACGCAAATGATTCGACTTTTCTTTGAACAAAAACGCCCCTAAAAACATTTCAATTTATAGAAAAACGTACTTTCGTTTTTAATTCACAAAATTTAAAATATTTTTAAATATGGCTTTTCAACTTCCTGATTTACCCTATGCTTTTGATGCACTAGAACCACATATTGATGCTCGTACGATGGAAATTCACCACGACAAACATCATGCAGGTTATACCAACAACCTCAATGCGGCTATTAAAGGAACCGACCTTGAAGGAAAATCAATTGAAGAATTATTGAGTGTTGCTTCTACCAATGCGGCTGTGCGCAACAATGGAGGTGGGTTTTACAACCACAGTTTGTTTTGGAGTGTAATGTCTCCTGCAGGTGGCGGTACTCCTTCTGGTGATTTGGCAGATGCTATCAACAATGATTTGGGTTCTTTTGATGCCTTCAAAGATGAATTTAGCAAGGCAGCAGGTTCTCGATTTGGTTCAGGCTGGGCTTGGTTGTGTGTAGGTAGTGATGGTAAATTGTTTGTTACTTCCTCTCCTAATCAAGACAATCCATTGATGGATGTGGCTGACAAAAAAGGACAACCTATTTTGGGTTTGGATGTATGGGAACATGCTTACTATTTGAACTATCAAAACCGTCGTCCTGACTATGTTACTGCTTTCTTCAATGTAATCAATTGGGAAGAAGTGACTAAGCGTTATGCTGCTGCTAAAGCGTAAGCACTCATTACAAGCTTAATTATTTCGATAAAGCATCTGTTACTTTTTGTATCAGATGCTTTTTTTATGTGATGTATCAAGACTCTATCTTGAATAATAATATATGATTTTACGTTATTTCTGGCACTGATATAAAATATGAAAAACTATTTGGACAAGTTTTTTTAGTGAACAATGCTTTTGTTTCAAAGTAGTTATAGATGTGTATTAAAAAAAAGAAAGGTTGTTTAACAAAATGTTTTGTAATTACAATTAACTTTTGTTATCTTAGCAATACCATACAAACACAAACCAAATGAAGAAGTTACAAAATCTACCACCCAATAGGTATTTCTTAGATATACTACCTAAAAATACCTTAAAATTTGTAAAAGGAGGAGTCAGAATAAAGGAGCATCAACCACCCCCACCTCCATCTGATCCTAAATTAATTTTTCGCAATTTTCATATTTCAAAAAATTAATTTGTTCCTTGACTAAAGATGTAATAGTTTTGTGCTATTCCACCTACAGATATTTTACCCATCCACACTACAATTTTCTATCCAAATCAAATTGATAGTCCATCTATCTTATCGGCAATTTTTTGTGTACATAGTACATGCATATAAGGAATTACCAACGAATAGTTTTTATATAAGATATTTATACTGCATAGCGTATTGTTATATAACCATTATTTATTTCTTAACCATTTAATTTTTTTAACATGAACACATTTCAAGAATTATCTAAGACCCTTTCTGTCTTGACAAGTAAAGATTTACAGTCGTTGAAAGGCGGTGGTGGTGATCCTCCTCCTCCTCCTATCGAAATCGACTAATTTTTTTGTAAAGCTTGACCATCTTGTTATTACAGGATAAAATGCCATTGTCATATATTTGATAATGGCATTTTTTTTGTACTAACAAAAGAAATTAGACTTTGGACGGAAATTGTTTGAAAAAAAATAGGCAAAACTATTGCTATAGTATATTATGTGAAAAACATAGCTATTACAAAAGAGTTTTGCCATGATATTTTAAATTCAGACATAAAGCACGCCAAGGCTTTAGTGAATGTACTTATGGCATTGGGCAGTGAAGTAAATGCCCCTAATCCCACATCCCTAAGTTTGAGTCCATTTTTTCAATATCATTACTCGATACTTGGAAAAGTAATGAAAGATTTTGGCGAAGAACTTAACGGTGCAGACAAGTTAGCGTTAAAATCAGATTTGCGGCAATTATTTTTCAAAAAAATGCCCTATCAATCGGAGTACAAACTCTCTACTGATTTTACAACAATACGCAAACCCGAATCACGGACATTGGCAGAACGAGGATTTGTCAATATCCCAAATGTACGCATTTATGGTAATAAACCTATAGACATTGGATATTATATTTCATGTCTTAATCTACATCTTTATGATGAAAAACATCCTGCTGCTTGGAGCGTTCCTTTGGATAATCTACGAGTAGATTTACAATCCGATAAAATAAGTGTTGTCGTTCAGCAACTGTGTAATGTCTTAGAAGATGAGAATCTACCTTTTGCCGAAAGTACAAAAGTTACGAACACTTCTGATTCGAGTTATACGGTTCCAGAATTTATTAGTCCATTGATTGAGAAGTTCGATAATCTGCTTTTAATCAGTAGAGTGCGCTATGGAATGAAAGTGTATAAACCTTACTGTGGTGAACAAAAAAAGGGCGGACGCAAGAAAACTTATGAAGATGAGCCTTATTATTTACAAACCGAGCGTGTGCGTAAGTTTAAGCATCGCAAAACCAAGCAATATTTTAGTAAAGCCCAACGCCCCATTTTTGATTTAGCTACTGATGATGAAGTAGAATATGAAACCACTTTAGCAAAAGGACGCAAAATCCTCGTTCAAATTTATCGTTGGAATGATGTGCTTTTGCGTGGTAAAAATAGCTATAAAATGGAGGATAAGCCATTTGATTTGGCGTGTATTCGATTCATAGACAAAGAAACGGGAGCTTGTTTATTCAAGCGAGATATGTTTGTGGGTGTATGGGGCAAAAATCGCAGAACGCACACCACACTCGAAATTCAAACGGACTACAAACATCGCTATGATATTGAGGTTCATAATCGTTTCAGTAAACAGCAATTCTTAGCCGACAAATACCAAACATCTAATGTAGAGGCTTTGGATGCTTGGTTATGGACAGTACAGCTGACTTATTGGCTTTTGTACTTTGCATCCACAGAAACCGAAGTTTGTGTCAATCCATGGGAAGAATATCTGCCTGAAGTAAAAAGAGCTCAACAGAACAAACAGAGAAAGTCAGTTGCAATGACCCGAAAAGGAGCAAAAAGACTTTTTTCTACTTTTGATATTCGACCCTTCAAACCTCAAGAGTCTAAAAATGGAAAGGGGCGTAAGAAAGGAACCGTCTTAAAGCAGAAACCGAAGCAGAAACCAAAGAAAAAACTCAAAAATGAACAAAATTACAAGCAAAATATTGAACAAATCAAGTGATAATATAAGAAAATATTATTATGTTTTTAGCTCAACCGAAGGTTGAATGGGATTCTTTTGTCCAAAGTCTAAAAAAGAAAAAAACGCTGTTTCAATCTAAACAGTTAGTAATTTAATTCTCTCAAATCAAGCCCGTGCCTAAATACATTATACTTACCCTATTGATGGTGCTATTTACTTCTAGCAGATTAATGGCAGAAGACTATTTGGATAGTTTGAAAAACGAATTGGTTGTTCAGCAATCAAAACAAAATGTCAATGCAATTGGAGATATTTATAAGCAAATTGGTAATTTTTACTTCAAAAAAAACAATTACGATTTGGCTATTAAATATTTTCAAGAAAGTTTAGAAACAGTTTTGTATGCCTCTTCCAATATTCCCAGTGTAATCGCTGAAACCCACTTAAACTTAGGATATACACACAATCAATTGAGCAATTTCTCAGAAGCCATTTATCACTACAAAAAAGCAGTGGAGATTGGAGAGTTTGACGAAGATGCTTACCAAACAGTTGGACGTAGTCTCGGAGGAATAGGCAACTTATACGTTGATATTGGGGATTATGAACAAGCATACAGTTATCATTTAAAAGCGATGAAACTCAATACAGCCCATTTGGATTCTTCGGGTATGGGACGCTCTTATTACACAATGGGAAGTATTTACTTTCATCAAAGACAATTAGATGAAGCACTCAACTACTACAAGAAATCTCTAAATATGTGGATTCACAAAGGTAATAAACGATGGATTTACACCTGTAATGATGCCATTGGAGTCGTTTATGGAGAAAAGAAACAATATGATAAGTGGCTCGAATACAGCGAATTGGCTTTGGAAAATGCTGAGGAAGCCGACTATCTTATTGGCATTGCTTATGGTACACATAATTTGGCGAGTTACTATCATGATATGCATTGTTTTGAAGAAGCTTCAATGTATTATAATGAAGCATTGCAGAAAATGCAAGCAGCAAAAGACAAAGTAGGAGAAGTAAAAGTATTAAGAGCCATTGCAAAGTTTTATATCGAACAAGAGGCGTATGACAAAGCCCTTGTTTATTTGGAACAGGGATTGGAGATTGCCCAACCTATTGGCGCAAGACCGCTAATAAAAGAGATCTATCAATTGCTGTATCAGAGTTTCCATAAATTGGGACAACTACGACTTGCACATAATTATCAAGCAAAATACCTGTCTTTGAATGATTCGCTCATTATAGATAACAACACAGAGCGTATATTGGCTATGCAGATTCGACATGAACTACAAAAAAAGGAGGTAACTATTGCTGAGCTTCAACAAGAACAAGAGGTGAAACAACTTTACCCAAAAGCATCACTGATAGGAATTGCTATTTTATTACTATTTGTATTTCTGTTATTCAATCGGCACCATCTGGTGCAAATCGAACATCAATTGTTAGCCAAAAAGAAAGCAAAATCAGAGAAAGAGCGTGCAATATTGGCAACCTCTAATCGTAGTTTAGAATATTTTGCTACAGTTGCCTACAACGATTTGCAAAAACCATTGCAGCACATTGACCAACTTGTTTCCAGTTTGCAGGTGGAGTATCAAGAAAATCTTACTGAGGATAGCAGAGATTTTATCTACTATATTTCGGATGGTATTGAGCGAATGAGCAATTTACTAACTGATTTACTGTCTTACGCAAGATTGGATAGCCGAAAAACTGCTTGGAAATTGACCAATGTAAATGTGCATACACTAGTGGACGAGGTACAGCGTTCTTTGATAAATATGATTGAAGAAAAAGATGCTCAGATAATTATAGAAAGTTTACCCCACCAAATTGTGGCGAATCAAACTACCCTGATACAACTATTTCAAAACTTGATTAGCAATGGATTGAAGTTTGTGGGTGACAAATCACCTGTCATACGAATCAATTGTGTCGTCAAAAAAGATCAGTACCTATTTTCAATACAAGACAATGGAATAGGGATAGCGGCAGAGCACCAATCCCGAATTTTTGAAATATTCAAGCGACTTCATACCTCAAAAGAATACAAGGGTACTGGCATTGGTTTGGCTACATGTCAAAAAATTGTGAGAAGACATGGAGGCGAAATTTTCCTCACCTCAGAACTAGGTTATGGCACTACTTTTTACTTCACGATAGACCGTAAACTCCAAATTAGTTCAGCCAATACCCAAATAATGATACAAAAAGCTGCTTAATAAAGCGTGACTATTCAAGTTTGGTATAATTTATGGTTATTTAAACATGACAATTGATTGACGATATGATGCCCATTCTTCGATGCCATGTTACATTTATTTTTTGTGTGCTGATGATTTTTCTATTAGCGGCAAATGATGTATGTGCTGAAGAGAAGAATAAAAAACAGAACATCAATTCTTTAGATAATAACATTGAACATCTTTTGGATTCGGCAAAAGAAGAATCTAATGACACTATTTTTAGCCTAAAACTTTCAGAAAAACTGGCAGAGTATTACTATCGAAACAATCAATACAGCAATGCACTTACCAATTACCTCGCTGCCCTAGATGCAGCAAAAAGCCTCAACGAGAAAAATAAAGTAAATAAGTACCAATACAACATAGGATTGCTCTACACCAAAATAGGCAATTTCCCACTCGCAATCAATTACCTATCTACCATATTAGACGAAAATACCCTAACACCACTGCCCAGCGACTTCAATGCAGATATATATGGTGAATTGGCAACCGCCTACTTATATATCGGTGATTATATGCAGTCTTCAGAGTATCAAATAAAAGCTTTGCGAATTAGAGAGTTACTGAAGGATACATTGGGAATTGGAAAATCGCAATATACTTTTGGTAATATGTATTACCAACAACAAAATTATAAAGAAGCGCAAAAACACTATGAAGAAGCCTTCAATACTTGGCAACTCAACAATTTTGAAGACGGCATCTACCGATGTTATGCAGCCTTGGGAAGTGTTTTCGGAAAATTGAAGGACTCCGAAAAATCCTTGAAGTACAATTTGATGGCACTTGAATTGGCAAAAAAACTACATCATCCCATAGGTATTGCTTATGCCTTGCACAATGTAGGAGAAAATTACAGTGAAAGTGGAGCCTATTCCAAAGCCAATGATTACTTCTATCGTGCACTAGAAATCATGATAGAATCAGAAGATAAAAACGGACAAACCATTATTTTAGAATCAATTGGAAGGCTTCAATTGCGACAAAATCACCCGCAAGAAGCACTACAAACACTGCAATCTGCACTGCAATTGGCGCAAGAACTCAAGGCAGCTCCCCGCATACAAGAACTCTACTCGGCTATTGCAGCCAACTACGACAGTAGAGGAAACCTTCAAGAAGCATTTAACTACAAAGAAAAATACATTGCACTCAAAGATTCATTGCTCAATGAAAGCGATTTGGAGCTTATCAA
Source organism: Chitinophagales bacterium (assembly GCA_041392475.1). NCBI lineage: Bacteria > Pseudomonadati > Bacteroidota > Chitinophagia > Chitinophagales > Chitinophagales bacterium. The sequence continues at coordinate 564,817 of JAWKLZ010000002.1, read as the reverse complement.
CCAAATGCAAATCAACTACAACTTAGAGCAAAGTCGAAAAGAACAAGCAATTACAAAATTGAAGCAGCAAAACAAATTGCAAAACATCTACTTTGCGATAGGTATTGCCACCATTTCACTGCTGCTGCTTACTATTCTGATTGTTTATATTCGTTATCAGATAAGGTTGAAAAGAAAAGATTTGCTGCAACTAGCGCAAACAAATATTGATGTAGAAAAAGAACAAATAAAAGACTCCAACGAAGATCTAAAACAATTTGTATATGTGGTAGCCCATGACCTTCAGGAGCCATTGCGTATGATTCGAAGTTATACTCAACTCTTACACAGTCGTTTAAAAAAAGTAGTTAGCCGAACATCTGAACAAAAATTTACAGAAGTACAAGACGAAGCACAAAAAATGGGAGAACTGTTGGGGGATTTATTGGAATATTCCCGACTTGATAGTCACGAAGAAATGATGACCGAAGTAGATGTAAACGAAATGGTAAATATCGCCTCCAGCAAACAGCATCATTACCTTGTTGAAAATGATGTAGTTGTCACAACTGATGAGCTTCCGATTGTCCGAGCTTTTCCAAAACAGTTTGCCAAATTATTTGAATTGTTGATTGACAATTCCATCAAGTTTCGACAACAAAACATCGCTCCAAAAATACATATCAGTTGTGAAGAGCAAGCGGATACCTATTGTATTAGATTATCAGACAATGGTATAGGCATCAAACAAGAAAATCTCACCTCTATTTTCGAATTATTCAAGCGTGGTCACACCGATACAACTTACAATGGCACAGGATTTGGACTAGGCTATTGCAAAAAAGTAATGGAAAACCATAAAGGAAATATATGGGTTCAATCCGTCTTAGAAGAAGGCAGCACTTTTTTCTTAACTATACCAAAAAACAAAGCCACGTTACCACAGAGTCCAAATTAAAAATGCCTGCAAATTGAACAATTTCTTCATGTAACCTTTTTAGATAAGTAACCACTATCTACAAGGATACATTTTCCAAATTAACAAATTTTGCTGTTATGAATCAAACAAGGGATTGGGCAGAAAAATTGAAAGCAGGAGACAAAGAAGCTTTCAACCATTTGGTCAAAGAATGTTATGGTATTTGTCTTCGAAGAGCAACTGCTTATACCAAAGACGAAAGTGCTGCCAAAGATTTGGTGCAAGAAGCACTTGTTCAAGCATATCTATCTATTGGCAAGCTCGAAGACCCTACCAAATTTAAGGCTTGGGTCATGGGGATTCTGCGAAATACCTGCAACAATTACCACCGCAGTAAAAAAAGCCCAATGCTCAACCTCCCCGATGAATTGTTTCAGATTCCAGAAGAAACCGTAGCTTTTGAAGACGACGAGTTGATTAGAAAACGAGTAAGAGAAGCAGTTGAGCAGTTGAGCCACAAGAACAAAGAGGTTATCGAAGCTTTTTATTTTGACAACCTGAGCATAGAAGAAATTTCTCGGCACTTTGATCTGTCGGTTAGTGCCACCAAAGTTCGCTTACATCGTGCCAGAAAAGCATTGAAATACGTGCTAACAGTTCCTGCCAATCCAGTAAGCAATTACCTACCACATTCCTCCCTTCAATTGGAGTACTTTCACCCCAATTGTCTGTATTCATTGCAGTCTTTGGAAGTAGAAAAACTTTGTTGGAAGAAGGTAGGCTGTGCGGCTTGAGATTAAGCAATGTTTGAAAAATAAGTAGTACATTTGTCCTAATTTTCTCAAACATCTTAACATCCAAAATGTCTTTTTTCCCAAAACTCGGTATTCTCGGTGGCGGCCAACTGGGCAAAATGCTTCTTCAAGCGGCCAATCCATTGGCGATTCCCATTCACATTCTTGACCCAAATCCCAGTTGTCCTGCAGCTGAATGGACTTCAAAATTAACCGTAGGTGATTTTCGGGATTACGAAACTGTCTATCAATTTGGACAAATGGTGGATATATTGACTATTGAAATAGAGCAAGTAAATATCGAAGCACTTCTTCAATTGCAGAAAGAAGGAAAAACAGTGCATCCAAATCCTGCAAAAGTCAAAATCATTCAAGACAAAGGGCTGCAAAAAGATTTTTTCCGAAAACACGAAATAGCGACCTCTAATTACCAAATTTTCCCCAATAAAAAATCCATCTTAGCAGCCATTGAAGCCGATGAACTGCAATTGCCTTTTGTCCAAAAATTGCGGCAATTTGGCTATGATGGGAGAGGAGTACAGGTGATTCGCACCGAAGCAGATTTAACCCAATTATTTGAAGAACCGAGTTTGGTAGAGGATTTGGTGGACATTGACAAAGAGCTTTCGGTGATTGTGACAAAGGGTAAAAGTGGTGAAATTGTTTGTTTTGATGCCGTAGAAATGGAGTTCAATCCAAAAGCCAATTTGGTGGAATTTTTATTTGCACCTGCCAACATATCCTCAACGATTGCTGCAAAAGCCCAAAAAATAGCCATTGAAGTGAGTAAAGCTTTCGACATTCAAGGTCTTTTGGCGGTAGAGTTGTTTCTTACCAAAGACGGTGAGGTATTGGTCAATGAAGTGGCCCCCCGTCCACACAATAGCGGACACCACAGTATTGAAGCTTGCTATACTTCTCAATATCAACAACATTTGCGTTCCATTTTGGATTTACCATTGGGTAGTACGACTTTGAAAATGCCAGCGGTGATGGTGAATCTTTTGGGAGAACCCAATCACACAGGCCCTGCTAAATACGAAGGTCTGGCCGAATGTTTGGAAATAGAGGGTGTTTATGTGCATCTCTATGGCAAGGAAATCACCAAACCTTTCCGAAAAATGGGTCACATTACTATCTTAGACCCTAATTTGGAAACGGCAAAACAGAAGGCGAGAGAAATTTCGACTTTGTTGAAGGTGGTTTCTTAGGATGGTTGTATTGTTAAATGGCTCAACAGTACGACAATTCAGCAATATAACAATTCAAGAGTATAAATTATGAATCCTTTAGTCAGTATCATCATGGGGTCCGATTCGGACTTACCGATTATGTCAGCAGCAGCGGATTTCCTCAAACAGTTGGGAATACCCTTTGAATTGACCATTGTTTCGGCGCATCGCACACCCGATAGAATGATGGATTTTGGTGCAAATGCCCACAAACGGGGTATAAAGGTTGTCATTGCAGGGGCAGGTGGAGCAGCGCATTTACCAGGCATGGTCGCTGCAATTACCCCACTTCCAGTGATTGGCGTTCCTATTAAATCCCGCAATTCGATTGACGGTTGGGATTCGGTTTTGTCCATTTTGCAGATGCCAAGCGGAATTCCTGTGGCAACGGTTGCTTTAGATGGTGCGAAAAATGCAGGGATTTTGGCGGCAAGTATGTTGGGGGCTTATGATGCAGAAATTCAACAAAAATTGATAGACTTCAAGGAAGGGCTAACTCAAGCGGTTGCCGATAAATATACAAGATTGGAGGAGGTAGGCTATGAGGAGTATTTGAAGGAGAAAGAAGTAGGAAGTGAGAAGTAGGAAGTAGGAAGTGAGAAGTGAGAAGTAGGAAGTAGGAAGTGAGAAGTGGGAAGTGAGAAGTGAGAAGTGGGAAGTGAGAAGTGGGAAGCGAGAAGTGGGAAGAAGGAAGTAGGAAGCGAGAAGTAGGAAGTGGGAAGTGGGAAGTAGGAAGTGGGAAGCGAGAAGTAGGAAGTAGGAAGTAGGAAGCGAGAAGTAGGAAGCGAGAAGTAGGAAGCGAGAAGTAGGAAGTAGGAAGTAAGAAGTGGGAAGTAGGAAGTGGGAAGTGAGAAGTGAGAAGTGGGAAGTAGGAAGTAGGAAGCGAGAAGTAGGAAGCAAGATATAGAATAATAATCAACACAACCATTTAACCATTCAACCATTCAACCATTCAACAATTCAACAATTCAACCATTTAACAATTCAACCATTTAACCATTTAACCATTTAACCATTTAACCATTCAACAATTCAACCATTTAACAATTTAACCATTCAACCATTCAACCATTCAACCATTCAACCATTCAACAATTCAACCATTTAACAATTCAACAAGATGATCCAAGTTCCATTGATGGCAGATTTGGCTGCCGAAGGCAAAGAAGCAGAAGTATTGTTTTGGGTAGGCTGTGCAGGCAGTTTTGATGACCGAGCCAAGAAAGTCACCAAAGCATTTGTCAAAATTTTGCACCATGTTGGAGTGAAATATGCCGTTTTAGGTCCAGAAGAAACCTGTACGGGCGATCCTGCAAGACGAGCTGGAAATGAGTTTTTGTTTCAAATGCAGGCTGCTACCAATATTGAAACGCTTAATATGTATGGGGTCAAAAAAATCGTGACAGCTTGTCCGCATTGCTTCAATACCTTGAAGAATGAATACCCTGTTTTGGGAGGTACGTATGAGGTCATTCACCACACCACCTTTTTGCAGCAGTTGATTGACAGTGGCAAAATCAAAATGAAGGAAGGCGGCAACTTCAAAGGCAAGCGCATCACCTACCATGATTCTTGCTATTTGGGTCGTGCCAATAATATCTATGAGGCTCCCCGAAAAGTGTTGGAGGTTTTGGATGCTGAGTTGGTTGAAATGCGACGCTGCAAATCCAAGGGTTTGTGCTGTGGTGCGGGTGGCGCACAGATGTTCAAGGAAGAAGAAGAGGGTAAACTTCGGGTGAATCAAGAGCGCACCAAAGATATTTTGGAGAGCAAGGCTGGAATTGTGGCGGTTGGTTGTCCATTTTGTATGACCATGATGACGGACGGGGTGAAAGGGTCTGATACAAAGGAAAACATTGAAGTGAAAGATATTGCAGAGTTGATTGCAGAAGCGGCTGATTTGGTTTAGATTTTTTTTTCTTCACTTAGTTTATTATCAGTAATTTAAATGATTGGGGGTTGTTGTTTTTAGGTTGAATTTCTTATCTTTATACATCGAAAATAAATTCATTCAATCATGGAAAGCAACAACAGTCCTCAATCAAATATTCTCATTTACCAAGCCAAAGATGGCAGCACTCAAATAGAAGTGCAATTGGAGAACGAAACTGTTTGGTTGTCGCAAAATTAAATGGCGAACCTATTTCAGAGAAATAAATCTACTGTTTCAAGATATATCAACAATGTATTTGAAGAAGGTGAGTTACAGCAAAATTCAGTTGTTGCAAAATATGCAACAACTGCCAACGACGGTAAAACCTACCAAGTAGATTATTTACAGTTTCCCTCAGTCCATTTTTTGATTCCTGCTCTTTCAGCCTGACACTTATTGCTATAGTTTTTGTTATCGCAGCCACATATAGGTGCATATACATCAGGACAAGGAATTGATTCTGTATTACTAACTGCCTCATAACAATCTTTATCCAAATCCTCTATTGGGATTGGCTTAGGAGTAGAGGGGGTTTCGTATCCACTTGGAGGGGTAGAAGTATTGGGTTGGGATGTTTCTTGGGTTTGGGCGTTTTTATTGTCAACCTTATTCTGACAATCTGTTGCCAACAAAAACAAACTAAACATACAAAAGGATAAACTAAATAAAACACTTTTCATTATACAATCTATTTTGACTTACTGATTGAAAAAAGCGGTGGGTTTCAACCTGTTCTGAGAACTAAGTAAACCCACCGCTATGGAGTAATTTTAAGAATCAATCTATTTTTAAGTATGGTGTAAATAGCAGCTAAAAACTACTATTCAACTCAAAAACCTTGCTACTCAATATCTCTTGATTTTTTTTCACGAATATCTAAAGTAGGTTTAGAAGATAACTTTTTGATTAGGGAAGCTTCCTTTGGCGTATCCATCACCTCAATTCTTTCAGGCGAATTGGCAAGTGCAGGAACGATGCCCATATAGTCAAACCTCACAGGAGGCGCATCGTTTACTTGGGGAAGCATCACTTTGACCTGAAAAAAGTAAGCAGGTTGGATATGACTTCCTGCCCCGTCATAATAAGCAAGTGCCATATTTTCGAGTTTGGATTTTGTTCCTTTTCCAAATTCGGTTAGTAGTCGTCTTTTCATTTCTACTTCAGCATCTCGGGCACTCTTCATTTCTACTTCTCCAACCCTTTTCTTTGAGGTTTCTTGTACTTTTTTCCAACGCGAAGTCGCACCAACAATTTCTCCTTTATTTCCTACTTGTACAATGATCTTGGAGCCTGCACCATAGACAGGAACACCATCTAACAATCGCCCATAGGTCACAGTTCTCAATACATCTATTGTCTCATTTGAACCTGCAAAAGAAGTACGCAAACCGCCTGAATGCATCATGATTAATTCTTCCTTATTTTCGGGTGCTAACCCGCTTTCTTGGATGAATTGAAGAGAGGCTTTATTGGCATTTTCTTGTGACGGCAATTCACGGCCACCTTTGTCCAAATAATTTTGCATTCCTTTATTAAAAGCTAACTTGCCTTCAGAGATATTCGCCTCAAAAAAAGCAGTTGGATCTGATTTCGAACGTTCCATGACCTCGTTACTTCTAATAGAAGGCACAGACAAACGATTGCCTAGTAATTGCCTTGATTTCTCACTAAACTGATCCATTTTTTTAGGAGAGGGTTTTTCTGTTTCAAAAACAAATAAATCTCCTTTAGTATAGGTAATCAGATTTTTATATACACTGGGTTGAAAGGATGCTAATTCATCACCAGTGGAGGGGTTCATGTATCGAGAAGACATGACGAATAGTCCCAAAAGCATCAATGAGCCTATCAAAAATAATGTTTTATATATATGTTTCACTGTTGTTGTTTTTATTGTGAATTAAAGATTTAAAATGACTGAACTTGATGAGTATAAATTAATATTGCCAAAAAGTTTGCATTCCTGAAGTACCTGCAGCGGGATCAGCTGCATAAGAACCAAGACGATCGTATTTGCAGCCTTTTGCTACAATGGCACTTGCTAAACCAGGGTAGGGGTAATTACTACCATATTGATCATCATAATAAGACGGGTTGAAAATCCACCAACGTTCCTCATTGACCGCATCAAACCAAGACTGCCAGAGATAGCCATTGCTTTTAAGTTTGTTTGCATAGTTGTTGGGAATGCCATTATCGGAATGACTCAAAGTATGGAAACCTATCAATTGGTGTAGTCCACCAAACATATTGGAATAATCGCTCCACCAATTTGCCTTTTCAGGGGCAGAGGATACGGTATAGCAGGATTCAATAATCATCCACTCCAAATCGTCTCCGCTGTCGCCATAAGGAGGAACAGTCTTTAAATTGACTCCCTGACCAGTACTTTGATTCGTCTGAATGTAGTGGTAATTACCATGGCCAGCTACATAAGCCAAATCCATCGCATCTACATAGTTGTCGTGTGAAGATCCTGTAAATTGGTAAGGTTCTGCCCAGTAATATTGGTAATACTTCCAACTGTGAGAACCAATAGTTTGACTTGTTTGAAAATTTTTGATGAAGTTCCAAACGTTTCGCACAAAACGGCTTTCTGCCTGATCAACATAACCACCAATTTCTCGACTACCTGCATAGGAAAAAGTGACAATTAAAATGAATACCAAACTGAGTGTCCATTTTGCTCTTTTTGCAAAAATGTTAATCATGATTTTTGGATTTTGATGTAAAATAAAATTTATGAAAAATAATTGCTTATAAAGCAAATATAATCAGTAGAGTTTGAGGAGTAGGTTGGTATGCATTCATCCGAATATAAAGAAAAAAAACGAGATTTGCAAATTTATTAGTACCAAATGGAAGAGACTTGTGTTATTAACATAAAAAAAAATAGGCAGGAGTATGATATGTTAATAAAATAACATTATACGAATAATTGTGAATCAGAAGATAAAAAAGCGAGCCAGCCAATCCGACGGTGCAAGTAGTGAGAAAAGGAATTCGAGGCCGCAGTTAGATTGTTATGTCAAACTGCAAACCTAATACTGCCAATAAATCAGCAGCAACCGAAATGAAGACCATCTAAAACGGTGTCACCTCGGGGGTGTCAGACCGCATACGACTCGCCTGTTAAAGAAAGTACTAAGTTAATGGTTTTTTCTTATTTTTGTTCAACATCCCATTCATCACCTATAAATTATTTCATGGGCGAAGAATAGGATTTACATATAGACAAAAAATAAAAAAGAATACTATGTTTTCTTATCCATTTAAAACCACCAATTTAAGCCGTTTCGGGGCATTATTTTTATTGGTGAGTTTCCTGCTACAAACAGCTTGTACTCAACCCGAAAGCACTTCAAAAAGTTCCTCAAACAATTCAACATCCAAAACAACTGCAAAAACAGGTGATGTGGATTACAAATCTCCACTGTTCACCCTCCTTCCTTCGTCCGAAACAGGTGTGACATTTGGGAATTTTCTGCAAGAGGATATTTACAGCATCAACAATGTGCTTTCCTACGAATACTATTATATGGGCGCAGGCCTTGCAGTAGGCGACATCAACAACGATGGATTACCAGATATTTTCTTTTGTGGCAACAACGAAGCCAACCGATTGTACCTCAACAAGGGCAATTTCAAATTTGAAGACATCACCGAAAAAGCAGGAGTCGGTAGCAAGCGTTTCACAACAGGCGCAACTATGGCAGATGTCAACAACGATGGGTTGCTGGATATTTATGTGAACAATGCAGGCCCTCATATAGACGAAGCCTCTAAAGCCAATGAACTGTATATCAACAAAGGAGACGGTAATTTTGTAGAAAGTGCGGCAGAATATGGCATTGACAATGGCGATTGGTCGGTACAATCTGCCTTTTTTGACTATGACAAAGATGGCGATTTGGATTTGTTTGTTTCCAATCATTCCACTTATTTTAGAATTCCCCTCAATGTGGTTTTCAAAGACTTAGAGAACCCCGAAACGCTCTACAAAATGTCGAGTAAATTCTACCGCAACGACAATGGAAAATTCAAAGATGTGACACGGGAAGCTGGTTTGGTCAATCACAGTTATGGTTTGGGTTTGGTCATTGCAGACATCAACGACGATGGTTATCCCGACATTTACCAAGCCAATGACTATTCCGTTCCCGACCGAATGTACATCAATCAAGGCAATGGTACATTTGTGGATGAGCAGAAAACCCGCACCAAACACGTTCCATGGTTCGGCATGGGGGCAGATATTTCAGACTTCAACAATGACGGATATTTGGACATCGCATCTGTGGACATGGCAGCAGCCGATCACATCCGTGGAAAAACGTTGATGGCTTCAATGGATACCGATTTGTTTTGGGGCTTAGTCAATCAGTTGAATCAGCAATACCAATACATGTTCAACACATTGCAGGTGAACAATGGAAATGGAACTTTCAGCGAAATTGCGAACATGGCAGGCGTGGCAAAAACCGATTGGAGTTGGTCAGCCCTCTTCATGGATGTCGACAATGATGGTTGGAAAGATTACCTCGTTTCGAATGGTATGCGCCGATATGCCCTTGACAATGACTTTAGGATAGCAATGGAAAAAGCACGTCAAGAAGGCGGAGGCACAGTTCCCAATGAAAAACGCCCCGAACTATGGAAGATGATGCCCGAAGTACCCCTCTCCAATATGATGTACCGCAACAATGGCGACTTGACCTTCACCGACAAAGCGACAGCTTGGGATATGGCGCAACCATCTTATTCAACAGGCGCAGCGTATGCCGATTTTGACGGAGATGGCGACCTCGATTTTGTGATGAATAACACAGATACAGAGGCTTTTATCTATAGAAACAATGCCAACGAATTGACGGGTAATAATTACCTCCGACTGCAATTGTTGGATGATGGCAAAAAAGCAAATACCCTCAATGCCAAAGTGACGATTCATGTTGGCGACCAAATTCAATACCAAGAACTAACCTATACCCGTGGTTATCAATCGGCTGTTGAAGAATTTGTGCATTTTGGTTTGGGCAAGGCGGACAAGGTGGATAAGATTGAAGTGAAATGGCTGGACGGCAAAGAGCAAATATTGACGGATGTGGCTGCCAATCAGCTATTGAAGGTGGATAAAAAAGATGCAAAGGCAGGTTCTCAAATCCAAAAACCAAAGGTAGAAGGACTTTTTGCGGAAGCGAATCTGCAAAAAATGGGTATTACCTTCAAGCACACCGAAAATGTCTATGACGACTTCAAAACCGAAATCTTGTTGCCGCACAAACAATCGATGTTGGGACCTTTTGTGGGCGTGTCGGACGTGAACAAGGATGGTTTGGAGGACTTTTATGTAGGAGGCGCAGCAGGTCAAAGTGGCGTATTGTATTTGCAGGCAGCAGATGCGACTTTTTACCCTGCCCAACAGCAACCGTGGTCAGCAAATGCAGCTTCGGAAGATATGTATCCCTTGTTTTTTGATGCGGACAACAATGGTTATGATGACCTCTACATTGTGAGTGGCGGCGGTGGTGAATTTGCAGGAAAGGAGGCTTTGCTTCAAGACCGTTTGTATGTCAATTTTGGAGAGAAAGGTTTTGCACAGGTCAAGGCTTTACCCGATATGTTGAGCAGCGGCATGAAAGCGCAAGCGGCTGATTTTGATGGTGATGGCGATATGGATATTTTTGTGGGAGGACGTACTACGCCAGGGAAATACCCTTTTCCTTCTCGCTCTTATTTGCTCCGAAATGACAACAAAAAATTCAACGATGTAACGGCTGAACTCGCTCCCGAACTGCAAGAAGCGGGCATGATTACCGACTTCAAATGGACGGACTTCAACAAGGACGGTCAAGTGGATTTGATTGTGGTAGGGGAGTGGATGCCTGTCAGTTTCTACCAAAATGAGGGTGGTAAATTCAAAGATGTGACAGCAGAATACGGCTTTGCAGACTACACGGGTTGGTGGTACAGCATTGAAGTAGCAGACATTGACGGGGATGGTGACGAGGATTTGATTGCAGGAAACATCGGTTTGAACAACAAATTCAATCCTTCTCTCAAGAAACCTTTGCATGTGTATGCCAATGATTTTGACGGAACGGGTTCTTTCGACATCGTATTGAGCAAGGAGTACAAAGGGCAGTTGGTGCCTGTTCGTGGACGACAATGTTCGTCTCAACAAATGCCTTTTGTTGCCGAAAAATTCCCGACCTACAATGATTTTGCACACGCCAATTTGGAGGAAATTTACGGCGAGCAAAAACTGGAATCGTCGTTACACCTGCAAGTAAATGATTTCCGTTCGATGATCTTTATCAACAATGGCGACCAATCTTACACTGCAAAACCGCTACCAAATGAGGCGCAAATGGCTCCTATCAATGGGATTGTGGTGGTGGATGTGAACAAGGATGGCCATCAAGATTTGGTAGTGGCTGGAAATATGTATCATGCGGAGGTCGAAACTCCGAGATATGATGCTGGAAATGGCTTGGTGCTTTTGGGTGATGGTAAGGGGAACTTCAATCCTTTGAATGTGTTGGAGAGTGGATTTTTTGCGCCTAAGGATGTGAAGGATGTGGCTTTGATTCATTTGGGAGCGCAGAAGGAGATGGGGATTTTGGTGACGAATAATGATGGGGAATTGCAGTTGTTTCGGCTGAAGGGGGAGAAGGGGATTGTTTTGAAGTAAAAACGTAAATACTTGTTAAATTATCAATAGTTCGTGGTAAAACTACGTATAATCTATGCGTGTAATTTTTCAAAGAAAGGTAAAAGTCTTATATTAAATGATTACCAAACATAAAAAAAAGACTTTTACCTATGAGCTTCGAGAAACTCATCGATACAACATTAGAGCAAATGCCTGATTTAAACAAGTGGAAACGAGATTTTTTAGCCATAATTTCAAGCTACAGTGTCAGCTTCGAGGTCGTCATAATTTTCTAAATATGGCACGTTATGGCGGAAAAAATGAAAGCACTTATAGAAATAACTATTCTTATGATTTTGATTTTAGTTCGTTTAATACAGCATTGATAAAAGAGTATTTTTCAGAGGATTGTGCAGTTGCTTTTGACCCAAGTTACATTCGTAAATCGGGTAAACATACTCCTGGTGGAGGCTATTTTTGGTCAGGTTGTGCGAACCGTGCTATTTGGGGCTTAGAAATAGGAGGCTTTGCAGGTATAGATATAGACCAAAACACCGCTTTGCATTATCGGGCAGACCAAACTTTTTTTGATAAAGAACAGTATGGAAGCTTATTAGGATATTATGCGTATTTGGTTGTGAGTCACATATCAGAGATTTTGCAGATTTCCAAGTATTTAGTGGTGGATGCCTTTTTTTCACGAGAACCTTTTGTAAGTACAGTATATGATGCTGGTTTAGAGATAATTAGTCGTTTAAGGGATGATGCAGATTTGATATACCCTTATGTGAGACCACACCCTAAGAGACGAGGTCCGAAAACGAAGTGGGCAGGTAAATTTGACCCAAAAAATCTAAATGAGGCTTATTTTACTCGGTGTTTGGCACAACAAGACAAAGACAAGCAAGAAAACTATGAACTCTATGAAGGAGTCGTGTACTCTAAAGCACTTAAACGTTTCATAAAGGTAGTGGTACAGTATAAATTAGATGACCAAGGAGAAATGAAATCTTATAAACTTTTCTGTTCCACAGATTTGCAGTTATCAGGTGTAACGATTTTCCTTCTATACAAAATGAGATTTCAAATTGAGTTGCTTTATAGAGATGCCAAGCAGTTTACAGGATTGGAGCATTGTCAAAGCAGAGATGAAGATAAACTTGACTTTCATTTCAATACTTCTTTGACTACTGTTTCCTTAGCCAAAGCAGCCTTTCATCTCAACAAGCCCATTGAACAAAGAAAACCTTTCTCAATGAGGGATATTAAAACCCAGATGTTCAATGATTTGATGATGGATATAATAATTAAGGAGTGTGGGATTGCCCCGAACAGCCCAATAATTCAAAAGGCTCGTAAGAAGGTTAGAAATTTGGGCAAAATTTACCCCATGGTCGCATAACTTTGACCATTTTAGGGAAAATTCCCGAAGTTTAGAACTCTAATTAATCAAATAATTACTCGATTTTTCAAAAAATGATAATCGAAAGATAATTTTTATACATAAAATTATCACGAACTATTGTTGGGTTTGCATTTGTTTTTTATTTTTCAGATTCTCCATTTTCGCTTGTTATCTCTTTAATTTTGGCAATCAATGTTTCCAATTCCCACGCATCCAAAATGTTGTGTTCTCCAATTTTTGTACGCCGCAAGGAAGACAAATAAGCACCATTGTTGAGAGCCTTCCCAAAATCATAGGCAATGCTTCTGATGTAAGTACCTTTGCCGCAATGAATCCGAAAATGAACGTCAGGCAATTCTATTTTGGTAATCTCAAATTCGTGTATTTCAATAGTTCTCGCCTTCAACTCTACTTCCTGCCCTTTTCTTGCAGATAAATACAAACGTTTGCCATCTACTTTTATGGCCGAAAAAATGGGAGGGAACTGCTCAATCACACCTATGAAAGATTCAGTTGCCTGCCCTACAGCCTGTTCGGTAATGTTGCTGATGTCAAAAGTTTGGTCAATTTCGGTTTCCATATCATAAGAGGGACGTGTTGCTCCTAAAGTAAAAGTACCAGTGTATTCTTTAGTTAAGGCTTGCAGTTCATTGATTGTCTTTGTGTTTTTACCTGTACAAACAATCAACAAGCCTGTTGCCAAAGGGTCTAAAGTTCCTGCATGACCTACTTTTACTTTTTTTCTGGGCGTGTGTATTTGCGAAATGGCGATCCTCAATTTGTTCACTACATCAAAAGATGTCCACTTCAAAGGTTTGTCTATCAATAGCGTTTCTCCTCCCCAAAAATCGAAGGGTTTTGTTTGTATCGGCATGTCTTTGTTAAAAAATGAAGAAAAAGGACAAAGTTAAACAGACAAAATGAAAAATGGCCTATAAAATAAAACCCCCTTACTGCCATTGCAGCAATAAGGGGGTTTGAAACTAATAATCAATGAACCTGTCACTGATTACCAATCACTATAATTAATGAATTACCACGATTTTTTGAGTAGAAAGAACTGTGTTGTCTTTGCTCAATTGGTAAAGGTAAGTACCTTCTGCCAAACCATTGGTTTTCACTTCAATTTGAGTTGTTCCACTGTCCACATCACGTCTCATAATCAAACGACCAGCCAAATCTCTGATTTGTAGTTGTAAATCTTCGGTGATGTTTACCAATTCGATGATAGTATATTGGTTTGCAGGATTTGGATAAGCTCTTGATAAAGTAGGTTGGTCGAGGTCTTCAATTCCCACTGCAAAATCAACGGTTACATCTGCATTGGTTACACAACCATTTGCGCCAGTAATCTCCACAGAATACGTACCCATTTCGCTCACTTCAATGGTTGGTGTATTAGCACCATTTGACCAAACATAAGTAGCCCCTTCGTTGGTTGCATCCAAAATAGTGCTTGTACCTTCTTCAATATGAATCACCGACTCAAAATTGACAACAGGAGCAGCAGTTGCCGTAACAGTCAATTCTCTTCTTGGTCCTTCACACAAACCATTCACAGAAGTTGCATAAAATTTGTGTACGCCTTCTGCATCATTAGCAATGTATTTGGCAGGATAGAACATATCTGTGTTCTCGTTTGTACCTTCATATACAAGGTTGTTGGCTTCGTCATATACATTGAAGGTCAAGGTACAACCACAGAAAGCAGGAATACCTTGTAAGTTGATACCAGTTGCTTCATCACTTGCACAAATAGAGATATTAGGTGTTGCAGTAATCGTTGCAGCGGGTTCTTTATAGACAGTCACATTTTTGGTAACAGAACCACCACAACCAGCATAAGTCACTGCAAAAACACCCAATGGCTGACTACCTACACCTGCTGTGAACATTGCACCTTCATCGGTCACTTCAACGCTACTGTTTCCAGTTGTTGTCCAAATACCATCTTGACTCATAGGCATCAATTGAAGGGGTAAATCGCTTTGGCAAAACTCAAGTACCTCACCCTCCGTACTCCATTCAGCATCAATCATGTCTATAACTTTCACTTGTTTTTCAATTGAATTAGAACATCCATCTATCTCTACTGAATAAGAAACAGTGTATTCACCAGCTTTACCTGGATTCCATTCGCTTCCTTCAATATTCACGCCATCAATCGCAAATATTCCTCCTTCAATGCCCATAACCTCAAAGATAATTTTGCCATCTTCGATACAGAATTCTTCAGGAGCTTCAAATCGAGCATCAGGACCTTCTCCTAAAGACAATTGTACAGCATATTGTTCTTGTGTACCCATTTCATCGATTACAGTGAAACTATATACACCGGGGCTTAGGTCAGACACAGTATTGCTGGTACTCATAATATTGTCCCAAACAACTGCATAAACGCCTTGAGCTTGTGTTGCTTCAACAGTAATAGACCCAGTGTTGGCACCAGGGCAAAGTTCGTCTTGTACTGCAACAGTCACTCCCAAACCTTTGATTTCACCACCTTTCACATTGCTTTCTACATTCGTACCTGTCTGACCAGTAGAATTGTATCCTTGAAGAATCTGCTTCGTAGTTCTATTCTGAATAAACACCACTGTTCTCAACAAAGAAGGATCTACAAAAGAAGGATAGTCATATGAGAAACTCAATTCATTCTCCATTCCAGCTGTTTGTGCAGGAATTGCAGTTCCACCAGAACCTGGGAACATTTTACGCATTACCTGTGGAAAGTCTTTTTCTCCATTGGAACCTGGAGGAGAATCATAAGATACCATATCTTCAACAACTACTACATGAGCTACCAGATTGTTGTTGTTGATATCGTTTTTCGCAGTAATTTTAACATTGATATTTGCACCTGTACCCAAAGGCATCATACTTTCGTTCAACTCAATCACAAATTGAGTAGATTCTTGACTCATCGCAATGATGTTATCTGCATCAGCAGGCAAAATAGCTGCCTCAGTTGAACCATTCAAAAAAGCACTCGGTACACCTGATACTCCATAGTAACCAACACGGTCACTAGGTTCAACTGTATTTTGATTGTACATCGGATCAACACCTGGCCATGAGGTATGGTACTTGATAGGAGCTACTCTAAAGCGGTTTTCTTCAAGCATGGCATCAAAAGCGGGGTTTCTTACAGCACAAGGACCACAAGATGCCTGTGTAAAGTGTTCTATCACAACATCATTTTCAGTAACCTGATCTAAAATATTCAAGTTTTTATTCAAAGAATTGTTGCTTGCATCATCATCTGCAAATCCGTTTACCTTTGAAACCCATACCTTCAAATCATGTTGCCCCGCAACAGCAGACCACTGAGTAAGGTGTGTAAAATCAATTTCGCTAAAAGAATAAGGAGCGATATCTAAACCACTTACAGTTTCTTTGTAAACATTGCCTCCATCAATTTGCCAATTGAGGACTACGGAATTTACCGTAGTTGTACCCAAGTTTTCAAATGAGCCAGTAATAGCAGTAGGGCCTTCGACCAAATAACTTGAATTGCCTACTGTGATAGAACGCATTGCTACATCTGTTCTTGGAGAAATTCCTACAGGTTTGAAAGTATGCGACATAGAATTTCCAAAAGCTCCTCCGCTTACGGGTGGGTCTGCACCTAATATTTCATAAGAACCATCTCCAAAACTACAACAGATACCATCACCATAGTCGTCATACATAGTAAAAGTAACTTCTAAACCAGAAGGAATACAAATAGACTCTGCAAAAGAGCCAGATGAATATACTCCTTCACAGCCTGCTAAAGCAGCTTGAAGACGTTTGCCACCAGGTTTGATGTCTTCACAACCGCCTGACGCAATAATGAAACCTTGAAGTTCCACTTCCCAGTACATTTCATTACCGTAGCTGTCGCTATTTAAAATCAAAATCACCTCTGTTTCAAACTCGCTGCATTGAGCAAAAATTGGAGATGAAAACCCCAAAAGCAAGAAGAGGGCAAATAATTGTAATGATTTTGTCATTCGTTTCATGTTAAATATTTTGTGTAAAGAATTTATGTTCCTCTGTGTCGCCAAAAATACCAAAAAAGTTTAGACAATAGGCTAATATTAGACGTATCTCTATTAATTTTGTCGCTACATTGACCAACAAAATCAAAGTAACACACAATTTTTAACTCCCACAATTTTTTGTATGAAAAATATACTACCCATCCTCTTGTTATTATTTGTTAGTACCCTTGCTGCAAATGCTCAAGGGGCAAAAAAATATGTCCTTTTTGAGCATTTTACACAGGCTTCTTGTGGTCCGTGTGCAGAACAAAATCCTGCTTTTCAAGCATTGTATGGACAAAACGAAACAACTGCACACCATATAGCTTATCACACCTCATGGCCTGGCTTCGACCCTATGTATCAACACAATCCAAGCGAACCGACCAATCGTGTTTCGTACTATGGAGTGACAGGAGTACCTGATATGTACACCAATGGGGGTGATAGCAAAAGTCCTGCAAATGTGACACAAGTAGATATTGATAACATTGTATCTCAAACCAGTCCAATCAGCATTTCTGTTGAACAAGAAAGATTGACAGATACCGAAGGAATAGCCAATATTTCTGTCACTACTCATGGCGCAGTTCCAAGCGGGAATTGGGTTATTCGAGTAGCAGTCGTAGAAAAGATGATCAATTATAGTTCTGCTCCCGGCTCCAATGGAGAAAGAGATTTTCCAAATGTTTTCCGCAAAATGCTTACCAGCATGAGTGGAGAAAGTTTTGAAGCTGCTGCAATTGGAGAATCTACCAATTTTTCTTATTCATACACTACTCAAGAAGAATGGAATGTTGACCAATTGTATATATTGGCATTTGTGCAAAATAACAGCACCAAAGAAGTACTCAACTCTGGTTCGAGCATTGACATTCCTGTTCAGCACACTTCCTTTGAATGGGCAAATATCAAACAGGTAAATGCAGGGGAAACGGCATCTTTTGCAGGTTCGATGCAAACGCTCTACAAGTCTTTGAGCAACCTTCAATTCAGCCTAACCACTGACGCACCTGATGATTGGTCTGCTTCTATGGTCATTGGCGACTTGGATTTGCCGATTGATTTTGCACAACTACCTTTTGAAGGAAATGTACTTTCAAACTTGGGTATCAAAGTAGTAGCAGGTGCGACAAAAGCATTGGCTCGATATGAATTAACGATTACTTTAGCAGATGCACCGCTCGTTTACCCAATGAAGATTACCTACTTTGTGAACAATGGAGTCAAAGATGTAATTGTAGATAATGCCACCAATCCTGCTTGGGGACCTGAATTTAACGAAGGATTGGCTTTTGCAGGAAGCGAAGGGTTTGGGCGAATCAGCAAAAAAGCGTTTATTGATGGGGTCACCTTTCAAGCATTGAATGGAATGGAAAACGTTTACTTCAATGTAGGGTGGACCTTTCCTGCCTTAAACCAAGATTTTTTGTTTATGCTCATGAACAGAATGGATGCTGGAGTCAATTTATTGATTATGGGGCAAGACATTGGATGGGAAGTAGAGGGGGATAATTCTCCATACAGCACACCGCTTGCCCGTTCTTTCTTCCGCAATTATTTGCACGCTGAATTTGTAGCAGATGGTAATGGTTCTAACTCTGTTTTAACCCCTGTGTCAGGTGATGAAGACTTCGGACACTTAATTAATGCTTCCATTATTGATTATTACAGCGGCAGTTTTTATCCTGACCAAATCAAACCCGACCCAAGCAGTCAATTTGCTACACCCATTTTTAACTACAACAATTCGTCTTCCAAAATTGCAGGAATCAAAGCCAATACAGGCGTTTACAAAATGGTATATGTAGGAATTGGTTTAGAAATGATGGGTACTGAAGAAAACCGCAATGCATTTATGAAAGCAACGCATGATTGGTTTCATGGTATGACGACAGATATAGCTTTCGATGAGGCTCTTTCCAATATTGGGATAGGACAAAATTACCCTAATCCGAGTAACCAATTCACAAAAATTGATGTGACAAATATCAATCGTGATTTAACACTTATATTGATGGATGCGGCAGGTAAAAAAGTCATGGAACAAACAGTTGTAGCAGGTAGCAAACAAATTCAACTTCCTACAGCCCACCTTCAAAATGGCATCTACGTTTACCAATTGAAGACCGACAATACTATTTTGAGTACTAGGAAATTGGTCGTGACACATTAGAAAAATAGACACAAATGTAAATTTTTGGTTGAGTCAAAAGTAACTTTCTTGCTATTTGAAAAGTCTAATTACCAGCGATTCAAACGAAATTTTATAAAAAATGAGTTGCGTACTCGACACATTATAGAAAATGCAACTCATTTTGCCATTTTTATGTCATGTCTTTTTATTTGCACATAAAAATGAACTTTTTGGAGTTTTTTTTGTGATAAAAAGGTTACAAATCATTATATTCCCCCGTTAAATTACTTAAACACGATAAATTATTTTTTTAACACGTAAACACTATAGCTGATGAACAAAAAAATACTTACTTATTTGTTTACTCTTTTCCTTGCAGTTAGCTCCTTCCCGCTTGTTGCACAAACACTTACAGGTTCTCCTGATGTAAATGTTGAGGCAGGTGACTTTCTCACTGAGTTTGAGATTGTCGCTCATTCAACGATTCACAACAATTCAAATCAGGCCATTGAAGTAAAATGGGCAAGGATTGAGAACAATATTCCTGATGGATGGAATAGTCAAGTTTGTGATCCAATTAGCTGCTGGGCACCTTTTGTAAATGGCAATCCCCAACCTTTGACCATTCCTGCAAATGGTTCTATGTTATTGGACCTTCATTTTCAACCCAGTGAAATTGAAGGAAAAGGAGTTGCTATTGTACAAGTTTGGGCTGTTGCGGATAGTTCAAATGTGAACATTACGATGACTTACTCAGCAGATGCTTATACTGTAGGAATTGAAGATGACCCGATTAGTCAAATTAAGGTTTATCCAAATCCTGTACGAGACAATTTGACAATAGATTTGGGATATGATACCAATGTACGTTATGTAGAAGTATATAACTTGATTGGTCGAAAAATGGCTCATTATTCTGTGCCTTCAAATGGAGGTAAATACCGCATCAATGCTTCTGCATTACCTGAGGGTATTTATTTTGTAAAAATGCTCAACAAAAATTATGAGCAAATCGCAACGAGATCTTTCGCAAAAGACTGATAATTAGACCGAATCATTGCTTTCTGCAATAAGAAGTTTAGAGATCAGCCATAGTTAAACCTCAAGATGTTTAGACATCTTGAGGTTTTTTTATTACTTTGTAATATTATTTAATCTCAAGTTTTGACCATTCATTGCTAATAAATGTTATGAGAAGATTTGCAATTTCCGATATTCACGGATGTAAGGCTACATTTGAAAAAATGCTTACAGAGGTGATTCAACTTCAAAAAGAAGATACGCTGTATTTGTTGGGTGATTATATTGATAGAGGTCCTGACAGCAAAGGTGTTTTTGATCTGATTATGGATTTACAAGAAAAAGGCTATCAAGTACACTGTTTGATGGGCAATCATGAAGATATGCTGTTGCGTTCGTTTCAATCTGCTATGACTGCTGATAGTTGGCTCATGGCTGGAGGAGATGCGACTTTGCACAGTTTTGGGGTAAAACATTGGAAAGACATTCCTCAAAAATATTTTGACTTTATGGAAAACCTTCAATATTATTTTGAATTAGACGACTATTTGTTGGTTCATGCGGGATTTAACTTTCGTTATGCCGAAAACTTGAAGGATTTATATAAAGATGAATTTGCTATGTTGTGGCTGAGGTATTGGTATGATGACATCAAGCCTCAACTCATTGAAGGGAGGACGATTGTGCATGGGCATACACCTACACATCATGAGTTGATAGAAGAAATGCTGCACGATGATTCTCCTTTAGATATCGATGCCGGCTGTGTGTATGAAGGGCATGGGATGGGGCATTTGTGTGCTTTGGATATGGACAACAAGACTTTATCGTTTTTGCCTTATTGTGGATAACATATAAATAAGTCGATTTCTTACTGAATATCAATCTTACGGTTTAGCAATACATCTTCACGTACCATACCTGGTATTTCCATAATAAAATCATAGCCATAAGCACTTGAAGGTGTTTGAAACCCGACTTTGTATTTACCATTCAACACTTGTCTGACACTTGCCAATGCGGTCAATGCGGTGATGGTATAACCTTCGGGACCTGATAATCGTGCGCTCACTTTATTACCTTGACTGTCTGTAGCTTCTCCCCATAAGAAACTGGATGCTTTTTTTCGCTGCCGATCAGTCGGACCACTTGGACGAGCGTCAACCGCTTTTTGAAGAAATCGCTTCACAAAGTCACGTTTTAATAGCCATTTCATAGAACTAGCATTTTTCATAAACCACAATGTGGCTGGAGTGACAGCTGTGTAAACTTCAATATTGGGAATGCCTGTGCTGTAATATGCCGTAGAAACATCACCCCACGGAATAGTGACTGCTTCCTGCGGTTTGCCTCCTCGCCAAAATTCAAAACTACGCTTCTTGTAGATACTCGGTACTTCTTTTATAACTCCCCTCTCCCGAATGGCTCCACCTTTGTCAATACTACGAAGCATAGTCGTAGCTGTGCCGTGCGAGATGCTGCTTCCTACACTGGTGAAAGCCAAGGTGAGGTGCGTTGCAGTAGGAAGACAGTTTTTGAGGTAGGCTGCCAAACAATCTGAGGGAACTACATCAAAACCAACTCCAGGGAGTACCATGATATCTGCTTCTTTGAAGCGTTCGTTCATTTGAGCCAACATTTCAAAAACGGCAATTTCACCCGTTATATCGAGATAGTGTGTCTTGTTTTTGATACAAGCTTTAATCATCGGTAGGGCTGTATCTTCAAAAGGTCCTGCACAGTGTAAAACAACTTTCACGCTGAGTACCAAATCATTTAAAGCCCTCGTATCTTCTAATGAACAGATTTGATATGGAAGTTTGAGTTGTTTGCTCATTTCCATCAGTTCTTGTTCGTTTCGACCTGCCAAAAGAGGTTTCATTCCACGTTCGGCAGCCATGCGGGCAACGAGTCTGCCTGTATAACCATTGGCGCCATAAATCATGAAATCTGGATATTGAATCATGCTTGTATTTGTTTTGTAATAACAGTATAATAGTAGCAACACTAACAAATGTAATGAAAAAATGGCACTGTAAGTTCTATGTTGTTGCTTTCTTAATTTAAAATTAGTATGGTTTTTAAAACTGTGGTTCTGTGACAATTTTTGTGGAAGCAATAAAGACTTCGGAAGTTTCATTTTATAAGAAGTTAATTTTTAGCGAAATAGTTTTTTGATTTTGTAAGCGGCAAACTTCCAAAATCTCAAATCACAGATTTTGTCAAAGAACCAAAACTGTTTACTTTTTTCGGTGGTTAAGCTATTAATACGATAAGAAGGTCTAAACAAGTTCAAATTGAAATCATCATTGGTTTCTAAACCTAAAAAATCATTCTTAATAAAAATAGTATCGCATGAAATTCTTTAACACACTGCTTCTACTTTTGATGTTTGTTGGATTGCCATTATGGGCGCAAGATACTGCTGCCGTTCAATCTGAAAAAGAATCGGAAGACAACACACTCAGAGAGGAAGCAATCGCCGCTAATCACGCACTTTTTGAAGCCGAAGATGTATTGGAATTGACACTCACAACCGATTTGAAGGCTGTGAAAAAGGACATTGGGGAAGAAAGAGAATATCATCCTGCTACGATTAGCTATTTAAACGAAGAAGGGAAAACGGTTAATGTAGAATTGAAGGTGAAAACAAGAGGAAATTCTCGAAGGTCGAAAGATATGTGCAACTTCCCTCCTTTGCGGCTCAACTTCAATGATGAACAGTCAAAAGGAACTATTTTTGAAGGGCAGAATAAGGTAAAATTAGTTGCCCATTGTCAAGACAACGATGATAATTACAAAGAATATGTGCTGAGAGAATATTTTGTTTATAAAGCATTTCAAGCATTGACGGATAAAAGTTTTAGGGTTCGTTTGTTGAAAATGACGTATGTGGATAGTGAAGACAAGAATGAAAAAATGGAAAAGTATGGATTTATCATTGAAGGCGATGACTTTCTGGCAGCACGTATGGAGGGAAAAATGCTGGAAGATAAAAAAATACATGCTGAAAATACCGATAAACCAATTGCAGATCGGGTGGCAATTTTTCAGTTTATGATAGGAAACTTGGACTGGTCAGTACAAGAAAATCATAATATGAAAATTTGTTACAATATTGGAGGATTGCCTTATTGTATTCCTTATGATTTTGATTTGACGGGGATTGTAGATGCGGAGTATGCTTTGCCACCCGAAATGTTGCCAGTAAATACGGTGAGAGATCGTCTGTATAGAGGGTTTTGCAGAACACCAGAAGAATTTGAAGTGGCTTTTGAAGAATTTCGAGCAGCTAAAGATGCAATTTATGCTATTTACAATGAATCAGAATTGTTGAGCGAAAAATATGTTAACAATACAATAAAATATCTGGATGATTTTTATGAAATCATCAATAATCCTAAATTAGTTAAACAACATTTTTTGAAAAAGTGTAGGAGAGCAGAGTAGGTTTGATTTAAAGCAAAGAAAGTTTGACAATCAATGTGTTGATTATCAAACTTTTAAAAAAGGGCAAACTGAAACTCTTTACCCCTAAGGAATTCCAGCCGCCCCTCGAATTAAAGCACTCTCATTGTTGTAACACGGAGGATTATATTTTGGTTATGAAAAAGTTCACTTTTTGTGAAAAAAAAATTGAATTATTTGTAGTTGCAGACACAAAATCATCAACTTATCTTACTTAATTTTGTTGTGAACCCTATCCGGCATAGCCGTTCATACAATAACAGGTATCATGAAATCACATAGTAATACATCCTCAGAAATAGATACATATCAAGATCCATCTTTCACAAAAATTCATCCTTTGCAGATGATGCTTTACTTTGCTATATCCAGCCTTTCTGTACTATTTTTGGGATTGACAGTTGCCTATTTTTTTTCTAGCGGTACTTGGACTTGGTCGCAATTTCGATTTCCAAAGGCATTCTTATTCAGTACTATTGCGATTGTAGCAAGTAGTTTTAGCATACAGCGAGCTTTGGGTTTCTATCAAAATGACGCATCCGAAAAACTCAAAAAAAGCCTTTTTATGAGTTTGATATTCAGCGTGTTATTTGTAGTATTGCAGATCGTTGGGTGGTTTGATTTATATACAAGAGGTATTTACATTTCAGGAAAACCAGATGGCTCTTACCTTTATCTAATTTCGGCACTTCACGCCCTGCATGTGATAGTGGGCTTGGCTATTTTAGGTCATTTTTATTCGCAAACTATTAAAAAGATACAAGACCCAGTTACTTCATTATTGTTCTTCACGACTCCTAAGGAAGAACGACATTTAAAGATGATTATAACCTATTGGCATTTCGTAGATATTTTGTGGGTTTATTTATTGCTTTTCTTTTTGTTCAATCACCTCTAAAAACAAAAAAATTGTCTAATTTTGAGGCGTATTTTGTCTGCTTAAATCACAGACAAATAAAAACATAAGAAAATGCTTACTCGAAGATCTTTAAGAATAAAAGTATTACAGGCGATTTATGCCTGTCAGCAAAATTCATCGATGTCTGAGCAAGGCATACAGAATCTGTTTCAGAAAAGTATTGACAATGTGTATCGCCTTTTTTTGTATCAAGTTCTAATGCTCACAGAAATAGCTCGATATGTGACTGAAGATAAGAACAAAAGGTCTAGAAAACACTTGGTAACAGATGAGGACAAAAACCTCTCTACTCGTCTTTGGGACAACAAGATTATCCAAGGAATAGTGACTGATGAAGAATTTCAACAAAGGATAAAAGCGGAAAAACTAAAATACTTGATTGAACCGAACGTGGTGAAAGAATTGTACAAGATTTTCGTAAAAACGCCTCAATACCAAGAATACATAAACCAAGAAGAACCAAAAACGAAAGGAGATAAACAACTGTTGAAATTCCTTTTTAAAGACATCATGCAGGCGAGTGAACTTTATGGCGATTATTTGGACGACCATTTCACCAATTGGGTCGACGATGATGAAGCCGTCGAAAGTGCTATCACTAGCTTGATTCTAAACTTCAAAGCCCCTTCCAATAATGCTCCAATAGTAGCCCTTAGAAAGGTGCGTGATTGGGATGAAAAAGTGCAATTTGGCAAAGAGTTATTGCAGCACACCCTCAAATACAAAGAAGAATTAATCGCACTGATTACCCCTCAACTTAAGAATTGGGAACTCGAAAGGGTTTCACAAATCGATGTTATTTTACTGCAATTAGCACTTTCTGAACTACTCTATTTTCCAACGATTCCTGTAAAAGTATCTATCAACGAGTATATAGATATATCGAAGTTTTACAGCACTCCCAAAAGCAAAGATTTTATCAATGGCATTTTGGATAAAATGATGAACACTTTGAAGGAAGAAGGTCGCATTATCAAACTCGGTAGGGGGTTAGTTGGATTTTAAGGCACTTTTTTTGTTTTATTATTTGAAATAGATTATATTAGCGTAATTCACATTAAAATAAAGTGTCATGAAAAAGTCATATTTATTGAGCATTATTGTCATCCTAGCTGTACTAAACCTACTCATGTTCAGCTGTCAAAATGATAACACCACCCAAAAAAACACAAACGTTGTTGAAGAAACAACAGCCAACCACCATACAGATTCAGTAACAATCGAGGAAGTCATTACTGCAATTGAAGACTCTACAAACGCCACTATTGCAGATGAAAATGAGGCTGCAATAGTTAACGAGGAAGCTGAAAAGAAAACAGAAACAAAAATTGTAGCCGAGAAAAAAACCGAAAAGAAAGCTGTTACAATGAATATGCCCGCCACCCCTCCAAAACCCCAAAAGCCTGCTGCTCCAGTAGCCCAATTCAAATTTGATGAAAAAGAATACAATTTTGGAACGGTAAAAGTAGGTACAAAAGTAGAACATGACTATTATTTCACCAATACTGGCGAAGTGCCTTTGATCATTGTAGATGCCAACTCTACCTGTGGATGCACCATTCCAGAAGTACCTACTGAACCAATCCCCCCAGGTGGACGAAGCAAGGTAAAAGTCACTTTTGATTCTACTGGAAAAATTGGTATGCAAGATAAACACGTCACCATCATAGCCAATACCTCTCCTCAAAATACAGTGATTCACCTCAAAGGATTGGCACTTACCGAAAACATGATGCCTACTAAAACAGCAACAACTGCCTCTCCTTCTCCGTATGCTTCACCAAAATTGTCAGAACCTGATCCCACACCTGCAAAGGAAGAAATACCCACTAACGATGATGGTAAAACTACTTCAGACCAAGAAAGTAGCATGATGCCTACTGTGGACAAACCTGCTGCAAGTACTGCTAATAAGAAAGACCAGTAGAAAAAAAAATACTCAATCTAAAGCCAATGAAAATCAAAATAATCACAGATTCTCATTGACTATTTTTTTCTATTGCCAAGAATTCACTTCAAATTTAACCTAAAATAACAGAGAATGCCTTCCGCCTTTTCTCATGCCGTAGTAGCCATAGCGGGTAGTAAAATAGTCCGCCCCAACCATTCCTTTTGGAAATTGTGCTTATTGGCCATCTTTTGTGCAGTCATTCCAGATGCAGACGTTTTGGGCTTCAAAATGGGCGTTCCTTATGAGAGTATGTTTGGGCATAGAGGTTTCACCCACTCTTTGTTCTTTTCCTTTCTGTTAGGCCTTTTTATCAATCTTATTTTTTACCGTAACCTATCCCTATTCTCCCGAAAATGGTGGGCATACTGTCTATTCTTTACAGCAATCACCTTCTCACATGCTTTGTTAGATGCCATGACCAATGGCGGACGAGGTTGTGCATTTTTTGCGCCATTCAGTGCCGAGCGTTATTTCTTTCCTTTTCGTCCCATCAATGTTTCGCCCTTAGGCATTAGTAGGTTTTTCACACAATGGGGATGGCGAGCCTTCAAATCAGAGCTTATTTGGGTATGGATTCCCTCGATTGTGTTAGTAGGAATTTTTCAATTGCAGAAAATGCTAAAAAACCGAAGTTGATAAAAAGATAAGTCTTATTTTTTCTTAATAATCAGCCTTTTGGATAAGGAATAGTTTTCAGAATATGTTCAATAACCGCTACTCTCGCCTCCGTTTTTTTATCTGCATCAATGATAATCCACGGAGAAAAGTCCGTATGCGTTTTTTCAAACATTTTTTTCTTGTATTTCGTGTATTCATCCCACAGTTCCTGAGCACGTTCATCCACAGGAGTCATTTTCCATTTTTTGAGTGGATTACTTTTGATGTCTTTGAATCGCTTGGCCTGCTCTGCTTTCGTAATCGAAAAATAAAATTTAATCAAGTAAGTACCGGACTCAATAATCATCCTTTCAAAATCATTCACCTGCCCCATAAAAACATGGTATTCTTCCTCAGTACAAAAACCATTGACGGGTTCTACAACTGCTCTATTGTACCAACTCCTATCAAATAAAACAATCTCGCCAGGCTTCGGCAAACGATTCACATACCGTTGAAAATACCATTGCCCCTCTTCCTCTGACGTAGGTTTAGGTAAAGCAAATATTCGATAATATCTCGGATTAATGTGTGCAGTAATCCTCCTAATAGCTCCCCCCTTACCAGCAGCATCTCTTCCTTCAAATAAAATCACTACTTTTTTATCACCTTCAATAGCCCAATTTTGTAGTTGAATCAATTCAGACTGCAATTCTCTGAGTTTCAATTCATATTTCGCCAATCGAAGAGCCTTTTCAAGATTTACAGTCTTATCACTCAACAAAGATTTCAATCCTATTTTTGAGTTAATAATCTGTAAATCCTCCTCTGATAAATCTTGTTTTAACATAACTTATTTTATATTTTGGTTCAAATCTCTATAATATCTAAAAATCACATTTGGGTCAGAAAGCAAAGACACTTTAGCTTTAAGTTTACCCGTATAATCGAACTGCGAAAGCACGTACCGCATACTTTCCAATCGAGCAGTTCTCTTATCATTCGTTTTTACGATGATCCACGGGCTAAAAGGCGTATGTGTTTTTGAAAACATCACTTCTTTGTAGTGCGTATATTCATTCCAAAGCTCTTGCCCTTTCATATCTACAGGGCTAAATTTCCAAACCTTCAAAGGATTTTGAAGTCTTGATTTAAAACGCCTTTGCTGTTCTTCTTTAGAAATAGAAAACCAAAATTTAATTAATTTAACGCCATCTTCATACAACATGTGTTCAAATTCTGAGACTTGCCTCATAAAATCATGGTACTGTTTTTTATTGCAGAAGCCCATCACGGGCTCTACCACAGCTCTATTGTACCAGCTTCTATCAAAAAACACAATTTCACCAGCATTCGGCAATTCTTTGATGTATCTCCTAAAATACCACTGACCTTGCTCTACTTCCGTAGGTTTTGCAAGAGCTACAACCCCCGCCGAACGAGGATTTAGATGCTCTATAAACCTCTTGATAGAACCTCCCTTTCCAGCCGCATCCCTTCCTTCAAAAATAACGGCAACCCTCATCTTTTTCTTGACCACCCAATGCTGAAGATTCACCAATTCCGTTTGCAGCAACTCCAACTCTTCTTCATAGCGCAGATTTCTCAGGTGCTTTTTTAGATTGATGCCTTTTTTGTCAGCAATATCCAATAAATCCTGCCGTTTCTTAGCTTTCAATAAATCCTCTGACGAAAACATAAGTTCCATTAAATACTATTCACTTTTTAAGTTTAAAATCTTTTCTTACTGGATTTTACTCAAATAATTTCCAACGACTGAACCAGCCACTTTTCCTCTCAGAAGTAAAAAAGCCCAAAATCATCAAAAGCACTGCAAAACCAATAAAATACTGAAATTGATCGGCATAGTCGGTAAAAACATAGTCTTCAAAATCCCGTTTTTCAATGTTGTTCAATTCATCAATCACCACTGCAATCTCATTTCGTGCGCCTTTAATAAGGAAATATTTCCCTCCTGTTTTTTGAGCGATTTCCTTCAATACCTCCTCATTCAACTTAGATACTACCAACTGACCACTCCGATCTTGTTTGTAGCCCACCTTTCGCCCCTGCATATACACAGGAATAGAACTTCCCTCAACAGAACCAACACCCAATGCGAATACTTTAATACCTTCATTTGCAGCTTCCTCTGCTTTCTCAATAGCTCCTTCTTCATGATTTTCGCCATCCGAAATAATAATCAAAGCCCTATTTTTTTCACTCTCCTCTTCAAAAGATTCCCTCGACAATTCAATTGCCTCACCAATTGCAGTACCCTGAGTAGGAACAATATCTGTGTTAATGGTCTGCAAAAAAAGTTTTGCAGCCGCATAATCTACAGTCAAAGGCATTTGCAGATAAGCATGACCTGCAAAAACAATAATGCCAATCCTATCATTGCTCATGCCATCTATCAACCTAGACAACAATTGTTTGGCACGATCCAACCGAGTTGGCTGTACATCTTCGGCCATCATACTTTTTGACACATCAATGGCCACCATCACATCAATCCCTTTTCGCTGTACCTTTTCGAGCTGTGAACCCAATTGAGGATTCGCTAAAGCAATGACAATAAAAACAATGGTAAGTAGATATAAGAAAATTTTAACTCCTTGTTTGCGCTCCGAAAAATCGGGAACCAAACGACTCACCAAATCTTGCTCTCCAAAACGTTCTATGGCCTTTTGTCGCCAGCGTCTATTCATCCAAAACAAAAAATAAAGCATTGGCACAAGTACCAAACCCCACAAATACTGTTCATTTTCAAATTGAAACATAGTTCGATTTTATTGCGATTTTTATTTTGACTTAAAATTGTAGCTTAAAGATAAGCGTAGATTACCAAAATCTTGAAAAATTTCGTAATCTTATCCTCAAAATTAACTCATAACATGAATCGAACAATCATTTTTTCAACAGTATTTGCACTTATTTTTGCACTTTGGTCTTGTGGAGAAAGCACTCCTCCAAAAGAAAACAATTCTACTCCTGTAAAAGAAGTAGCTGAAACCTCAAATACAGAAGGCAATAATGCTGAATTAGGCAAAAAAGTCTATAGTCAGTTTTGTGTAGCCTGTCATGGTGCCGATGGAAAATTAGGAATCAATGGCGCAGGTGATTTGACCGCTTCCGCACTTCCCGAAGCAGAAGTCATTACCCGTATTCAAAAAGGCAAAGGGCTAATGACTCCTTATGAAGAAATATTGAGCGAAGCACAAATCAACGCAGTAGCAGCGTATGTGATAGCTATGAGGGCTAAATAGATAAATACGCTCCCTATAGACTTCCAAAATTTATTCAGGAAGAATGGCGGATTATTTTTGTTGCCAAGTTCTTTTCAAAGCAAAAATTTCGGAAGTCTTTGCTCCAAATCGGTAAATTGCTGGAGAATTAAACGGTCAACTCTTCAATTCAAACTTGACTGAACAC
Source organism: Chitinophagales bacterium (assembly GCA_041392475.1). NCBI lineage: Bacteria > Pseudomonadati > Bacteroidota > Chitinophagia > Chitinophagales > Chitinophagales bacterium. The sequence continues at coordinate 534,348 of JAWKLZ010000002.1, read as the reverse complement.
TACCAGCAATAGAACACCCTCTCGTTTGTTTTTCCGATAAGCTAATCCAGAATCCTTCCTAATAAAGTCAATTAAACACATACCACAAAATGTCATTTAACGATTTGGGTTTAGCCCCTCCTTTGATTGAAGCTTTAGCCACACTCAATTACAAACAACCAACTCCCATCCAAAAAGCCGCCATACCTACCATTTTAAGCGGCAAAGATGTATTGGGTATTGCACAAACTGGTTCAGGAAAAACGGCAAGTTTCGTGTTGCCTGTTTTGATGAACTTGCAGAAAGGTGCACCTCTGAAAAACAGACAGGTAAAGGTATTGGTCTTAGTGCCTACAAGAGAATTGGCGATGCAGGTGAATGAGATTTTTCAACAATTTGGAAAGGTCATGCCACAACGCATCAAATCTTTGGCCGTTTTTGGAGGCGTATCTATCAATCCTCAAATGATTGCGCTCCAAAATGTTCATGTTTTGACCGCAACACCAGGCAGATTATTGGAGTTGGTCGCTTCTAAAGCAGTACACCTATCGGATGTCAAAACACTGATATTGGATGAAGCCGACAAAATGTTGAATCGCAGTTTTCAAGACGAAATCAATGAAATCCTTGCCCTCTTACCCCAAAAAAGACAAAATCTCCTGTTTTCTGCAACGCTTAGCAAAGAGGTAAAGGAAATCAAGCAGATGTTGTTGGAAGAACCAACAGTCATAGAAATTGAAACTGAAAGTACTAATATTGACTTGATTCACCAATCTGCATACTTGGTGGCAGAAGAAAGAAAAGGGCCTTTCCTCCGCTATTTGATTAAAACAAAAGAACTAAAACAGGTTTTGGTTTTCGCTTCTTCTACCAAAAAAGCCACCAATATTGCCATCAAACTAAACAAAAATGGCATTGAAGCCTTGTGTATTCACAGCCAAAAAAGTCAAGGCGCAAGAACAAAAGCTTTGGCAAAATTCAAGTCGGGAGAAGTACAAGTATTGGTCACAACCGACCTTCTTTCTCGTGGAATTGACATCGAATTTTTACCTTGTGTCATCAACTACGAATTGCCCCGCTCACCCAAAGATTACATTCACCGCATCGGTCGAACGGGACGGGCAGAGGCTTCGGGTGAAGCAATTTCGTTGGTGACAAATGACGAATTGCACCACTTCAAAATCATTCAGAAGAAAATGGGCAAATGGATTCAATTGAGTTATACAGAAGAGGTGGATTTGCATGGGTATTAGTTGGACATTGGATAGAGCAAGCAGCTTTTTTTCATTTTTATTTTCATTTTAATTCATGAAATATAACACATTAAAATTAGAAATCAAAGAGTACATCTTGACAATTACACTGAATAGACCAGAAGCCTTGAATGCTTTCACGGTCGAAATGGCGAATGAACTCATTGAAGTCTTCAACAGAGCGAACGACGACGACAATATTCGTGTGATAGTGGTCACAGGTGAAGGGCGTGCTTTTTGTGCAGGAATGGATTTGTCTGTGGTAGGCAATGTTTTTGGATTGAACGAAGATTTTCACCCTACGATGGACGATATGAACAAGCGTTTGGAAGACCCCGAAATCATTGAAGGAGTGAGAGATACAGGCGGGCGAGTTGCCTTGGCGATTTACGACTGCAAAAAGCCTGTCATTGCAGCTATCAACGGTGCGGCAGTGGGCATCGGTGCGACTATGACCTGTGCGATGGACATTCGTTTGGCTTCTGAATATGCAAGAATTGGTTTTGTGTTCAACAAAATTGGGATTACCCCAGAAGCTTGTTCTACTTGGTTTTTGCCTCGAATTGTGGGCATTTCTACGGCATTGGAATGGACTTATACGGGTGAAATATTGAAGCCCGAAGCGGTGTTGGCAGCAGGTTATGTGAAAGGGGTTTATCCTGCGGGTGAACTACTCGAAGAAGCCTACAAAATTGCCCGCAAAATTGTGGCACACAGTCCAGTAGCCATTACCCTCACCCGACAAATGATGTACCGCAACGCCGCTAAAGACCATCCTGTTGAAGCCCATAAAGTGGATTCTTTGGCTATTTATTATGCGAGTTTGAAGGATGGAAAGGAAGGAGTTGCTTCTTTTTTGGAGAAACGCAGCCCGAATTTTACGCAGCAATCCTCGTCCGATATGCCTGATTTTTACCCTTGGTGGGAGTAGGAAACGAGACGTATTATTATTGGGCTTATGTAGTCTAATTTCTGTATCTTTGGAATATGAAAGGATTACCCACAGGACGACAAAATTTCAAAGCCATTGTTGAAGAAGGCTTGATTTATGTTGATAAAACACAACAGATATACAATTTGATCTCAAAGGGGAAGTTGTACTTTCTTTCTCGTCCTCGACGATTTGGCAAATCACTTTTAATTTCTACTTTTCAACACATTTTTGGAGGATACAAAGATCTATTCAAAGATTTATACATTGGTCAAAAAAAGGACTATGATTGGCTGTCCTATCCTGTTTTGAAGTTCAACTTTGCATCCTATGGTTATCAGGTAGAAAACTTAGAAGAAAGTCTCAGTTATGAACTTCAAAAATATGCCAAAGAATATGATGTTGAAATTTCGACTGTTTCGCTTTCTGTTCAATTCAAATCTTTGGTAGAGCAAATTTCACAAAAAGGCAAACCTGTTGTTGTTCTGATTGATGAATACGATAAACCTATTGTCGATTTTTTGACGGACACGGTGAAGGCTAAAAAAAATCAACATGTATTGAGAGATTTTTTTAGCCCTTTGAAAGATTTGGAATCAGACGAACACCTTCATTTTTTATTTGTCACAGGTGTTTCCAAATTTAGCAAGGTGAGTTTATTTTCAGATTTGAATAATTTGACGGATTTATCGATTGACCCCCTTAGCACTGATTTAGTAGGGATTACCCACAAGGAATTGTTGTTTTACTTTGATGCTTACATCCAAAAAGCTGCTGAAAAATTTAAAATGTCTAAAGAGGGCATATTGCAGGGGATCAAACTTTGGTACAATGGCTATTCTTTTGATGGAGAAGCTTTTTTATACAATCCTTATTCGATTCTTAGTTTTTTCGGAAAATTCCATTTTGGCAATTTTTGGTTTGCTACAGGAACTCCTACTTTTTTGGTCAAAAGTATTCGCAACAACAGCATCCTACCGATGGAATTGGAAAACAAAGAAGTTCCTGAAACTTTTTTTGACAAATTTGCACTTGAGAATTTGGACATTGTGGGTTTGTTGTTTCAGACAGGTTATCTGACCATCAAAAAAACCAAACGAAAGCGTTATGAAATGAGTTATTTTTTGGGCTATCCCAATATTGAAGTACGCAAATCATTGGTTCATAATTTATTGGAAGCTTTTACCTATCAAACAAGTTCTGTGGTTGGGGTGGCCTTATTAAAAATGCAAGGCGCATTGGAGGAAGGAAATGTAGGCGTTTTTATTGAACAACTCAAAGTTTTGTTGTCGGATATCTCTTACCACTTATTGCCCAAAAACAAAAAACAAGATTCACAAGCAAATCAGCAAAAAGCTTTTGAAGTGTGGGAAGGCTATTTTCAAACCATTATTTATTTAGTCACCGCTTTTATGGGTTTGTATGTTCAAACCGAAATCACGAAACATCAAGGACGTTTGGATTTGTTAGCAGAAACCGATGATTTTCTATATATTATGGAATTCAAATTAGATGAACCTGCCGATGATGCTATCCAACAAATCAAAAACCGAAAATACACTGCTGCATACAAAAACTCTCCCAAAACCATCTATCTTGTTGGTATTGGCTTTTCTAAGAAAGAAAGAAATGTAGAGAATTGGAAAATAGAGGAATGGAAAAGAATTTAGCCACTCTACTACTCACTCATCAATCCCACTGCCTTCCATCCTCCTTCTATCAACACCATTTTTTCTTTGAAGCCAATGGCCTTCAATATCCTAGTCGCATCTTCAAATCCTTTGGTTATCTCATTGGGATGGTGACAGTCTGAACTCAAGCAAATCGGTATGTCCATGTGTTGGGCATATTCCAAAATCCATGTACTCGGATACAATTCGGTGGTCTTTTTCTTGTAAATTCCTCGTGTATTTACCTCCATAATCGCCCCCGCTTTTTTGATGACCTCCAAGGTTTTCAGCACCTCAAAAACATACCAATCACTCTGCTCCGAAAAAAGTTTGCCGTTTTCGTTGTGAATTTTGAGTTTGTCCAAATGCCCTACTATATCGGGGCAAGCCAGCGTTATCATATCTCTGGTCAATTTGAAGTAATCGCTCATAAATTTCTGAGCATCATTGTCAAAAATCTCCCTAAAGCCCTTCAAAAACTGGGCATGAGTGCCATCGGCTTGAAAAGGTTTTCCATCGCTCCAATTTCCTACAAAGTGAATAGAACCAATGGTATAGTCCAAATTCAGATGGCGAATGAATGTGTTTTGAGGAGTGATGCGTCCAGGAATGTAATCTACCTCCAAGCCTGTGTAAATTTCTATCTCATCCCTGTATTGAGTAGAAAGTTGCTCAATTTCAGCCAAATAATCCTTGATTTTGATGCGAGGAATGGCCCATTTGCAGGGAAAAGGGAGAGGCGCGTGAGAGGAAAAACCATAAGCCTTCAATCCTTGTTTGATAGCTGCCTTGATATAGGCTTCGGGAGCTAATTTACCATCGCAGTAATGCGTATGGCTGTGATAATTAGTCAATAGCATATTTTGTGTATCTAAACTACTTGGGTTTCTGAATAGCTCATATCCATGAAACGAAGATAAGCACTGCTAAGATACACATTCATTGGGAATTAGGTTTTATATTTTTCCTCTTTTGCCCAGTTCTATCACTTCCGCATCAAAAATTCGAGTCCCTTCAATCTTCATTCGCATGATGGTTCGCACTTGATGAAAACCGTGATTGCCCGCTGCCCCTGGGTTGATGTGCAGCATTTTGTGGTATTTTTCGACTGCCATGACCTTCAAAATATGGGAATGTCCGCAAACAAAAATACGTGGCAGCGCATAGTTCAACTTTCGCCTTACCCGTTCATTGTAACGGGGCGGCGAACCTGCAATGTGTGTCATCCAAATGGTCACACCTTCACATTCAAAAAACGCATTTTCAGGATATATTGCCCGAATTTCGTGTCCGTCAATGTTGCCATACACCGCTCTAAGCGGTTTGAAAGCCGCCAACTCGTCTGCCAAACTCAAAGTGCCTATATCGCCAGCGTGCCAGATTTCATCACAGTTTTTGAAGTAATGGAAAATCTTGTCATCCAAGTAGCTGTGCGTATCGGATAGAATGCCGATTTGTTTCATAATCTAATTTTGTAAGTTAGTTTTTGAATTTGAATTTTTCACTCTAAAACCCTCACCACAGGATAGCGCCGATAAGTATCTTCAAAATAAGGTGAACGTTCATAGACAAATTGCAGTTGGGCATACGCATCTTCCGCAAAAGCAGTGTCTTCTTTTTTGCGTTGCTCCAAAGCCGATTTCAAATCGGGGTTCTCTGCAAGAACTTGAACAGCCATGTCTTCAAACAAATAGGGCGAAAAATACTCCTTTTGCTGCAAAATCGAATCAAAGAAATTCCAAGCAAAAAACGAATCGTGTGCCTGCGGTTCTAAGGTTTCGACAATGTAGCGATTGCCCTTTTGATTCACTTCAACAACAAAATCACCCGCCCGAAACGACAAGACCTTTCTCTCTTTGCGAACTTCTACATTGTAGTGCAAATAATGACCTTCATAAGGCTGCCTCACCGTTTCGTAGTTCTCAATGTAATATGCCTCAACTTCCATGCTCTTATCTTGCTGCAATTGGGTCATTTTCACGCCATTCCATTGGAGTCTTTCGATGACTTCCTTCCATGCTTGCGGCACAATGTAGGCCATAGGTTTTTCGATGTTGATGCTTGCATTGTAGGTAGTGAAATGTGGAATAGGTCTTTCGTAGGGAGCGTTTTGGTCGTAGTACAACCGCTGCAAACCACTGATTTCACTCGTTTTGTATTTCGCTTCAAAACCTTTGAAGGAAAATTCTGAATGTTTTGAAGTGTCCAAAGCCCATTGAATGGGAAAGATTTGCTGTTCTTCAATGGCTTTGTTTGCCTCTTTCCGCAAATCCCCAATTTTGGCAGCATGTTGGTGGGTGAATTGCAGCGTTTCGACCAAAAATTGGTAGGTCGACAAGACCCTATCTTTGTAGGGTTTGAGCATGTGGGCTTCGGTGATGAAGCCCAATGTATTGAACAAGGTTGTATAACCCGATGAATATCTGGGAGTTTCCAAGAAAGTTTGGATGCCCTCATTAGGCGTTTCACCTGTCAAATAGACATAAGGAGCGGTCAGATAGCCTGCTTTGTTCATCGAAACGGTCAATTGTGGCGACATGGTTTCGTGTAGAAAATCGGCTAAAATCGGCTGCAATTTGTTGCGTTCCGTAGCAATCAAGGTCATCACATATTGGTGGTCAGAGCCGTTTGTGGTGTGCGTGTCTATAAAAATATCGGGCTGCCAAGTGTGGAATATTTCGGTGAAAGTGCGGGCATTTTGCGAGTCACATTTGATGAAATCTCGATTCAAATCCAAATTGCGGGCATTTCCCCTAAAACCATGTTCCAAAGGTCCATTTTGATTGGCTCTGCTGCAACAGCCTCTATTTTCCACTCCTCCAATGTTGTACATCGGAATGATACAAAGCACCACATTGTCAAGCCATTCTGCTTTTTTGTCCTTTTTATTGAGCAGTTCCCCCACCAATTGAATACTCGCATCTACTCCACAAGGTTCTCCCGCATGGATGGCATTGTTAATCAAAATGATGCGTTTGTTTTTGGAGCGAACCGAAGCGGGTGAAAAATCCTTGTCCTTCGAAATCACCAACAAGTGCAGTGGTTTTCCCGTATCGGTTGTACCATATTGCAGCAAAGTAGCCCAATCACTTTTTTCCGCCAATTGCTCGTACATCGCAATTGTTTCTTCGTATGTAGGTGTTTGATTGTCTGCGTATTTTAGTGAGATTTGAGCAAAATTATTTGTAGTCATACAGCATAGGATAAAGGAAATGAGAAAGAGGTATTTCATGGAAAAGACATTTTTTTTTAGGCTTTTGACAAAAGATTAAAGACGATAGGTTTAATTTATACCTCTCTCTTCTTCGCTACCAACACATAGTGGTCAAAAATCCTATTTTTTTGAATCAACTGACAACTCGTTATTTCACAGCCTCTTTTGGTGAGCATATTTTGGTATTCCACCAAATCGTATTGATGCGGATGTAAAATATCACCTGGCAACATTCGGAATAAATGTTTCAAAAAGTTGTAGTTATGTGCGTCAATACTAACGACCAATGTTCCATTTGGCAAAACGGCCTCTACCAATCTGTCAAAACTGTCTTCGATATCCGATACGTGATTGATGGCATTCATACAAAACACAACATCGTAGCTGTTAGGCGATTGGAACTGCTCCAAAGGTAAATCATGGAACTGAACGTAGGGATAATCGGCAGGGGAAAAATGGGCGAGTTTGTTTTGGTAATGCAAAAGCAAAGGGTCGACTGCCGTTACCTCTTGTTGAGGCAACACCATAAAGATGCCCGCAGGCCCACAACCCGCATCCAAAACCTTGTCTTTAGGCTTCATTTGCAGGTAATTGCCCACTTTTTGAAGCACTTCATTCCAATAGCCTTTTTTCCAAGCCGTATATTCATCTTTCGATTTTCTCCGCAAATACTTTTGCCACCACAGCAATTCTACACGTTGAGCGAGTTCCCATTTAAGCGTCTTATTCATTGGTAGGGTTTTGGTTGATTTTACTGATGTTTAAAAAAATTTGGTAGAATTTGGAGATTTGCGTCAAGGTGGGCTATTGCTATAAAAACTTCAAAAACAAAGTTGGTAATAAAAAGCCTAAATTTGTACTTTATTGTATTCGCAAACTCAAACTTGCATATACTTTTATTTTTTTGACCATCTTTTTTTTATCAATATGTCGCAGCATCTTCTTGACAATCTTCGCAAAAATGTATGGCAAAAAGCCTTTTCTAAAGCACCAATGCCTTCCAAATGGCGGAACAATCACGCCAAAGACCTTCAAAATAAACTCTATCGAGAATTGGGTCAATTGTTGGATGTCCGCCTCCTTTTGAAGTTTTTGGAGGGCAAATGGATTGACGAGCAATCACTAAATATTTTGGCAAAATACGCATTATTTGAGAATAGAGAGGAAAATGTCGACACTTTTTCTGCAAAAAAAACAGATTATTGGCAGCAATTTCAAAACAAAGAATTGGGAATTGAAGAGGAAGAACCTTCAACGGAGGCTTCCCCTACTGCCATTGAAGAAACCAACGAAAACGCAGAAACTACCGTGCAAAAGCCCCTTTTTCCCACCTATACTACTTTTTATTGGCGGCGACCGATAGACGAGGTTTTGGCAAAACTGCTGCAAAGTCGTTCCCCTATTTGGGTAGAAGGTGTGGCATTATCGGGCAAAAGTCGGGCAATTTGGGAGGCATTGAAGGTTTTGAAAAATGTATCCGTTGTTTTGCCTGATGTCAAAAACTTGGAGACTGCAATGCCTTTGCCGTCCATTGAAGCAGAAAAAACCGTGGTGTATTTCGATGATTTGATGGCTTATTACACTGCGTACTCTCATCATCATTGGATTGTCAATCAATATCTTAGTCAAATTTTGGAGCGAGAAAATACGCAGGTGCTGGTAAGCAATCGCACGGGTTTGGAGGCAACTTTGATGGCGGACTATTTGCCCGATGCTTTGCAGCAAAAGTTTGAAAAAATCGAAATTCCGAGCATCACTTTTGACGATATTGCAGGGTTTCAAGGAGAAGTAGAAGTGCGTTTGGACTTCAATGCTTTTGATGACAGCATGGGTTCGCTGCTGATGGGTTTTAGCAATGTCCAAAAAAAGTATGAGCAGTTGGCGAACATCACAGATTTGGGCTGGAATTTCAGTCAGAAAGTAGCGGACACGGCTCAGGATATTTTGTTTGCATTGAAGCATTTACACCATATTTGTCATTTTCACCAAGCCCCTAATTGCTTCAAAGTGTCTTTGGTCAGAGACTTTTGCCTACGCTTGCAGGGACGCAAAATCAGCCAAAAACAATGGCAAGAGGCTTTGGAAGTTTTGGAGGTATTGCAGCAAAAAACAGTGCGGTTTCTGCAATGGCAGGATGCAGATTTTTTTCAAATAGATACGACTTATTTAGATTGTGCGATTGAGCCAAATTTGCCAAATTCTGACATCGTGAGGAAGGTAAAAGAACTTTATACAACGGTCGAGCAGCGCATCGAAAATGGCTTTTTTCTGCATCCTGTTTATTTCAGCAAACGCATTTATGCCCAACAGTTTTTTGAGCAAGCCAAGCAAGTGCTAAACAAGGCAATAGAGGAAGGATTGCAGCCCAATGCTGCCGTTTTTACAAGCCTTCTCCGCAAAACGAGTAATTTTGAAGAGGCGTATGCTTTGCTGCAGCAAATAAAGGTTTGGAAGGTGAAGCCCGACACCATTCTTTTTAAAGTATTGCTTTCTAAAACAACGAATTACCAACAATCTCAACAGGTTTATACTGCCTTGAAAACGGCTAATATTCAACCCAATTCGACTTTCTTCAATTTTATGATGGCAAAAGCCGATACCTATCAGCAGGTCTTGGACTTGGTGGCAGATATGAAAACTGCTGGTATTCGACCTTCTACCGAAACCTTCAATGCGCTGATAGCCAAAGCAGATACACACGCCAAAGCCTTGCAATGGCGACACACCATGCAAAACGCACAGTGTCCTCCCAATCTTCAAACTTTTCTATATTTGTTGCAGCAAAGTGCTGATTTTGAAGGGGCAACCGAAATTTGGCAGCAAATGACAAGCGCAGGTTTTTTGCCGCAAAGCATTAATTTTTATCACCTTTATTTGCAACGTGCTGCGAGTTTGTCTCAGGCATTGAAGGTGAAAAAAGCGATTGCAGCCCATTCGGCTTTGTCGCTCGACCTCGAAACCTTCAATATTTTGCTGCTATTGGCGGAAAACGATGCACAGATTCAAGCATTTAGGGAGGAAATGACCCAGCTCGATATTTCTCCCAATGCGGCTACTTTTGCAGCCTTGATTGCTCAGGCGACTGATTTTGAAGCGGCATTGAAGTTGCTACAAGAAATGCCCGCTTTTGGACTGAAAGCGGCTACGGATTCTTACAACGCGCTTTTGCAACAGGCGACAGATTTGGATAGAGCGATGGGGGTTTTTGAGCAAATGCACGAACAGCAAATCGCTTTGAATGAGGATAGTTTCTTGATTTTGTTGGACAAAACGGAAGGATTTGAAGAGGGTTTGCGCTTGTTGGTTCAACTGCAACAGATGGATTACAAGGCTGGCAGAGCGACTTACAACCGCTTGATTGCTCGTGCCGAAACGATTCAACCTGCTTTGCAGGCACTTCGAAAAATGCGTCAAAATGGGGTGGTTCCCGATGCAAAAACGTATAGCATATTGATTGGCAAGGTGAATGATGGAAACTTTAAGCAGGCTTTTAATCTCTTCAAAACCATGAAAGCGGAATACATTCGCCCAACGGAGGAGTGTTATGAGGCCTTGCTCGAAAAGATTGCGGGATATGAGCAGGCGTTTGTGAATCAGGTGCTTCTATTGTATCCTCAGACTCTAAATGAGTTGGATTACCACCGAATTTTTGCAGCAATTCTACCCAAAATTGATCGTCACGCTTTTTTGAAGACGGCAGAGGAGTATATTGATAGGGATGAGAAGATTGGGGAGTTGTATGGGTAGGTGTTATACATCTTTCACCAACATTTAGCACAAACTGCAAAACGATTCCTCGAGTCGTCCTAAAAAAACCTTACAGTGAAATAATATGTACTGAAATAGTTTGGCACTCAAAAAATTGTCCTAATTACTCTTTACAAGGTCAATTTTTATCCTAAAATAACTTTACGTAAAGTTACAAAAAAAGATTAAATTTACCAAATCAAGTGAAGCGGAATGTGGCTCTGCTGGGGAGCAACCACACAAGGAATAGCTTGATTTGGATGGATACATTCTATCAGAGCAACTTTGAATGATTTTTCATTTAGAGTTGCTATTTTTTTATCTATGTAAAATGTGATAGAATCTATCCGTTCAACAGATGCCTAAGAAAACCCTTACGTTAGTTTTGTATTTTCCTGTTTATCAACAACTTGCTTCTTTCTCCATCTATTTTTTAACTCCCCTGTTTTCAAATGCGCTTTTTGGGGTGTCAAATAATTGATACTTCCATGAGGTCTGACCGTATTGTAATTTGCAATAGATTGATTAACAATTTGTAATGCGTGTTCATAATTGTCAAAAATTTGCGCTAAATCAAAATCTACTTTCAAAGTACCATTGATACTTTCTGCCATGGCATTTTCATAAGGAGAACCGCTCTGAGTCATACTAATACGAATATTATTTTCTGTTAGTTTTTCAATATATGCAAAACTACAATACTGCACACCTCTATCAGAATGATGGATTAAAGAACGTTTTGGAAATTGGCGATTTTTTAGAGCGAGTTCTAAAGCTAAGAAAGGTTCTTCTGCCTCCAGACTTTCATGGAGTTGATGCCCCATAATTCTTCGAGAATAGGCATCAGTAATCAAACTCAAATAAACAAAACCTGTCTGCAAACGAAGATAAGTAATATCACTCACCCACAACAATTCTGATTTCGTAACCTCAATATTATCAATCAAATAAGGGTGTTTCTTTAACCAATGGTTGGAGTTGGTTGTTTTAGATTTACGGCGTTTTCGCTTGACCAACAAATTATTTTCCCCCAATAAATCAAAGAACTTATCTCGACCCATTTTTATCGCATGTTTGCGAAATATTCCATCCTCTTGAAGGCGGTGGAATAATTTGCGACCTCCCATTCCCTTTACTTTGACTCGTAAATCCTTCACACTCTTTAAGATAATTTCTTCCTCCAAGGCTAAACGACTCATATAACGCTGACGATCATACCACGCTTGACGACTTTTACCGAACAATCCACATAGCACACTTAGGCTATGATTAGGATATAAAAACCTTAATTCACAGACTGTTCGGTCTCAAACTTTTTTTTGATTTCCAACCCAAATTCTTGTTCTGCTATATCTACCATCGTTTCTAAGCTCTCTATTTTTAGCTGACTCAATGATAGTTTTTTCTCCAATTCCTCTATCCGAGATTGAAGACTTTTTACAGTTTGTGATTCTTTTATATCCATAGACTTTGGAGTTAATATGCTCATATCTCCTTTTTTGCGATACCATTTTACGAACTCCTTGACCACATCTTTATTCGGCAAGCCGTATAGCTCTGCTCCCATGGAGTAGCTAAATTTGCCCGATAAATAATCTTGTGCTACTTTGCGTTTTAAATTCTCGGAGTACTTGCGGTAATTTTTTACCAATTTACTTTTTTTTGCATTTTGTCCTAATTTTTTGTAAGTTTATTCTAGGACAAGTCACAATGCTGAATTTAACAAAACATTCAAATTTATTAAATAATGACAACATCAAAAACAACTTTTCTCTTCTTCTTTTTATTCCTCTCCTTTTCCAGTTTCGCCCAAAACCAAAAGTTGTATTGGGGCTTTTCTACGGGTGCAGGGGGCGTTTTGACAACGATTGACAAGGAGGTAAATTTTTCTCAAAAAATAGGCTTTACTACTCCTACCGAAGTAAACCTCAGCTATGATTTAAGCGAAATATGGGCATTGCAATTACATGTAGGGATTCATGCCAAACGTTATAGTGTTTCGGCAGATAAATTTTATATCCACACTTACCCAATACGCCCACAAGCCAACTTTTTCGAATGGCAGTCCAATTTGACCACTGGGCTAAACTTGGTATTTCGAAAACCCTTCAATGCTCAAAAAAAGGTGTATTGGGGAATGATGGCAGGATATGGTATCAACTGGAAAAATGATGGACGGGAAGGAAAGCGTTTTTCAGGGAAAAATTGCGATGATGTAATTTCCACTCCGCCATTTAATTTTGACCCATCTAGTTGTGAAAAGGCATTGGAGGTCAGTTATGATTTCGGCAATCGAGGAAGCCATTATTATCTTTTGGGTCTGCTTACAGATATTACACTCCCTTCCAAAAAATCAGACAAGAAGAATATTTTGAGATTGGCGATTGTGAATAGAACAGGTAGAGGAGTTCCTTTGTCATTGATGGGAAACATGATTTTTTATGAGAATGGAGAGGCTATTGAAGAAGTTGATTTTAGGAGCAATGGTTCTACGCTCTCTTTTGAAGTAGGTTGGTTGATCCCTATTTGATTTTGCAGTTTTGGAGGATTTGAAATTGACGAGGAGAAGGAATTTGAGGGATTTTTAAGTGGAAAGATTATAAACATTTGTCTGCTATTGAAGGTTATAATGCTGCTTTTTTCAACTGCAAATACCCTCATTGAAGGAAAGTTAGATGCTGCTCCATTTGTAAATAGTGCTTGAACGATAAGGCACAAATATTTGATATTGATTAAAATAAAGAGCTTTTTTTGCTTGAATTTTATAGTAGAAATTATTATCTTAGCAATTGCAATATTTGTATAATGTTAATTACGAATCAAATGATGATTTGTCTGTCTATGAGATTCGTGTAAAAAAGTATTACTATCTGATGCGTAAAGAATTTGAAGCACAATTACAGTTGGATTCGATTCCTATTGGAGAGGTAGAAATAGATATGCGAAGCCGTCATGAGCTACCTCAACTATTAGCAGGATTACAGCATATTTTCACGAATGAAGCGCTTCGAACAGCCGTTCTGAAAGTTTTATCTGAGGCTATTTTGTCAGAAAAAAAGCGGCGGGTCGTTTGGGAATGAGTTTATGGGAATTATTTGTTTTGGGTTGTTGCCGTCTAAATTTAAATATAGATTATGATAATCTACATGATTTATCGAATAATCCAGCCATTCTCGGTTTACAAAACTATGACACAAAATTACTCTAAAGGCGGAATGTCAAGTTGTTTTTCTTCAACAATAAATTTGTAAATCGCCTCCATAGACACAACTGGCACTAAATAAAAGATAGCTCTAACTTTTTCCCACAAACTTGCAAAGGAAGAACATTTGCTTTTTGCTTTCTGAAAAAAGATGTCTAAATGCTGAACTATTTGGTCGACAAAAAAGCTAAAAAAGTCAGTAAGGCAAAGTTAGTAGCCAAATATTTGTGTCCATGACCATAGTTGTGTTCTAAATGATAACCTTGGTTTTTAAGCGTATTAAAAACCTCATTTTCAATCTTCCATCTGGCTCTTGCAACTGCCACTAATTCGGCAAGATTCTTTTTATCAATAGGTAAGTCTGTAATCCAACTTCCTCTAAATACTATTTCATTGGTTTTATTATCTACTTGCTCATACTCAAAATAGTTAGTTTTTATGTCTGTATGTGAACCATTGAGTATCAAATCAGAGGTAAAATAAGCGGTACAGGTTTTACCATTTTTCTGCCAAGTAAGAGATTGAAACTCTTCTTTTTGCCTAAGTTTTGCTACTTGTAGTTGTACGAAATTTTGCCCTTTACAGACAATAATATAGCTCATATTTGCATCTTGTAAGCATTTAATATGAGGTCCTGTGTCATATAAAGCATCAAAAACTCCTATTAACTTTTCTTCCAAAAGTAAGGCTCGAGCCTTGGGAATGAGCCGTTTAGCTGCACTTTGCTCACAATCATTCTTTTCACAACCACCTTGTTGAACTATTGCCTCACAAGCAATAGAGAATACTATAGCCTCATCAGGGTGTAGGGCTGCTGATCCAAGAAGTTGATGGTAATACTGTTGTTTCCCATTTTCCATAGTCTTTACCAAACAATAAGGACATCTTTGTGCGTTGGAACAAAAATGTCCTGTTCCGTCAAAATTCACAGCTGTATAACACCCTAAAACATGCCGTTTTTTGAATACATTTTTTCTCGTAAAATATTTATAGGTACTTTGAAGATAGATTCAATATCGGAAGGCGATACGCCGTCTAAGCCTCCTCGAAAAGCAGTATCTCCTAGTAATTTTTCAATACCATAGACCCGTTTGAGGTTCTCCCTACGTACAGGATATAAATCTCGAAAGCGAGATAAGGAAGAATCTTTCAACGAAAACATGGCATAGCCTATACTCAATAAATCTTCTAATTCATAACTGATATTATGGGAACGATGGTCTTCTATTTCTGCAAATTTTTCTCGTAACTTTGATATTATTTTATCCATCATCTATATAAAATAAACATTTTTTCGTATATTATCATATTTATTTTATTCTAAACCGAGAATAGCTGGGTGATTTGTGAAATTATTTAGATATTTTTTAATATTTAGAGAGAAATTAAAAAAAGCAAAAAAACTTTCCTAATATCATTTTTAGTAGTATCTTTGCGGCCCGATTTGAGGATTGTCTTATTTGAAATAGATTCGGCGATCTTTAAGGAGCACATTTTCATCCATTTTCCACCAATTTTTTTGAAGGTAGAAGTGCAGTCAAAAATGTGTATTTTTTTACTAAATTTAGTTCTATGAAAAAGAAATTTATAGCAGCCGTCATTTCGGTTATTTTTCCGTTATCGGCGGGTACTGTATCTTTGGATGCAGATGTTGCTACACTCACAACAATGGAAGCTGAAAACCCTACACACAACCTTGCAGATCTTTATTTAATAGAAGAAGCGAAAGAACATACAGATGACCATGGCGTTTTTGAAAGGAAAGTGCGAATCATGGCACGCAATATGAATGTTCCTCCAGAATGGATTATGGCAGTGATTCATGCAGAATCTCGTTTTAATCCGAAAGTAAAAAACTATAAAGGTTCTGGCGCAAGAGGCCTTATTCAATGGATGCCACACGTATATAAAGAGATGGGCGTTCAGAAATTGCCCACAGCAGCCGTTGACCAATTGGATTTAGTAGAGCAGTATCTATGTGAACGACAGGCAGAGGTCGGGACATACAAAAGCTTGACAGACTTACGCTTGGCTATATTGTATCCAGTAGCAGTTGGAAAATCTCAAAACTACGCTCTTTATAGCAAACCATCTTTGGCTTATGAACAAAATATTGGTTTGGATATGAATAAGGACGGTAAAGTAACCGTCAAAGACATCGCTCAAAAAATGAAGCGTGAGTACAAAGATGCTTTTGAGATTCATTTAAATTAAACAATTAATATAAAATTTTACTATTCAATCAATCAATTGAAAGCCGAATGCAGAAATTTGTATTCGGCTTTTTTTTATTTTAACATCTTTGGTCGGAGATATTTCAACTTTGCCAACAGTTGAACGAATCAGAATTATTGAAGTTAATCGTACCACAGTTTGGGAAAATGAAAACTTAGGGTCAGAGCTTTTTGAAGAAGTTGACAGTTGAACTTTACCCTTTCCCCTCTGTTTACCTACATTTGCACCATAAGAAATACCAAAACATTGGAGCATCCCCATGATCAATAAAAACATTTCCTTACTATTATCGGCTTTACTTTATTTCTTCCTTCAATTCACTGCCTGTACGTATTCAGGTGAATTGAAGGAAGTCGAGGCAACAACCAACGATGGAAAAATCAAATACGCAGTTTCATTTCCAGACTATATGAAGTTGGAAACAGAAAAAACATTGAATCCCAATGCTAATTTGCAGTATGCCAGTTTTTACAGAAATATATATGCAGTAGTCATTGACCAAGTGCAAACTACTACAAATGTATCCCTGACAGATTATTGTCAGGAAGAAATAACTGCTTTAGAGGAGGTTTTAAAAAATCCCTTGCGAATAGACAGCACACGCATAGAAGTCGCTTCAAAAACGGCTTATCAGATACAACTCGTTGGAAAAGTGGGAGAAGGAGAGGTCGAAAAAAGAATCTATTACCGCTTGGTTTTTTTCGAAGCCAATCAACATTTGTTTCAATTGGTTTTTTGGGGATGGGACGAAAGACGGGATCAATACCTGAAAGATTTTGATAAAATTGTAGAAAGTTTTCGTTTAATAGATTGATAGGTAACAACCTGAACGCTGTTGGGAGTAGCGTTTGCGATTTATTGTGAATCAATTAGTTTCTTCTTTGCTTGTAAAAACACATAAAAGTTGTACCTTTGCAGACTATTTCTTTGTCCATAGAAGAAATAAATGAACGAAACCATATTTTTTAATTTAAAAAAAGTAGTCAATCTTGGCTGAGAACGAATTAGTAAACGAACAAGCTGAAGATCAACAGGAATCTACTGTTGTGACAGAAACCACTGATGATGCAAATGCGGAAACTGTGGAACAGCAAACTGAAACCGAAACAAATACAGATAATAACGACGAGGAAGTTGTTGTTACAGCAGATGCAGAAGTAGCTGAACCAACTGTGGAAACGGTTGATTCAGGTGAAGAAGAAGATGAGGTATTAAGTGAGGCTGCTCACGATGAATTTGATTGGACATTAGGAAAAAAAGCCGAACAAAATTATCAAGATGAAGAGTACGACAAGCTGTTTTTGATGTATGATGTTACCTTCAAAACCATTACTGAACACGAAATTGTGACAGGAATAGTTGAAGCCATCACCGAATCAGACGTCGTATTAGATGTGGGCTTCAAATCTGACGGATTAGTGCCTACTTCAGAATTTAGAGACTTGATGCCTGATTTGAAAAAAGGTGACAAGGTAGAAGTCTATGTACTCGAAAAAGAAGATGAAAGAGGACAACTAAGGTTGTCTCGAAAAAATGCCAAATTACTTCGTGCTTGGGAAAACATTGTCAATGCTCATGAAAATGATACAGTGGTGACAGGTACGGTAATTAGCAAAACCAAAGGTGGATTGATTGCCAATGTCTTCGGATTGGAAACTTTCTTGCCTGGTTCACAAATTGATGTGAAACCGATCGTAGATTACGATGCGTATGTTGGTATGACCATGGAATTCAAAGTGGTAAAAATCAACGAAGCTATCAAAAATGCAGTTGTTTCACACAAAGCCCTTATCGAGAGTGATTTGGAAGACCAACGTCAACGAATCATTTCTCAATTGGAGAAAGGTCAAGTATTGGAAGGTACTGTCAAAAACATCACAGACTTCGGTGCTTTCATCGACTTGGGCGGTGTGGACGGTTTGCTTTACATCACCGATATCTCTTGGGGACGTATCAACCATCCTTCAGAAATATTGGAAAATGGGCAAAAATTGAATGTCGTAGTGATAGACTTTGACGATGCGAAAAAACGCATCTCCCTTGGTCTAAAACAATTGACACCTCACCCATGGGATGTATTGGATGGAGAACTTACAGAAGGTTCTGTTATCCAAGGTAAAATTGTCAATATCGAAGATTACGGTGGATTCCTTGAAATCACTCCAGGTGTAGAAGGTTTGATTCACGTATCAGAGGTATCTTGGAGCAATCAACCTGTCAATGCCCGTGAATACTTCAAGTTGGGAGAAACATACAGTGCTAAAATCGTTACTCTTGATAGAGAAGACCGAAAAATGTCACTCAGTATCAAACAACTTCAAGCAGATCCATGGGATAGCATCAAAGATACTTTCCCAATCAACAGCAAACATACTGGCGAAGTGAAAAACCTCACTCCTTATGGTGTATTTGTTGAGTTGTCAGAAGGTATTGGCGGCATGGTTCACATCTCTGACCTATCTTGGACAAAACGCTTCAATCACCCATCAGAATATACCAGAGTTGGCGAACAACTCGATGTAGTTATTCTAGGAATTGACCAAGAAGCACGCAAATTGTCACTTGGACACAAACAAATTGAAGAAGATCCATGGGATACCTTCGAAACTGTATTCCCTAAAGGTTCTGAACATACAGGTACAATCATCAAACGTGATGACAAAGGTGGCATCGTGGCTTTACCTTATGGTTTAGAGGCATTTGCTCCTAACAAACATTTGCGCAAAGAGGATGGCTCGTATGCACAGCTAGACGAAACACTTGTATTCCGCATCAGAGAATTTGATCGCAACGACAAACGAATCATCGTTTCTCATAGCGATAGTTTGAAAGCTAAGAAAGATGCAGAATTTGAGGAAGAAAGAGAGAAACAACAAGAAGAACGCAAACAAACAACTGAGCGTGTTCGCAAGGTGAATACACAAGCCGATAGGACTACCTTAGGTGATTTGTCTGTACTTTCTGATTTGAAAAAACAAATGGAAGAATCAGAAGACGATAACTAATACCATCGTACTTTGATTTGAATGAATACAAAAAAGCCCTCCAAATTTATTTTTGGAGGGCTTTTTTTGTTTTAGTAATTCCAATAAAATTAGTTCTTCGATGACACAAAGACTTTTGAAGTTTTCTTTGGAGAGCATACTGATTTTAAAACACTTCACCTCTTTCAGAATAAACTTCAAAAGTCGTACATTGGCCCAAGAGGAAAAAGTACAAAAGTTGTAATAAAAAATAATATATTGATTAAAATTAAGAACGAGGGTAAACTGATTCAAAAGTAGTCCTTAGAGACCGTATTAGACGTTAGCCCCTCGTTCTTTATATCCCATAAAAATCGGACAGTTCAGTAGGCATAAAGCCTGAGTCACGACGCAGATTTCATAGGATATATTTCATCATTATTAGTTTAACATTCAATTTATTACTTTATGAATTCTCTAATTATCGGTATAGATGTAAGTAACAAGACTTTAGACATTGCTTATCAAGAAGATAACCACTGGGTTGATTATCAAATCGAAAATACAATGAAATCCATAGAGGTATTCTTACAAGGTTTTGATGAACAACATATTACTTTTGTTTTAGAACCTACTGGCACTTACAGTGATAAGTTGCTTCATTCTTTAGACAAATCCAACTGCTCTATTAAATTGATTAATCCACAAAAAAGCAGTGCTTTTATGAAAGTCTTAGGCATTACTGCAAAAGATGATAAGCAAGCAGCAAGAGCTTTAGCAATAGCTGGAAAGACACTTGATTTGCCTGATTTTCAAATGCCTAATGAGGATATTCAAAAGAGAAAAAAAATGCAAATGGCTCTTAATGCCTTTGAAAAGCAGGAACGACAGACTAAAAATCAAATTCATAGCCTTATGCAGTGTCTTTACACACCAGATGTTGTCTTAGAAGCTTTTCAAGACGTATTGAATACGATACAAGACAATATTCGAAAAATCAAACAAGAATTGGATGCCTTGACTGACATTGGTTTCGATAAATTCAAAGAACTTGCCTGTTCTGTTAAGGGTATTGGCGAAAAATCAGCCCAATTACTATACACATATACTAATGGCTTTGAATTATTTACAAATTCTAAACAATTGGTTAAGTTTGTAGGCACCGTGCCTTTGACTCATCAATCGGGTTCTTCTGTGTATCGAAAAGGACGCATTTCAAAAGCTGGTCCAGCTCAAATTAGGACAGTTCTTTTCAATGCTACAAGAGCAGCTATACGATTCAATAAAGAATGTAAAGAACTTTTCAATAGACTCCGATCAAAAGGAAAGCCATACAAGGTAGCTAAAGTTGCTGTTATCAACAAGCTGCTTAGGCAAACTTTTGCCGTCGTTAAATCAGGTGTCAAATTTCAAGATGATTATCACAATAAATTCAAAGAACATATTGAATAAAATAACCAATTTAAAAAATAATCCGATTTTTGCTTGCTTTTTAATACAGTTCGTCTAAAACGAGATTTTATTTTATTGGCAATCCATTAGTAATGTGTCTATTTATGAAGCTACCAATTCACAATGCTCGTCAAATGCTACCAATAAATTTTGGGCTATTTGTTGAGCAGAAGCACCTTCAATTTGAAGTCTTTGTACAAAATGAACCAACTTACCATCTTTGAAAATCGCCATTGCAGGAGAAGAAGGAGGATAAGGTAAGGTGTATTGTCTCGCCCGATTCACCGCTTCTGTGTCAACCCCTGCAAAAACAGTAGCAATTCTATCTGGCTTCTTTTCAGAATAATGCACAGCCGCTTTTGCAGCAGGGCGAGCATTGCCAGCCGCACAGCCACACACCGAATTGATAACCAAAAATACTGTTCCTTCTGATTTTGTAATCAAATCATCTACTTGTTGAGCAGTCGTAATGTCTTCAAAACCAAAGTCCGTTAAATCGGCTTTCATTGGAGCCGTTAATTGTGGAGGATACATGATCGTTTATTTTTTTAATGAAAAATATATGCAGTTCTATTCTTTGACAACAAACAAATAGGAAAAGTGTTTTTTGGTAAAACAACTTCTGCAAACACCCATTCCTACTGCAACTACAAAGATACAAACTTTGGATTTTTTTTTAATTTTACCTCCCACAACGAACACCAATCCCCATGCTCTTCGAACTCAACATGAACCCTGCCAAATTTCGGGCAACAAACGCCGTTTGGAATGAGCTACATCTCAACGATCCGTGGAGTGTGGGCTATGTAGCTACGCTGATTGAAGAGCAAACTTTTGCAGCAAAAGAAGACTGGCAAAACTACTATTATGCTTCGGGCGAAAAACGTCAAACGGGTCTTCTTCAATTAGATACTGCACTTCAAAATACGCTGCAAAATTCTTTATTGAAGTACGAAAACCCAGCAGCCATCTACCAAATCCCCTTACCCCACCGACAACTCAATACCCAATTTGGTAGAACCAAAGCCGATTTTGAAGCCAAAGCAAAAATCCTGCAAAGCCACTGCAATATAGAACTGACCACAGAAGAAGCCCTTGAGTGTGTGCGTTTTCGGGTGATTTGTGAAACGTGGAACGGCATCATTGTGCGAGAACGTGCCACCGTCCAAACGCTGCAAAAACATTTTCCCAAAATAGAATTTAAAGTCAGCGATGGCGTTCGAGATTACCAATACGCCATTGACTACGAGTTGTTTCTAAACGGCAAACTTTTAGGAGCCATCCAAATCAAACCCAAATCGTATCAAGGCAATCAATCCTATCTCCAAAAAGCCAAAAATGCGAATAGTAGAAAACACCAAGCCTACTTCAATACCTACAATCGAAATGTACGTTATATCTTTGCCAATCACCGAGGCGAAATCCTCAATACAGATGATTTTTTGGAAAAATTGAAAAAATATTATGAAAAATACACCCGATAAACCAACCCATCAACAAGTTTCAAAAGAACGAAATAGACCAACATGGGATGAGAATCCTATGAAAATCCTCCAAAACGGTGGCACAATTCTCTATCCAACCGACACCGTTTGGGGAATCGGTTGTGATGCGACCAGCGAAGAAGCCGTAAAAAAAGTGTATGCCTTGAAACAAAGGGATGAAAGCAAAGCTTTGATAATCTTGGTAAAAGACGAAGAAATGTTGCGAAAATATGTAACCGAAATCCCTTCTTCAATTGCAGTCATACTCACCCATGCAACACGACCTACCACCATCATCTACCCGAATGCCCGCAATTTAGCCTCCAACTTAATAGCAGAAGACGGTTCTATTGCCATCCGTATTCCGCAACACGATTTTTGCCAAAACCTATTGCAGCAATGGCAAAAACCCTTGGTGTCAACTTCCGCCAATATCAGCGGAGAACCTACTCCCATTCATTTTTCTGAAATCAGTGAAACCATCAAAAACCAAGTGGATTATGTGGTGGATTCAGATGTTTTTGACATTCAAACACCTACACAACCTTCGAGGATTCTGAAGATAGGAGAGGAGGGAGAGGTTTTGGTGATTAGGGAATAACTGTGGTGTAACACTATTCCATCTTTGCGCTCGTTTCCAACGAGTGCATACAAATTCACAATTCTAATTGCACTGCAAGCGAATGTATAACAAGAAAACAGAAGTCTTTAAGACTTCCGTTTTCTATAAGTCGCAATCCTAATTACACTGGATATGGGGTTACTACATGATGATGAGGAAATGCCTTTTTAGTTCATTTCTCTAAAATCAAGGCTGCCTTTACTCTTTGGTCCAAAGTCTAATCTATTGATCCTCTTTTTTCTCTGCTTCAAAAACCCAAAGCAAATGCGTCAAATAAGCAAACAAAGGGCCTGCCACTGCTGTACCAAATACATCAACTGCTGCAATGCTGCCGTAAACAGCGTAGGTCAATAAACCTGCAATAGCAGCCAAAACACCTGTACCCAACAATGTTTTTTGGAAAATTTTCCAATTGAAGGTCGGACGCTGCCACACTGCTTTGATAGAAGATTTTTTATTGCCCGATTTTGATGCTCCTATTCCTTCCAGTATTTCTTCCCTTCTGCCGATATAGAGCGTGCCAAAGGTCATGAGGAAAATGGCCAGGGTAATCAGTCCCCACTCCGATAAAGTAGGAATAGCCTGGGCTTCGCAAGCCGTAGATCCGCCCGTAGTTGCTCCAATCACAATACTCGTTGCGCCAGCCGATATTGGACAATCTTCGTAAGCAAAGGCAAGAAGTTGCACACTGCTCGCATCTGTGACCGATACCTGTACCCATGCCATGTGCAATTCTCCTGTAGAGGACATTTCAATGATCATGGGTGTATATCCTGTTTGATTGAAAAATTGTCCGCCTGTATCTGAGGCAGATGGGGGCAAGCCATTTAAAGCGGGGGGGGCTATATTTGGTGAGGATGAAAATAAACGGGCTGCAAAAGTACCATAACTGCTTAATATAGTACTGGAGTTGACTGTGATGGCAGAGGATAGTTTGCTCATTGCATTAATGAAGTAAGTTCCTAAACCAATATTAAGAGTACTATAAGTACCCATCACCTTATTTGCACGAAGACCTGCACCTTGAAAATATACAAAACTACCTAGAGCAGCACTTTGATAATAGGTAAGAAAAAACTCTGGATTGCTGTCGCCATCTATGTCGATTCCTATAGATGTATTTGAACCATTAGCAGTAGCAAGAGCAGGAACGGTTCCTGGTTGAATAGTAGCTTGTGCATATTCCATAGGCATGCCTGCAAGGGCAACCAAAGGAGTGGCAAAAGCGGCTACTTGCATCAATTTTTGGCGAAGGTTGTCTGCAGATTGTTGACTACTTGCTTCTGCTTTTTTAGGAGTAGATGCTACATTGGGGTAAATTTTTATGTATGTTTTTTGCATTATTGGAGAGGTTTATATTGTAACAAACAAATGTATATCGAAATAAATTTTGTTGATGTTGACTTTTTTATACATTTTCTCTCCAAAGATAAATTTTTTCATCCATTAAACAAATAAAATTATCG
Organism: Chitinophagales bacterium; assembly: GCA_041392475.1. Classification (NCBI taxonomy): domain Bacteria; kingdom Pseudomonadati; phylum Bacteroidota; class Chitinophagia; order Chitinophagales; species Chitinophagales bacterium. Next base: position 510,130 of record JAWKLZ010000002.1, on the reverse strand, counting down.
AATTATTTTGAAGCCAAAGAACCCAAAAGTGATTGTTTTTACCTACTATTGACATCAGCAGTAAATTCTTGTCCTATCGCACCAACAATTCGACTATATTTCCCTTCCTGTACATACACAATCACCGCCGACTCTTCAAAATCCATCCCTTTCGGCAAATCCAATATCACCTTATCCGAAGCCTCAAAACCTTGCGTGTGAAAAGCCCGCACCACATTGTCGTGCTGCAATGTACGGCCACTGTTTTCACCCCTTTTCACCGCATCTTTGAGATTGCTCTCCACTGCTGCAATGTTCACTTTGCAGCTCTTACAATCGCCAGTCAATTGACATTCAAACTGCAATTGATTTTTGGTTTTGTCCAATTGAAGGTCAGTAATTTCAATCTCTATTTTTGCAGGTGTCTTCAAGGCATAAGCAAGCTCTTGATTGGCGTATTCTCGTTTTGACCCCACAAACTCCGACACGCCATTCACAATCATTTGAGGCGTATAGCTTCCTCGACTTTTCAAGTGTTGGTTGTAATGTCGCTGTCTATCAGAAAAATCTGTCTTACTGTATGGATCTTTCCAACCCAAATAATTCCAATAATCCACATGAAACGATAGTCCATAAATGCGTTTGCCCGTTTGTTTGCCTTCTTCAATGAGTTCCCTCAAAACTCGGTCGGCAGGTGGGCAACTGCTGCAACCTTGTGAGGTAAATAGCTCAACAACTGCAATGGGTTCTATTGTTGCTTCAATGGCATTTGTATTCGACTCTGAGGATGTGGCGATTGGGGCTGAATTAGAGATTGTTTGCGCTGAATGATTGGAGTGGATAGACTCCTGTGTTTGGGTGAAAATCAAGCCAAAAATGGCCGCTAAAGAGGTAATGAATACGAGTGTTTTTTGAAGATTCGTTGGCATCTGTTTGTCATTTTATTGATTGGTAATGTTTGAAAAACGCTGCTGCAAAAGGCATGGTTTGTAGAGTGAACTGTTTTGTCCGAAATCAGCCAAAACAAATATTGACGATAATCACCCTTCTGCATGATTTTCCTCATTCATTGCCTCTTATATTAGTCCTAAGTTTGTGCTGTAAATGTGTTAAGGTTTTGATGTGTTAGAGTGTTGGTGTCTTTAATGCATTCATGTTTACTCATATTGGCATAGTAATATTAGAGATAAATATGAAAATTAAAAAACATAAATTCTTTAAAACACAACACAACACCTCAACACGAAAAACATTAACACAAAAAAAATGTCAGCATTTTATCTACTCATCATTATCAGCATCATCATAGCCTTTGGTTTTCTACTGGTCTTTTTGTGGGCGGTAAAAAGCGGACAGTTTGATGATGATTATACACCTTCGGTACGAATACTATTTGAAGAAGAAATTGAAACAACCGTAGAGGAATCTTAAATACGTTACTTTATGAGTCAATTAGAACGATTTTATTATGACAATGTATCGGTTCGCAATTTTACGTATGCGACCATATTATGGGGATTTGTGGGGATGTTGGTAGGGTTTATCCTGACCCTACAATTGATTTTTCCCGAATTAAACTTGGGTATAGCCCAGACAAGTTTTGGACGTTTACGACCGCTTCATACCAATGCAGCTATCTTTGCATTTGTAGGAAATGGCATTTTTGCAGGAGTCTATTATTCTTTGCAGCGACTCTTGAAGGCTCGAATGTGGAGTGACAAACTCAGTTCGATTCACTTTTGGGGATGGCAGTTGATTATTGTAGCTGCCGCCATTAGTTTGCCTTTGGGTTATACTTCGGGTAAGGAATACGCCGAATTGGAGTGGCCGATTGACATTGCGATTACGCTGATTTGGGTGGTTTTTGGTCTTAATATGATGATGACCATTTTCAAACGCCGAGAGAGTCATCTCTATGTGGCGATATGGTTTTACATCGCTACTTGGGTCACAGTCGCTATGTTGCACATTGTAAATAGCATGGAGTTGCCTTTTGATTGGTTCAAAAGTTACTCAGTCTATGCGGGGGTGCAAGATGCTTTGGTTCAGTGGTGGTATGGTCACAATGCGGTGGCATTCTTCCTAACAACTCCTTATTTGGGACTGATGTATTACTTCGTTCCGAAAGCTGCCAATCGTCCTGTATATTCTTACAGACTATCTATTATTCACTTTTGGGCTTTGATATTCATGTATATATGGGCAGGGCCTCACCATTTATTGTACAGTTCTCTTCCCGATTGGGCACAAACACTTGGTACCGTTTTCTCTATTATGTTGATTGCACCTTCTTGGGGAGGAATGATCAATGGATTACTCACCTTGCGGGGTGCTTGGGACAGGGTGCGAAATGAGCCTACTTTGAAGTTCATGGTCGTTGCCATTACTGCTTATGGTATGGCAACATTTGAAGGGCCAATGTTGTCCTTCAAAAATGTAAACGCCATGAGTCACTTCACCGACTGGACAATTGCACATGTTCACATAGGCACTTTGGGCTGGAATGGATTTTTGACCTTTGGAATGTTCTATTGGTTGATTCCCAGAATCTTCAAAACCAAACTCTATTCGACCAAACTGGCAAACGTGCATTTTTGGATTGGTACAATGGGCATTCTTTTTTATGCCATTCCTTTGTATTGGGCAGGTTTTACCCAAAGTTTGATGTGGAAACAATTCACACCTGATGGTTTCCTTCAATACCCTAATTTCTTGGAAACAGTCACACAGATTCTGCCGATGTATATGATGCGTTCCTTGGGTGGCGGTTTGTATTTGACTGGATTTACCATCATGATTTACAACATCTTCAAAACCGTGAAATCAGGCAGTTTGGTAGAAAATGAAGCGGCAGAAGGTTTGCCAAGAGAAGTTATCATGGCACAAACACATAAAGACGGTCATTGGCATCAATGGATTGAAAAACGACCTGCTCAAATGTTGGTTTTCAGTTTGATAGCTGTTGCGATTGGAGGACTTATTGAGTTGGTTCCGACTTTTATGGTCGAAAGTAATGTACCAAAAATAGCAAGTGTGAAACCTTATACGCCTCTCGAATTGCAGGGTAGAGATATTTATGTACGAGAAGGGTGTTATACTTGTCACTCTCAAATGATTCGCCCATTCCGTTCGGAGACAGAGCGGTATGGTGAATATTCCAAGTCTGGGGAGTTTGTGTATGATCATCCTTTCCAATGGGGTTCTAAGCGAACAGGGCCTGACCTCCATAGAATTGGCGGCAAATACCCTGATGCTTGGCACTACAACCACATGCTGGATCCTCAGAGCATGTCACCTGGTTCTATCATGCCACAATATCCATGGTTATTAGTTGATGATTTGGATATCTCAACTACACCGGCTAAAATCCGAGCCATGCAAACATTGGGTGTGCCGTATCCTGAAGGCTATGACCAAATCGCAAATGATGACTTGAAGAAACAGGCGGAGGAAATTGTCCAAACATTGAAGGAATCAAAGATTGAAACGGTGAGCAATAAGGAAATCATTGCATTGATTGCCTATTTGCAGCGAATGGGAACAGATATTAAAAAGGTAAAGTAGTGATTGGTGACTGGTAATTAGTCGTTTGACGGTAGTTTTCAATTCAAACTACTAATTACCAATCATTGATAACCAGTCACTAATAACTAATCAATAAATTACTAAATAGCATGTATAAAAATGTATTGCGTTCGATAACCGATATTGAAGTTTTACCAGTGATTGCTTTGGTTGCATTTGTTCTATTTTTTACGGCCTTATTGTTGTGGACTTTTTTGCAACGCAAAGAGCATATAGACAAGATGGCAAGTTTGCCATTGGAGGAGGAGTGAGAAAAACAAGTTCAAATATCAAATTCAAATTCAAAAAAATGAAAGATACATTCTTCAAAATGATAGGTTTTGTGGCTTTGCTTCTTTTCAATGGGAGCTATTTGCGAGCCGCTTCAATGGCAGAAAAAACGGACAATGGTTTCTTTGGTTTTGGGGCAATGAGTCCTGCCGAACAATTGACTTTAACCCTAGGTTTGACGGCATTGATTGTCATACTGATAGCATTGTGGGTGCTGGATCGTTCGGTAAAAGTCATTGCTCGTGAACTTCGAAAAGATTACCTCAAAGCACAAGGTTTTGATCTCGAAGTGATAGAAGCAAAAGAAGAGGCTAAAAAGGCAGCACAGCCAACGTTCTGGGAGCGACTCAACGATCGTTTGACCGATGCTGTTCCGATTACAGAGGAAAAGGAAATCATGTTTGCCCACTCTTATGATGGCATCCGAGAGCTGGACAATAAATTGCCGCCGTGGTGGGTAGGCTTGTTTTACGGTACGATAATATTTGGAATTGCCTATGTTTTTCACTACCACTTTCTCGGAACAGGTAACTTGCAGAAAGCAGAATATCAGATTGCTATGCAGGAAGCGGCAGTGGCAAAAAAAGCCTATTTGGCAAAAATGGCCGATTTGGTGGATGAGAATACCGTCACTTTATTGACAGACGAAAGCGCACTCTCAAAGGGTGCTTCAATTTATACCGCCAATTGTGTGGCTTGTCATGGAGTAAATGGCGAAGGAGGTGTAGGCCCTAATTTTGCAGATCAATACTGGCTGCATGGGGGAGATATTCAAAGTATCTTCAAAACTATCAAGTATGGTGTTCCTGCAAAAGGTATGATTTCGTGGCAATCGCAGTTGAAGCCTGCAGATATGCAAGCAGTAGCGAGTTATATTTACCAGTTTGAAGGTACAAATCCTCCAAATGGTAAAGCTCCACAAGGTGAAATTTTTATTAGAGAAAGCGGTGAAAGCGTGCCTGATTCTACGAATGTGCAAGCAGTAGATAGCACGCTACAAACCCAATTGCTAAAGTAGAATCGTTGATTATTAGAATGAAAGCATGATTTTTTTTTTTTAAAATGAAAAGGTATTTTTCTATTCTTAAAATGTAGCGGGTGCTTATTTTTTTTTAGATGTTGGATGGCTTGCACCCGCTACTCTTTTTAACAATATACAGCAAGATATGGGAAACAAGATGAGCAATGTGACAGAGGAGGAGGCTTTTCGGGATTCGATTAGCACGGTGGATAAATCGGGCAAGCGAAACTGGATTTACCCTAAAATGCAGAAAGGTCAATTTTACAAGTATCGAACTTATGTGAGCTTTGTGTTATTGGCTTTGTTGTTTGGAATGCCTTTTGTCAAGGTAAATGGACAACCCCTACTGCTCTTCAATATTTTGGAGCGCAAATTTATTATTTTTGGACTGACCTTTTGGCCCCAAGATTTCCATTTATTTGTCTTGGCAATGTTGGTCGGCATTGTTTGTATTGTTTTGTTTACAGTTGTTTACGGGCGATTGTTTTGTGGTTGGGCCTGTCCCCAGACCATTTTTATGGAGATGGTTTTTCGGAAGATTGAATATTGGATTGAAGGAGATGCGACCAAACAAAAACTACTGACGAATGCGCCGTGGAGTTCCGAAAAACTCAAAAAACGCATTGCCAAACACAGTATTTTTTATGTCATTGCTTTTTTGATTAGCAACACCTTTTTGGCGTATATCATTGGAATAGATGAACTTTTCAAAATCATTACCGATCCTCCAAGTCAGCACATTACAGGTCTGTCACTCATCCTATTGTTTTCATTCGTGTTTTTCTTTGTCTTTGCCTACATGCGGGAGCAAATTTGCTTGGTTGTGTGTCCTTATGGACGATTGCAGGGGGTGATGTTGGATAGGGATTCGATTGTAGTGCATTACGATTTTGAAAGAGGTGAACCGAGAGGAAAAATTAAAAAGAAAAAAGAAACATCTACTCCTACTGCAAAAAAACCTTCTCATCAAGCCTTCAAAATAGGGGCAGATGGTGTAGAACTTCAATCACAAGCTGCAATAGCCGAACCCGAATTGGGAGATTGTATTGACTGTGGATTGTGCGTAAGGGTTTGTCCAACAGGCATTGACATCCGCAATGGCACACAATTGGAGTGCATCAACTGTACGGCGTGTATTGACGCTTGTGACGAAATCATGGAGAAGGTGGATCGCCCCAAAGGTTTGATTCGCTATGCTTCTTACAACAACATTGTCGATAAAACTCAGTTTCGTTTTACACCTCGCATCATTGCCTATACAAGTGTTTTGGTGATTTTGGCAACAGTTTTGACCTTCTTTTTGGCAACCCGTTCTGATTTTGAAACCACGATTTTGCGGGCAGCAGGAGTGATGTATCAGGAAGTCGATGAAAATACCTTGAGCAACCTCTACAATGTGGAAATGGTCAACAAAACCATTAAGGAACTTCCCGTTTCCTTCAAAATCACCTCGCCGCCCAACGCTATCCTCAAATTAATTGGTCAAAAACAAAGCTTGGTTGTACCTGAACAGGGTATTGAAAAGGGGGCATTTTTTATTGAATTACCTAAATCAGAAGTGAAAGGGCATAAAAACAAAGTGGTCATTGAAGTATATTCTGGTGAACGTTTGATTGATAGGGTTAAGACGAATTTTGTAGGGCCTATAAAATAGATTAACAAAACTTTAATAATATGAGTTGGGGATATAAAATCACTTTTTTGTACATCGGTTTTGTAGCAATGATTTTGACAATGGTGGTTATGAGTTTGCGGCAAGACATACAGATGGTGACAGATGATTACTACGAAAAGGAGCAGGATTATACTGTACAGGTACAAAACAGCTTCAACAGCGAATCTTTGTCCACCCGTCTTCAGATAAATTATCAAGCCAATGATAAAAGCCTTCAATTGCAGTTTCCACAGGATTTTGCAGGTATTGAAGGAGAAGTAGAATTTTACCGACCTTCTAATGCAAACAAGGATTTTCAGGTGAAAATCGCAGTCGATAGCAGTAATTTACAATTGGTCAATACCAGTGATTTAATAGTTGGTTTGTGGAAGGTAAAGGTAAAGTGGAAGGCAAATGGAAAGTCGTTTTTTGACGAGAAACAGGTGGTTATTAATTGATAGAATTTTTATTCTAATATGGAACTCTGGACAGCATTTATGATAGGTTTGGTAGGAAGTTTTCACTGCGTTGGCATGTGTGGACCGATTGCTATGGCATTGCCTTATCGCTCGTCCAGTAAATTTCGCTCCGTTTCTAATGTGTTGTTGTACAATGCTGGACGCATTCTAACTTACACTACTTTAGGCTTATTAGTAGGGATTGTTGGACGAGGTATTTCTTTGTCGGGTTACCAGCAATGGATGTCTATTCTGTTGGGTATTGGTTTGTTTTTCATCGGCTTGTTTTCGCTTAATATCGAAAGCCAAGTATTGAAAATCAATTGGATACATCAATTAACTATGAAAGTAAAAGCAATTTTAGGCAAATTGTTACAAAGTCCTCGTCCTCAATCCTTATTCACCATCGGTGTCCTCAATGGTTTCTTACCTTGCGGCTTTGTCTATGTCGGATTGGCAGGTTCAGTTATCTCCAATAGCCTGCTCAATAGTGCTTTGTATATGACCTTGTTTGGCATTGGCACTGTTCCCTTGATGCTCACAACCACCCTTGCGAGTAGCTTCCTCAGCCTTTCTTTGCGGCGCAACATTCAAAAAATGATACCCTTTTTTATGCTATTTTTTGCAGTATTGTTCATTCTTAGAGGCATGAACTTGGGAATACCCTATGTAAGCCCACATTTGAGTTCGGAGGAAGTAAAATTGATTATTTGCCATTAATAATTTTGCAGAAAAATAAGTCTCCTAAGTTTTTGATTGTCTATACATTAGAATGTATTGGATCTACGTCAAGGCATTTTTTAGCTCCTTATGCTAAAAAAACCTTACCCAATCTTTTCGTTTTTGTTTTTTTATTCTAAATTTACCCCATCATCCGCAGCCTAATCGCTGGAGCTTACATACTAACTTGTCACGTTAATTGATTGAACGCTCCTACAACTTCTGCGGATTTTATTTACCAATGAAATTGAAAAATTTCTTGCAATTGCCTTACCTTATAATGACCCCCAATACTTGCCAGTATTGGGGGTTTGCCTTTTTATACAAATCCTTAATTTTTCACTGCCAAACATTCTCATTAAAGGTCAAGAAATCTAATGCGGCTAAAAGCAAGAAGGTGATAGCTTCATCGAGGTTGCAGCCCTATCGTTGAATTCATTCGAGCTGTGTTTTTAAATGTTAAGAAGCCTGTTGAAGTGTCCATACTCCTTGAATATTGTACCGCAAGTCAGGAGACTTGCTACAAGAATTTCGCTCAAGTGTCCACATTTGAGCGGGCTAAAATCCTTTTGACCTTTCGGTACTAATAGTTGCCATGTATTTAATTTTTGTTGTAATAACCAACTACAAATCCACAAACCCCCGTTTCACGGCAATCTGTACAGCTTCCGTTCGGTTTTTTGCGCCCAACTTACTCAAAATTGCGCTGACATGAAACTTCACCGTCCTTTCTGAAATAAACAATTCTACTGCAATCTGTTTGTTTTTCAAACCTTTAGCCATCCACTTCAATACCTCCAATTCACGCAAAGAAGGTTTCTCGATTCCATCACTGATGTGCTGCATCAATTTGGACGCAACCACAGGTTGCAGCAAAGAACCCCCACTATGTACGACTCGAATCGCTTCAAAAATTTCCTTCCTCGATGCGCCTTTCAACAAATACCCTTTTGCTCCCGCTTTGATGGCACTCATGATGCGTTCATCCGTATCGAAAACAGTGAACACAATTACTTTTGTTAGAAATGATTTTTGTTGCAGCACATGAATCACTTCAACACCATCCATCAAAGGCATTTCCAAGTCCAACAAAAGAACGTCTATTTTATGGACTGCATTGGACACCATTTCTACCGCTTCAACACCATTAGAAGCCTCGCCAACTACTTCAAAATCAACTTGAGTTTCGATAATTGTCCGCAATCCTTCACGTACAATTGGGTGGTCATCAGCGAGTAAAATGGCAATTTTAGAAGACATAGTAGATTGATTTTTGTGCTTGTATGATTTTGAAGAAAAAGAACAAACCTACAAAATTTACAGTTGAACTTTTATAACAACCAGAACAACTGTATTGCTGTTACTAACCACAAGTTTAGGATAAATTTTGTAAATTAGCCATTCAAATTCGTGTCAGATAAATGAAGGAAACGCTCATAGAAGCACACAATTTACTACAATCTGCTATCAACTACTTACAAACTGCTGACTACAAAAACTGCATTTCAGCTGCTACAAATGCTGCAAAAGTTTTTGAAAATCATCAGCAATGGAAGGATTTTGTCCAAATCAAAAATATATTAATTAAATCTCATTTTGAATTACTGCAATATGAAAAAGCGAAGCAACAATTAGAAGAATTGAAGCAGCATATTCCTTCAAAATTAGCGAATGATTCAGAAGCAGCAGTAGATTACTTCAATAACTGGGGAGATTATTTTCAAGTAAAAAACGATTTCTCTCAAGCACTTTCCTATTATCAAAATGCCTATAATATTCGCCAAGTTTTATGTGGTGAGAATACTCCCGAAATGGCAGATAGTTACAATCGAATAGGGCGAATATGGGGTCAAAAAGGTGAGTTTGAGAAAGAATTATCTTGCTATCGTAAGGCTCTGAATATTAGTCAAAAAAACTGGGGCGATGTCAATCCTTTCACTGCAAAGGGTTATCAAAACATGGCTGGCGTTTATGGGGTAAAAGGTGACTACGATACCCAACTGATATATCTTCAAAAGGCACTCAATATTTGTACTCAATCTCTGGACATTCCAGACCTTACTACGGCATCCGTTTTGGACAGTATAGGGCGTTCGTATGCCATGAAAGAAGACTTTCATAAAGCCCTAAAATTTCACCGCAAAGCACTGACAATTAGAGAAAAACTTCTTAGTGAATTTCACCAGCATCTTGCTGATTCCTACTTTCACATTGCTTACTGTTTGCAATCCCTCCAACAGTTTGAAGAAGCCCTTGAAGAATACAAAAAATCTCGCCGAATCCGTGAAAAGATGTTTGGTAGAAACGATGCTTCCGTTGCTGCTTGCTACAACAACATGGGCGTTTGTTTTGGTCATTTGCGGATGTTTTTTCGACAATTTGACTACCATCAGAAAGCACTGGAAATTCTCCTCAAAATCTTCGGCATTCACCACCATGAAGTCGCTTTCACCTACAATCAATTGGGCAATTGTTGGCAACGCAGAAACTTTCACGTCCAAGCTTTGCAGCAGTTTCAGTTTGCCCTCATTAGCTTAGTAGATGGTTTTGAATCCGCCAATATTTACCACAATCCTCGCCTAAAAAATTATGTGGTGACTTTCGAGTTGTTAAATGCTTTTAGCAACAAAGCTGTATCCTTACTTCAATATTATCAAGAAAATAGCCGTTCTAAAAAAGACTTACGGCGAGCGATGGTTACATTTCAGGTAGCACTCGAACTGATTGACCAAAAACGCCACAGTTTTCAATCCGAACACTCCAAACTCGATTTAATCAACCGCTTTATGCCTGTCTATGAAGGAGCGATACAAACAGCTTTGGAATTGCATCGTCTGGAGGGATCTTGGCAATATCTTCGTGCTGCTTTTACGCTTGCCGAAAAAGGAAAATCCATCCTTTTGCTTTCTTCCATCAAAGATTTGGAAGCCAAAGGGATCGCCAATATTCCTACTGCATTGATGATAGAGGAAAAGGAGCTGCGGCAACAAATCGTGAACCTCGAAAAAAGTATTTATCAGGAACAATCCATTGAAGAACAGGCAAATGAGTTGAGAATGAGTAAGCTGCAAAATCATTTGTTTGATTACCAGCAGAAATACCGTGACTTGATAGAAAATTTGGAGCAACAATATCCTGCTTATTATCAGCTCAAGTATGAATTTGAAGTATTGGATGTTAAGGAATTGCAGGAAACATTGCAGCGAGAAAATGAAAACAACGCTCATGCCACATCCGCTAAGGTATTGGAGTATTTTGTAGGCGAAGAAAATATTTATATTTTTCTAATCACTGCCGAAACGTTACAATACTACATCGTTGCGAAGCCAGAGGGTTTTGAAAAAATGGTGAGAAAAATGGTAAAAACCATTAATCAACTGCACCGCCAAAAATTTATTCAAATTGCCCACCAATTGTATCAACTGCTTTTTCCCTTGCCGCTTCATAAGGAACTGCAAATCAATATTTCCAATGATTGCAATAAGCTCTATATCATCCCCGATGCGTCTCTTTTTTACCTTCCTTTTGAAGCTTTATTGTTTGAAGAGACCAACAGTAAAAGAGCCTCTTACAGCAATTTACCCTATTTGATTCAACGGTTTGCGATTAGTTATCACTATTCTACAACCTTGCTTTACAATAGTTTACAAAAAAGACAGGAGAACGTTGCGCCCAGTTATGTAGGTTTTGCTCCTGTTTATGGAAGCGACCCATCAAAAATTTCATCAAATCGAGGGGCTGGTGAAATCAATAATGAAGTGGGTTATGCCGCCGCTCCCAAAGTGCTGGAAGAATCTCTTCCTGCTGGAACACTTCAAACATGCATTAATCGAGAATATCAATCAGTAGGTGTTAGTCGTGCGGTTAAAATTGATGGTAAAATCTACCACGAATTGGTACACACGGAGGAAGAAGTGAAGGCTGTGCAACAACTTTTTCGGGGCAGAGGCTTTGCGGCTGATGGTTATTTTCATGAAGATGCTTCGATTCCCAATTTTCTACAACAAATCGCCCACTGCAAATTCATACACATTGCAGCACATGGCATTTTCAACAAAAAATATCCCGAGTATTCGGGCATTGTTTTTTCAGTTCCCAAAGATGGCAATACACAAGATGCGGTATTTTACATCGCCGATGCCTATTCTCTTCAATTGCAGGCAGATTTGGTGGTATTAAGTAGTTGTGAAAGTGGAATTGGCAAATTGTCAAAAAGTGAAGGAATGATGGCCATGAATCGGGCATTGCTGTATGCAGGGTCTAACAACGTGATTTTCACGCTATTCAAAGTCTATGACGAGTCTGCTTCTCGGCTTACGTACTTGATTTTTGAAGGAATCGTAAACCACCAGCTTTCTTACTCTCAAGCTCTTCAATGCGCCAAACAGGAGCTGATAAAAGAGGAGATGGCTACTCCAAAATCTTGGTCAGGCTTTGTATTGTTGGGAGGTTGAAAATGGATAGCACATTAATTTATTGATTATAAAATGGTTGATGAATTTAATTTGTTTTCCTACAAAATCTCCTCCAATCGCTCCAATAAATACCGATGGGTAATCCGCTCTTGTTCCAGCCTGTCCACTGCCGTTTCCTGCAAAAAGTCAAAAACTGCTTGTTCGCTTTCGGTCAAATTGGCTAAACTTTTCACCCTCGATGCCGTACCCGTCACTGCAAATTCAGCAAACGCCTCAAAAGTCGCTTTGTCCATCAGTAGCGATTCTGTTTGTGGAAAATACGCCCGCAATTGCGACAACATCTGAAAACCCTGCACGTCCATATCGCCCCAATAAAAAATATCCTTCTGCTCCAACCAAAGTACTTCTTTCAGCAACTCCACGCCAAAACCTTTTCCCCAGATAATCAAGCTATTCGGCACATTTGGAAAAGCTAAAAAAGTCTGTTTGTTTTCGACAATAAATACTCGGTAAGCAAACACCTCCAATTGCTGCAACTCGCTCAAAGTCAAACTCACATCTGTCACATAATCGGGAAAAACGGGCATCATGGCAGCATCCAAAATTCGCAGTCGAATCGTTGGCTCATCGTACTTCAAATAATAGCGTTCTTCAAACCTCGTTGTGTGGTATTTTATCGCCCAATCTTCCAAGAGTTCGTCCAACAAATCCTTCAAAATACCTTGATGCTGTTCGATAAACTTGGTATGCACTGCAATCGGCAATTGACGGACGTACAAATTGGGCTGAGGATGCGCCATAAAATAATGGCAGACCTTCAATAAATCTGCCCAAACACCTCGATGTTTCACCAACTTCAAAGGGTTCTCCAAGAGCCATTCCTTCAATTGCGGCAAAGATTGAAGGGTAAAAGCATAGACCTGCTGAAACTCCACAAATTCTTGCCCTTTCTTCAAAAATTTCAAATAATCCGCTTGTGTTTCAAACTCAATCTTCTTGGGCATAGACTGAACGCCCGCATGACGGGTATTGACCTCCTTCAATTCCACCGTATAACCATATCCCAACATTCCTTTGCCGCCCTTCAGCAGCTTTTGCAGCGCAGGAAACAATTGACTCAAAGGCATGGTACTCTTTCCTTTGCTGCCCTTTATTTCTAAAGGGAAAATGTTCTCGTTTTGCATGACTGCAATGAGGAAATTGGGGTAGAGGCGAAGGGCTTTTTTTTGGATTTGTTGAGGGGTGAGCATGGTTGGGAATGTTTGGTAGTCCTATTTTTGGGAATAATTTATAAAGAAGAAATTAAACTTTGACCCAAAAATGATGCAACCTTACCTTTGAATCATCCTCACGAAGATGAGCAGAAAGAAAAGCAGCAATATCATCCATTTTGAGTATTTGGAGTTGCTCTGAGGTTTCCCATTCAGCATCCAAAACCCATTGATTCACTTTTTTATGCCAAAAATCAAATTCATTTTCTTTAACAAAAGCAATCACTCCGCAATCAGAAAATGGAATATCTTCATTGTCGACCCCATGTTTCCCCTCTTTAAACCTTTGTATTCCTGACCCTTTTCCATAAACATATTCATACTCAAAACGTGGATGCTGTTTAGTTCCTTTTGGAGTAGGCAGCAATTTAGCTTCAATAACGAATATCAAAACTGCTCCTTTATAAACGCCAATATCAATAGTATGACTTCCCCATTGAGCATTTTCCCCTTGAAAATTATACTTAGCTTTGCAATGGTTAGTCATAAATACACAAAAAGCCTTTGAGTGCTGATTTTCATTCTTCTTCTTTTTGAGTACATTCTCAAACTCGGTTGATTGGGTAAACAAAGTAAAGGCATCACCAATGTAAGTGAGAAGCCTTTGTGTTAACTTATTTGGCTTTAATTCTCGAAATGTATCAATTCCATTCATTGTTCAACTTTTAAAAACCAGCTTTTTTCAAATCCATAAAGGTATCATCTGCATCTCGCAATGCAATAGATTGAAGCCAATATCTTCTATTTTTAGGTTTAATTAAAAATACACAATCATAACCATCAATATGCTGATATTTGCGGATAATTCTTTTGTGAATTATTCCTTGATTGGAATTCAAATTATTGAGTAAGATATCTATATCTAATTCAGAACCTTCTTCAACTCTCCTTTTCAAACCACCATTTTTTCCAAAACCAAATTGATAACTTATGAATGTTGGGGTTTGAAGAACTTGACCCGATTGCCATGAATTTCCATCTTCGGCATATATGTCATTTAAAGCATCACAATAAGTTTTTCCGAATGCGTCTAATTCATTTGGAATAATTGGAGTGTGTAAAATTTCCCCTGTTTTACTGATGGATTTGCCAAGATGACGGTAAAACTCCAAAACATCCTTAATAATAATTGCTTCCTCTTTTGAAGGGTCTAAATATCCTTCGTTTTGGGGATAAGGTAGATTGTCTATATCTTCTTTAACAATTGAAGTTTCATGATAAACCAATGCTTTAGAACTATTGGCTAAAATAAAAGCTCTATAAAGATTAGAGGTCATATCATTCTCAAAAAGTCTATTATAGATTTTGTATAGTTCTTTTTTTTCTTTCTCAGGAGCTGATATTCCAACAAAACTACTGTTAAAACATAAATATTCACTTACAAAAGCCATTGGAATTTTTGATTTTCTAAACACTAACTGGAAAATAATATGTGGTGGTTCAAACAATTCTTTACTCCGTTTATTCCAAAAATACTCTGTTTTAGGAATAAACTCTGTTTCATAGTTACCCAACTCATCAAAAGTTCTTGGCTTAATTCTAAGTTTTTTATTTAGAAATTTTGCTTGTTCATTATTTGAAATATCTCCATATTGACTTATATACCCATTATTATACACCCATTTTCTTTCTTTTACCTTTTGGTTTAAAAATTCACCTAATTTCCCCAGTAAACTTAATCGATAAACCAAATGAAACAACCTTCCTCCACCCAATAAATTCGTCTTCCAAACAAACTGCTTTTTATCATCAATTGCCCAATTCCAACGTACTTGATGCTTATCATAATAATCAATTTCAAATCGTATTTTCTTTTCACTTAATAGCTGCCGTTTTACAACTATGTGTTCAATAGCTTGAAATTTTGATAGAACTTTTTCAACTATAAGTGCTATAACAGGTGTATCAGCAGTTTTATGGAATAAATCACGTCTTAAATGTGTAAAATCATAAATTTTCTCAACAGTATATTTTGTAAAAACCTCTTTTCGGTATTCGTGTGAAGTGTCACTTTTGTTGTATAAAAAAACATTCGATGGAATAATCATACACACTTTTTGACCAAACAATAAAGCAGCCTCAAAAAATTTAAGAGCCAATTTATTTCCAGGCACTTTTTTTCCGCACAATTCTTGTAAATCCTCATTTGTAATTGTTCCTTTTTTTGAAGGGTTGAAAGGAGGATTTCCAATGACTAAATCGAACTCTTTTTCTTTGGCAAATTTTGCCCAATCCACAAAGTTGACTCCATGAATATTTCGTTCACTTAAATCTTTAAACTTTAGATTATCCCAAATCTCTTTTGGTGTCAGCTTATCTAAAAAAGCAATTGTTAATCCAAAAATACTCACCAAA
Organism: Chitinophagales bacterium; assembly: GCA_041392475.1. Classification (NCBI taxonomy): domain Bacteria; kingdom Pseudomonadati; phylum Bacteroidota; class Chitinophagia; order Chitinophagales; species Chitinophagales bacterium. Next base: position 494,402 of record JAWKLZ010000002.1, on the reverse strand, counting down.
GCTGCAACTTCTTCAATATCAACCCCAAAAATATTTTCTTCTAAAATTTTCTTGGCTACTATCTTGGTAGGATATTTGATTTCATCTGTTTTGTTCCATTTATTATTATTAATTGTCCACCATTGCAACATTCTTTTGTAAGCTGCTACCAAAAAAACACCTGAACCACAAGCGGGGTCTAAAACTTTAAATCTGTTATTTTTAAATAACTCAGGCTGGTCTAAGGGCATTACCTCGTCAATCAACAAATTAACCAAGGGTAAGGGAGTGTAAACAACTCCTTTTTTGGGCTCTCCTTTTCGTTCCGCCTCTGCTTGAATAAAGTTTTCATAAATGGCACTAATGACTTCGGCAGGTAGATGCTTGAAACTGTATTGTTTCCAAAGAAAACCTTGGTTTGTCCTTATATCAATATTTCCACTTAAAAATTTAGCAATAGGAGTTAAATCAGCCAAAGCAATTTCAACCAATTCTTGTTTTGTAAAAGTATTGAAAACTTTGCCGTTAAATTCCTTTGATAAATCTCTCAAAATCTTCAAACAAATCCCTTCCTTTAAAAGCCCTTCCTCAAAAGTTGCAACACGATATTTTTTATAGATTTTTCTCAGAGTATGTTTACCCTCATCGTCTTTTATATCCTCCAAGAATTTGATTAAAATAGAGGTAATTAACAACTTATCTATTGTCGCTTCTTTTAGTTTCCACGTTTTTATTTCTATAAGCTGCGTTCTTACTTGCATCAAATAATCCAATAGAAAAGCATAAGGTTGACTGTTACTATCAATTTTTTCTTGAAAGTCAGATTGTTCCCAAAATGTACCGCTTCCGAATAAGTGTGCTGCAAATCGAGTATCTTCAAACTCTTTTAACGCAGATTGAGCCAAAATCAAATCTTGATGCTCTAAAGTCACATCATCCTTTCCAACTCTCTTTGCAGGTTTTCTACCATTAATAATATCAATTCGGGTATCACCATAAATAATATAGATTTCTATTTTTCCAGCACTCCAAAGAGCCGCATGTAATTCTTTATGAGGTTGCGTATTGAAAAAAGAATCGTCTTGCTTGAAAATACAAACACTGGGAACTGAAAAGTAGGGCAGTTCGTCGGACTCTTTTCTATAATAACGCCTAAAAAAGACAGCATTAGCAGGAACATCTAATTTTTGGGCTTCCTCAATATATAGGCGTTCCACATTATTTTGAGCCTCATTCAAATTATGAACAAGCCCAGTTTGAGTGGTATATCCCAGTTTATGAAGAAAGTTATTTTTCATGATATTTATCAAGCTTTAACAGCGTTTAGTAATGCTATTTGTTGCTGAATGTCGTGTAATTTGTCTAACAAAATGTAATTCATGTCAATTTTGTCAGGAAATCCAATAAAAGCGACCATTTCCCATGCCTCTAAAACGTCTTTTGCATTTACAGTATAAGGCATAAACTCCGAATTATCAGAAGCCAAAAGTAGCAACTTATTTTTATCTATTTCACTGATTACCTTTTTAAAAACTACCCCTTTATTTCTTACGGCTACTATATAACGCTTCCCATTTTTCAAATCTCTCGCATGTTCTACAAACCTCCCAACTACAATATAACCACTTTGAATAGGAGGCATAGACTCTCCTTCTATCTCAAAAGCACGATAATTTCCTTCGGGTAGATTAGGCAAATAGAAACGAGGTAGTTCTGAGACATAAGTTATTTCTCTCATTTCCGAGACATACCCTGCAACTGCCTTAGCAGAGACAAATTCAATGTTGTTTTTTTGATTTGGAGCTATTGTTATTGGCAATATCCGAATATTATCTGATAATATATTATCCGCTTTTTCGGGTCTTTTGCGAAATAGTGGCGCACCAATATCTTTTGTCAGTAAGGTATCAGTAGTGACCTTATAGTATTGAGCAATTTTTAGCAAAAGGTTTGAGGGCAATTCCGATTTTGCTTTTTCATAATTGGCATAGGTCATGCGACTAACTCCTAATATTTTTGCAATATCACCTTGAGTTCGCTTATTTTTTGTTCTCAAATATTTTAAATTTGACCTAAGCATTTACAGAATTTTATACAAATGTAAAGAATTTTGTCATCAATAGCAATAAAATCTTACACCAGTGCATTTTATATAGCAAAAATCTAACCTAAAATTGATAAAACCAATAGATTGGATAAATCTATTCTTCCGCTCCCCTAATTCGCTCCTTCTCCGCCAAATACACCTTCATCGGCAAATCAAACACCTCCGAATTGCGTTTGTTTTTATTCTGCACAAAATGAACCGAATGAATATAAGGTTCTGCCAAATTGATTTTGTCCAAGGGAGTCACGACCATCAATTGCAGGTTCAACTGCTTGAACAATTCCATCGCATAGACCGAATTTTCGGGGTCGACCTTGCTGAATGCCTCATCAACGACTGCAAAACGAAACGAGCGGTGACGTTCGTCCTCATGTCGAATTCCAAACTGATAGGCAATTGCAGAAGCCAAAATCGTGTATGCCAATTTTGCCTTTTCACCTCCCGACAAAGCCTGAGAATCAGCATAATATTGACGCTGCACATTGTCCTCTCGATAGCGTTCAATAGCTGCAAACTCCAGCCAATTGCGGACATCCGTCACCTTTTTACGCCACAATTCATTGGCACTCAATTCTTCAATAATTACCTTGATTTTCTGAAAACTGTACTCCAATTCCTGTTCATCGCCCTTAATCAATTTGGCGGGGTCGGGCATCGCATCTCGGAGCATCTGTTTGAATTCTCGAATCGCATTGTCTCGTGATTTTTGGATGTCCAACTCTATGTAGGTTTGCGGATTGCTGTTGAAGTCAATGCCACGAAGCGAATCGTTGATTTGTTCGATGCTATCCAAAATACCCGATTCCTTGTTTTCCAAAGCCGTTTTGAAGTTGGCAATGTCAAAAATCAAACGCTCGTTCAACCAATCCTTGAAGCGTTTTTGGTATTGCGGCAAATCTTCATCCAAAACCTTTTGATACAGTTCCTCATAGTCTTTCAAATAACTCACATCGGGACGGAAATTCACCGTATCTGCCGTCCAATTTGGGTACTTCTCCAATACATCCATTGGAGGATTGATAAACTGCTGCATTCTTCGGGTCAAAGCCACTTCTTTCTTAGAACGGTTCTGTTCCAATTTCTCCTTTTCGCCTGTCACAGTGCGTTTTACTTTGCCTTCAATGCGGTTCACGGTTGAAATCGTTGGAGCTTTTTCGCCTATGAAAGACTTCAATTTTTGGCGGTAATTTTTGAAGCTCATGTCTTCATATTCTCCAATCAACTCCTGCGCTTCCTTCAATCCCTCTTCGTAATTCGACAGCGTATTTTGGAGCTTTGCCTTTTCTTCAATCAGTTGGTCTTTCTCCGATTCTTTGTCTTTGATGGCTCGTTTGACTTCCTCCAATTGCTGCTCCAATTCCTTCAATTGGTCCGAACTTTTCAACAATCGTTCTTTCTCTTTCTTCTGTTTTTCAATCTCTTGCACCACCGATTTCCAGTCAATTTCGGGAAACTGCTCAAAGCCACGAAAACGAGTCAATAAATCACGCCTTTTGTTGTGAGCAGACGCTACCTTTTTGTTTTCACGAATGACCGATTGTATTTGCTTCATTTCGCTCTCCAAATCCTTCATTTTGCGTTGAATCCGCAGAATCGTTTCTCGATTGTCCCAGCCCAAAATGTGGTTTTCTTTGGAGATACTTTCAGTACGGTCGTCTTTTTGGTGTTGGTAGCCGTTGCGAATCAAACCTTCGACTGTTGCTGCTTTTGTAGCTCGTTTGAAGTCCGTTGTTTTTGCAGTACAGGCATAATCGTAGTGTTGTTGCAGAAACAATTGCAGCCAATCGCTAAAGATGTGGTTTTGCTTAACTTCCACTTTCGCCAAAATGCTGTTTTTTCCCACCTTTGGAGCCATGATTTCCCCCGAACCTACACTCACTTTCTCGTACAGAATCTTGCCCTTCAAGTCGTTTTTCTGCACAAAATCGGTGACATCATCGTAATATTTTTCCTCTACCAAAAGCGACAAACCAATGGGTTTCAACAAAGATTCTACCACATTTTCCCAATCTGCTTCCGATTCAGGCACTTTCAGTAGCTCGGCTGCAAAAGGCAATTGTGCTTCTCGAAGGTTCAGTTTTTTCAATATTTTTTGGCGAATCGCTATTGAAGTCATCGGGATTCGGTTGGAGCGTTTTTGCAGCGAAACAAAACGTTCTTTCAGTTCTTCAAACTCTTTTTGTAGGTTTTGCAGATTGACCTGATAGCCAATTTCCAAGTCTCGCAACTCTTCCATTTTTTTCTGCAATTCGTCAATTTCGGCTTTGCCTTCGTCCAAAATTTTGTAAAATTGCTTTTCAGTTGGGTCGCTTTTTGAGCCGAGGCTTTTGGCGAGTTTGTTGTAGCGGTCAGCCTTCATTTGGCGGCTATTGCGCTCATTTCCCAAGAGTTGAATCTGTTTGTCAATGTTTTGCAGTTGGGTATAGAGGCGGTTTTTACCTTTCGCAATCACCAATTCCTCTTTCTTCAATTCCAAATCGCCCAATTCCTTTCGCACTTCTTCGACCTTTGCCGCCTTTCGGTGAATGTCTCCCTCCAATCGGGCAATTGCTTTGAGGTACAATTTCTCTTTTACTTCTGCAAAATAAGGCGCAACACTATCTTCCATTGCCTTTAAATCCAATAGATTGTCCTCCAGTTTGTGAAATTTCTGTCCGTCCTGTACGATGGGAGTTAACATCTTCAATTGCTCCTTTGCCTTTTCGATGGCTTTGTGGGCAGAGAGTAGGTTTTCGTAGTGAGCGTAGAGTTTTTCAAATTCCGTTTCTGTGTCGCTTTCTTCGAGCATGTTGGTGCGGATAAACTCATTGAGATTTCCCAATACCTTGATTCCCACCGTTTGAGCGAAAAGCGTCAATGCTTTTTCGGACTTCAATCCAAAGAGTTTGGAGAATTTTTGGCTGTATTTGGTGAAGCTGTCGTATTCTTCTGCCTTGTGTTTTTTCTTCAATACCCGCTTCCAAGTTCCCGCTGTATCCAAAGGTGTGAAATGGTCTTCAACAGTTAAGGCTTTGGGAATGATGAGATAGGCTCTTTTTAAGGAGTTGTTAGAGAACCAACGGACTTGTGCCAAGGTGAAATGTTGGCGGGTATCGCTATTGAAGAATACGCCCAAGAGAATCGAAAAATCGTTTTTAGTCCGCAAATATTGCGTCTTTGCGCCCAATTCATTTTCGTTTTGCACGGTCACATAAGCCCCTAATGTATAGGTGCTTTCGTCTCTTTCTCGCTTGCTGTTTGCGCCTGAAGATTGGTTGTAGTGGCGTTTGGAGGGAGGCACAAGGAGGGTGATGATGGCATCTACCAATGTCGTTTTTCCAGAACCATTGGCACCTGTCAGCAGCGAGTTTTTGCAGCTTGGAGTGAGTCGCCAAATCTGCTCATCGAATGTTCCCCAATTGAAGATTTCGACATAATCTAAGCGAAAACCACTGGATTGCTTTTTTTTGCTTGTGCCGTTGTTGTTGAAAAGCATTGGTTTGTTGAAGTTTTGGATTTTTTAAAGGGGCAAAAATACGGTATTTGTAGGGTTTGTTTGCTATTTTTGAGGATATTTTGGATGGCTATAAGAATGTGGAGGTGTAATCGCCCAATTTATTTACTGGTTACAAGTATAGTAAGCAAATACTGCCGTTGTTCAACACCTAATGGAGTTGTGGTAACTCTTATGCTGACTTTCTACAAATATTGTACTCCTAACGGAGTAACTTGGTTACCATAAAATCACCCTTGTATTTCCAAAGATAAACTTCAAAAAAAACCTTGTGTTTCTAAAGGAATAGTTTAGAAATAGCCTTGTATTTCTAAATTCTATTACGTATTTTTGTGGAAAAGCAAAAAATGCAACGAAATATTACCGCCAAATTATTGGCTTGGAAAAACCAATACAACAGAAAACCATTGATTGTCAGAGGTGCTCGACAAGTTGGAAAATCATGGTCTATTAGTGCTTTTGGGAAACAATTTTTTGAAGGACAATTACATGTTGTTAATTTGGAAAAAAGAGTGGACTGGCATTCTATTTTTGAGAGAAATTTGGATGCAGTCAGAATTTTGAGTGAACTGGAAATTGCTCTCAATACACGGATTGAAGTAGGGAAAGATTTGCTTTTCATAGATGAAATCCAAGCTTGTCCAAAAGCAATCAGCTCTCTTCGTTATTTTTATGAACAAATTCCAGACTTACATATCATTGCAGCAGGTTCGCTTTTAGAATTTGCCTTAGAGGACATTCCTTTTCCAGTGGGCAGGGTGCAAATGATGAATATGCATCCTATGAGTTTTGCAGAGTTCTTGAAGGCAATGGGGAAAGAACGCCTTGCTGAAATTGTAGAAAGTCCACCTGCAGAACAAGCCGAATTTATCCACAATTTGTTGCAAGAAGAATTGAAGCGTTATTTTTTTATTGGAGGAATGCCCGAATGTGTGGGTGCATTTATCAACACTGGAAAAATGGCAGATGTCCAACAGGTTCAGACAGATTTGATTGAAACTTATCGGCAAGATTTTTCTAAATATGCTCCTTTTTCGGACAAGCGTTGTTTGAACGATGTCTTGTTTTCGGTAGTGGGAAATGTGGGTCAGCAAATTAAATATACCCGTTTATCGGAAGATTTTTCGAGTCCTACCAACAAAAAAGCATTTGACCTATTGACGACTGCACGGGTTGTTCACAAGGTTAGGGCGACTTCACCTTCGGGGCTTCCTCTGGCAGCAAGTGTTTCGGAGAGAAAATTCAAAGCCATTTTGTTAGATATTGGATTGCTCGCTCGTTTGAGTGGCTTGTCGCTTGCTGTTGAATATCAAAAGAACCAACTATTGACTCTGTTCAAGGGGGCGCTTGCCGAGCAATTTGTAGGGCAAGAATTGTTGGCGAATGGACAAGAAAATTTGTTTTACTGGTCGAGAAATGCCAAAAGTAGCAATGCAGAAGTGGATTATTTGATTGCGAAAGATGGCAAGGTTATCCCGATTGAAGTAAAAAACAGTGCTGCTGGTCGTTTAAAAAGCCTTCACTTACTGTTGAATACCTATCCCAATTGTGAAAAAGGTATTGTTTTTTCAGATGCTCATTTTGGGGAAATACTTGAGCAAAAATTGGTGTTTTTACCTTTATATTTTGTTGGAGTAGTAGGGACGAATTGATTCAAATGCGAAATGAATATCGGCATCATTTGCAAAAAAACTATCTTACATTTTTCACTTGAATATAGGTTATTTCTTAACACCCTTCTCCATTTTCTCCCGAATTTGCTCCAAAATTTCATTGCTCACCTTTGCTTTAATGACCCGCATCACCTCATAAGTTTTCAGTTGGTCGTCAAAACCTCTCACCTTCACTTCCTTCAAAAATCCCAAACTAACAACGCTATTGATATAGGTGTCAAAACGTTGCAACAATCGAACTTTGTCGGCTTTGTCTTTGAAGAACAGTTCGATGCGTTCTTTGAGGTCTTGATTGGTGATGAATAGTTTGCGGGATTCGGTGTTTCGTACATCAAATTCCTCCAATGCTTCCCGCAATACGACACACAATAAGGTGACTTCGTAGGACAAGGGCATTCGGCGCACCAAACGAGGCGTTTTGTTGGTTTCGGTGTCGATTTCTTCGGGTTGACTCAAAAACGCAAATCCTTCTTGCTCATTGAGGTGCAACTCTACGCCGATGGTGGCAAAATATTGGCGGATTTGGTGCTGATAGGTAATCAACAAGTTCCAAAGCTTGCGGTCTTCATCGTAAATGACACTTTGTAAGAGTTTTACAAGTACGATTGAATAAGGAGGAATGGCATCGTTGGAGAGGTTGAATTCGGTGTTGGGGGGTATTGAAGTTGAAGGATTCATGTTATTTATGGCTTTGTGAATAAGGTGCAAAATTAGGTAAAACTGAAATTATTTCTTCAATTCCTTCCGAATCTTCTCTACAAAATTAACTGAAGCTCCCGTTAATTCTGAAATTTCTTCATTCGACCATTTTGGAAATTTGCGAATCATTCGGATTACTGTTGTTTTGATTGCTTCTATTTTTCCTTCTTTTCTGCCTTTTTTTTCTCCTTCCAAAAGAATCATATCATAAGTACTCATAGTCAAATCATTTAATTGTTTAGGTAATTTTTGAACCAAACCTACTATTTCTTTGCGGTTTAGCTCGGTGGTTTGTAGGATATAAACAACCACAATTTCCAAAAAGTTTCTACCTCTTTCACTTTCCAAATATTGTTCTGCATACACAAATAAACGTTCAAAATGGGCTTTGATATAGGCATCCTCTCGTCTGTGTTTGAGAGCCAATAAGGTATTGACCAAATATCCCATTTTCAATGCCAATAACTGCTCATCTGTATAATGAGTCAAGTCGGTGAGGTGGTAATCGAATTTCGGAATATAACGGGTTAGTGGGCCTTCTGTTCCTATTTTTGAAATCGGGAAATAGGCTGGGAAAGATTTATAGTTCCATTTCTTCTTGCCATGATACACAATAATAGGAATCGTCACAGTCAAAGTTTGTTGTTCTCGCAAATCATATTCCCAAGTTCCCGACAAGTAGCGAAGTAGTTGTAAATGAGGATATTTCTCTGGATAACTTTTGTGTTCAAACAACAAACTAACTCTTACATTCACCTTCGATTTCCAACGGCAATAGTAAACAATATCAGATAAATGTTCCTGTAATTCTTCATCAATATGCGAAGTTTCAGATAATTGGAGCGTTCTTAAGTCAAGGTTTTCAGAAATATCAGCAGGTAAGAATTGGTCTATATAATCTCGTGCAACCTCTTTTCTTGAAAAAGTCTCTTTGAAAAATTTATCATGCGGCTGTTTTGGGTTCATTGTTGGCTATTAATCAATAAATTAGATTTTGAAAAATGGAATTCACAAACACAACCTACCTTACATACACCAATTGCGGCAACCGAATCTCCTTCCGACTACTATCCTCCTCTCCTTTTCCTTCCATCTTCCAAGCAATTTCCTCACTAATTTCTGTATTAATCAAGTGTTTCTTCGACTTTGAAGCAATCGAAAAATAGGTAATCACTTCTGCCAAACCGTTTTGAATCGGGTAATATTCCACCACTTGCGAAAGGGTAACTTGGGCGTGGTACTTCAATAAATCGGCAATGTTCTGCTCTAATTCTTGGCGGTTCATCTCGAATTGGTCAAACAAGATGCTCAATTCAGCCTCTTCAAATTTATTGCTACCCAGTTCGGTCGGTTGATTGCGGAAGGTGGCCTCTTGTGGTTTTTCACCCAAAGGACGTTCCATTGGTAAGTTGATATCGGGCAGGTCTTCAATGCTGATAAACCTGCGTTTCCCACTGAATTTTTCGGGGTTTTCCATCGCAAAATTTTTGATAGCACTGATGACTTCAATGGCACGTTTGCGCTCCAAAATATCTCGTTCTACCAAAATTCGGCTCAACTTGTCTGCCAATAAACGGTTGGAATCTATCACCTTCTGTCCTGCGCCATGTAAGTAAACCTTGATTTTTCGGAGGAAATTGTCAGCATAATGGATGTCTCTTTGGCGGAGCAAATCATACATTTGTTCAATCAATTCCAAGAGTTCATCCTGTTTGTTGTCCGCCACCAAAAACTGCCAAAAAGCATAGAAACTTTTCCCCTGGTCAGAGTCCTTCAATTCGTCCGTTGCGTCCAAAGCGTAGCCCAAAATCTGCCCTTTGTTCACATCGACCTGAGTTTGTTTCTTGTAGATTTCGAGGGTGATGTCTTTGAAGTTGTGTTCCACCTCTTTGAAGTCGGAGAGTAGTTCACGAGCCACTTTGTTGACATTGTAGAAACGTTCCTTGATTTGGGTATCATTGAAGATTTCGACTTTTCCAGAGCGTTTGATTTGGCGGATTTGTTGGGTCAGTTCATCCCGTTGGGCCTCCAATTGGGCGATTTTTTGTTTGGGGTCGGCTTTGGAGTTTTCGATGAGTTCACGAAGCAGTCGGTAGATGTCTTTGAAGCGGGATTCTGTGCCGACAAATTCCCGTTTTTTTAGGGTGTCCATCCACTGAAAAACCTTTTCGGTGTGTGAGGTCAATTCGTGAATTGGTTCGCCATTTTCATCGGGATAGCGGGTCAGATAACGGTTGTCTTCGTGACACCAAGCGGCAATGTAGCGTTGTGCCAATGCCAAAGGGTCGGTTTCTTCTGTTCCTAAATAACTCAACTCATTGCTATCCAAGAGTTCGATGGTATCCGCCAATCGGTTGATTAATTCGTAACTCGAAATGGCAATGCGATTTTTTTGTTTGAATTCTTGGTACAAAAAACTGATAATCAATGGCGCACTAAAAGCACGCAACATTTTGATAGTAGGAGAGTTGGCTATCAAGCCTTTGACCTCATCATATTTCATGGGATGCTGTTTCTATTGAAGTATTGAAGGGGTAAAATTAGCAAAAGGATTTTTCTTTCCCTTTCAAAAAGTCAAAAATCACTATTTTTTCGACAAACGCTTTACCCTCAGCTTTTACTACCTTCAATACCGACACTTTATGCTTCAATTTCTCACTGCACAAAAAAACGACTCTCACTCGCTTCAATTTTATACAACATCAAACGCTCCATCATTTCGACTTTCTTCTTTGCGTCCTCCACTTTTTCTCCTTCAAAATGTGCGTCCAAAGTCTCGAAAAACAACTTTTTCCATTGACTAAAATGCGCTTGAGTCAAGGCTTCTTTTTGGTGCAAAGCAATGTGTTTCAATACAGGATTGCCCTTGTAACCGCCCACACCAAACAAAACCGCCTCCCAAAAATCGTACATCACAGGAATATGATGTTCCCACGAAAGCTGCACCACTTCCGTAAAAAAATGACCAATCACTTCATCCTCCCTCACCTTCGTATAAAAATCATCAATCAAGACTTTAATATCTGCTCGACCTTCAATGGCTTTTTTCGTGTTCATTTCTACCGTATTTTTGAAAACTTTTGAAGTTTATTTTTACAAGAATTTCAGCCTCATTGTAGGAGTGAATTTTACATAGAAAACTTCAAAAGTTTCATCTCCAAGATTTCAAGAAAGCAATCCCTCCAAATAGCAATAGCCCCAATTTGACGACTTCCGCCACAATATAGTACCAGTGCATAGGCGATTGAGGTGGCATTTGTCCATTTTGAATCATCACAATTCGCTCGCTCAAAAAGGGAAGCAGCACAAAAGTTTGTACCAACAAAATGGCGATAATGATGCCATAAGCGATATTGATTCTTTTGCTCGGTTTTATCATCCACAAAGAGCCTGCAATCAAAACCGCCAAAACCAGTTCCATTTTGTTCAGTACACCGAACACCAATTGACCAATGCCCAAACCCAATTCGAGGGTGATATTCGGAGCTTGAAACTTCAAAGGAGCTTCCATAAAGGAGATGCCCAACAACAAACCGCACCAAATAAAGGTGGAGGCTATCAAAGTGATTTTGCTCATACTCTTTACATTTCCTTCTTACTAATGCACGAATTTAAGATGCACGATTACAGGATTTTAGATATGTGACATTAAAAATATAAAATATCAAATATCAAATATCAAATATGATTTATCTTAAATCGAATCCCTATTCAAAACGTTTGACTTAAAATAGCTTACCCCCACCCCAAATACTACCACTGTAATCGAACTCAAGGGCATCAAAATCGCCGCTACAATTGGCGACAAGAAACCCTGAACCGCAAAGCCTATCCCAATAAAGTTATACAAAAACGACAGCACAAATGCCCCTTTCACTACCTTCACCACCTCCTCGCTATACGTCACAAAATCAACTAATTGTCCAAATCGTTTTGCTTCCACTATCACATCACAAGCGGGGCTGAAATTGTTGATGTTCTCGGAAACTGCAATGCCAACATTCGCTTGCTGCAAAGCCCCCGCATCGTTCAGTCCATCACCAATCATCACCACCCTTTGCCCTTTTTGCTGCAAAGCCTCAATGTAATCCAGTTTGTTTTGAGGAGATTGTTCAAAAAGCAACACTGCGTCCTTTCCGAATAACTGCTGCAAATTTGTCCGTTCGGTGTCTTTATCGCCTGAAATCACTGAAATTTGATGACCTTTTTGCAGCCCTTCAATGACCTCCTTTAAGCCCTCTCGATAAGCATTGGAGAAACTATAATAGCCCTTTGTTTCGCCATTGAAGCTCACAAAAGCGTGGGTTTCATTGGGGGAAAATAGATCATAAACCGCTTCACCCACAAAAGCCGCATTACCAATTTTTAACCTTTGCCCCTCTATTTCTCCTTCAATTCCCTTCCCTGCACTTTCTCCAAAAATAGCCAATTCTAAAATAGGAGCATCCTGCTGCAATGACTCACAAATTTGGCGGCTGATAGGATGCGCCGATTGTCGGGTCAATGTGCGAATCATTTGCTTTTCATTGACGGTCAAAGGCTTTCCAACATATAGAACAGCATTGTTTTGAGATTGGGTAATCGTGCCTGTTTTATCGAAAACGATATGGTCAATTGCCGCTAAATGTTCAACGACTGCCGTATTTCGGACATAAAAACCCATTCGCCCCAAAATCCGCAAAGCATTGCCAAGCGTGAAAGGCGTTGCCAAAGCCAAAGCACAAGGGCAGGCGATAATCAACACGGCTGCAAATATTTGAACCGCCTTGGCAAAACCCACAACTGACCACCAATAAAGTCCTGCAATTGAGGCAATCAGCAAAATCGTGGGGGTGAAAAATGGCACTATTTTATCGGCAAGTAAACTCAGCGATTGTTCTTCCTTTGTAGTCGTATAATCCTTATCAAAAGCTGAATTGTTCCACAATTGGGTGAGATAACTCTGCGATACTTTTTTGGTGAGTTTCAATTCTATCGCCTGCCCCAATTGCCGTCCTCCTGCAAAAATTGTTTTACCTGCTTCTACCTTCACCGCCTCTGCTTCGCCCGTCACAAAACTGTAATCAATCCTTGCCTCGCCTTTCCACAAAATTCCATCGGCAGGAATCAAGGATTGACTGCGAACCACAATCAGGTCGTTTTCCTGCAATTGGTCAATCGGTACGCTTTTTTCGATTCCTTCTTCCCGTCGAATAGCTGCAATCGGAAAATAGGATTGGTAATCCCGTTCAAAGGAAATTCGTCCGTAAGTCTTTTGCTGAAACCAACGTCCAATCAACAGAAAAAATATCAAACCCGCCAAAGAATCCAAATATCCCGCCCCTGATTGTGAGATTATCTCTAGCATGCTTTGCAGCAATAAAGACAAGATTCCCAAAGAAATAGGCACATCAATCGGTAAATTACCTCGGCGAATACCGTTCCATGCGGATTGAAAGTAGTTCGATGCACTGTAAGCCACCACAGGCATGGCCAGCCCCAAATTGAGGTAGCCAAAAAACTGGTGAAAATCGGCATCAAAGGTCTTGTCCAGTCCCAAGTATTCGGGGAAACTCAAGAGCATGATATTGCCAAAACAAAAACCTGCAATTCCCAACTTGTAGTAAAATACCTTACCTAAACCGACCGCTTCCGTTTGTTTTTCACTGAGTGAGTTGAGGTTGATGCTGGGTTCGTAACCAATTTGCGCCAACATTTGCACCAAGGACTTGAGGGATAGTTGACTTTCATGAAACTGAACATAAAGCTCCTTTTTTATGAAGTTAACCTTAGATTGCAACACTGCGGGCTGTATTTTTCGGAGGTTTTCTAAGAGCCAAATACAGGCTGTGCAGTGCATGTTGGGAATCGAAAAAGTAATTTTGGTTTGTTGGTCATCTGAAAAATCTATCAACTTATGGCGGACTTCAGGAAGATCTAAAAAATCGTATTGATCTGCGAAAAAGGTGTTTACAGAAAGGTGTTCTTCGCCTTCCTTCAATTGGTAGTAAGTACACAACCCATTGCCTTCGAGTATTTCATAGACGCTTTTGCAGCCTTCGCAACAGAAGTACAAAGGGTTTTCTGAAGTTGGGCTGCTAGTAGAAATACTGGTGTCTTTGCAGGTCAAACCACAGTGATAGCAGTCGGGTGTCTGCATGTGTGAAGTTTCGATATGTTGGATTGTTTGTGTCTTCATAATGGTAAGCAAAAGTCGCTTATTTTGCTTGTTTGTTGTATGACTTCGGTCATTGATAAAATTGATTTTTTGCAGAAAACTTTATTTCTTGTGCTATTCTGCTGTATTTCTGCAAAATGGTGTTACGCATTTAATCAGCAGTTTAAATTTTTCGGTTCTTTGACAATTTTTGTGGAGTCTCATTTCACAGATTTTGTTAAATGACCATTTTTTACTGTTACTTTTTCTTTGTAGCACAGTCACAAATATGATTATAATAAGCAGGTTGTCAAGGTTAAAATCATAGAAATGTCAAAAAAACATTTTGTCTTAAAAAAAAGGGAACTTCTTTAAAATTGGCACGTAGCTTGCTTAGTTTATAGCAAGTAGGAAATTGACCTTTGGTGATGGACACTACTTACTCCTAATCAAGTTTTTTCAAACAACACAACTTTAAACTTAGCTACTACTATTGCTTCAAAAAAAACAGATTGAAGTAGATGGAAGAGTTATATACCAACAAATGATTAATTATATGAAAGTTCTTATTGCAGAAGACCAACCAATGATATTGAAAGCATTGGTTTTTAAAATGAAAAAAGCAGGTTATGAAGTAATTGCAGCGATAGATGGGCAGCAAGCCATTGAACTTTTTGAATCAGAAAAACCAGATATGGTCATTACTGACCTTTATATGCCTTTTTCGACAGGCTTCGAGTTGATTACGTATATTCGAAAAAATTGCAGCAGCAGTGTTCCAATTTTGGTTTTGTCAAATGTAGGCTTGGAACAAACGATTGTAGATGTCTTTGACTTGGGAGCAAGTGATTTTGTTCAAAAACCTTATAGACCTAATGAATTGGTAATTAGAACCAAACGATTGATTACTAATAACCAAGGGCATAGTCAGATGGCAGCATAGTTTATTGAAATCATACTCTTTCTGTTACTAATATTCTGTCAAATATCTTAAAATTCAATTGTTTATGAGAAATACATTAAAATAACAACAACTAAAATTACACACACATACATGAAAATTCTCATTGCTGAAGACCAGCCGATGATTTTGAAGGCTTTGGTATTTAAAATGGAAAAAGCGGGTTATGAGGTAATTGCGGCAAATGATGGGTTTCAAGCTGTTGAGCTTTTTGAGACAGAAAACCCAGATATCGTAATTACCGACTTGTACATGCCTTTTTCGACTGGTTTTGAAGTGATTACACATATAAGAAGGAATTCTGAAAGGGATGTCCCCATTCTGGTTTTATCCACTGTTGGCGATGAGCCGATGATTGTAGAAGCTTTTGATTTAGGGGCAAGCGATTATATGCAAAAGCCATTCAGACCCAATGAATTGGTGAGTAGAATAAAAAGATTGATTAAAACATTGGATTAGAATAATTCAACCTCTTATGAGTAGAATTCACCCCATCATAAAAATGCAGTTTTTAACCTTTTGTATACTAAAATTACTGTTATTCAATGATTTGCAGGCGCAGGTAGATATAGATACTTTGTTTGAAAAAGCAAAAATAACTGCTTATGCAAAGGAATATACCGAGGCCATCGAACAACTGCAAAATATTCTTGAGATTCAAAACCATCACTTTGATGCACAGTTGATGCTATCGAGGGTTTTGGCATGGAACAAACAGTATGAAAAGTCATTGGAGCAAATTGAGGAATTACTGGTAAAATATCCTGACAACGAGGACGTTTTGCAATTTAAAGAAACGGTAGAAAAATGGCGAGAATCAGATAAGCAATCCAACTTCAATGAACATATTCAACTCAGCAATAATACGGATTTTTTACTGTCGAATCAGACAAAATGGCAATTTGCGAGTCTTGAGTATTACAGAAATATCCCTGATATGCCTTTGAGTGCAAGGTTGAATTATTCCAATCGCTTCGATTTGAAGGGAACACAGTTTGAAGTCGAGATTTATCCCAAATTTAGCAACCGCAACTATGTGTTTTTGTCTTTGGCTTATTCTGAATCAGTGCTTTTTGCAAACTATACTTTGGCGGCATCGCTTTTCCACAATGTCAAAAATGACTTGGAGTTAGAAGGAGGATTTCGGTATATTTTGTTTGACAGCAATACACCTATATTGGCGGGAGTGTTGTCTATTGGAAAATATACCCATAGCATCTGGGCAAACTACCGTTTTTCGCTAATCAAGGCAGGACGCTTCAATGGCCAGACACATCGGTTTCGGTTCAGAAGATACTTGCAAGACGAACACAACTACATATTTATGGAT
This sequence comes from Chitinophagales bacterium, assembly GCA_041392475.1. Classification (NCBI taxonomy): domain Bacteria; kingdom Pseudomonadati; phylum Bacteroidota; class Chitinophagia; order Chitinophagales; species Chitinophagales bacterium. The sequence continues at coordinate 478,024 of JAWKLZ010000002.1, read as the reverse complement.
GCTACAGTCGGTACAACGGAAAGGGACATACAGGCTTTTGAAGCATTAGATGCCTTGAGAACCAATACTAAAAACATAAACATAGGAGTGAAAAAAGGATTAAGTAATAGACTGTACGCAACGATTGCAGTTGGCTATGAATTGACAACAAATGGTGAACAGCGAAAAACATCTATTTTATCTACAAATGTTGCACTAACACATCGGTTTTAAGTAACTTTGTGGACTTTGGGTAGTCTAAAAGATAGAGATTAAAAACGTTTTTTTAATGCTGAACCAACTACTATTACCAAACCCATGAAGCAACTCTCAAAAGTTTGTTGTTCTTTCTTATTGTTCTTGTGTTTTCAATCAACATTGATGGCACAGACACAAAAAGAGGTTTTGGGTATTACGGCGGAAGACATTGCATTGGATGAAAAAGAAAATCTTTTTACACATTACGACGAAAAAGTCGTTTTGTACTATCTCTACCTCACCATAGCAAGTTTTGTCGTAATGAGTGTCTCTTTGGTCAGTATCACCTGCCTTCGCAGACTGGCACATAACAAAAAGCAAGCAGAAATGGACTTGCTCACTGAAAAATACCAACATTATATTGCCGAACTTGTATCTGACGACTATGAGGATGATATGTTGCAAATGTTGGATGCAAGCGAAGAACAAAACCTAGCACTCAGTTTAGAAGACATTTCCAAACCCTTGCACCGAGAACTCCTATTGACAGAAATTCTTTCTATGCACAAATACATTGCAGGAAAATCAGCTTCAAAATTAAGAGAACTTTATTTGACCTTGGGCTTCAAGGAGGAATCTTTAAAGCAGCTAAAAAACCGCAATTGGCAGGTAGTCGTTAAGGGTATTTATGCACTTAGTGTGATGAATATTGTGGATGCCTACCCTCTTATTTTTGATTTGGTAGGTCACAAGCATCCCAAAATAAACGAAGCTGCAATGGTAGCCCATATTCAGTTATCTACAGACCCTCTCGCATTTTTGGACAATTACAAAGGCTTATTGACCGACTGGCACCAATACCGAATGCACAGTATGTTGTCAAAGTTGCCGATGGAAGAAGTTCCAAATTTTGATAGATGGATGGACAGTGACAACGAAAATGTGGTCGAATTTGTAATAAAAATGTCAGGATTTTTCCAACAGGCAGAGTTGGCACCAAAAGTTGCACGGTTTTTGCTCAATGATAGTCAAGCAATACAGTTGGCAAGCATTCGAGCTTTGTCTATTATTGGCACAGAAGAAGCAATAGAACCGCTCATAAATGTATTCAACGAAACAGAAGACAACCAACTGAAAATAGAAATTATCAAAACATTGGAAACCTTGACTTCTGACGAAAATCTTTCTTTCTTTGAACAACAGTTTAGCATCAAAAACTATGACCTTCAATTGGCTATCGCTAAGGCAATGACTGTGATTGGGGAAAAAGCGTCTCAAAGATTGGAGGAATTGAAGGGAAAATCATCGGAAGATATTCAAATGCTTATCAAACACGCACAAAAAACATACTAAATAGGTGGAAACCCTTTACTACATATTGAACCTATTGATGCAGTTCTTTGAATACGGTGTATTTTTTTATGCCGTCTTTATCATGTCTTCTTATATCATCATTGCATTTGTTTCGGCAAAAATAGTGAAAGAATACAAAAAGCAACAAGAAGTGACAGACTACGAAGAACTGCTTACTTCTCCAATGTTGCCTTCTGTTGCCATCATTGCGCCCGCCTACAACGAAGCCATGACCATTGTGGACAATATTCGCTCACTTTTGTCGCTGCATTACAGCAACTTGCGAGTGATTGTAGTGAACGATGGCAGCAAAGACGATACAGTTCAAAAGGCAATTGATGCGTATGATTTGTACAAGATTGATTATTTCTACAACGAAAGAATCCCTACACAAAAAGTAAGAGGCATTTACAAATCGAAAAACCCTGCTTTTAGCAAGTTGATTTTTGTAGATAAAGAAAACGGACGCAAAGCAGATGCCATCAATGCGGGAATGAACGTAGCTGATAGCGAATATTTTGCCTGTATTGATGTGGACTGCATCATCGAACCCGACGCTTTTTTGAAGATGATAAGACCAATTATGCAAGCGGGCGACAAAAAAATGGTTGCCGTTGGAGGGATTGTGTGGCTGGTCAATGATGCACTGATTAAGAAAGGAACATTGATACAAGTAAAAGCTCCAGAGAGCTTTATAGCTCGTGTTCAAGTGATTGAGTATTTCAGAGCTTTTTTATTAGGGCGAACTGCTTGGAGTGCCATCAATGGATTACTCTTGATTTCGGGAGCATTTGGACTGTTTCACCGCAATACCGCCATCGCAGCAGGAGGCTACAAGCACGACACCGTAGGCGAAGACATGGAATTGGTCATGCGGATGCACGTATATATGCGTGACCGCAAAGAAAAATACCAAGTAGGCTACATTCCAGAGCCTTTGTGCTGGACAGAAGCCCCTGACAACTACAAGATTCTTGGAAGTCAAAGACACAGATGGACAAGGGGAACAATAGAATGTCTGAGTATATACCGCAAAATGTTCTTCAATCCAAAATATGGTGTCTTGGGGATGCTTAGCTACCCATATTGGTTATTCGCCGAATGGATGGCACCATTCATCGAAGCGGGCGGAATTTTATTTTTTATCCTCGTAGCTTTGTTGGGCTTAGTGAATTGGCCGTTCTTCTTTGCACTCTTATTATTGGTTTACACCTTTTCGACATTCTTTTCCATATTTGCCATCTATACCCAAGAGAAATCTTACTATAAGTACAGAGAAGTCAAGGATATATTGATGTTGACGCTCACCGCAATGGCAGAACCCATCATCTATCATCCGAGAGTTACCTACTGGGCATTGAAAGGCAACTTTGATCTATGGCGAAACAAGAATGTCGGTTGGGGAAACATGACCCGGACGGGATTTAAGAAAAAATAAATTCCAAACCATGGACTTACAAAACAAATTTTTCTTCACTTCTTTGGTAATTATTTCTAAAGACCCAAAGAAGTAGAGCTACTTAAAAATATAATCATCAATTACTTCAACAAGTAACTTTATTAACACACACACATTAAAATTAAGCCCAAAAAATGATACATCAAATGAAATTATCCACCCTCATTGTAGCCCTTTTGTTCAGCATTGTAGCCAATGCACAAACATTTCAATACTTAGGTACTTACAACAGTGACGGGGTTCCTGATTACTTGCTGACACCAGATGTCGTAGATGCAGATTTGCTCACCAACATTGCAGCCTCCCTACCTGAAAGTTTTCCTGTGCCTGACTTCAATCCGCAATACATTGCAGACAGCGTAGAAACAGACATTCTTTTGACCGATGATGCAGATGTGTGGGTGACATTCATAGACGAAGGCGCAGGTTACAAAAATGTATTGGGATTCTATACTTATGATATAGCCAATCCCCCAACAACTGCTCCAACTACCGAAAACATCACCATCATTTTTCCAAACGTATCCAAAAACGGAAGCGGCGGGGGACTCAATACTGGCGACAAGGTGCATCTTGGCAGTTTTACATCAGGTACCGGCATTGGTTTTGTGTTGATCGCCGATGGATGGGATGGAAGCACCTATAACGATGGAGGAAATGGAAACAACGGCAACGGAAACGGAAACAATGGAAATGGCAATGGGAACAATGGAAATGGCAACGGGAATGGAAACAACGGGAATGGTAATGGAAACGGCGGAAGTACCGGAAGTACCGACCAAGGAGGTGTAACCACAGGTAATTGGATTTTATACGGCAATCCAGACTTCAATCCAGAAGAAACCGAAACCCTTCGTGACCACATCGTGCTATTGGAAGACGATGGCGAAAACTTAATCGTATTTGGATTTGAAGACATTCGCCGAGACTATGCAAGTTGTGACAACGACTTCAACGATGCCATTTTTTATGTAACCGCCAATCCAATCACAGCCATTCAAACAGAAAGTATCAATTCCATCACCAAGGTAGCAGAAGATGTAGATGGCGGAAATGACAGTGGATTGGAAAGCAATGGGGACTTGGCTTCAAAAATTGCCAAACGCAACTTCCAACGGACCAAAACGGAGCGCATCAACTACAACAACACCAAAGCATTGCAGCCTTTCGATGCAAAAACCAAACAACAAAAACTCGGCATTGCTTCGGCAACAAACACCAAAAGCAATTCTGACCTCATAGATTTCATTCCCACCCATCCTTTTGAAAATGTAGAAGCCTACATCACCACCCCAGAAGATTTGTTGGGAATCACCAATGCACAAGAAGTATTTGCAGTGGACTACTTCAATGAAGATACACGTATGGCAGCAATGCTTGCCACAAGCACCGAAGGCAGCGTCTATGACCACACCAAAGCCATCTGTGACCGATTGAACGGCGGTAGCCTGGACAATATCCGTTTTGCGTATGTAAACGGCAAAGCGTTCATTCTATCTACCATCCGCAAGCCAAACGGCAAACTCGAATATGCCATTTCATTTTCCGTTTACACCAACAACGAAGGCCAACGAGTAGTCGAAAACCACTGGGTCATCGAACAATACCCAACAGGTGCTAACTATCAAAACTTTCAAGTTTGGTCCACTGCTCCACATTACACCCAAAAAATCATTGGCGATATTTTGGCAGCAATGGGTCAAGAAAATGAAGTGGTTTATGCAAACATAGCACCAGCATTACCTGCCGTTTTTGTGCAGAATGGTTACTACCAAAACGGAACACTTCACCTCAGCATCCGCAATACCAACCAAGCGACTTCTCTTATTTTGAAGGGAAATAAAACCGTCACTGAGACCAGCGAACGCATCGACTTTGAAGAAACCGTCACCTTGTCTGGCGATGAATACCAAACCCTTCTTATCGAGACAGGCGGTATTTTTGACTTAGGTTTTTCACTTCAAAACAATCACAGCGCACAAATTGACGTACTTTATACCGCCGATGCACCGTGGGGATTGGACTATGTAGCCGAAGGAGTTGACATCACCAACTACGAAGTATTGGCGCACACACCAACTGATGTTATCGAAGAAAAAACTTTGGTTTTGGAACGTGGAATCAACTTAGAAGGAAGCGTAAAAAACTACATTTCGGTTTTCAAAATGCTCAAAACTGCCAATCAAAGCCTCGATTTGAGTGCCTTCAATGCCCTTCAATTTGCGGCAAGCGGTAGGGGAACAGTGGAAATCACCTTGACCAAAGCAGGCATTGAAGCATGGGCAGACCAATTCAGAACCCACATCGAACTGACCGAAACAACTTCTGACTACGAACTTGCTTTCACAGGCTTTCAAAATGCAAATGGAGCTATTTTAGAAGATGTGACAGATGTTGTTTCAGTCGTGTTCAGCGTCAAAGGCAACGGCACTGATTTCGAAGATTTTGCATTGAATATTAGCAATCTACAATTCTCAGATGTATTCTCGACTTCCATTGAAGAAACAGAACTAACTGCCATTCAACAATCTCTTCAAATCTATCCGAATCCGTTTGAAAACCAAGCCACCATTCGCTTCAATATGCCAGAAGCCAGCAATGTGTGGATGCAAATTTTCAATATGAACGGACAGATGGTTCACCAACAAAACACAACTGCTTTTGCAGGAGAAAACCAATTGACCTTCAATGGCAATCGCCTTGCATCGGGAATGTACTTGTGTGTCGTTCAGTTTGAAGGAGGACAAGTACAGGCGAAAATGATAGTCAAATAGAAACCATTGATGTATAGACTTCGGAAGTTTCGTTCTTGCAAGAATTTATTCTTGGTAACAGAATCATGGAAGTCCAAAGTATAAACTTCCGAAGTCTTGTGTAGGAAAACAACATATATTGATAGCATAATTTTTTTCACTCTCGGAGTCTTAGGGATAGGCTTCGAGAGTTTTTGCATTTTGTTCATTTACAAAAAAAGTGTATTTTTAATATGGCAATATTTCGCTGAAATTTAACCTCATATTCTATTTTTAGAAACCCACCACAAGATGCTTTAAGCATACCAAGAGAAAAAGTATTATTGTAGAAGAAATGATTGAATAATTGCAAAATCTGCAACAGGTTAGTCAATCAAGCATTTTTTCTGACCTCCCATACGATACTATTTTGAAAGTCCTTCAAATTTTGTAATTTAGAATGACAATTCAGTATCGTGAAAATCTTAACACAAACCCTATCTTTTCTACTCTTTGTAGCCGTATTCCTCACCGCTTGTCAATTTGACTCCCACCAAACAGTCGAAAACAGCACTCTTTTGTCCAAAAACGAGCGAGGAACTGCCAAACCTGCTCCCTTTTTTGCAGAAAGAGCCTACCCCAACAAAGCACCGAATCAACAAGCGCATATCAATGCCCTGATGCAAGCCGAAGATGCCCGAAAACGAGCCGCACAAACTTCCGATTTGAAGTGGACATTTGCAGGGCCGACCAATATTGGAGGACGCATCACAGATGTAGTCATGCCCGCCAACGATTTGAATACCATTTTTGCGGCAGCAGCCACAGGAGGTGTTTTTAAATCCACAAATCAAGGAAAATCTTGGCAACCCATTTTCGACGACCAATTGAGTTTGTCCATTGGAGCATTGACGATTGCACCTTCTGATGCAGCGACTTTGTATGTCGGAACGGGTGAACCAAATGGGGGAGGAGGCTCGATCACCTACGATGGCATTGGCGTTTTTAAATCTCAAAATGGAGGGGAAACATGGCAATACATGGGTTTGGAGAAAAGCCGCAATATCGGACGCATTGCAGTAAATCCGAAAGACAAAAATCGTCTTTTTGTCGCTGCAATGGGTGGTTTGTTCGCCAACAATCCCGAACGGGGTTTGTTTCGCAGCGAAAATGGCGGCAAGGAATGGGAAAAGGTCTTGTATGTTTCGGACTCAACAGGTTGTGTAGATGTAGTGATTCATCCCACACAGCCCGACACGCTTTTTGCGGCAATGTGGGAGCGTACTCGCCGACCTGACCACAGACAGTACGGCGGCAAAACTTCGGGTTTGTACCGTTCTTTGGATGGAGGTGACAGTTGGCAGCAATTGACCAATGGTTTGCCTCGCTACGATGTGGGGCGAATTGGCGTGCAAATATCGGCTTCAAATCCCAGTATTGCTTATGCCATTTATGCAAGCGAAGACGGTGACTTCAAGGGGGTTTTTCGCACAGACAATCATGGCGATTCTTGGCGGCAAGTAAACGACAAAGATTTGGTGGAAATGTACATCACTTATGGTTGGTGGTTTGGCAATATTCGAATTGACCCCAACAATCCTGACATCGTGTATGCTTTGGGTTTGGATATTTGGAAGTCGGTAGATGGCGGAGAAACTTGGCTCAACACCTCTGCAGAACAAGGTGTGCATGTGGACCAACATGGTTTGGTGATTCATCCTCAAAACAGTCAGTTTTTGGTGTCGGGCAATGATGGCGGTGTTCATACTTCAATGGATGGTGGCGAAACTTGGCAACACCTTCAAAATCTACCCATTACCCAGTTTTACAGTTGTGCGATTGACCCTAAGAACCCAGATAAATTATATGGTGGATCACAAGATAATGGCGTCATTCGAACGGGTTTTGCAGCTCCTAATAAGTGGGAGCAGATTTTGTCGGGAGATGGTTTTCAGGTCTTGGTTGACCACGAAAACAGTGATTATATTTACGCAGGACATCAATACGGCAACTGGTATCGGGCGGTTGATGGTGGTGATACTTTCGTGCCATGTATGGAAGGGATTGACCCTTTTGACCGCAAAAACTGGAATACGCCTATTGTACAAGATTTGGAAGATGTACGGATTTTGTATTTTGGAGCAAACCGCTTATACAAATCTTATGACCGAGGTTTGTCTTGGAAACCAATGAGTAGTGACATGACGGATGGTCCAAGCACGGGTAATTTGATGTATGGAACGATTACGACCATTGCAGTAGCAGCGAGTCAAACGGAAGTGCTGTATGTCGGTACAGATGATGGAAATGTTTGGAATACGCAGGATGGCGGCAAAACATGGGCTTTTCTCTCGCAAAGCCTACCCAAACGCTGGGTATCGGCTATTGCAGTAAATCACAAAAACCCGAATATTGCCTATTTGACTTTTTCAGGATATCGGCAGGCAGATTATACACCCCACATTTTTCGTACCGAAGATGGTGGCAAAACGTGGATAGATATTTCGAGTAATATTCCCGAAGCTCCTATCAATGCGGTGGTTATAGATCCCAAAGATGAACAGACTTTGTATGTGGCTTCTGATTTGGGCGTGTTTGTGACTCATAATTTAGGGCAATCTTGGGGAATGTTGGGCAGCAATTTGCCGAATGTACCGGTCATGGATTTAGATTTGCACGAAAAAACGGGAAAATTGGTGGCAGCGACTTATGGGAGGGGAATCTATTTTTTGATGGTGGGTGAGAAAGAAAAATAGAGTCAATCTGCTTCATCTCAAATATGGTCGATATGTCATTGAAGTAGTCTATGAAGTTGCCACTCCGAGCTTTCAAACTGCCAATCAAAAGGAGGCTGAACTGGATTTGGGAGTCAATAATTTGGGAACAGTTGTGTTCAATAGGAAAAGCATTTCTTCGTATGTTGTCGTTATTTGAAACAAGAGAAAAGCACTTAATTGTTTATATTCCTTCATAGTGATTTACACCAATTATTTCCCGCCAATCACCCCCTCATAAAAACCCACCAACCCTTCAATCAATTCTCTTGTATCATGCTCCCTCACAACAAACTCCCTCGCATTCTCTCCAATTTTCCCTGCGAAAATTTCACTCTCCACACATTTCAACAAAGCCCCCGCAAACGCTTTTGGCAAATCTGCCATCAAAATATTTTCACCCGAACTGCAATTGATTCCCTCTGCTGCAATACTTGTCGCCACAATCGGTTTCGCCAAAGCCATCGCTTCAATGATTTTGATACGCATTCCACTACCCGAAAAAAGCGGGCAAATCATCGCCCCTTTTGACTGCATAAACTCAACCGCATTCGGTACTTCTCCCACAAAAACCACATTCGGAATCTGCTGCTTCAAAAACCAATCAGGTGCATTTCTCCCTGCAATAAAACATTGAAGGTCAGGAAACACTTCAATGACCTGACTCCAAACTTCTCCAAAAAACCATTGCAGTCCTTCAATATTCGGCATCCAATCCAATGAACCAATAAAAAATACCGAAGGAACATCAACAATAGTTTTTTCAGCCAAAGGATAGTCCTTCAAATCAATACTCCCCGCCATCGTCCAACAAGGTTTTGAAAACCCAAAGTCTTTCCATTGCCGTTCATCAACCACCGAAATCGGCACCAATCCATCGTACAATTGCAGGCTATCCAATTCAAATTTTTTCATGCGTTTTGCCAATAAAGTCATGTACCACCATTTCAAAGGATTCGTCTGTTCGGCAGCCAATCGCTCCCAAATCTCAAACTCCAAATTGTGCGCCCGCATCACAATCGGTGCTTTGCAGTTTTGGCGAATCGCAGGAATATAAGTCGCCAAATAAACGCCTTCCAAATGCACCACATCAAAATCCGTTTGCTGCAAATAATCAATGATTTGGGCTTCAAAATCAGTGTTGTAGAAGCGTTGAATACTGTAAGACTTTGAAGAAAATAGATTTACAAAAGCTGCAATGGAAGAAATGTTGGTATTGACAAAAGTGCTGTCAAAATGGGCTATCTGTTGAAGGGAATTGGGCAGTTTTTCTTTGTCAAAGGGATGTTTATAGGTCGCAATCGTCAAGACTGTCACCTCATGCCCTGCTTCGTACAAACCTTTGGTAATCGTGCGAATAGCGATTGCTTCACCATCTTTGGCAGGATATAAGGACTTTTTGCAGATTTGTAGAATTTTCATGGGCTAAAATTAGTGAAAATGCGGGTTTGAAAACAAAAAACATTCAATTTTATCAAACCCAACTCCTCAAAGTGGTGTTCACTTACTACTAAAACAGTTTAAAATAATGAGTGAATTAGAACACTGGCAAAAAAAATGTGATGTATGCGGTGAATGGACGGATGGGAATAAATACGTGTGTCAACATTGTGGGGAAATCATGGAAGAAGAACGCCACAAACAAGCCTTAAAACGAGAATCACATTCCCTATATGACTTGGGGTGGGTGAAAATCCATCCCACTGACCATTTGATTGTCAAAGCATTGAAGCGAATGATTTTGACTGTTCAGGTGATTTACTTTGGTTTGTTGTCCTTTTTTATTTGGCTCATCGCTTTTTTATCTTCCTAATTTCACTCTACATTCGACCATGAATTTACTCCGCTGCCCTCTTTTTATTCTTGCTTGTTTCTTATTCATTTTCAATCAGTTTTTGGAATCCCAGCAAATTTTCCTCCCCTACATCCACGCCTATTTAGACGACCTACTTTGTTTCCCAATCGTCCTGACCATCATCCTTTTCCTCCTCCGAGAAATCTACCAAAACCCCAATTACCGCTTCACTCCCCTCCAAATAGTCTTTGCCCTTGCCTATTTCAGTCTTGCCTTTGAAGTAGTTTTGCCTTATTTTTCAGCGAATTATAGAGGCGATATTTTGGATGTGGTGGCTTATGTTGTGGGGGCGGTGATTTTTTGGAAGTGGATGCAGAAAACTGGAGATTCTTGATAGAGGCTTTGGATGTTAGTGAAATAATAAACAAAAAAATCTCTCTATCTCTCTGATTCTCCGTTTCCGCTTCAACTATTGTCAAGGTTTGCAACCGTCACCGACAAATCGGGATGTTTCATTGACAAAGTTTTCGCTAAATTTTATGTTCTCATCTTCCCAAAAAATGCTTATATTCCTTCTTCTCAACCATGAAAAATACGATGCTTACAAGAATATACCTGCTATTAACTTGCTGCTTCATGTTGCAATTTGCGAACGCCAATGACTGCTACGAAATATGTACGGCAAATCAAGAAATTAACTTCAATTGGTGTCCAAACCCTCCCCTAACCCCTCCCAAAGGGAGGGAAAACAAGGAGTGGAAGAACTCCTTTATAGCCTCTCCCAAAGGGAGGGGAAACAAAGAGTCGAAAACCCCCTTTCTAACTTCTCCCAAAGAGAGGGGAAACAAGGAGTGGAAGAACTCCTTTCTAACTTCTCCCAAAGAGAGGGGAAACAAGGCGTGGAAGAACTCCTTTATAGCCCCTCCCAAAGGGAGGGGAAACAAGGCGTGGAAAAACCCCTCCCTTTGGGAGGGGCAGGGGAGGGTTTCAGGACAACTCCTCCTAAAATTGAAGGAAAAGAAAAACCTCCTTCAATTGAAACAAGTCTTACCCTTCAAAAAATACCAAATTGAAGCCATCCAACCCGCTTTTCCAAGCCTTCAAAAAATGGACAAAACCTACCGAATCCACTTCAAAAATACCCAACTTACCCAACAACTCCTCACCCAAATTGCAGCTCTTTCCTATATCGAATATGTCGAACAAATCCCTATCTATCAAACCTTCTACACGCCCAATGACCTACATCCTTCGCAGTGGAATCTTTCTAAAATTCAAGCCCAAACCGCTTGGGATTTTGTGAAAGGCAGTGCCAACATTGTAGTCGCAATCGTAGATGATGCCGTAGAAACCACACATCCCGATTTGGCGGTAAATATTTGGCAGAATGTAGGCGAAATTCCGAACAATGGAGTGGATGATGACGACAATGGCTATGTGGATGATGTGCAGGGCTACGATGTGGCAGATGACGACAACAACCCAAACCCTCCCTTCAATGCCGATGCACACCATTTTTCGCACGGAACGCATTGTGCAGGAATCGTTTCGGCGGTGACGGACAACAACAAAGGCATTGCAGCAATTGGTGGAAATGTGCGGTTGATGGTCGTCAAAAGCAAGGAAAATGCCACAAGTGGCAGCTCTTTGCAGGCTGGAATGGAGGGCGTTGCCTACTCAATTGCAGCAGGGGCAAATGTCATCAGTATGTCTTGGGGTGGCCCTGCCTATTCCCAAACTTTGCAGGATTTGATCACAGTTGCCCATGAGCAGGGAATTGTATTGGTCGCAGCCGCAGGAAATAGCGATACTGATGCGCCGATGTACCCCGCTTCTTACGACCATGTTATCAGTGTGGGCGCAACAAATCAAGAAGACGAAAAGGCGTTTTTCTCCAATTATGGCGACAAGATTGATGTGATGGCCCCTGGTTTTGAAATTTGGAGTACGGTGGCTGGAAAAAGTTATGACTTCAAAAACGGCACTTCAATGGCTTGTCCTTTGGTCGCTGGGCTTGCGGGGCTGATGTTGTCCTACAATGAACACATTTCACCCGATGATTTGGAGGAATGTTTGAAGAACAGTTGCGACAATATTGACGGGCAAAACGGTAGCTATTTGGGTCAAATTGGCGCAGGGCGCATCAACGCTTTTGAAGCCCTCGCTTGTTTGCGAGTGCCTCCAACGGCATTTTTTGCAGCCAATCTCGAAACAGCTTGTGCGGGAGAAGCCGTGCAGTTTTTCGATAAAAGTTTGGGGGCAGATATTGACACTTGGACATGGACTTTCGAGAACGCAACACCTTCTTTCTCCAACCTAAAAAATCCCATCGTCACCTTCAATGGCAACGGCACTTTTGAGATACAATTGACCGTCACCAATCCTTTGGGCAGCCATACGACCACACAAAACTTTACCATTCAGCCGCCTACTGCAACCATTAGCGGTAATTCCGTCATTGCAGAAGGCGACAATACAGCCTTCAAAATCACCTTCACAGGTTCTCCTCCGTTTTACATCACCTATACCGATGGCGAAACCGAACAAAGCATTGACAACATCACCGAAAATCCCTTTTATGTGGTGTTTAGCCCCGAAATAACAGCAACTTATTCGTTGGTCAGCATGAGCAGTGCGGTCTGTGAAGGAACAGTAGAAGGAGAGGCAAAAGTAAGCGTTTTGCCACCGCCAGAATATGCAGAAGCCACAGGTTCAGGACTTCCCGTTTGGCCTTTTGTGTCGAGTCAGGCGAATACTTGCGAGGTTTGGACGTGGTTTCCAGAAGAAAATTGGGAATTGATGGATTGTCCTTTCAACAGCACCGCTGTAGCATCGGGTGTGGGTTTGACCCCTTGTGGTGAGGCTTTGTTTTATGTCTATCATACGGGGGAAGATGCACCCAATCAATTGTTTGTGACAGATGTAAATGCCCAACCTTTGCACATGGAAGGGATGAATGCACTGATGGACGACAAAGAATTGCAGTTGGTTCCCGTTCCTAAAGCCTTCAATGAATGGTATGTGGTTTACAGCATCTATACCGACGAAATTTTGGCAGGAGGTCGGACGGCTTACACGCCTACCAACATCGTGTATTCCCGCTTTTTTTACGATGGCAATTCCTTCCATTTCATCGAAAAAGATGTGGTTTTGGAGGTCAATGGACAGGTGCAAACTTACACACATGGCAAAGCAATTTCGCAGCGAATGGGCGCAAACGAAGATTTTCACTACCTCTATACTTGCCGCCGAAAATGGAACAGCAATACCCTTTCGTTGGATAGATTTATCATTGACAATCAAAACATTCGTTGGGACAAAAGCACCTATTCGACACCTGAAGATTTTTGGAATTTGACCATTGCAGGTTCGCCTATCGAAATCAGCCCCAAAGGAGATAAAATGGTGGTGGTCAGTCGCAATCAATCTTATACTGCAACCGATTTGTTTGTTTTTGATTTAGAACCTTTTGACCTTTCTTCGATGCGAAAAATCTCTTTGGGAAAACTCACCCTAATGCCCGATTTTGAGAATTTGTTTGAGCCAATGAAGTTAGACGATGTGGCAAATACCGTTGAAGGTTTGGGCTTTTTGAAGAATATCTCACGAAAGATTTTTGATGCTGAATTTAGTCCTTCTGGTGATTTTTTGTACTTCTCCAATGGCGGTTTTGTGAGTTCTAACTATACGAATATCACCTATTTAGGACAAATTGATTTGACCACACCTTATCCCTACCAAATGCGCTTGCAGGTACAAACAACGCCTGATGATAGCTACGATGTGGAAACAGGTCGAGGTTGTGTTTATACGAGTACTTGTTTGAGTAAGTATCAGCCAATCAATAATATAGAGTTGGGTTATGATGGTCGCTTGTACTTTCAAAAACAAACGACCAACAAACTCTACGTTGTTCCCAATGCCAACCTCCCGATGCAGCAACGTTTGATTCCTGGCGATGTGGATTTGAGTACGCCCGAATCACCGAATTTACCTGTAAGTGGCGCAATCAGCGCCTTTCCGCAGTCCATTGACGGCTATCAATACATTCCCCCAAACTTCGCCAAATTCAACATTCCCGTCCAAATTGAGGATTGTCACGGTTGTTTGAATCCTGAAAATTTTCCTGTGACGGTGGAATTGCAAACGGCAGAAGGGGAATTGATAAAGGCGGCGGTGATTTCGGAATGTCCCGCAGCGATTGAAGTTTGTTTGGATATCAGCCGACAATATCGTTTGTTTTTCAATGGAGCGTATATAGAAAATATTTTGAAGGAAGGAAAACTGTGGGAGGAACTGCCCTATACTTTTCAGCAAGGCACAGATGTTGATTTGGTGTTGGAGGAACTGCCCTTAATTTGTTTGGGCGAAGAAGCGAGGGTTTTGCAGGCAACGCCTATTGGAGGAAATTTTTCGGGAACAGGTGTAGAAAATGGCATTTTTTACCCTTCTATTGCAGGCTTAGGCACGCATACGATTTACTACGAATACTTGGATATTGACGAATGTGTGGCTGTGGAGAGCATGGATATTGAAGTGGTAGGTGTAGAAATTGAAGCGGGAATTTCTCCCACAATTTGCCCCAACGAAAGTGTGCAATTGCAGGCTTCAAATGCTCCAAATTACCTTTGGACTCCTTCAACGGATCTGAACCAAACCAATATCGCCAACCCCACTGCAAATCCTGCACAAACAACAACTTACCGAGTTGAAACCACAGACGCAAACGGGTGTACTGCAATGGATGAAGTGACGGTTTATGTTGCTCCTTTGCCTGTTTTGCAGCCCATTGCAGTGGATACAAGTGTTTGTAAAGGAACGGTTTTGGAGATGGATTTGTCCAAAAAAATCACACCCATTTCGGATTATTCTTATCATTGGACTCCTTCAACGGGCGTGTCGAATCCCGATATTGCCAATCCTACGATAACGCTCAGTGAGAGTGCGACTTATACTTTGGAGGTGACAAATGAGTTGGGTTGTGTTTCGGAGCAGGAGGTAATGATTGAAGTGGAGATTTTGGAGGCAATTTTGGATTTGGGCGAAAACCTGCAAGCAAATTGTGGTGAAAACATCGTTTTAAATGCACCCGAAGGCAACGTTTACAAATGGTTTCCAACCACAAATCTTAGCTGCAATGACTGCCAAAATCCTACTGCAATTCTCAGTGAAACAACGACTTTTCATTTGACTTTTGAAGACTTCAATGGCTGTGTGGCGGAGGATTCGATAACGGTTGAAGTGGTCGGTGCAAGTTTGGATTTGGGCGAAAACCTGCAAGCAAATTGTGGTGAAAACATCGTTTTAAATGCCCCCGAAGGCGACGTTTACAAATGGTTTCCAACCGCAAATCTTAGCTGCAATGACTGCCAAAATCCTACTGCAATTCTCAGTGAAACAACGACTTTTCATTTGACTTTTGAAGACTTCAATGGCTGTGTGGCGGAGGATTCGATAACGGTTGAAGTGGTGGATGACTTGGAGGTGGTTTTGGAGCAGTATGCTTTTTGTGAGATTGAAAATGTGGTTTTGGAGGCGGGTGATTTTGTGGAGTATGAATGGTCGAATGGTTCTACTACTTCCTCCATTGAAGTACAAAACGAAGGCGTTTATTTCGTGACTTTGACCAATGCAGCAGGTTGTAAATTGGCTAAAAAATTCAATGTTTTAGAGTATGAACAGCCGCAAGTGGTGATAGAAGGGGAGGCGGAAATTTTGGAGGGAGAAACGACGGTTTTGACTGCAATGCCCGATTTTGATTTGTATGAATGGTCGAATAGTGCTGTAAGTCAAACCATTGAAGCTACAACAATGGGCATATACACGGTGATGGTGACGGACACAAATGGCTGTACGGCTACTGCGTTTTTTGAGTTGAATGTTTTGCCAAACGATACTTTGCCCATAGACACGCTTCCAACAGACTCTATTCCAGACCTTCCGACCGATACGATTCCTACGGACACCATCCCCGATTTACCGACTGACACGATTCCCGACCCGCCTATTTTGGAGGACTTGGACAACAAGCTGGTCGTGCCGACTGCTTTTTCTCCAAATGGTGATGGCATCAATGATGTGTTTTTGATTCGTGGACAAAACATTGTGGATGTGCAGTATGCGATTTACAACCGTTGGGGGCAGAAGGTGTTTGAAGCGGGTGATTTGGTGGCTGTTTGGGATGGTCGCTTCAAAGGACAAGACTTGGATTTGGGAACATACATAGTGGATGTTTGGGTGCGGTTTAGGGATGGGAATGAGGAGGTTAAGAGAGGATGGGTGGTTTTGATTAGATAGAAATGAAGCTTCATTTACCTCAATAAATTCAAACAGGTTTAATATTTTGTAAAAATCGTATCTTTGGTAAAAAATGTATAAAATGACGGATTCGGATATCAAACTTCAACTATTTAGGGCAATAGACCACTTGACAGGGAAGGAATTGCATCAAGTTTATCAATTATTGATGGATGTTGTAAGTACCTCTATTGTAGAAAAATCAGATGCGGAAAAAGAAGGTTTGGAAGCAGCGTATAAAGAAATGGCAGAAGATGAACAGAATGGAATCAGGAAGTTTGATGAAGTAGAGGATTGGAATTTTCAATCAGCAATTCTTCAAGATAATAAAGAAGAATACGGTGGGTATTTGTCAAAACTTTCAGAAAATGAATATACTGATTTGAGGGCAGCCTACGAAGAAATGGCAGAAGATGAACAGAATGGAAAAAGAAATTTAGACTGGTAAACAAATAATTATATGACAAAAAGGAAACCAAAAGTTAGACGGGGTGATGTTTGATGGGTGAATTTTTCTCCTTCAGTTGGCAGTGAAATAAGAAAGGAAAGACCAGCTATTATTCTCAGTAACAATCTTGTCAATAAAGTTTTAGGGCGTTATCAAGTCATTCCTCTTAGCAGAACGGTGAGCAAAATTTATCCCAGCGAAGTGAAAATAAATTTAGATGGAGATGCTTGCAAGGCCATCATTGACCAATTAACTACAGTTAGCAAAGAACGACTGGATAATAGAGTTGGTCAAATTTCAAAAAAAGATATGGCGAAAATTGAAACTGCCATTAAGAAGCAGTTGGATATGGAGTAATTCTTTTCACTAGTTGATTCGTAGACAAAACATTGTGGATGTGCAATATGCGATTTATAACCGTTGGGGGCAGAAGGTGTTTGAGGCAGGTGATTTGGTGGCTGTTTGGGATGGACGTTTTCGAGGGCAAGACTTGGATTTGGGGATGTATGTGGTGGATGTTTGGGTGCGGTTTAGGGATGGGAATGAGGTGATTAAGCGGGGATGGGTGGTTTTGGTGAGGTGATTTTGATCTCAAAAAAACTTGGACATATAAATTTTGTTTTACTTACTAAGAAAACATTAACTTAGCCCTTGATTTCTAAAAATTTACTCTCTCAAAATTCACCTCATGCAAAAAACAACTACTTTTTTACTGCCTCTTCTTTTGAGCAGTCTGATTTTTGCCCAAACCGAATACACCATGCAAAATGCAACGGTGGCGGATTGTTCAGGAATTTTATACGATAGTGGGGGACCTGATGCCGATTATAACCCAAATGAAAAACTTGTCTTTACGATATGCCCCGATCCTGTGCCAACTTGTATGCAAATAGATTTTGGAACAGTGATGATGGAGTCGAACTTTGATTTGTTAGAAGTCTTTGACGGCTCAAGCACGACTAGTCCACAATTGCTTTTTCACAATACAGGACTTCAAACTTTGCCCATTCTGAATGCCTATAATGGCT
The DNA here is from genome assembly GCA_041392475.1 of Chitinophagales bacterium. Lineage (NCBI taxonomy): Bacteria > Pseudomonadati > Bacteroidota > Chitinophagia > Chitinophagales > Chitinophagales bacterium. The sequence goes on along the minus strand of JAWKLZ010000002.1, from coordinate 459,961 downwards.
GTATTACGGTTCGATTTCGATCTGATACAGATACGCAGCTCACAGGTTGGAAGGCTACATGGAATTGTTTTGAAGAGGACTGTCCGATTCCCATCATACGACCAAACGAGCAAGATTGCGAAGGAGCGATTGTAGTCTGTCAAGAAGTTTACAGCAATCTAAATCCATACTATGGGGAAGGACATATACCGAATGAAATTGATGGGCAGAACACTTGTTTATTGAGTGGTGAAAAAAATAGTGTTTGGTACAAATTGAAGGCAGAAGACTTTGGGGAATTGGCCTTTTCCATCATTCCATACAATTTAACTGATGATTACGACTGGGCGGTTTTCAATGTTACCAATAATACTTGCGGAGAGATTTATGACAATCCTTCTTTATTGATCAGTTGCAATTATTCCTCCACAGCTGGTATTACAGGGCCAACTGGTGAAACGAATCAAACGTCTGCTTTAGGGGAAGATAAAAACCAAAACAAAAAAATTACGGTCAAAAAAGGTTGGGTCTATGCCATCAACATCAGTCAATTTACTACTTCTCCAAATGGCTTCATCCTAGATTTCAGTGCTTCAACCATACCGATTGGCGATGAAGTAGCAAGCATTATTGAAGACAAAAACGTTTTTTTGAAGGGAACAGAGCCTGATTTACTTCAATTGAATTTTTCAGAAGAGGTACAATGTCAAACCATTGAAGCCTTGAATTTGTCCATTGAAGGTTACGAACTCACCAACGAAACCCTCTGCAATGAAACGGGATATGCTCAAACTTTTTATTACAGAATCGAACCAGAATTGCCAATAGGTGAATACGTTCTACTTCTTGAAGGAGAAATAGCGGATGTCTGTGGAAATACGGATACCTTCAGCGAAAGTTTTGATTTACAAATAGCTGACTTAACAGACATTGAAGATGCACTTCAAAACCCGATTCGCTTCTATCCCAATCCAAGCCAACAGACAATTTTTGTAGAACTTCCTATTTCCTTCAATGGAAACACACATATTGAAGTCTATAGTGTGGAAGGCAAAATACTGCAAAACAGTAAGTTAGAAAATAAGAAAACAGTTGAAATAGACGTTTCGCACTATCCACGAGGCATTTATTATTTGAAGGTGAAAGTAGGAGCAAGCGTTTGGACAGAAAAAGTAGTGGTTCAGTAGCAGCCTCTAACATTAATCTGTTAAATTTGCAGATTCAAAAAGCAATGAATTTGATGATGCGGCAAACACTGATAAGTTTCTTATTTATATTTTGTTATATTCCACTATTCTCCCAATCTACTGATGATTGGCAACAAACGGTCAATTACGAAATTGATGTGACGCTCAACGACAAAAAACACGAGTTGGACGGTCGAATGGAAATAGAATACATCAACAATTCACCTGACACGCTGGACTTCATTTATTTCCACCTGTGGCCCAATGCCTACAAAGACCAGTCAACTGCTTTTGCCAAGCAGTTTTTGGAGAATGGAAATGCAGATTTTTATTTTTCTATCGAAAAAGATCGAGGTTATATAGACCAATTGCGCTTCAAAGTGGGTGATGAAAAATTAAAGTGGGAACCCGATAGAGAACACAAAGACATCGCAAAATTAATTTTACCAGAACCTGTGTTGCCAAATAGTAAAGTGTTGATTAACACGCCTTTCCATGTCAAACTACCAGTCACCTATTCTCGCATGGGACATCAAGGGCAAGCCTACCAAATCACGCAATGGTATCCCAAGCCCGCAGTCTATGACCAAGATGGTTGGCATCCGATGCCCTACCTCGACCAAGGCGAATTTTATTCTGAATTTGGTAGATATGATGTCGAAATCACGCTGCCTCAAAACTATGTGGTGGGTGCGACAGGTGATTTGCAAAACGAGGAGGAACTCCAATGGCTGACGGAAAAAGCGAAAGAAACGGCCGAAAAGAAAAGTTATTCGCTGTGGGACAACAGTTTTCCGCCTTCCGATACGACCTACAAAACGCTGCAATACATACAAGACAATGTGCATGATTTTGCGTGGTTTGCCGACAAACGCTACCATGTATTGAAGGGTGAAGTCATGCTCCCTCGTTCTGGTGAAAAAGTCACTACTTGGGCCATGTTTACCAATGAAGAAGCCGACCTTTGGAAACACAGCATTGGTTACATCAACGAAGCGGTTTTGTTTTACTCCAAGCATTTGGGCGATTACCCCTACCGTCAAGTCACTGGGCTTCAAGGAGGTTTGGGTGCAGGCAGTGGTATGGAATATCCGATGGTGACGGTAATTGGCTATGCTGGAAACGACACTTATTTAGAAGATGTCTTGCTGCACGAAGTGGGACACAACTGGTTTCAAGGGATTCTCGCCTCCAATGAGCGAGACAATCCGTGGATGGACGAAGGCATGAACTCTTACTATGAATCCCGTTATCTCGAAGAAAAATATCCGAAATTGGGAAGCTACGATAGTCTGCCAAATGTGACTGCGGAAAATGTGGTTGACAATTTGGGATTCTCCGATTTTTATGCGACTCCCTACAACTACTATTGGTACTTACTCTATGCAAGACAAGCTAAAGACCAGCCTGTTACATTGGATTCCGAAACCTTGACAGACGACAACTATGGCGCAATGATTTATGGCAAGGCAGCTTTAGCAATGCGCTATTTGGAGGGATATTTAGGCAAAGCGACTTTTGACCAAATCATGCAGCAATACTATGAAACCTACAAGTTTAAACATGTTTCGCCCAGTGATTTCAGGACTTTGTTGGAGCATGAAACGGGCAAAGATTTGAGTTGGTTTTTTGACGAATTGCTGAATACTAACAAAACAATTGACTACAAAGCCAACTATATTTACCGCTATGGCAAAAACGATGCAGGGCAGAAAGTGCATCGAGTCGAAGTCAAAAACAAAAAAGATGCCATTGCAGCCCCTTTTTCCTTAACTGCCTTCAAAGGCGATTCGGTGATTGCGACCCGATGGTATGAAGGTTTTGCAGGTACTCGAAAAGTAGAATTTCCCGCCTTGAAATACGACAAACTCCGAATTGATGCTGGCGGATACGTTCCTGAAATCAATCGACGCAACAACAACTACAACCTCAAAGGTGGAAAAAGAGGTCGCCCGATTCAGCTAAAACTCTTTGGAAGTCTGGAAGATGAACACCACAAGCAAATTTTTTACACGCCGATGTTGGGCTTCAACAAATACGATGGTTTGATGCTCGGTGCGGCTTTCTACAACAGTCTTGCCCCTCGCAAAAGGGTGGAATATTTTGCAGTTCCAATGTTCAGCCTCAATGCAGCGGATTTGGTCGGTACGGCAAATATTCAATACCATTTGTTGCCCAAAAAAGGAGTGGTTAATCGTTTGACATTTGGTTTAGACGTGCATCGATTCACCGAGGGCAACCTTTCGGCTTTCCCCAAAGAAACGGCTCCTCCCGAAATCCAACAAATTGACGAGGATGTTCAATATCTGCGATTTGTGCCTTCTGCCACGCTGACTTTTCGCCCCAAAGATGCCCGCAGTTCGGTCGAAAAACAGTTGCAGTTTAGACACATCAACATGAACCGAGAGTCGTTTAGTCAAGATACTGCTTTCTACAATGTAGAACGTTTGCTTCGCAACAATTCCTATTCTATCAATGAATTATCTCTCTCCTTAAATGACAAAAGACGTATTCACCCTTATGGCTTCAATGTGCAATTGCAGCAATCGAAGGACTTTAGTTTGGCATCGGCTGAGGTGAAGTACCTTTTGTCGTATAAAGGGGGTAAACACGATGGTTTGGATGTGCGTTTGTTTGGTGGTTATTTCCTCAAAAACGATGCAATTGGAATAGCGTTGACCATGAGTGATACGGGGCCACGAGATTTTGTATATGATGATTTGTTGTTGGGGCGAAATGAGGTCAGCGGATTCTTTTCGCAGCAGGTGACGATGCAACATGGGGGCTTCAAAATTCCTTTGGGTTCGGTCGGTTTTGCGAATGAATATTTGCTGGCTGCCAACTTGAAAACTACGTTGTTATCGAAAATTCCTGTGAAAGCCTACTTCAATTTTGGCTACGGCAAAAGTAGCAGTAGTTTGATTCCATGGTCAGAAAAACTCTTGGTGGAAGGTGGTTTGGCGCTGATTGTTGTGCCGAATCGTTTTGAAGTGTATTTGCCTTTGGTGTATTCGGATGATTTCCAAAAACGCATTGACATCAGCGGTTTGAAGCTACTGCAACGGGTGAGCTTTTTGCTGGATATTGATGGGCTGAATCCTGTGAAGTTGTTGAGAGGGGCGTTTTAGGAAAATGCAAGAATTATTCCCTCACTTTTTATATTTCTTCACCCCCGCCAAAACCTTAATATCCAAATAATTTTCTTTGGGAGGAATGGGGCAAGAATAATGATGGTTGTAAGCACAATAAGGATTGTAGGCTTTGTTGAAGTCAATGATGATTTTGTCCCCTTCAGGTATTTCCAAGTCCATAAACCGCCCACCTCCGTATGTTTTATTTCCACTTGTTAAATCTTTGAAGGGCAAGAATAAGTGGTTTTTGTATTCTTCCATTTCTCTAAGTTGATGACTTTGGTAAATTATCAATTGATAGGTTTTACCTTCAAGGGTAAAGGCTGCGATGCCGTATTGCTCATAAGTTGGTAATCTATCCGTTGTTGTTTGCATTTGAAAAGGCACAGCATCTTCAATCCGCACAAAGTCTGCCTCCACTCGATATTCCTCATTAATGGGAAAAAACTTCAATCCTTTGAATTTCTTTTTGGCTTTTTCGGTCAAAGGTGATTCGTCTTCACTCCTAAACGACTCGTTCAGTTCGTTTTGAAATTCAACAATCTCACTTGCATGGTCTTGGGCATTCACTTCAATACTCCAAAAGGGAATAGCAATCAGTAGTAGGAATATCTTGTTCATAGCGAATTATTTGCATTGAAATTTGGTCTGTTTAAAAATACAATTCTTTTTTTCGGCCAATCATTGAAGAACAGGTTTGACAAATAAAAAAAAGATAGATAATTCCCATTTTAACATTTTTATTTGGAATTATCTACCTTTTTGAAGTACTTAATTCCAAATAAGCTGCTCTTATTTGGAATTACCTCTAAAACTTATTGGTTATCTTCATATTTCTCCATCACCTCCTCTTTCTTATCCGTAGCTTTATCGGCTTTTTTCTCTGCCTTTTTGGCTTTGTCTTCTGCTTTCTTTAGCTTTTCTTCGAGTTTCTGTATGGCTAATTTTGCTTTAGCATCGTTGAGTTGAAGTTTTTCGAGCTTCAATTGATCTTTGGGCTCAGGTAATTCAACACCTTCCAATTTTTTTTCCATTTTTGCAGCTTTCGCTCTCGTCTTTTTTGCTTTTTGTTCTGCTTTTGCGAGTTGTTTTTTGGTTTTAGCTACCTCATTGTTAGCTTTTTCCGCTTGTTTTGTAGCCTTTTCCATTTTTTTGAGAGCCTTGTCTTTCTCTTTGATTTCTTTCTCCTGTGCTTTGATGGTTTCAGCATTTTCGATGGCATCTGTTTCGTCTGTTTGAGCAAGCAAAGACGATATATTCAATAATGCGAAAGATAATACGATAAGTATTAGGTAGTTTTTCATGGGGTTTCTATTTTTACATTTAATTTGATAAAAAAGAAGTACAAGGTAAGCAATTCGATTAATACAAAATAATGAATTAATAAGACTTTCTTTGTTATCCTCTCTTTATTCTCTATATTGTTCACGATAGCAACAACGAATCACCGAACCTTTTATAATAAGTGTTTATGTCTGAAAAACATACAAATGTAGAAAGCGAAAGCGAATTGCAAAATCACGCTCTTTCGGCTTCTATTGATCATATTTTACAAGCTGCTTATGTTGTTTACAGCAAAGATAAGCTCAACTTAATCAACTCTTTGCTAATGAATAAACTCATTAGCTCTGTCCTCATATTTGCTGCTTCAAAAGCGAATACAAAAACGGCTGCCCGAGAGTTGCGAAAATTAGGGTATGAATCTTACGATATACACGAGGATATGGATCCTGAAAAACGTGAAATCGTTTTGGAGGATTTCACAGACAAAGAATTTCAGATATTAGTAGTTTCGGATATACTTGTTCGAGAAATTAGTTTGTCTGATATTAACCTCATTATTAATTACGATGCACCCAATAGTGCAAGGGATTATGTAGCTCGTATTGTGCAGAATACAGCTAGTAATAACTCTGCTGTAGTCATCACTTTTATCAATGATAGAGGACAAAAAAAGTTCAAACTTATTGAAGATGTACTGGGTAAAGAAATTTTTAAAATTGAAGTTCCCACAGATTTAGTAGATGCTTCAGGTTCAATAGAGGATAATAGTAACAAGAGAACTGTGAAAAAGAAGCCCATCAAAAGGTAATATTTATCACATTTAATCTCTTGTAAATACCCATTCGTTTTCTTTAGATAGTTGTTCTTTATAACAATAACCTTCTGTATTAAAAGCCTTTATATCATCCAAATGTGTAATCCTATTTTGGATGATATACCGAGCCATACTTCCCCGTGCTTTCTTTGCAAAAAAGCTAATTATCTTGTATTCCCCATTTTTGAAGTCTTTAAAAATAGGTGTCAATATCCTACCTTTCACCAGTTTTGGTTTTACGGCTTTGAAGTATTCATTTGAAGCCAAGTTCACGACTACCTGCTCTTTTTGTGTTTCTAAAATTTCGTTTATTTTTTTGGTGATTTGTGCATCCCAATACTTATACAAGTTGTCTTTGGTAGGTGTTACTTTAAGTTTGGTGCCCATTTCGAGCCGATAGGCTTGTATGAGATCCAAAGGACGCAGTAGCCCATAAAGCCCAGATAATATCCTCAGGTGGTTTTGAGCAAATTCAAAATCCTCTGTCGAAAAACTTTCTGCATCTAAACCAATATAGACATCTCCTTTGAAGGCTAAAACAGCTTGTTTTGCATTTTGAGGTGTAAAAGGTGTGTGAAAGTTGGCATATCTTTGGTGATTCAAATCTGCAAGGTTTTCACTTATATTCATCAAATTCTCAATCTGCTTAATGGATAAACGGCGAATTTTTTTTATCAGATATTCGGTATTTTGAAGCATGGCAGCCTGAGAGTAGGTGTCAATAACTGGCTCTTTTTCAAAGTCCAGTGTTTTTGCAGGAGAGAGAAGCGTCAACATTATTGCTTATATTTGGGTTATATTGTAAAACTTACACGCAATTATCAAATCATTGCATAAAGTTACATACTTTTCAGAGTACCTATTGGCATATATCAACTCTGCAAAGTTAAATTTGTTCAATCACATGAAAAACAGTAATTTTAGTGTAATGAATACCATTTTAAAAACTCAATGAATATCCCGTACATCAAAATAATAAAATATATCGCCGTTACTTCGGCTTTGGTTCTTCTGTTGTTGTTTTCACTTCAATGGGCTATCAGTCGCTACTTGTATCCTTTCATTTCCTCACAACTTCAATCAAAAATACAAGATGCCTCGGATGATATGTATAAGCTTCATTTCAACAAGTTGAACATCAATATTGCCGCCCAAGAGATACTACTAAAAGATATTCACATTCAACCAAATATGGAGCAAGTGCTTCAAAGATATGGAGATTGTACGCTTCCAACCTACAATATTTTTGATTTGCAAATTCCAAAATTCACTATCACAGGTATTGACTTGTATGATGCTTTGTGGCAAAAACATGTCAATATCAATAATGTTCAACTTCATGAAGGAACAATTAAAATGCTGCAACTCGAAAAACGCAACTGTCCCTCCATTGAAGTACCTGATTCATGTGAAGTAGAACAGCCGATAGAAGAAGTCCTTACCGAAATTCAATCATTTTTTGTGGGCGATATACTGGTCAAAAATTCTAAAATGGAGTATTTGAAAGTAATAGGCCAAGATACCCTTCAAGTTGCTATTACTCAAAACATAAATGCACATCTTAGTGATGTAGAAATGGCTACGCCTCAATATATGGGGGAAACGATTCAGGACCTACCTATCAAGGCAAGTAATATTCAGTTTGATATAAATGAAACTATTGTACCGATTCCTAAAAGTAAGTACAATTTAGGAATCTCCTGTGCTTCGTTTTCCTTAGATGAATCCTTATTGAAGCTTCAATCTCTCCAACTGATTCCCAAAGATGGCGGCAATAAAAACGTACAATCCATAGAGATTCAAGAGATTACCTTGAATACGTCTGATTTTTTTGATGGTGACTACAAGGCATTGATGCGTTCAGAGCAATGGACTATTCCTGCAGTAGAACTCAACGAACCCAAAATTGTACTCAAGAAATATAATAATGTAGAAAATGACTGGAAGAAAAATGAAATGAAAAGCATTGATTTTCAGCAAATTTTAACGCCAAAACTCAATACTTTTGGAATAGAATCTTTTACCATCAACGATGCTTCTTTGTTGGTATTGGATGCCGAAAACGAGGAAGAGCTGATGTCTATAAATTCTATCAACTTGGCTATTAACAATTTTAGGGTTGATCATTCGCTGGAAGACCAAAAGGATAAACTTTTTTATGCTGATGATTTCAAAATTACGACTGGAAATTTTCGACGACAATTGCCTGATGCTCTGAGTACTTTGACAATGGATCAAATAAGTTTGGACATGGTAAACGAAAAAGCGGATATGAAAAAGGTCAACTTATCTCCAAACCATTCTAAATTAGAGTTGGGACACATTGTAGGCCATAGAGTCGGTTGGACACGTATTGCGAATATGGATGTTAGTATGAATGGTCTGGATATCAATTCTTTGCTGAGTAGAGGTACTTTGAACGTAAAAAAGATACTTCTTACCAATGCGTTTATTGAAGTTTTTTTGGATGAGAGATTGGAACATCCAAGTGAGCGGGTTTTACCCATGCCGCAAGCTATGCTTCAGAATCTTCCCATTACCACTTATATTGACAACATTGAAGTAAAAGACAGCAAAATAGAATATACTACTTATGGGCCAACAGCGTCTAAAATGGGGCTTTTTACCTTGGACAAATTCAATGCTAATATCAACAATATCACCAATAATAGTTTACTCATTACTAATGATACAAAAGCTACTTTGCAAGCAGAGGGATATGTGATGGGAACGGGATTTCTAAAAATCGATTTCAGTTTTCCTTTGAATAGTAGTGAATATGCACATACTTTTTCGGGTTCACTCAGCGGCATGGATATGACAGACTTCAATCCCATTTTGGAGGTCGTACCTGCTAGAGTAGATGGCGGTAAAATTGATAAAATTACTTTTTCTGCTTTCGCAACCGATAAACGAGCGAGAGGCAAATTGCATCTTTATTACAACGACTTGAAGATCACTTTGAAGGATAAAGAAACAGGTAAGGTGACTGCGAAACAAGATATTATTTCCTTTTTTGCAGACAAACTCTTTATTAGAAACGACAATCCCAAAAGAGGAGGGAAATTTAGAGAAGGGATTATTGATTATGAACGAGATGATAGCAAATCCATTATTAATTTTTGGTGGAAAGGAATTCTCACAGGTATTGTGTCGACCATTAGCACAAAGAATTTGATAAACGATGACAATACAAGCGCACAGATAATGGATAAAATGCAGAAACGTCAAGAAAAAAAAGTACGTCGAAAAGAGCGTAGAAAGCAACTCAGAACTAAAATTCAACGTTTGTTAGAAAACCCCTTTAAGTAATCGTTAAACTTTCACTTTGGTCTAAAGACAATGTTGATGCTCCCCACTTTACTTAGTGACTTTTGTAGCCAATCAAAAGTCTAATAAATAAACAGCCAACTTACTCCCACAAAATAAGCATTTACGTCCCATCCACTGCTCTATTCTTATTAAATTTGCTCTTTTTATTTTTCATTATTTTTCAAATTATTTCACATGAAAAAAATAGTCGTATTATTTCTAACAGTAAGTATGTTCTTTAGTGCTTGCTCGTCTGGACAAGAAATCCTTAAAAGTGTTGGTGATGTATTGGGAACTTCAGGAGATGGCCCTGTCACCGAACTTCAAGTTATTCAGGGTTTGAAACAAGCTTTGGAAGTAGGTATTACCAAAGGTGCTGGTGTAGTGTCGCAGTTAGACGGTTACAACGGCAATGCAAATATCCGTATCCCTTTTCCTCCTGATGTTCAAAAAGTAGAAAATACACTTCGTGACCTGGGCTTGGGAAATGAGATAGACAAATTGGTGGTCAACATCAACCGTGGAGCAGAAGAAGCGGCAAAAGGAGCAGCAAAGATTTTTATCTCATCCATTCAAAAGATGACCATCACTGACGCTATGAGTATTTTGAAGGGAGAAAATAATGCTGCTACCAACTTTTTGAAGCGAACCACAACCCAAGAACTTTACAACTCTTTTCGTCCTGTTATTGAAACTTCGCTCAACCAGGTTGGGGTTACTCGAAACTGGGACGATATTGTTGGGAAATACAATAAAGTTCCTTTTGTCAAAAAGGTGAATCCTGATTTAGCAGACTATGTAACCAATCAGGCTTTAGATGGTTTGTTTTTCATGGTCGAAAAAGAAGAGGCAAAAATCCGAAAAGACCCATTGGCTAGAACGACCGATATTTTGAAGAGAGTCTTCAAATTGCAGGATAATTAGGTTTTCCCTGTTCTTTGATTGGACAAAATTATGCTATGAAAACCCCCTATCAAATGCCTTTAAAGGATTTGGTAGGGGGTTTTTTATTTATATTTGAAGTTTATTGTCATTTTTCAGTAAAAAAAACTTTTATTGTGAATATTAAACAATAAGCTTATGTCACTGTACTCTTTGCAGAGCAAAGTTGTAAATATGGTTGTTTAAGTTCATTTTCTTAACACCTCTTATACCTCTCCATTTTTTTTTTTTTTGTAATTCTAATTTTATTACATTGTAGGATATTAAAACACTACGCAGGCACTATTCTATACACCCAAAATCCATTCTGATTATGTTTCGAGCTGCAATATTGTTGTTTTTAATACTATTTGGAGTTATTCTTGCTTGGTTACCCAATAGACTTGTTCGGCTCGATAATCAGTGAATAATAAATTATTGAAAATATTTAATGATTTATTATTTTATGCTTAAAACACTCATAAACAAATGTTTTGAAAAAGAGTCCTATATTTTGATTATAACAAATGTTTTTCAAGAGGAAAATAATTGCACACAACAAATCACTTTTCACATAACTCTATCATAATCAAATCCGTACAAGTCTAATGATATTTTTGAAGAAGATATTATCAATAAATACCGCACAGATCAAGAGGCGATGAATCAAAATTTGTTTCAACAAAGAGAAACAACTGCTGTTGTCTCAACTCCAAAAAGCAATACAAATTCTCCAAAGCTAATAAAATCTAATTCAAAATCACTTCCTTCTTCAAAGGCGGCAGATGGCAATACAACCTCAATTTCCATTGGCAATGCAGTAGAGCAGCGTAGCTCCAATGAATACAATCAAATTCCTCCATCTATTGACCAGCGTACACTACACCCTTTGTATGAGCTTTTTGAAGAAACAGATGTTGCGAGTCAGTTTTATGATTTAGACAATCAACGAGACAATACACTAGTGACCAATGGTAGCGCACTTATCAGTATTCCTGCCAATTGTTTTGTTCACCCAGATGGAAGCAGTGTGATAGGAAATATAATCATAGAGGTGAAGGAATTGGATAGCAAGTCTGAATACTTACTCTCTAATATCACAACAAACACCTTTAATAGTTTACTATCTTCAGATGGCTTGATTTACTTCAATGCTTATTCGCATGAGGAAATCCTCAAAATTGCTCCCGAGAAATTGGTATATGTGGAACTTCCTACACGCAATCGGGATGGCGATAACCGTGCGTTTTTTGCAGAATTTGACCAAAAAGGTCAAAGTTGGTGGACAAAATCAATGCCTCAAATCAATCGCATGATTTCCCTACCATTGCAGCAGATGACTTTCAGCGATATGGATTTGAGTCCATCTTTGAAACAATATCTTTCTCAAGCCAAATTTGAACAAACTTTTATTGCAACAAGAGCTTTTGAAGAACGATTGGAAGTGCTGCAAAAATACCAAGAATTGTATGCGATTGAGGAAGTAATACAAAAATATACGAATAATATCGAAGCAGACTTAAAGGAATCAGATAGTAAAACAACGTATTATTTTAGTCAATTAGCCAAAGATCCTTCTGTAAATCCCGAATCTATTCAAATATTTCAAAAATTGGCGAATCAGTTCAGCCATTTTGCTGCCGAAAAATATACCAAACCATTATACCAAACACCTTATGGAATCAACCTCGAAGACGAAAATGCTTACAATCAGCTTTTGGCCAATGGGATGACCGCATTTACAGCCAACATGTATATGCAAATGAACAATTGCCGCAAATATTTGATTGCAGAAAGAAGCAAAGAAAAAGTCGCCAATGTAGGTAGGTCGCAGGCTAAAAACACTTTTATGATTCACCATACAGGTTGGTTTAGCGTCAATGAATTTCTACCAACCAATACTTCTAAACGAAAGATGATGGCGCAACTTAGCTCTCATAAAGATAATAAAGCCAATTTATACCTTATTTTGGATGGCTACAATACCGTTGTAGTAGCTACCAAAGACAGTGAAGGCAATTACTTATTCGAAAATCTTCCTTTTGGAGCTAATGGTAGTATAGTGGCAATCAGTTATAAACACAACCAACCTTACATTGATATCCAATCAATAGTAGTTGGTGAAAAATATTTACATTCGCTGCAAATGCGTCCAACTACCATTGAAATGATGCAATACGAAATCTCGCAGTTGGATTATGATACGCACCTCAGTGCAAGTCTATAAGTTGTTTTTAATATCATCACCATTTTGAATTTTACCTAGCAGCCTTTTCTGCCAAGAAAACGTTTTGAAAGATAAAGTCTAAAAAAGTTCGTAAAATTGTGGTGATGAAAAAATTAGACAAGTACATTGTTGGAAAATTTTTGGGTACTTTTTTCTTTACCGTCTTATTGCTCTCCGCTGTGATTGTGGTCATAGATTTATCGGAACGCATAGATGATTTCTTGGAGAATAATGCCCCTATGAATCTGATTATTTTTCAATATTACGCCAATTTCATTCCTCATACGGTGCTTACTCTCAGTCCTTTGTTTATTTTTGTATCGGCTATTTTCTTTACCTCACGAATGGCCTACCGCACCGAAATCATTGCTATATTAGCAAGCGGTATCAGCTTCTATCGCATCCTCTTTGGACCCTATTTTTTTGCAGCTACTCTATTGGTTGTTCTACAATTGTATGGTAGTCATTATTGGGTTCCCAATGCCAACAAAGAACGCTTAGCCTTTGAATATCAATATATGAGAGGACAGATTGTGAATAGAGATAAAGATATTCACCTCCAAATTGCACCCGATTCCTACATTTATTTGGAAACTTATATTATCAGAGATAGTTCAGGACGAAAATTTACCTTAGAGCAAATAGATTCCAATCAAAACATGATTTACAAACTACATGCTGCAAGGGCAAAATGGGATGGTGAAAAAGGGAAATGGACTCTGTCCAACTATACCGAAAGGCGAATCAATGGACTGCAAGAAACCATCTCAAAGGGTGCGAATTTGGATACTACTTTAAATTTTCACCCCAAGGATTTTGAAAGAGAAAAACGCTTCAAGGATGCCATGACTCGCCCAGAACTCAACGACTACATTGCCAAAGAAAAATACCGTGGCACACCCAATTTGGAGTATTACGAAGTCGAAAAACACCGGCGTACTGCGGTTCCTTTTTCTACATATATACTGTCAATCATAGCTTTAGCAGTTGCTTCTCGAAAAGTTAGAGGAGGAATGGGATTTCATGTATTTGTTGGAATCGCTCTCAGTGCGGGTTACATTGTGGCACTTCAATTTTCGACCACTTTTGCTACCAATGGCAACTTGTCTCCGCTTTTAGGAGCTTGGATGCCCAATCTTATTTTTGGAGTGATTGCAGTTTGGTTGTTGATTAGAGCACCGAAGTAATATTCATATTGACAGCATCAAATCGATTGTCTTCATCACCCTAACAGACTACAGAAAATTTATTTGTAATTTTGAAGTGCATATAATCATGAACAAATTTTTCAAAATATGAAAACACTGTTATCATTCCTCTTCGCAGTGCTATTGTGGGCCAATAGCTGTACAAATACTCCAAAAAGTCAGCAACAAACCAATGAGCAACTGCCTTCTTCTACTCAAAAAGAAGTGATTGGACTTGCAGATAAAATAGAAAAAAACAGCTTAGGGGGCTGGGAGGAATTTGATGGCAACCGCATATTGAACGGAGAACTCTATACTTCAAAAGGTGCTATTTTAGCCATTGAAGACGTTTTTATTTCTGAAGATTACAAAGCGGGTAGCTCAAAGAAGCCCGAATTGCAGCCATTGATAGGTAGAGTGCTTGAGATAAAAGGAGATGTTTACATTTATCATTGTGGCCCACAGGAACAGTGCTTGACCGAAGGTTCAATGAAATGGATGCGTAATGTAGAATATGTAAAAGTTGCAGAAGAATAGTGATTAGTAATCAAGTGGAGGGATTTATTTTTTCTCTGTTCTCGTTTCTCTTGTCCAAAGTCCAATTTTTCTACTCATCTATTCGACGAATCTGTGCGCCCAATGCCTTCAATCTTCCATCAATGTCTTGATAACCTCTGTCTATTTGATTGATGTTGCTGATAATACTCTTGCCTTCCGCTGATAGTGCTGCAATTAATAATGCTATTCCTGCACGAATATCGGGAGAACTCATGCGAATACCACGAAGCGGATACCCTCTATTGAGTCCAATAACTACGGCTCTATGTGGATCACACAAAATAATCTGGGCACCCATATCTATCAGTTTATCCACAAAAAACAAACGGCTCTCAAACATTTTTTGGTGAATCAAGACACTGCCTTCTGCTTGAGTAGCAAGCACCAACAATACACTCAGTAAATCAGGAGTTAAGCCAGGCCAAGGATGGTCGGAAATCGTTAAAATAGAGCCATCAATAAATTTTTGAATCGTGTAGTTTTTTTGAGCAGGAATGTAAATATCATCCCCCCTGATTTCCAACTGTATCCCCATTTTGCGGAAAGTAGTGGGAATAATTCCTAATTGATCGACTCTGGCATTTTTGATGGTGATTTCTGATTGGGTCATTGCCGCCAAACCAATGAAACTACCAATTTCGAGCATATCTGGTAGAATTCGATGCTGACAACCATGTAGCATCGAAACACCATGTATGGTGAGCATATTGGAGGAGATGCCCTTGATTTGTGCACCCATACTATTGAGCATTCGACACAATTGTTGGATGTATGGCTCACAAGCAGCATTGTAAATAGTTGTTACACCTTCTGCCATCACTGCTGCCATTACAATATTTGCAGTTCCTGTTACCGAGGCTTCTTCAAGCAAAATATAGGTTCCCTTTAATCCTTCCGAATCTATGTTAAAGGCATTTTCATCTTCGCTGTACGTGAATTGTCCACCCAAAGCCTCTAATCCTAAGAAGTGGGTGTCCAATCGCCTACGTCCAATTTTATCACCACCTGGTCTAGGCAAGTAAGCTTTCTGAAAACGGGTCAACAAGGGACCAACAATCATAACGGAACCTCGAAGTTTGCTTACTTGCGCTCTAAATGATTCGGAATGAAGGTAATCCATGTTGACTTCATCTGCTTGAAAACAGTAGGTATCTTCACTTAGACGTTCTACTTTTACGCCTAAATCTGCGATAATTTCTATGAGTTTATTGACATCTCGGATGTTGGGAATGTTAGAGATGATTACTTTTTCACTGGTAAGTAATACCGCACATATTATTTGTAAGGCCTCATTCTTAGCACCTTGTGGAGTCAATTCTCCATATAGTGGTTTCCCTCCAATGATTTCAAAGGCATTCTGCTCCATTGTCTAACGAAAATTTCTACGTTTGTTATTTTTAGATTTATAACTACCCCCTCGATTGCTTTTGCCCCCGCTTCTACCAACAGAACGTTTGCGTGGTTTCATTTGGTTTGATTTGGGCATTTTGATAGCTGCTTCCTCACTCAAGGTCAATTCGCCTTTTGATAAAAGCTCAAGGTCACTCTTAATCAGTTCATCACTCACTCCATCTCTATTCCAGTTCGCATAGACCATCTTCATATAGTTGGCGATTACCCTTGCAAATGCTTGTTTTTTAGGCCCGTCTTCCATGGCTATTGCCTTTTTGATTAACCGTTCAACGTTTTTGCCATAGTGACGAAAACGCATTCGGGATTGGGGATAATCCAACTTAGGCTGTTCCAGCACTTCTTTTTTTAGAGGAATGGGATAAGGTGAGTCAATATCCAACTTATAGTTTGCTATTTCAAAAAGGTGGTCCCATAGTTTGTGACGAAAATCTTCTACATTCCGCAGGTGAGGACTCATTTGTCCCATCAAGTCAATGATGGCTTGAGCAAAAGCATTCCTATATTTTTCATCTTCAATGGTGATGCAATGATCTACCAATTGCTGAACATTTCGACCGTACTCTTTGAACAACACTGGTGTCAAAGAGGTATTGTACTTCAATCCATGACTCATAATTTTATCTGATAATTTTTGAAAAAAAATAACTCGCCCATTAAAGAATGAAAATTAAAATAACTTTACCCTGTTCGCCTCAATTTTGTGGAAAAATGGTTATACGCAATGGAGTTAATTGGTAATTTTCAACCGCTTACATTATTGCAGTTTTATTCTGATAAGAATTATACTTGGTAAATTTGTAATGGTAAGGTATGGGCTAAAAAGGTAATAATTTGCTTCTACTCTATCATTTACAAAGAAGGTGAGCTTACTTAACTGCAAATATAAGGTTTTTTGGAATAAAAAAGTTCAAAAACCGTGCTAATAAAAAGAGTTTAACAGTCAGTTTAGCAATACTACTGTTTCTTTTTACTGAATTAAAGCAGATAATTTCTCTAAATCTCGCACCAATAACTTGCGTCTATCAAAATAAATCATGTTGTCAGCCCTCAATTCATTTAAGATAGTCGTTACTGTTTGACGAGAAGTTCCCGTGAGATTGGCTATTTCCTGATGGGTAAAAAACTGTCGAACAACCATTTCATAACCAACTCTTTGTCCTTTTTGCACAGCCAAATCTCGCAAAAATTCAATGATACGAGAACGTGCATCTTTGAAAATTAGAGATTCTAAGCGGCGTTGTGTTCTCACCAGTTTGTTTCCAATAATTTGTGTGACTTGCAGGCTAAAATCTTTATTTTGACGCATCAATCCACGCATTTCATCAATTCCCATTACACATAATTGGGTCTTCTCCATAGCTTGCGAAAACTCATTGTAAGTTCTTTGCCCGACCAGCCCCAACTCTCCAAAAACTTCTCCAGTATGTAAAATAGCTTTGATAACTTCTTTGCCATCCACAGAGTAGGAACCAATTTTTACTCTTCCTACTTCTACAAAATAAACTTTTGTAGTTTTGTCGTCTGGAAAATAGATAAATTCCCCTTTTTTATATATTTTGGGTTCAGGAGGATCTTCCAATTCAGACAATGCTATCGGGCAAAACAATGCGTGTAAATCTACGTTTTCTAAGTACCAATAGTCTGTTTTATCATTCATAGAGTTGAGTTATTCTATTAAGTAAGAAGACAAAATTAGATTACAGTAAATATTTCAGCAGTTAATTCGCAGCCAATGTTTTGTCTCATCTCTTTTATCTTGAAATTTGAGTATAATTGCTAAAGGATACTCAATACAGCGTGTAAGTTAATGATATTAAATCTATAAATAAGCCTCGTAAAATGCAAAAAAACTATTGGATAATTTTTATATTTCTTGTGGGTTCTTTTATCGGTTGTACACAAGAGCAAATGGATAGCTTATTATATACCAATGGCCAAAGAGCTACGGATGATGCTCGCAAAGATTCGTTGGTACTGGAAAAACTTTGCGAAACACTTACCAATCGATTATTGGGTGATGGCTATGCAAAACTGATGAGCCAAAATGAAATGACTGTGATTACGGATGAATTGTTGAAGATATATACTCCTTCAAATTTCAAACAATTGAGGTGGCAAAGTGTACAAAATCAAACTGCCAATCCAAAGATTTTCCAGTACATTGACTACTTACGAAAAGCTGAAGAAAATGGATTGATTGCAGCAGATTATCAACTATCAGATATAGAAACACTCTACCAAAAAGTATATCCTTCTAATCCAAAGATAGATTCTATACAAATATCAGATAAAAAGGTTCAAGCAACACCACCAAAAGATTTGCAGCAAATGATTGACTTAGATTTGTTGTTGAGTCAGTCTTATTTGAATTATGCTTCGGATTTGTTGTACGGTAGTTTTCGCCCTAAAAGTCGAAATTGGGAAGTGGCAACAAGAGAAAGAGATTTAGGAGAAGTGCTTGATAAAGCACTCACAGACAACAATATTGAAAGTAGCCTAAAAAATCTTAACCCTGCCTCTAAGAACTTTGCAGATTTGCAGCAATACCTCAAAAAATGCCTTGATATAGCCAAATCTGGTACATGGAAATCCCTTCCTGCAAATGCTTCTTTTGGCAAAGGAAAAAGTGGGGAGCAGGTGCTGCAATTGGCTCAAAAACTGGCAGCAATGGGCGATTTACCTGCTTCAAAAGCAAATAGCAATAACTTTGATGATGATTTTGTGGCTGCTATAAGAAACTACCAAACCCGACATGGATTGGCTATTACAGGTTCGCTAGATGCACCAACATTGCAGGGTTTAAATACTCCCATTGAAGAAGATATTGATTTGTTAAGGCTGAACATGAACCGCTACCGTTGGTTGCCAGATGACTTGGGAGAACGGTATGTATGGGCAAATATTCCTGAATTTATGGTGTATGTATATGATGAGGGTAAACGAACCACAGAGATTGTATCGGTGGTCGGTGAATTCAAAAATATGACCCCTATTTTGATAAATAAACCCATGCAAAACATCATTTTCAGTCCTACCTGGACGATTCCTCGAAGTATTGCCAAAGAAGAGTTGGAGTATATCAAGATGAACCCTGGTGTACTGATTGTGGCAGATGTAGAGGTCTTTTTGAAGGGTAAAAAAGTCAATCCTTACAGCGTAGATTGGGAAAAGGTCGACTGGAAAGATGTCAAATTGAAGCAAGACCCGAAGGACTCCAATAGTATGGGGCGGGCTAAGTTTATGTTTACCAACAACCACAGCATTTATCTACACGATACACCCAATAAAGTGGATTTCAAAACCCGTGTGCGTTCTTTTAGCCACGGTTGTATTCGATTGGAAGATCCTGCTTTGTTTGCAGAAAATCTTTTAGCGGGCAGTGGCTCATGGAACAATCAAAGAATTCGAAATGCCATGTTTAGTGAAAAAGAACAATATGTGAATCCTCCTAAAAAGACTCGTGTACATGTAGTGTATTTCACCGCTTGGGCAGATGATGAAGGCACTTTGCAGTTGAGACGAGATATATATGCACACGATAAGAGACAATTGAAGATGATGAATAAGACGGAAAAACGGAGTTAAATATTAAATTTTTAAACCAATGAATCGGTTGTTTTTTTGTATTTGTACCTTCTTTCTATATGTGCCGCTTCTTGCTCAAGTATCGTTCACTTCTTCCAATCTTCCTATTGTGCTGATTGATACGGATGACCAACAAATTTTGGATGCTTCACGTATAGTAGCTTCAATGCAAATTATCTATAATGGTGAGGATAAATTGTCTTCAATTGAAGACCCTGCAAATGTGTACAATGGTCGTATCAGCATCGAATACCGTGGCTCAAGTTCTCAATCTTATCCCAAAAAATCTTTTGGCTTAGAAACTCAATTATCCAATGGCGACAACAACAATGTGTCATTATTAGGAATGCCCGAAGAAAACGATTGGATTTTATATGCTCCCTATGCTGATAAAAGTTTGATGAGAAATGTGTTGGCTTACTATATTGCTAATAGTATGGGAGAGTATGCTGCTCGTACCCGTTTTTGTGAATTGGTCATAAATGGCAATTATCAAGGGGTGTATGTATTGATGGAAAAATTGAAGCGAGATAAAAACCGCATTGACATTGCCAAATTAGATCCTGATGAAATAGAAGGGGATGATTTGACTGGGGGCTATATCTTCAAAATTGACAAACAAACTGGTAGTGGCGGAGATGGTTGGTTCTCCACTTACACACCTCCCTACAATTCCTACCAAAAGATTTTCTTTCAATATGAATATCCTGAAAGTGAAACCATTGTCCCTGAGCAAGCTGCGTATATTGAAGATTTTATGCATGCTTTTGAAGATAACCTTCAAAGTGAAGATTTTGCAGATAGCCTAAAAGGATACCGTCAATACATTGATACCGATTCGTTTATTGATTACATGATTGTTAATGAAGTATGTAAGAATATAGATGCCTATCGCTTGAGTACTTTTTTGTACAAGGACAAAGACAGCAATGGCGGCAAATTGCATATCGGCCCTGTTTGGGACTTCAATTTTTCGGCAGGCAATATTAATTACTGTCAAGGGGAGCTTACAACAGGATGGGTATTGGACTTCAATCAAATATGCACGGACGATTTTTGGCTCATTCCTTTTTGGTGGGAAAAACTTAGACAAGACAATGCCTTCAATCAACAATCCTATCAAAGATGGCAGCAACTTAGACAAACGGTGTTGAGTGCCGATAAGCTACTTTCATGGATAACCGAACAAGAAACGTTTCTACATAAGGCGCAAATACGCAATTTTTCAAAATGGCAAATTTTGGATGAATATATTTGGCCCAACAACTATGTGGGAGGTGATTACTCTTCTGAAATTGCGTATCTAAAAAATTGGCTTTCTGATCGTTTGGATTGGCTGGATAGTGCTTTTGAAGAATTGGCATCGCCTAATAGTGCGAATATTTTGGGTGTTGAAGTAGTGAAAGTAACTCCCAATCCTTTCAACGAATCCCTTCAATGGACTTACCGTGCAGTGAAAGGAGATGTTATTTTGATTGAACTTTTGGATATGACAGGCAAAAAAATGGGAGAATGGTCAATAGTGTGTGAACACACAGGACAAAATACAGCAACTTGGAAGCAGTCTGCTACTATTTTGTCAGAAGGGCTGTATGTTTACCATTTTTCGATTAACCAAAACGAAGTAAAACGAGAACTGATTCTCAAATATTGAGGCCATTTTTAGAGGACTAAATGGAGAAACAAAGAATTATTTGAGAATTCAAAAACTTTTTTTTTATTTTTTTTAATAATTATGTCTTTTTCTAATTAACTGGTATCCAAAGTTTAATTTGATTTTTTGAATTTCTTTTTATTTTTCTTTGACCCTTTTTCTCTAAAAAAAGCTGCAATCTCCTTTAAATTTTGAAACCCTCTGCAATAAGCTCCGTAGAAGTAGATGTATTTAGTTACTTCCACCCTTTATAACTAAATACCCCATTCAATACAAAATCTTTTATTAGACTTCAAAAGTTTCTAATCCATTCAACACCCCAAATACAATGCTTTTGAAGTCTCTTTTTTTTATCACAGTCACTAAATTCACCCATTAATAGACTTAATCCATCCTTTTTTTGCAGAACATTGGTTCACCCATTCCCCAATGTCCGAAAATTCACCCTTTTCATTACAAAACTAATCCATCCATTCAATCCATCCTTTTTTTGCAGAACATTGGTTCACCCATTCTCTAATGTCCGAAAATTCACCCTTTTCATTACAAAACTAATCCATCCATTCAATCCACCCTTTTTTTGCAGAACATTGGTTCACCCATTCTCTAATGTCCGAAAATTCACCCTTTTCATTACAAAACTAATCCATCCATTCAATCCACCCTTTTTTTGCAGAACATTGGTCCACCCATTCCCTAATGTCCGAAAATTCACCCTTTTCATTACAAAACTAATCCACCGACTTAATCTGCCTGTTCATTTACAATAACCCAAATCCCATGTCTAAATCCCCATTTCTATCCACCTGTTCTATACATTTGCCATTATTTACCCCCTAAATTTTAGTTCTACTCAATCCACCCCATTCATCTGCAAATTTAGAAATTGCGTAACGGTCAGCTCGCCCAAAGCCTTTTTGATTTAATTCAATAGCAACCTTTTTCACATTAATGACGTTGTACGTATATTTGTGTTTGTAAAGCATACTCCTTTCTTTCCTTATCCAAACCTCTTCTATTATGAAAAAATATTTCCCCATAATTCTTTCTTGTTTCTGTGTATTCATTTGCAGCTATATTCCTGACATTCAAGCACAATCCATTCATTTTTCGCAATTCTACAATCAGCCATTGCTCATTAATCCCTCTCTAACAGGAAGCGATGTCGACGAATATCGAGTAGGAGTTGCTTATCGAAGCCAGAGGTTTTCTATTCCCGCACCTTATAACACGGTGATTGCGTCTTTTGATATGCCTATTTTGGCTTGTAAAACAGAAAATGGATATTTTGGAATAGGTGGGATGGTCTATCACGATGCTTCGGGTGATGGTGCTTTGAAGGAAAGTTCTGGAGCATTATCAGTAGCTTATCACCAGTCAATAAGCGATTGGGGGCTACTAAGTATTGGTACACAGGGAGGTTATACCTATAAAAAAGCGAATTTTGAAAAACTCACTTTTGCTGGAGGAATTGTAAATTTTCAAATCAACCCCAATCTTCCCAATAACAATCCGAGTATATCAGATAATTTCTCCTACTTCAATGCAAAATTTGGATTGTCAAACATTGTTTATTTGAATGAAAAAAGCAGTTTTGAAGTAGGAGGTTCATATAACCATGCTTTTAGCTCCAACCATACTTTTCTAACTCCAGAAGCAGAACAAAACCAATTTACAGGTCTATGGATTGGGCATTTGGGAGGAAGATTTGGAATAGGGGAGGATATTAGTATCAACCCTAGTATAATGCGTATGGGGCAGGCAGACAATAAATTGACTATTGTGGGGGCTTCATTGGGCTATCATCTTGACAGCAATAGTATGGAAGGGGATGCCGTATATATGGGTACTTGGTATCGGTTGGATGATGCAGTAGTTTTTTTGTTGGGAGGAAAGATAGGAAATATAAGCCTCAGTGCAACATATGATTTGAATGTTTCTGATTTGAAGACTGCTACTGGTAGTCAGGGAGCAATTGAAGTTTCTTTGGTCTATCGGGGACTTACAAAGGGCTGCAATTAACGTAGATATAATCCAATAAAAAAGGTCAAAACCGAATGGTTTTGACCTTTTTTATTGGAAAATTTTTGAAGTGAGAACTATCTATTTTCCCACATATTCACCTTGCCAGAAGACAAACTAACACGGCTCGTTGTTTTGTCCAAAACCACAGCTGCTGAAGGAGATGACTTCAAAAATGATAAGATATTGGGAAGCATGTCAATATGGTAAGCCAACATGATAGGAATTGATTTTTCAAGACTTTCTATATCGCCCATTCTTTTCTGAACAGACTCAACCATTTCGTCTCTCCCAAAAAACATAATGTCTCCAAATTTTTCCCCACTTGCATACAAAACAATATTTGCAACAGACTGACTACCTTCTAAAGTTGTACTGGAATTAAATTCCAATTCATACCCATTGATGATCACTGCATTCTTGTTGGCATCTTTTGCCATATCCATAAATGCTCTTTGAGCCATATTCGGATTGTATCTTGTAGCAGTAGTAGTTGAACTTCTGTCCAAATTTCGTTGCAATTTGGCCTTTATTTCTGCATTTTTTTCAACTTTTGAAGTTGGTGCCTCAGGTGTAGAAGTACCCGATTTCGTTTGGGCTATACCTGTAGAAATGCTCAACAAAGTAATGGTGAATACTAAAAAGAATCGAATCAACATTTTGAATTTTTTTAATAAAATGAATTTTAAAACCAGTGTGGTGGACGCATATTACAAAAGTACAGTTTTTTATCTTGATTGACTACTAAGTAATGCCTCTAAACAATGTATTTCGCAGTACAATTTCTAAAGCCAAAGCCATTGCAGCCAAAAACGCAAAGAAATAGAATTGCTCACTGTAGCGATTGATGGTCGAAATTTCGATTTCTGTTTTCTCCAATCGGTCAATTTCACCATAAATACGCTCCAAACTTGTATTGTCAGTTGCTCGAAAATATTGACCTCCAGTCATGTCTGCAATTTTTTGCAGCAACTCTTCATCAATTTGAACATCAATATATTGTAGTTGAGTAGTGCCAAAAATACCCCGAACAGGGTAGGGGGCTTTGCCTTTTGTGCCGACACCAATTGTGTAAACTTTCACATCAAACTGTTTGGCGGTTTCGGCAGCAGTGAGAGGGTCAATAAAACCCGAATTGTTCACCCCATCTGTCAATAAAATCACCACTTTGCTTTTTGCTTGGCTGTCCTGCAATCTCGTAACGGCTGTTGCCAAACCCATTCCGATTGCTGTTCCGTCTTCAATAATGCCACTTTTTATTTCTGCCAACATACTTTTCAGCACATTTTGGTCGGTTGTAATGGGCGTTTGTGAAAAACTTTCTCCTGCAAAAACCACTAAACCAATGCGATCGTGTGGGCGGCTTTCGATGAATCTGCCAGCAACTTCTTTCGATGCTTCCAAACGGTCGGGTGTAAAATCTCGTGCCAACATACTGCCCGATATGTCCATCACCAGCACAATGTCAATACCATCGGTAGTGATTTTTTGTTCGGTAAATAAATTTTGAGGACGTGCCAATGCAATGACCAATGCGGTGAATGCAAGTAGTTTGAGTACAAACAGCGTGGGACGAAGCCTTGCTTTCCAAGAAGTTGTTTTCGCAAAAGCCTCCAATGTGGAAAGGCGCATTTCGGGGAATTGTTCGCCTCGCTTCAACCATCGCCATAAAATGAAAATGGGTATTAACAATAGCAACAACAAAAACCACGGATTGGCAAAGGTTAAATTGCTAAGTTGTATGATAGCACAAAAACTATTGATATTTAAAATAGTATGAAAAACGAATGTCATCTTTGGATTTTATGAAGACTTCAATTTTAAGTCCATATTATGGCTGAAAATAGAAAGGATAGGTGGATGTTTCCTACTTGTTCGCAAATTTAATACAAAAGCCTACAACAATGAAACAACTTAAACGAAATGGAGGGTTAAATTGATTTATTGGAGTGTGTAATTTTCCGATTGTCAAGAAATCATTTTTCTTTGTATTTTTAGAAACACTTTGATTGCTTAAATTTCCAAAATATGCTGCTGCAAGAAATCTATGATACAGAAAAACATGCCCACAAAGCCATCGGCATATTTGAATATTTTGAAGGCTATTATATTTTTCGAAGTCCAAAGTTCCCTACTTATTGGATGGGCAATGGCATTGAAATTCAAGATTCGACCCACAGAAATTTTGCAGACTGGGAACGATTGTCTGAACGGTATTTTGACCCCGAAAAATACCAACACCGAACCTTCACCTTCTTAGAAAATCCCGAATGGGCATTTTTGAAAGAGTCTGCAAAAGCTGCAGGGTATGAAGTAACAGATACGCCTCTCATGTTTGCTTCTAAAATACCTGATCTTCCTTCACTTGCCAATGATTGGAAAATCCGTCAAATTGAAACACCAGAAGATTTTGGTCATTTTCGCCACTTCAAAACAAAAACGAATCCTGAAAATGAATGGTTTGCAAATGAAGGTTTTGACAAAACGAGGGTAAAAGACGCTTTTCTGAATACAGAATGGTATTGTATTACGCCCAAGAATGAATGGGAAATATTAGCAGCTATGGGTATTTTTCGACACCATAACATGGCTCGATTGCAAGAAGTAGATACACATCCTGCTTACCGCCGCCGAGGTTTTGCTTCACAACTTCTTAGATATTTGTTGGATAGAGCGATTCGACAATGGGGATGCAAAGGTTTGTCGCTGTTTTCAGATTCGGAGGCTCCTGCTGTGGGTTTGTACCGTAAAATGGGTTTTGAAGTCATAGGATATCAAGTGGAATTATTGAGGACTCCACAATGATATAGAGGTTAGAATGAAAGTGTTAAAAAAACTTAATGTGAGGGATTGTTGAAGAATAATAAAGCAACTCTTTTGGGAATAGTTGTCTTTGAAGTTGTAGTGAATAGTGGTATGGAAGGATTTTTTTGTCTTTTTATAAAACAAACACTTCAAAACAAAGATTTTTTTTTAAAAACCTCAAAGTCGAGTCAAAAATGTGCCGGCTTGTCTTAAAACCTCACAAAATGAAAGCAATTTCCAAAATTTTTCTGTTATGTCTATTTTTTGCCTTGTCGTTTTCGAGCTGCGATTTGGATTGTACTAAGGGGTCAGGGGATGTAATCTCGGAAACTCGAATTGTAGATTTTTTTGACGAGATTGAACTGCGGGGTTCGTTTGAATTGCATCTATCTCAATCTGATGAATTTAGTTTGATCATTGAAGCAGACGACAATATCTTGCCTTTGATTGATACTCGAATCAATACACAAGACCGCTTGATTATTGATTTAGACGATTGTATTCGCAAGAGTGAACCAATTGTGTTGTATATCGGCGCACCCAATATTGAAGAAATTTACCTCAAAGGCTCTGGAGATGTCATTGCAGCTACTACGCTTGATTTCAACGCATTAAAGCTGGAAATTAATGGGTCGGGAAATGTTGACATAGATTCCCTTTTTGTCAATTTTGCAGAGATTATTATTGATGGTTCGGGTGATGCAAGAATTGATTACTTAGATGCACTGACCGTCAATGCGGAAGTGAGTGGGTCTGGTAATATTGATTTGGCGGGCTTTTCCAATGACTTCAATGTGGAAATTGACGGTTCTGGTGATGTAGATGCCTTGAATCTAATTACCGAAAACTGTGACATTGACATCAGTGGTTCAGGTAATTGTGAAATAACGGCTACCGATAAATTGGATATTATCATTCGTGGAAGTGGGTCGGTTTATTATAGGGGTAATCCTGTTATCAGTTCTTCTATTTCTGGTTCGGGAAATATTATTAAGTTGGATTAGGAAATAAAAATAAGGTTATGAAATGGTATAATTGATTGCCGTATTAAATTATACCATTTCGTAATTATTTAAATATCTGGACTTTGGATGAAAGATTTCACTCAAAGTACAATCATTACCTGCTTATCAAAAACTCCTTAGTCGTTTGCCCGCTTTCGTCCGAAACAACATAAAAATATAGATGGTCGGTCAAATCTGCAATGTTAACTTTTACTTGATGCGTTCCTTCGGTTTGGTATTCATCAAAAATCGTGCGAATAAATACCCCGTTTCTACCCATCAAATCAATGCGTACATTTCCCGCTTTTTTTACTTCAAATTCAATGGTATTCATTTGAGTAGTTGGATTTGGAAATATGCTGATTTGTCGTTCTTCAAAGACTTCATCTTCCTCTCCCAATGTTTCAAGTGAATAGTCCATGTTGGGGTCGAGTAGTAGAAATCGGATTTTTGGCAGCATTTGGTACAGCAGGGGATGTCTGTGAAGAAGGTGGCGGTGAAAATATTTTGGCATATCTTCACCTTCAAAATGCTTGTCTGCAATGGCTTTAATATCCGTTTCCCATTGAAGTATATCTGCTTCAATTTCAATTTTTAAAGATTCTATTTCACTGCCGTATTTTTCTACCAAAACCCTGGCTTGTTCCATATCTGGCTGATTTTGTTCCCTTATTGCTCTCAAATGTGCGATTTTTTTGGTAGGAGATTCACCATTTCTAAACGCATTTCTTATTTCTTTTCGAGCCGTTTTAATTTGTGATTTGATTGCTTGAAAAGTCTTTCTGAGTTCTTCAATTTTTGCTTTGTCATCCGTAGAAATGGATGGATTGAGTTTTGCTCTTTGTGCTTTTAAAACAGGCAGCACATATCTCAATACATAGCCATGTGTTTCTTTACGAATAGCGTGTAGTTTTTCTGCATCTATTCTGTGTCCTTCAAAATGAGGACTTTGGAGGAGAAAGTTTCTACTAATTCGCTGCCTTTTTTCCTGAAATAAGTTTATTTGTTCTTCGGTCAATATCTTTTCCAATTCTGCTTTTTGTGATAGACGTATTTCTTTGATTTGGGCTATATTTTTCTGGTGCATTTCTCTCGTCTCGTCCCGTATTTCCTTCAATTTTGGAGCGTATTTTTCACGAATTGTTTTTAGTTGTGTTATTTGTTCGGGACTCAAATTCAGTTCGTTGAATATTTTTGCCTCGTTGTCTTCGATATTTTCAAAGCGAGGCAGATGATTTTGTGCAAAAAAATTATTGCAAATCAATATCAAAAACAGAGCAAATGTGGATACGTTCAGTTTTTTCATTAGATATTCCTAATTTGGATGTTGGTGAAATAGTAAGTTATTTATATCTAATAGACAGCAAGTAATTGTTATTTATTCCCTGTTTGGAAAAAAAATTGTAGTTTTATCAAATCAATCCCACAACCAATACCTCAACATGAAGCTATTGAAATATTTTACAGAAGAAGAATTAGAACGCATTGAAGCTACGGTAAAGGCAGCAGAGTCAAGCATATCGGGCGAAATAGTACCTGTTTTTGTAGAACAATGTGATAA
Source organism: Chitinophagales bacterium (assembly GCA_041392475.1). Taxonomy (NCBI): domain Bacteria; kingdom Pseudomonadati; phylum Bacteroidota; class Chitinophagia; order Chitinophagales; species Chitinophagales bacterium. The sequence goes on along the minus strand of JAWKLZ010000002.1, from coordinate 431,317 downwards.
CTATGAAATTGCTTATTATAGAGCCGCAACAATCACCTCTCTTTGTACTTTTTCAATCATTGTATTGTTGGACAGATTTTGGGCAGGTTTTCAGCTTTTTGACCCGTTTTATTACTTGCTGAATGTATTGTTTGCTGCTGCGGTAGCCATCTTGTTGGTGCATTTTGTTCCTGTCATCAAGCGGTTATTTGCAGGCAAAGCAAAACTCTATTATGAAGCTGATGAGCGAGCAGATGCACTGTTTTTAAGAGAAGAAGTATTCAACAGTACGCATCGAACGGGGGTGATGATTTTTATTGCGTTTTTTGAACATCAAGTGATTGTGAAAGCGGATAAGGGAATCAGCAGTGTCGTGGACTACAAAGAATGGGTGGACGTAGTGGATTTGGTGATTGATGGCATCAAAAAGGATAAATTGTCCGAAGGAATCATAAAAGGAATCAAAAGGTGCGCTCAAATATTGGAGGCAAATGAGTTTATTGTGGATAACAAAAACTTGGATGAACTGTCCAATAGATTGAGGACGGATTGATATGGCGATTTTTTCAGACTCTGTTTTGACCTCTTTGTAAAAATATGGGATGATTACAGCAGAATTTCATTGGGGGAGGATTTTAAAAGATTGTTTTATAACGACTTATTTTTGCTTACACAATGAAATATTGGTACAGAAAGAGAGGTTTTTACGGAAATACAAAACGGAATGAAACTTCAAAAAACAAACTTCAATTCTGCTGTGCTAAAAGTAGTATTGACAGGCCCTGAATCAACTGGTAAAACGACACTTACAGAAAAATTGGCAGCACATTACCAGACGGTTTGTGTGCCAGAATATGCACGCGCCTACATTGAAGGTTTAAACCGTCCTTATGAGGTTCACGATATCGTAGCGATTGCCAAAGGACAGTTGGCAGCAGAAGATTTTTTCCTACCTAAAGCAAATAAAATACTTATCTGCGATACAGCCCTGCTTGTACCAAAAATTTGGAGTGAAGTAGCTTATGGTTATTGCCCTGAATGGATTGAGCATCAACTTATGGAGCGCCAATATGATTTGTATTTGCTGATGTGTCCAGATATTGAATGGCAGCCTGACCCCCAGCGAGAGCATCCACACTTGAGAGCTGAACTTTTTGAAATGTATCAAAGTGCCCTTCAAAAATTAGATACTCCTTATGTTATTATTGAAGGGAACTACCAGAGTCGTTTAGAAGCAGCTATGCAAGTTATTAATAAAATGATGAATATTGTAAGCTCTACCTAATTTCATTCAAGTGAATGAAATTCAATATAATATTGATGGCGTAATTGATTTTGGTGCACACCAATTATGACAAAATGCGATATATTCATTTAAAACACTCTAATAAAATAAGCTCAATTTTACTTTTGGCATAGATTTTTCATTGCATGGGTTAGAAACGCAATTAGTGTTTTGCTATTTTTTAGTTCTTTAAAAATTAATATAAGCCCAACATTATGAAAAAATTATTAATTACAATATTAGTAGTTTTAAGCCAATTTTCTGTCTTCGCCAATTCAGGCTTTGAAGAATATACTTATCGAAAAGATAAGTCGTTCAAAAATATTCGACAATTACAGGGACAAACGTTTGTTCCACAAGAGTATTCAAATGGGACACTCGGGAAGACGTATGTAGAAGCTGGAAAGGTGAAAATCCACATCGGAAATAGCATGATTCACATTGAAGGTATTTCAAGTTTGGGAAACTTCAATATTGTGGCAGCGAGTTCTACGAGAGTAGGATATGAGTTTAAATTGATGGACGGTAGAGGTTATAGCACTTCAAATATGAAAGTAGTTGTAGATCAAAACAATTTTGTAGAATTGATTTACCTCTATTCTCGAAAACATGGAGAGTTTACTTTCTTTTTGCCTAGTAAAACGCAGAAAGATCTGGAGAATGAACGTGCTTATTTTAGCAATAAAAAATCAACGCTAATTGAGAGTACAAATGATTTAGAAGATTTAGTCTTAGTGCCTTATCAACAAATTGTGGGGATAAACAATCCTTTGGCAGTGGAAGAAAAAATTTCGATAAAAAAAGGTATTAGTTTTGAAATTGGCACGAAATATGTCATAATAAAGTCAGGAAACGAAATGCAAAGTTACAAACTAAAGAAAGTAAACATTGAATTAGCTTCCTTAAAAGACCATCCAAATATCATGGAAGTTTTTGAAATGAAAACAAAAGGTCGAAAAAATAATATTAAAATGTTCTTAAATAAAGAGAACGAAATTGAGTTTTTTGACATCAATAACACAAGATACACTTTGTTGTAAAAGATTTTGTATTTGAATGGGTGGATTAATTTTTAGGGTGGGTGTGTAACAGCATCCTCCCTTTTACCAAGACAACAAACAGTTAATCATATATTTAGCAGATGACAGAGATGGCGCAGATAAAAAAGCTTATCGAACTATCCTTAACTGCACTGCAAAATGTAGGTTAGTAAAACTGTAAAAGATTTTGTATTTGAATGGGTGGATTAATTTTTAGGGTGGGTGTGTAACAGCATCCTCCCTTTTACCAAGACAACAAACAGTTAATCATATATTTAGCAGATGACAGAGATGGCGCAGATAAAAAAAGCTTATCGAACTATCCTTAACTGCACTGCAAAATGTAGGTTAGTAAAACTGTAAAAGATTTTGTATTTGAATGGGTGGATTAATTTTTAGGGTGGGTGTGTAACAGCATCCTCCCTTTTACTAAGACAACAAACAGTTAATCATATATTTAGCAGATGACAGAGATGGCGCAGATAAAAAAAGTTTATCGAACTATCCTTAACTGCACTGCAAAATGTAGGTTAGTAAAACTGTAAAAGATTTTGTATTTGAATGGGTGGATTAATTTTTAGGGTGGGTGTGTAACAGCATCCTCCCTTTTACCAAGACAACAAACAGTTAATCATATATTTAGCAGATGACAGAGATGGCGCAGATAAAAAAAGTTTATCGAACTATCCTTAACTGCACTGCAAAATGTAGGTTAGTAAAACTGTAAAAGATTTTGTATTTGAATGGGTGGATTAATTTTTAGGGTGGGTGTGTAACAGCATCCTCCCTTTTACTAAGACAACAAACAGTTAATCATATATTTAGCAGATGACAGAGATGGCGCAGATAAAAAAAAGTTTATCGAACTATCCTTAACTGCACTGCAAAATGTAGGTTAGTAAAACTGTAAAAGATTTTGTATTTGAATGGGTGGATTAATTTTTAGGGTGGGTGTGTAACAGCATCCTCCCTTTTACCAAGACAACAAACAGTTAATCATATATTTAGCAGATGACAGAGATGGCGCAGATAAAAAAAGCTTATCGAACTATCCTTAACTGCACTGCAAAATGTAGGTTAGTAAAACTGTAAAAGATTTTGTATTTGAATGGGTGGATTAATTTTTAGGGTGGGTGTGTAACAGCATCCTCCCTTTTACCAAGACAACAAACAGTTAATCATATATTTAGCAGATGACAGAGATGGCGCAGATAAAAAAAAGCTTATCGAACTATCCTTAACTGCACTGCAAAATGTAGGTTAGTAAAACTGTAAAAGATTTTGTATTTGAATGGGTGGATTAATTTTTAGGGTGGGTGTGTAACAGCATCCTCCCTTTTATCAAGACAACAAACAGTTAATCATATATTTAGCAGATGACAGAGATGGCGCAGATAAAAAAAGCTTATCGAACTATCCTTAACTGCACTGCAAAATGTAGGTTAGTAAAACTGTAAAAGATTTTGTATTTGAATGGGTGGATTAATTTTTAGGGTGGGTGTGTAACAGCATCCTCCCTTTTATCAAGACAACAAACAGTTAATCATATATTTAGCAGATGACAGAGATGGCGCAGATAAAAAAAAAGTTTATCGAACTATCCTTAACTGCACTGCAAAATGTAGGTTAGTAAAACTGTAAAAGATTTTGTATTTGAATGGGTGGATTAATTTTTAGGGTGGGTGTGTAACAGCATCCTCCCTTTTTTATGCCCCAATAGAGATATTCAATGAAATCTTGCCATTACAACAAATGAAGTATTCTCCTTTGCGACCTCTTTTCTACCCTTTTTCACCTCCAAATGATACACATAGTCTTCCAAATAACGGTGAAATTCGCATATCTCATTTGTCGGGTAAATAGTGGATTCGATAAACTCACTGTTACAATAATCAATTCTCTTCAAAGAATCAGCTTCAATGACCAGCTTTTTGATGGCATAGTCACCTATTTCTCCCTGAGAATTTATGCTGATTTGGATAGCTGCAAATCCTTTTTCGTGTTTACTCTTCAAGTAGTTAGGTAGTTCTATATAAGATTGTTCCTTATTCATTTCAATGTAATATGGCAATTCAATAGGTGTCACTGTACAAACGTGGAAGTCCTTTTTATTACTGCAAGAATAGAGTAGAAGTAAGAAGAAAATGAGCAAGTATTTTTTCATTGTGGTCACTATCGGATTATATTATTTAAAGTTAACAAAAAAAAACAGGAAGTCGCTCTCTATGAGTGCTTCCTGTTTTCAATTGTAGAATCTATGGTTCTATCTGCAAAATCTATCCAATCCAAATAATCCGTGATTAATACTGCTTAGGTTGTCCCAATACATTTTTACAATCAAAGCTAACCGATAAGTTGTCTCCATAAGCCATATTGCCCGTATCTGCCACACCATTTTTTGAAGATTTTTTGATGAACAATCGAACTTTCACAGCATTGCTGCCCAAAGCAACTTTCTCTTTTTCCAAAGTCCAAATCATACTTGTGTGTGTTACACCAAACTGAACGTACTCCAAAATTCGGTCATTGCTGTCCATGATGTAGGCATAAAGGTAAGCGTGTCCAGTTGGGGCATTGTTTTGACTGTTGCGTGTATAGCCAGAAATGTAAGCAGTAGAACTACCTCTTGGAATCGCTACATCTTGGTAAAAGTGAGAGTCGCTTTGTTGTACTTGGAAAGCCTTGTTGCCACCAGCCAAGTTAGCAATATTGGTCGTTCCGTAAGACATCCAGCCATTTGTATCTTGATCCGCACTTGGATTTCTAAGAGCATTGCTGCAAGTGTCAGTGCCAGGTTCGGGCAGTGTTTTTTTGCAGTTGAAGCTAAGGGCCAAGTTGTCGAAATGTGCCATGTTGCCTGTATCTGCCACGCCGTTTTTAGAGGATTTTTTGAGGAAAAAGCGTACCTTTTTCGCACTGCTAGTCAATTTCACTGTTTGTTCGTCTAATTCCCAAGACATGCCTGTGTTGTTTACTCCAAACTGAACATACTCCAAAATTCTATCGTTTGCGTCCATAATGTATCCATACAAATAAGCATGTCCAGTTGGAGCATTGTTTTGGCTGTTGCGGGTATAGCCTGAAAAGTGGACAAATTTGCTTCCCGAAGGAATGTTTACATCTTGGTAAAAATGCGAATCACTGCTTATGACTTTGAAACTTTTGTTGCCGCCAGCCAAATTTGCAATTGCTGTACTGCCATAAGAGTCCCAACCGTTTGTGCCATTATCTGCACTAGCGTTTCTAAGTGTATTGCTGCAAGATTGTGCAAAAATCTGTGTATTTGCAGTAAATAAGGTAACTAAAACTAAAAGTGTCCAAACAAGATTTTTTTGAATCGTTTTCATCTGTCTAAATTTTTTGAGGATTAAAGGTTATTAATTGTGTTCGCTCATTTTAGACGCATGAAGGTTTTACTTTGGAAAAAAGGAAGTATTTTTTTTTTTAGAAAAAAGCTGGGGTTTTATTTTAATTATTTTTTATCAACTTCAATATATTGATAGACAGAGTAATAGAGAATAACGATTGCAATGATTGTGATTGAAGAAAAAAAAGTTTTGGAACTTCAATTTGTTTTAGGTTATATTTGCAGCAGTTCTTACAATACATTTTTTCTTATCAAGAAAGGTGGAGAGATTAGGCTCGACGAAACCTTAGCAACCTGTAGAAAGTAAACAAAAATAGGTTTACTCAATATAAGGTGCTAATTCCCGCCCTTAGCATCTAAGGGAAAGATAAGTTGAAAGCAATAGCTTTCACCTAGGAAACATACAATATTCATATAGCCAATCTCTTTTGAAATATATTTTTCAAAAGGGATTTTTTTTTATATGAATATGCCTTCAAAACAATGACAAAGCGAATAGGTGTTTGAAAACCAACATTTTCATTCTTCTTCCTTCAATTTTCATTTCTTACCTTCTCTGATAAGTATTTAATTCTTTAACTTTTAAATACTTACCAACATGTTAGCAACAACAAAAATTATTCACAGTATCCCCGTAGATCAACAAACGGGTGCGATTTCCGTACCCATTTACCAAACTTCCACCTTTGTACAAGAAGCTCCAGGAGTAAACAAGGGCTTCGATTACAGCCGTACCAACAATCCGACTCGAAAAGCATTGGAGGATTTGGTCGCTAGCTTAGAAAATGGTCATGCAGGTTTTGCATTTGGGAGTGGCTTGGCTGCAATTGATTGTGTAATTAAACTTTTGAGTGCAGGTGATGAAATATTGGCCGTCAGCAATTTGTATGGAGGAACTTTCCGTCTATTCGACAAGATATTCAAGAAGTTTGGTATTACGGTCAATTATACCGACACCACAGATTGGGTGAATGTAGTCGAAGCGATTACCGACAATACCAAAATGATTTGGCTTGAAACACCGACCAACCCTTGCCTTCAAATATCAGATATTGAAGCGATTGGCAAAATTGCCCATCAATATGGAGCCTATTTGGTGGTCGATAATACCTTTGCTTCGCCTGTATTACAAAAACCGCTTGATTTTGGTGCAGACATTGTAGTGCATAGTGCTACTAAATACATTGCAGGTCATAGTGATGTGATTGCAGGTTTGGTGATTGTGAACAGTGAAGAATTGGCGGAGGAGGTGAAATTTATTCAAAATGCTTGTGGTGGAATTTTAGGCCCTTTTGATAGTTGGCTCACTATCAGAGGAATTGAAACCATTTCTTTGCGTATGGATAGGATTTCGGATACTGCTTTGAAGATTGCTCAATACCTAAAACAACATGAATTGGTGGATGTGATTCATTATCCCGGGCTGCCTTCTCACCCGAATCACCACATTGCCTGCAAACAACAAACAAAATTTGGCGGCATCATCTCTTTTTCATTGAAGCAAGACCGCTTGAATGAAGCCTTAGATTTTGTGAGTACCACCAAATTGTTCAAATTGGCAGAGAGTTTGGGTGGAGTCAAAAGTTTGATTGCACATGCTGCTTCAATGACTCACAAAACGATTCCGAGAGTAGTTCGCCATCAAATAGGTGTGCAAGACTCGTTGATTCGCTTGTCAGTAGGTATTGAAGATGTCGAGGATCTGATTGAAGATTTGGAACAGGCTTTTGAAAAAGTGGGGAAAAATGGTTGTGCTAAAAGTGTTGTGAAAAAACATGCTTTGGTGAATGTTTAAGGATTTTCAATAAAATAAAATCTCGATTTAGACTTTTGAAGTTTATTCTGAAAGAGCTGAAATATTTGAAAATCAGTATGCTCTCAAAAGGAAACTTCAAAAGTCTTTATGTCGTCGAGAAACTAATTTTATTGGAGTTACTAAAACACATTCCCGTTCTGCAATTGGGTCAAAGCTTGTAACAATGCGGCAATTATTTTAGTTCTATTGGCATCGATTTTTCGGTAATCGGCTGGGATTTCGATGTGTAGATAAGGTACATTCACGTTTTCCAACATACAGAAAAGTCCATTTTGTTTGCTGGCAGTTGCTTTAAAGTAAGGGTCGGTTGCAGTACCTTCCACTGCTGCGGTCAGCGGCACATTGTTGTTTTGCAGCGCACTTTGAAAAATGGCTTTTACTTGATTCGCCTTTTGAGGTGACATACCCGAATAGGTGGCAATATCCAGATAATTTTTTCGACTATTATTGCCGTTTCCATGAATTTCTACAAAAAGTTTCATACCTGCAAAGGATTGTAAACCTTTGATTCTATTGACATAACATTCATACACATTGCGGGCATCTGCGGTAAATTCTTCCTGTAAGTAGTCGTCAATACCGTCGTTTTTCTTTGCATCTTCTATTTCCAAAGTAGGGCGGTTCACATTAAAATGCAGGTTGGGTTTGCGGAAATAACGAGCTGTCAAAGCATCCCAACGACCATTTCCTTGTTGGTACAAAACCTCTACAATTTGGCGGGTTTTGTCGTCACATACTCCGTGAGGTGCTGCAATGAAATAGTTGCCATTTGCAGCATATTCATTGAAAACGGCAACGTGGCCGTCATTGTCCATAAATTGTCCATCAACTTTAGTGCAGGCATCTGGTCGGACAATCAAGCAGGGAATGAGTGTGGCCTGTTTGATGGTGTTGGGTGTATTGAATCGCTGGGCAAATAAGTTGCTGCTAAAAATATTGAGCAATAGAAGCAAGTAAAAACTGTGGGTGAAAAATCTTATTAGGTTGTTCATTAGAAAATGGAAATTTAGGGTGATAAGAAATAAATGATTTCGATTTCACCCAGCATAGACGTATTGTGGCGGAGGTTTGGGACATTGAAAAGGAGAGAAGAAGCTTATTTTTGAAAATTTGGTATCAAATCAATTTGGAATCGGCTTTTGGTTGAGTAGATTTGCAGTAAGAAAATGCATGTACTAAAAGGGTTGTGATTGGTTTATATTCCAATCATCTGTTACCTTTGTAGTGCAATAGAAAATCAAATTTAGAGCATTTAGGAAATACAAAAATATACTTTCATGCACGTTCCTTTTAACAAACCTTTATATATCAAAACAATAATAGCAGTGGCAATTGGCTTTTTGGCTTTGTTCACTATAGGAATCCGTTTTTTTGGTTACGAACTAACCGATGCGGATCCCGCAGGTGCTACCATTACTACACCAATACTTGCTTATTTGCTGCATTTATTGTGGATGGTGTGGAAAGAAGAAGTATAAGTAGTAAATCAAAATGACAATTAAAATCAAAAAACACACTGATAAACAGTTGTTTGAGAAATTTCAATTGTTAAAATAAATATCGCTGACTACTTAATTGGAAAATTGACAATGAAATGACATGAATGTGTAATTGGACTTAAACAACATGGCATTATTTCAGTTGCTTCAGTGTTTTACGTCCCCGACTCCGAAAACCTGCTGATCCATAAGGCATTTGTTCTTCAATGAGCAGACGTAGTTCGTTTTTTAGTTCAGGAACTTTCTGGGTAATGTTCAGGAGAACGGTCATGGAGAAAATTTTAATGGCAACTGCTTGTTTTACATCCGCCAAATAATCAAAACAAATACTGGCAATTGAACCCATAAATTCTTCTGGGATCTCTACAAACTGCCAAACCCTCACTGTATTGCGTTTGACAGCATCGTGAATATTGGGTTGCTTCAATTTGTCAATCATTGACTGAAAATGCTTGTGAATTAATCGAGGATAAGTAACTCCACAATGCCCTACTGCCCATGCTGCTCGTTGTACGACAAGGGGTTCTCCATTCAAAAGTAATTCCATCAACTCATCAAATCGTGTTTGGTCATCACCAATGAAATCCACAATTTGCATTGTATTTGCTTTGGAGTGCTTTTGAAGTAAAGTAGTTCGGATGTCCATTATTGATAATGAGAATTGAATTGAAAAGGTTTTTAAAGATACTTCAACAATATCCTAACTCCTACAAAAAGAATCAGAACTGCGGTCAAGCGGCGAACCCAGTTGGGGGAAAACCAAACTGCACCCAAGCGAGAACCAATTTGCCCTCCTACAAAAACAGCTCCCATGAGCATTGCCGCAAACTCCCAATTGAGTTTAAATTCAGGATTGCTCATTTGACCTGCCAATCCCGAAATAGAATTGACCAATATAAAAAAACTGGCAGTTGCTGCAATTGTTTTAGCTCCGTCCCATTTCAGTAAATGTAAAACAGGAGCTAAAAAAATTCCACCACCAATTCCCACCATACCCGAAAGAAATCCAATTCCACCACCCAATCCTGCATTAAATGTTTCATTGGTCATTCTAATACTGTTGAGTGCATTTCCTTCTACGTTTTTGTAAGATTGAATAAGCATCAAAATTGCAGCGAGAATCAGGGCTACACTCAGTAGAATAAAAAAAGTACGTTGACTTATATGAAGACTTCCTCCAATATAAGCCATTGGAACACTGATCAATACCAAAGGTAGCATTTTTCGCCAGTTCAAAAAGCCCTTTTTGTAGAAAATATAGGTTCCGCCACTTACAACGATAATGTTGCACAGCAAAGCTGTTGCCCTCAATAAACGGTAATCAATACTGTACAATGCCAAAATCGCCAAATAACTGGATCCCCCTCCAAAACCAACGGATGAATACAAAACTGCAATACCAAAGAAAAAAATCAGTAACTCCCAGTGTTCCATTTATTCTATTACTATTTTCTAAGCATTGGTTGTTTATAAATCGGAACCGTTGAGCAAGGTTCACCATACATAATACTCTTTACAACGGGCTTCAACAATCGGGTAATTTCCACATAGGCCGAAATAGGCACTGCTTTATCTCCACAACCTTTGACAACCACCCTTTTATCACGATAATCTTCAGGATTGATTTTACCCAAGGCTTTGTCAAACAAAAGTGTTTTTAGAAGTTCCAAATCTCCAAAAACCATACTCGCTGCAATCGGTTCTAGGTAAGCGGCAATGAGCATATAAGCCCATATCGGCACAATGGCATCTGTTGTGCAAGTGATGGCAACGTGTTGGTTTTCATATATACTCCAATCTAATTCTTTCAGGCTAGTTCGGAATTCTTTTTCTTTTAACATCAATTCCATATACAAGTAGTTTTTGATATCGAATAGCACCATCTCTTTTTTTGGATAAAAATCCTCCAAATTGAGGGTGAGAATACCACTTTGGGCCACTCTATTGACAATTATATCTTCCATATTGTAAAATATTTTGTTTTGATGAATTTTTATGTGGATATAAGTCCACATCTGACCTTACAACAGCCAAATACTTCAAATCGTTTTAGGGGAAAACAAAAAGCGCAGGTGGGTAATGTTACCGACCTGCGCCTTATTTTATTTCAAATGAATTGTAAATGTAATAGTTGTCAATTCATTTATATAAGCCTTCTTAATACGTTCTTGTATTGATGCGGAGATCTTCTATCTCCGCTTTGTCTGCTATGTTAGAAAACAAAGAGTTAACTCGTTGACTGATCTGTGTAGCTGCTTCTTTTTTTGCAGCTGCCATGTCAGCAGGCTCGCCAGCATCACTAACAGAAGTGACCTCTACTACATATACCCCTCTCGAACCTGCAATAGGTTTAGAAACAGTATTGGGTTTAAGAGCAAAAATCGCTGCCTGTACTTTGGGTTCAGGACCAAGTTCAGAAGGGCTAAAAGAAGCAAAGTCCACATCAGATGCAGTACTTATTTCTACGCCCATTTGAGAAGCTACTGCATCCAAACTGCCTGCAGAACCAATTTTTTCTTTGATTTTTACAGCTTGCTTTTCTTTTTTCACCTCTCCTTCTACTCTTGACCGCACATTTTCCAAAGGCTCTATACCTGGTTCACTTACTGATTTCAATGCAACGACAACATATCTTTCTAATGTTCGACCACCAGGAAGTGTTTGGTCTGCCTGCAATACTTTGTCAATCACATCTCCTGGGCTTGCTTGATACGCCCAAGTCACGATTTCATTATTGACACCCAATCCTGTGATATTGTAGCTATTTTTGGTAAGACCTGATGCATTGTTAACTTTCACACCTTTTGCTTCCGCTGCCTTTGTAAATTGATCCAAAGTTCTATTACTTGCCACAAAACTGTTTGCATTGGCATACGCTTCGTCTCTTGTAGCTTTACTTGCTTCAATGTTTCGAGTAAAAGTCGCTACTTGTACTGCTTCAGTATTGGCATCTGCATCCAAAATTTCTACCAAGTGCCAGCCTTGAGCTGTTTGAACGGTAAATACATCTCCTTCTTTATGCTCATAAAAAATAGCATTATCCAGAGCAGGCAAACCTCTAAATTGCCCAGGTTTGATGTACTCTTCCATTTCTCCACCACTATCTTTTGAGGCATCATCAGAGAAAGCACTTGCTAAACCTCCAAAGTCATCCCCTTGATCCAGTCGTATTTTGAGGCTATCAATAATTTCTTTTGCTCTTGGAAAAGAAATAGTTTGACCTGCTTGTTTCACAATCAATCTGATTTTGGCTGAATCTGCAATCATTTTTCGATCCATCAATTTCACTGCTTTATACGTCCCAGCTTCGTAGTAAGGACCGATAACTGTACCTTTTTCAACTACAAAGAGAGAATCTTTTATATCTGGTTTTGCAGTCAAGTTTTCTTTGGAAAAATAAGCCGAATTGAAGGGAGTTTCAGAATATTTAAGAGCTAAAAAACTTTTAGCATCTTTTGCAGTCTTGAATTCTGCCAAATTATCGTTGATTTTCTTTTCTGCTTCAGAAGTATCTGCTGCCGAAGGGTTGATAGGAAAAATGACAAAATCAACACTACGGGTTTCTTCTTTTTGACGGAACTCGTTGGGGCGAGCATTCATATATGCTGTCAAATCACTATCCGAAATGCTGATTTCACTTTCATCAATAGTGCTGTAAGGAATCTGCACAAAACGAACTTGCGCTTTTGCATTTTTCTCAGCATAATTTTGTTTAGCGAACCAACTTGGAATGTAAATCGCCTTATTAACCAAGGCATTGTATTTGTCTCGTAATTGGCCCTGATAAACACTTTGTTCAAAAGATTTGAACTGACGTTTTTGTGTTTGAGCAGTGCTGTAGCCAGGATCTTCTGGACTAAGGTTCAAACTTTCTAGATATTCGTCCAGTTTGGCTTTGCTAAAAAGGCCGTCTTCGCCTTTAAAGATTTCCGCATTGGTGATGCCAGGGTGAGAAAACAATACATCTTTGAATTCTGCATTGGGAACCGTTAAGCCTAAATCGGCATAAGCTCTCTCACTGAGTTTTTCTTGTACATACTGCTGCCAAGCTTGCTCTCTAATGTCTAAGCGAGTTTTGTCATCAACAGGAATACCACTTTGATTGTAGTTATCCTCCATTTGTTTGACTCTCGTTTCGTAGGCGGTCCTCAATAAGGGTTCGCCATCCACATTTCCCAGTATGTTAGGATCAACCTGTCCTCTGTTAGCACTGCTCATCGCGTCCATGAATAAGAAAGCCACGATAGCGGCTGCAATCACAAACACTAGCAATCCTACGTGTTCTCGTATCTTACCTATTGCTGCCATTGAAGTTTTATTGTTCTAAGTTTATTTTTGAAAATTGGAGGGCAAAAATACATTTATTCAAACGTAAATTCAAATCCTAGCCAAATTAAAAGTCGCCTTTGAGTCTAAGTAGCACAATTTTGATAAGATTTTGACTTGCATCCAAAATTTTAAACTCAAAATGGGCTGTTTCTATCAATTCTCCTATTGCTGGAATACTTTCATGTATGTGCATAATATAGCCGCTCAATGTCTCATAATCTCCTTCTGGAATTTGCAGGTTGTATTTTTCATTGAGGTAATCTATTTCAAGTCTAGCTGAAAGACGAAAAGTTTTTTCATCAATTTTTTTGTCAATCAAATCCTTATCATCGTGTTCGTCTTCAATTTCTCCAAAAATTTCTTCAATGATGTCTTCCAGCGTTACCAAACCTGCAGTGCCTCCAAATTCATCGACTACATAGGCGATGCTTTTTCGATTCCGTATAAATGTTTGAAGTAAAGTGACAGCAGGCATAGTTTCGGGTACTGCCATGATTTCCCAAACATTTTTTTTGTTTCTAAGTATGTCTTGATGGTGAACATAACCTACTATATGGTCAATATCTTCTTCATAGACTACCAACTTAGAGTGTTTGGTTTCGACAAATTTGTATTTAATCTCCTCAATTTCATTAGATTGCTCGATTCCAATTACCTCCGTTCGGGGAACCATACATTCCCTAATCTTGGTATTGGTTAGTTCTAATGTTTTTTGGATCAATAAGGTATTTTCTTCCGGTGCAGGTTCATTATTGGAGGTTGAAGCAGTATCTGTATTGACATCGAAATTTTCTTCCAAATAGTGTTGCAAATCTACTTTCTCCAAAACCAACTGCTCTTCATCTTTATAGTCAATCTTAAAAAATAGCTTCAAGATTATTTTGGATAAGAAAACAATAAAGACGACAAAAATCCATAAACCGCCATAAACCACCGCAAAGGGTAGGGCTAAAGCATGTAGTATTCCGTTGGGATTGAGTCGAAATAGATTTTTTGGTAAAAATTCTCCTACAATCAAAATGAGGATAGTAGAAATGATCGTCAAGACCAACTGCACCAAAATTTCAGAATTGGGAAACCATGTATATAAGTAAGGCTCCAATATTTTTGCCATCGTAATTCCATAGAATACCATGGCAATATTATTGCCTGTAAGAGTAGTAGCCAAAAACTGAGATGGCTTTTTATAATACAATGACAACAATGCACCTATTATTCCACCTTGTTTTTGCTGCAAAGCAAGTTTAAGCTTATTTGCAGAAATGAAAGCGAATTCCAATCCAGAAAAAAATGCAGAGGCTAATAAAGTAATAATGAGGGCCGTAAAATAGCTCATCTACCAGCTTGGTTGATTGTGATAGCAATTTTTTTCTTTAGCCCCATAATACTTTGACATAGTAGAATGAGTTTAAAGAAAGAAATTGCCAGTTACTTAAATCAATGAAGTATTATGAATTACATAGAAGGTTTCATCACATTGACAATTGAATCTACCTTTGCGCTGACTTCCTCTGTCATTCGTTGAGTACAAACAGCATCCAAAGAATCCTTGATAACCAAAGTGCGTGCACTCACGATAGAGTCAATTTTAGCTTGCTGTTGGGAAGGATCTATGCTTACCCCTTCATTGCTGCATGCAGCAAATACAGCCAATGCACTAAAAAAAAGTAGCAACAGTGTAAAATTTTTCATGTTTATTTATTTTTTTAATATTAAAATGATGTTCTAACAAATATATCACTTTATCTTCAACTCGCTTGAAATTTAGACTGCTATTTACGAAAATTGCAACAATTCCTAAGCTTATTTGTAAGTATTTTAATATTTTCCAGCCACCTACCTATCGTTGTGGTGAAGTAAATGAATGATTTATAAAAAAATGCTTATCAATTTTTTAAGTGTAAAATTTTCAATAGCAACTTTACCTCAATGACTATCGTTATTAAGTTTGCACAAAAAAAAAACAAATTAGTTTGATTATTAGAAATAGGGGCATATATTTGCAAGTAGTAGGTCTGTGAAGAATGTTAGTAACCAATCAAAATAAAGGTGTGTAATACTTTTATTACCATTCCTCGTTGTGATAAAAAGTATTTTTGCTAACTTTATGCAGCGAAAAAAGCGAATTTAAGCAAACGAAAAATAATAACCTATGTCAAACAAGAAACATTTACTCTTTACATTTTTGTTCTTGCTGCTAAGTTCATTTTCAATACAAATCTTAGCCCAAGATGATGATGCAGCAGATGATTATCCCTATCCTGAAGTGAGAAGCGAGGAATACAAAGAATTTGTTCCCGAAAAACGTCACGACCAGCAGGACAAATTTATGGATAGAAAATACAACTTTCCTGCAAAACCCCGCCATAAATGGGAGATAGGTATAGACGCAGGCTTATTGATGGTAAGTGGTGATATCAAGGCACGACCAGGTTTTGGTATAGGTGGTCACATTAGAAGAGCTATGGGCTACACCTTCTCATTGAGAGGTAGCTTTATGGCAGGTGAAACCACTGGAAGAAACTGGCAAGGTACCCAAGGATGGGCACGAAGTAGTTTGGGAGATGGTCATATACCCAACCAAGCATTGGCAGGTAATCCTGTTTATGATGAGTTCAATGACACGAGAACACCTAATTATGTTGGTTTGAATGGTGATCTTATCTTCTACAACTACAAAACCAAAATTAGAGAAGCTGTTCTTTCTGGTATGTTGAACATCCACAACATCCGTTTCCACACACAAGAGACCAAATTGAACCTATACGGTTTTGCTGGTCTGGGTGGTTTGGCATATCGTACATTCACTGACCAATTGGATGCAAATGGCAATGAGTACGATTATGGTATTATCTCCAACAATTATTCTCAATACGAGGATAAAGAAGCATTGGTTGATGCTTTGGATGCACTTTGGGATGGTGAGTATGAATCACAAGCAGAACGTCATTTTGACGATCCTAAACCTTTCAATGATTTCTCTTATAAACCAACTGCTCACGTAGGTGTTGGTTTAGCTTTCAAATTGAACCGTACATTGAACTTGTCTTTGGAAAGTAAAGTAACTTACACTAACGACGACTTATTGGATGGTCAAAGATGGCAAGAATGGGGTGCATTGACCCGTGATTATGATACCTACATTTTTACCAACCTTGGTTTGAACATCAATTTGGGTGCGAAAAACTCTGTTGAGCCATTGTGGTGGATGAATCCGTTGGATTATGCTTACTCAGAAGCAAACGAAGTTCCTTGCTGTGAAGAGTTAGAGCTTCCTGATCTATCTGACGATGACAAAGATGGTGTGCCTAATATGTGGGATGAAGAACCAGATTCTCGCGAAGGTTGTCCTGTTGATACCAAAGGTAGAATGTTGGATAGCGACCGTGACGGTGTATTGGATTGTGATGACAAATGTCCACACTCTCCTCCTTACGACATCTTAGGTGAAAAAGTAACCGTAGATGAATTTGGTTGCCATAACTACGAATGGGATTGCGACAAAGCACACAAATTGTTTGGTGGAAAAGATGCTTTCTGTGATTGCAACAAGAAAAGCTGTCGTCCAATTTACAATCCTCCTCCAAACTGTTGTTCAAGAACGCTTCCAAACATCTTGTTTGATTCTAACCGCTTCGGTATCAAACCTGAATTTGAGCCTCAATTGGCAGAAATTGCTCGCCAAATCAGAGATTCTCAATGTGCAGGTGATAGAGTAGCAGTAATTGGTCATACAGATGGTAGAGGTGGAAATGGTTACAACGATGTACTTTCTTACAAACGTGCACAAGAAGTAATCAACACTTTGGTTGAGAAATACGGTATCCCAAGAGACAGACTTGTATTGCAGTACAGTGGTGAAGCTAACCCTGCAATCGGTGGATTGTCTGATACGGCTATCCGTAAAGGTATAGACGCTGATCAAGCCTTAAACAGAAGAGTAGAAATCAAATTCTGCCCTACTACTGGAGGTGATATGCCTCGCCCTGCTGGTCCTAATGCTGGTAGAAGAGTACCTAAACCATAAGCTTGGTTCAATCAAAAAAACAGATAACACCAATCTATTGAAAAGTGAAAGCCTCTCCTCTAACAAGGAGGGGCTTTTTTTTGATAATTTGAAAGTGATGTAAATTTAGTAACTCCAAATAAAATAAGTTCCTGTTCTCCTGGATCAGGGGTGAGTAGGAGGAAAATAAGCAAATCGGGAAGTTATTTTATTGAAAATCCTTAAATATCAAATATCATGAAAAAGATACTTATTTTCACCTTACTAAGTTGCGTTTATATCTTCTCAGTTCAAGCCCAATCCGACTACCAAAAAGAACTGCAAACACAATTCATTTTGGCGAAAGACGGCGAAATCATTACCCTCAAAGCAGGAACTTTTCACTTTACACGCAGCTTATCACTTGAAGGTAAAAAAGACATCACAATTCAAGGTGAAGGAATGGAAAAAACCGTTCTAAACTTCAAAGGACAACAAGATGGTGCGGAGGGAATCACCATCAACAATTGCCAAAACATCACCATCCAAAATCTCACAGTTCAGGACACCAAAGGAGATGGTATCAAAACCATGAATGTGGAGCGCATTCATTTTTTGAGGGTGAAAGCAGAATGGACAGGAAAACCCAATAAGAACAATGGAGCTTATGGACTCTATCCCGTTAGCTGCAACAAGGTATTGATAGATGGATGTGTAGCAGTTGGAGCGTCTGATGCTGGAATTTATGTAGGACAATCCAATCACATTATTGTCCGAAACAGCAAAGCTTACCACAATGTAGCCGGCATTGAAATAGAAAATTCTACAATGGCAGATGTTTACAACAACGAATCTTACAACAATACAGGAGGAATATTGGTATTCGATTTGCCCGATTTGCAGCAAAAAAAGGGAGGAAATGTGCGGGTTTTCAACAATATAATAAGAGAAAACAATTTGCCCAATTTTGCGCCCAAAGGAAATATTGTAGCTTCTGTACCAGATGGAACAGGTGTGATGATTTTGGCAACCAACAATGTCGAAATTTTTGACAACAAAATCGAAAATAACAAAACTTTGGGTATTTCTATTGTGAGTTATTTTATGACCGAAAATCCTATCAACGATAAAGAGTACTACCCTTATCCCACAGGTATTTATATACACAGCAACGAATTTGAGCGAAAACCAATGAAGGCTACTAAGAAAGGGCGACTGGGGAAATTGTTTTGGCTCAAACTCAGGTTTGGTAAAGATGTGCCAGACATTGTATATGATGGAATTGTTGATCCGAATACACAAGACGAAAATGGAAATATTGAAACCAAATACCAAATTTGTATTCGCAACAATAAAAATGCGGAATTTATCAACATTGATGCAGAAAATGGTTTTAAGAACAAAAGCCGAGATATTTTACCGCATGATTGTGAGCGAGTTGCTCTAAAAAAAGCAGAGTTTTAAAGTCAGGCTTCGTATGAAAAAAACAATTCTTATAAGTAGCACATGCTTGCTAATTCTCAGCATCGCCTTTGCAGCCAAAAGGGATTTGCAGCAAACAACTACGAAAACCAAATTATCGGAGTACGCTTTTTTTGAAGGAAAGATGGAAGAAATGATACCTGCTGAAGGCGTGTTACCTTATGACTTGAATACACCGCTTTTTTCGGACTATGCGGAGAAAATGCGTTTTGTGAAAATGCCTGAAAACCAAACTGTGGGCTTCAACGATTCAACTGTTTTGGATTTTCCAGTTGGCACTACTTTGATAAAAACCTTTTTTTACTTCAATGATGTGCGAGAACCTGAAAAAGGTAGAAAATTGTTGGAAACCCGCTTGTTGATACACGAGGTGTCGGGATGGGAAGCTTTGGTCTATGTTTGGAATGAGGAACAAACGGAGGCAGACTTAGAAGTAGCGGGAGCAGAGCGAGAGGTGGCGTGGAAAAATGAAAAAGGCAAAAAACAAAAACTCAACTATTTGATTCCCAATTTGAATCAGTGTAAAGGTTGTCACAACAAAGCCCAGAAAATGACTCCCATCGGACCTTCAATTAGTCAATTGAATGGCGATTTTGCCTATTCGGAGAGAATGGAAAACCAATTGTTGCATTGGCAAAGTTTGGGAATCTTGCAAGGTTTACCCGAAAACTTGGCAGATGTCCCCAAAACACCTATTTGGGACAATGCACAAAGTGGTGATTTGAATAGCCGAGCAAGGGCCTATTTAGACATCAATTGCGCTCATTGCCACAGTGAGCAAGGCCCTGCCCGTACTTCGGGTTTATATTTGAGCTACTACGAACAAGATGCTACTGCTTTGGGTATCAACAAGTCACCTGTTGCAGCAGGGCGAGGTTCGGGAGATCGACAATTTACCATCGTTGGAGGAAAGCCAGATGAGTCCATTATGATTTTTCGGATGGAATCGGAAGATGCGGGGATTCGAATGCCCGAAATCAGTCGACAACTTGTTCACAAAGAGGGTGTTGATTTGATTCGTCAGTGGATTGAAGCGTTATAAGGCAGCATATCTATGCAGAAATTTTTTTGTATTCTTTCAGTTGACTGTTAATTAAGAATTTGATTTTTTTTAATCTCCTTCAAAGTTGCCTCCATTAATTCTTCACTTACATTTGCTTTTGGTTTTTCACGTTTGATTTTTGGAGGATAAGGAGCTTGTGAACGCAACAATAGGATTTCACCAGTTAGAGGCTCCTCATTTTGCTTCAAATAGTTGCGAGCCAATAATTCTTCCAATTGAATACCATATTGTTGTGCTATTTCCCACATTGTTTCACCTTCTTCCACAATGTGTTCTTTTTCGCTGTTGTTAGCAGATTTACTTTTTTTAGCTTCCAAAAAGATGGGAATTTGACTGGAAAATACTAGAGTACTATCGGTCACATCGTTGTAAGCCATCAAATCAACTAGGGTGATTTGGTAAGATTGGGCGATTTCCTTCAAACTCACTGTTTTTTCGTATTGCACCATCTTCAATTTATTCAAGTAAACCACCTCTATTGGTGAAATTAGCACGGCATCCGATTCTTTTGTTGCAGAAGGATTGGCAAGGGTGACTTCAACAGCTTTGGCAGAAAAGGGAGCAACTATTGGCTCTAATACGGTTTCTTCTTCCATTTTCAAGGTGAAATGATAAGTAGGAAGCAAGCGTTTTTTGGTTGAAATGCTTGGCTTTTTATTTGAAATTGAAGTTGTTGTGATATTTACTATTGAAGTTGAAGTCTGCAATTGTGGAGGAGCGCTCAAAATTTCTTTTTCGATATGTGGCGTAATGCTCGGTAATGTTCTTTTTTTGAAAGAAAGAGAGGAGAATGTTTTTTCCTTATACACTATAACCTTTTCATTGTAAGACTGATATGGCAATGTGGTTAGATTGATGGGTATCCGTTTATCAGTTGAAGAAATAATATATGTTTGTTCTTCTATGTTTTCTTGTTCCTGTATATCATCGACTCTAACCATTGAAGGGATACTTATAAGCGGGAATGATGAATTTAATAAGTGTGCTTTAGGCATTGCAGGAGCAGAAGGGGAGAACAATTGGTGGTAATTTGTTTGATAAATCTGCAATTTTTGAGGAACGGTTTTTTGAATGTCGCCGAATTTTTTGGTGTAAGCCAAAGGTAAATCTGGCTGTCGTGTAGTGGTTATATCTTCTTCCTCGTCAAGTATTTCATCTGTATTCGCTGCAATAATGGAGGTGTCATCAGAGAAAGGATCTTCTTCAAAATCGTATTGATGAAGGTCGTGTTTTTCAATCATCCAAATCAACTTTTGGGCGTATTGTGGATCACTGGCATATCCTGCTTTCTGCAAACCATTTGCCCACCCCTCGTAATCTATGGAGGCCAATTCAAAAAGAAATTCATAACGTTTTTTGCTGGTGATGATACGTGAATGGTCTTTGTAGGAATCGTCAACCCATGTATATTGCCGAAAACATTCATTGGGTTTGTCATCATCGTAGTATAGTTTTTCACCTTTCCAAACCTTATAACATTTGATACCGAAATGGTTGTTGCCACGAATCGCTAAATCACTCCGTCCGAAATTGGATTCAAACATGGCTTGTGCGAGTTTGATACTTGCAGGGATACCTGTTCTGTGCATATCTCTTACCGCAATGTCTTTGTAATCAAGGACATATTGTTGAGCAGCTTCATTAGAAATAGGATCTATCCATATCAAATTGTGGGCAAATAACTCTTGAGTGCTCAATAGACACCATAACACGAAAGTGTTGAAAAACAAGGCTTGCATAACTATATTGGCTTTTGGTGTTTGGAATTAGTCAAAAGGAATGTGCAGATAAATTGATTTTAATGTGAATATGGTGGGGTATTTTGTGGAATAAATGGAAATGAGGTAGATGGTCTAATAATAACAGTTGTAATATTTGTCATGGTACTATATGCAAAAAGTGTTCCTAATTGAAGTATGGCGGCATAAAGATTTGTGGTTAATTTGACATCAAATAGTTGTTAGGGTATTTGAATATCGTGCTAATGTTGGACAAATAGGATTGAAATTAAATACAAGATTTGATATAAAATATTGAATGAATGATTGTAATATATAAAAAATTTTAAAAGTCTTCAAATCGAAGGAATCGCTGCCGTTTCTGCGAATAGCATTGGGCATAGATGAGGTTTGGTTAGAGAAAATGTTATTGATTTGTCAAGAGTTATCAAGTGGTTACCTTTTATTGAAGAAATAAGTCCAATCCGAGACGCAAATAGTTGGTGGGAAGTCTTAAAAGACAAGGAGTTGTAGAAGTACGGAGAATTGTAAGTGATTGTATTAAGGCGATGGTAAAGCATCATTTTTCTACAGCCAACACAAAACCTCTTCCAAACTATCAAAATTCTGCAATTGCCGATTGTTGAAGTTTGGATTTTCGGTCACTTCAATGTCCATCCATTCCAATTTCTGAAAAGCCATTGCAGTTTCAACTGACTCAAATTCAACCTCTGCCAAAATCAAACCTTGCAGTTTTCCTTCAAATACATCCACTTCAATCTGCAAATTCTGGAAAGGAACAACGTACCGTTTTTTCACTACCCTTCTCCTTCTCGTACTTTCCCAAAGATCTTCAAATTGTACTTCAGAAATTTGCGTTTCTCGTTCTTCTCTTACAAGCGTACCACTCGATTTGACGGTCAAAAAAAACTGCTTGCCCATTCGCCTCAATCTCACCGCATTGCCGTTTTCTTCAATCGAAAGATATCCTTGTTCAATAGGAATTGGAGCAGATTGAAGGCAATCAATAGGAAGGTTTTGGACTAAAAATTTGCGTTCGATTTCCATAAAGAAACAATTAAAATAAAAAGTGAAAAACTGGAATCCTTTATAAAAATCACTTCGCCGAACTCAAGCTACTATTCAACCGAATATTCTGAATGCGATAAAACAGTTTCGGTTCTGCCTTTGTTTCCATTTCCTTCAATACCTTCAATTCATTTACTGTCAGTATTTTGTTGAGTGTAGAAAGGTGGTCTTGCATGGCAATTTTATAAATAGCCTCCATAAACAAATCACGGGTACTGTGAATCCATTGGTTCACTGTCAAATCAATCAAAACTGTAATGCCCATTTCGGAGCGAATAATCTTGGAAATCGGCATTCCGCCAAAGTCGATTACCGATTCCCGAATACGCCCCTGTGATTTGAGCGTGCGGTATTCCGCAACCGTTTTGTAATTGGTGGCAGAAGTGCTGATATAGGTATTTGTAACCGTTGTTTTGTTGCTCGCCAATTTTTGCACCACAGGCACACGAATATCTAGTTTGATGTTGATAGCAGGGTCGACATACTTGTCCTTTGCAGCACGAATCTGCGCTAATTGTACGTTTTTATCATACCCCGCCCGAATAAAAATACCAAACAATATCTTGTTGTCTTTCAAATACTGTTGGGCAGGAATACCCCTGTACAGTTTACCCGAAAAGCGGTCAAAAATCACCAAGTTGGCCTCTCTGATGTCTTTGCGGACAGTGTGAATACTGTACTCCACATCAATACCGAAATCTTGAAAATAGGTTTTGAAGGTATTGGGTTGCAGATGTTTCATCATCGCCAACATACTCACCAATCCTCCAGTACCACCTGCAAACTGAATGAAACCCCACGAAAACAAGGCTTTATCATAGCTATTGATGGCATCAAAATTACCCTCATGTTGAGATACATATTGCAAAGCCCTTGCTTGCAAATTGTCCAATCCCAATTGCCGATATTCCCACAGACTTATATCTGCTGTTTTTGCTTTTCCTACATAAGAAATTCCTGTTATGTCTGCAGTAAAACTTGTTTTCACAAAGTCATGAAATTCGGCCGATTCTCTTTGTGCAGGATTATTCGGAAGCGGAAACGTGAGGGTGTAATCGGTATAATGTTGCAGTAGGTGATGGGTCAAATCATTGGGAGCTGCAATACCGTATTGATAACTTTGCGCCGTAGCACCCAGAGAAGCAGTTTTACCACGCCAATATGCCACACGGTCTGTTTGAAAACGCTTTAGAGCAGTAATCGTATGGTTTAGAGCAGAAGGAGCTACTTGCGTTGTTTTGGGCGTTTCGCCATGCCATTGAGAAAGGTTGGTCAATTCTACCAAACGCTGTTGGACATTGATGACATCTTCCTTCAAGTTACCATAATTGGTCGCTCCAACAGCCTTTTGAAGGTTGCCCATCAAAGATTTGCCATTGGTAGCTTTGAAGTTAAAAATTTGATAAGCCGCTTGAATTTGCTGCAATTGACTAGCAGAAAGTGGAGCAACTGCCGTATTCAAAAACATCAAACTTTCGTGTTCAGGGAGAATGCAGCCGTCCTGATTGACGGTTTGCATGACTTCTTTCTGAAAAACTTTGATGGCTTCAATGGTTTGTGTGAGTTGCCAACGACTGATCATCATTGTACTGAAAGGTGATTGTTCAGCTTCAAAATCTGTCTGCGATAAAAAGCCCAATTGTAGCAAACGCTCTTGTACTTTTCGAACATCGGAGGCATAATTTTGGTCGCAAGCCCCAACGCTGTCTTGGATGGAAAATTTGTATTGAAAGTTTAGCCCAACTTCTTCTTCAATAACCGGAGTAGAAGTGTTTTTGGGTCGAATCTTTAGCAGTTGTCCAATGGTTAAACTATTGTTGGTTAGGTTATTGAGGTCGGCTATTTCTGCAACACTGACACTAAATAGTTGGGCGATACTCCAAAGTGAATCACCTGATTGCACTTGATAGTATTCGTATTCGACATCGGTATTTGGAACATTGGGTTCTTTATCTGAGATGTCTGTGTTTGAATTTGTATTTGAATCTGTGCTTGAGTTTGTATTGCCACTTTGTTGGCTGGTACTGATTTTTAATTTCTGCCCAATGCTGAGTGCATTGCTGGTCAGTCTATTGAGTAGTCTGATGGCATCAACGGTGGTCTTATAGTTGGCTGCAATGCTGTAAAGAGAATCACCCGACTTGACGGTGTAAATGACGGTATTGACTTCTTGATTGTCAGGTGTTGAAGTATTGCCAGTGTTGTTTTTACTGGGAAGTTTCAACTGCTGACCTATATACAAGTTGTTGGAGTAGAGTTGATTGACTTGAATAATGTAGTCAACAGTTACATTGTATTCTGTGGCTATTTTATATAGTGAATCACCCGATTTGACAGTGTAAAGAGACCAATTGGTAGTATTATCGGAATTATTTCCTTGATTTGAATTGGAGTTGGAATCTGTATTAGAAGCAGCATTGGCATCTGGAACTTTCAGTTGTTGTCCGATATTGAGGAGGTTGCTGGTTAAATTGTTGATTCTTTTGAGTTCGTCGATGCTTACCTCAAATTTCAGCGCAATTTTATACAGTGAATCACCTTTCTGGACAGTATAAACCTTTAGCTGGCTGGTCGTTGTGGAAGCATTGGAATTGCTACTATTGGCGCTAAGGGGTATGGTCAGCCTTTGACCAATCCAAAGACCGTCATAGTAAAGATTGTTAATATTTTTGAGGCTGTCTATCGTAACGCTATATTTTTGAGACAATTGGTAAAGCGTGTCTCCCGCTTGTACGATGTGTATCATAAGAAACAGTACAAGGTAAAAAATGAGTTTGACAAAATGAAAATGCACATAGTTAATAGGTACATTTCCAAAAGGGTATATGTGAATAGATTGGTAGATGGTGCATTGTTTTGGGTGAATAGATGGTTTATTTTACATCAAAATGGGTAAATCGAAAACGCAAGGGCATCACGTTCTGTTTTACATTTATTGAGGATTGAATGGGTGAATTTACTTAAATTTACATTTTATTCAAAAGAGTTATTCAAATGAGTTTAAACTTTTCTTTGTTTATCACTGCTTTAGATTTTGCAGCCGAAAAACACCGACTTCAAAGACGTAAGGGTAAAAACGATATTCCTTATATTAATCACCCCATCAAAGTTGCCAAAGTGTTGAGTGAAGTGGGTTTGGTGAATGATACGAATGTGTTGATGGCGGCACTGCTACATGATACGATTGAAGATACGGAAGCTACGGCGGAGGAACTGGATTTTTTGTTTGGAAAACAGGTTACTGCCATTGTATTGGAAGTGACGGATGACAAAAGTATGGAGTGGCAGCAGCGTAAAAATCACCAAATCGTGAAAGCACCGAATTTGTCGAAAGAGGCAAAACTGGTGAAATTGGCAGACAAAATTTGCAATATTACTGATGTGGTCAATGAACCGCCTGATTGGCTCGTTGAACGCAAACGAAAGTATTTGGTTTGGGCCAAAAAAGTGGTGGATGCTTTAGGAGGTAATGTCAACAAAAACTTGGAGGAGCGGTTTGATGAGCAGTATCGTA
Organism: Chitinophagales bacterium; assembly: GCA_041392475.1. NCBI lineage: Bacteria > Pseudomonadati > Bacteroidota > Chitinophagia > Chitinophagales > Chitinophagales bacterium. The sequence goes on along the minus strand of JAWKLZ010000002.1, from coordinate 405,151 downwards.
TGGGTATGGAGGTGTTGAGGTGAGAATCGCAGATTATTAGGATTATTGGATTACGCTGATTTTTTCTTGTATTGTATGTCAATTCTTTGTGAAGATAATCGTTCATACTAATCCAGTAATTTATCTGTGGAATCCTCTAATCTGCAAAATCTGTGATTATGAATTAGCTACTCGCTGTCATCAACAAATCAATATCCGTATATTTCAAATTGAAGCGGTGACTGATGTGTTGATTGGTCAGACAGCCTTTGTAGATATAGACTCCATTGCGAGTCCCCGTGCTTTGCATTAAAAACTTGTCTAATCCACCAAACTTGTGCGCTCTCAGCAAAATAGGAGTCAATACATGACTGACAGCAGAGGAGGCTGTTTTTGCCACTCTTGAAGCAATATTAGGAACACAATAATGAATTACATCGTATTTTTTGAAAGTAGGATGGGTATGGTTCGTCACCTTTGAAGTGGCAAAACAACCACCTTGGTCAATGCTGATGTCAATAATCACCGATCCCGCCTTCATCCTAGATACCATTTCCTCTGATACTACACAAGGCGTTCTCCCTGACTCTGAATGAATCGCACCGATGACCACATCTGCCTCACACAGTTCTTTTTGAAGCGTTTCGGGATTCAAGACCGAAGTGTAAACCATCACATTCACATTGTTGCGTAGGCGCATGAGTTTGTACACATTGTTGTCAAACACCCGCACTTCTGCACCTAAACCCAAGGCTGTTCGTGTGGCAAATTCACCCACAACACCACCTCCTAAAATCACTACTTTGGTCGGTGGCACTCCCGCTACACCACCCAAAAGTACACCTTGTCCCTCTCGTGTATTGGAAAGATATTCTGCTGCAATCAAAATGGATACACTCCCTGCAATTTCGCTCACTGCACGTACCATCGGAAAATTGCCATCTTCATCCTTGATGTATTCATAGGCAAGAGCCGTAATCTTTTTGCTAATCAATTTCTGGAAATATTCTATGCTCAAAGTAGGTAAATGCAGAGGGGAAAAAATGGTTTGATGGCTTTTCATCATGTCCAATTCCGCCAAAGTAGGAGGAGCGATTTTTACAATAGTATCGGCTCTGAAAACCCTCTGTGTGTCTGATGTGATTTCAGCACCTGCTTCGGAGTATTGGTGATCAGAAAAGTTGGCTTCCAAACCAGCTTCCGATTCCACCACAACTCGATGACCATTGTTGGTCAATACCAAAACAGATTCGGGAGTCAACGGTACACGACTTTCCTGGAAAGAAGATTCCTTTGGCACACCAATGTACAATTTTTGCTGTTTGGAGGGATTTTCTGCCAACTTCTCTTGTGTCGAAAGGCTGATTTCAGCCATTGTAGGATTTTGGTATAGTGTTTTGGTACTCATATGATTGAACTGCTTATAGCTTCGTTTATATTTTATTGATGGTTATCAAGCGGTGTTTATTTGCCGTCAAGCCAATGTTTACTTTTATATACCCTTCCAATAGTGGTTCAATGATTTGAGGCCATTCTATCAAACAATAATGCCCACTATACAAATACTCTTCAATGCCAATATCATAGGCTTCCTCTAAATCTTTGAGGCGGTACAAGTCGAGGTGAAAAACAGGATTGCCGTCTGGCAAAGTGTATTCATTGACGAGTGCATAAGTGGGGCTACTTACTGCATCTTTGGATTGCAGTTGTTTGCAGATTTGTTGAACAAAAGTAGTTTTGCCTGCCCCCATTTCTCCATAAAAAGCGAAGACTTTCTCATCTGCTGCATAAGCCAACAAACTATCTACCGCTTCCTTCAAGTCGTTGATATGTGTTACTTCAATTTTTTTCATAACTTTATTCCTATTCGACGAGAGAAGCGTGAAGCCATATTTTGATTTATTGAAAAACTGGTTTGAGAATAATTAAATCACCTTATTTCAGTTCTCTGCTCTTACTTCTCTTATCCAAAATCATCCAATTTCAAAATCCTTCTTCAATTGCTCAAACTTTTCACTAATGCGTTGATACTGTTCAAGAAAAGATTTAACATTGCTGCGTTCATCACTAATATAAGAATCAAATTCTAAGAAATTGTTGTCGACTTTGGTGCGTATTTCTCTTACATAATCCAATAACCTATTCGTGACTTCCTCCTTCAATTTCTGCCGCCCCTTTTCGATTTCTTCTTCAAACTCATCCACAATTTTATTGCGCTGCGACATGGTGTAAACACTTGCAATACCCAAGCCCAAAGCGGTCAAAATTCCGCCCGTCACATCCACTGCAATAGCACTCGTCACACTCATCAAAATTCCCCCAACGACCATTAGTCCACCGCCTGTTGCCATATTAGGAATGAGTGCCGAACCTTTTTGCAGCATATCTTTATTAATAAAATTTTCGGTTTCGGCTATAAGATCCTCCACGTTGGTTTGCAGATTTTCGAGTTTCTCTTGTCGTTTGTTGGCAATATCTCCAAACAGTTGGGCGTTTGGTTGCAGATTGTCTTTGCTCTTACGAATTTCAATATCAATGATTTCTGCCATCTGTTTGATGCTTTCCGCCATGTTTTTCACCCCATCTCGCATTTTTTTCTCCAATGCAGGTTTGAGATCTTTTTGGAAACGAGCGGTAATGGTTTCGAGCCAATCTTCCAGACTTTGACCACTGCTAAAAATGGACAAAAACGACTTTTTGACCAAAGTAAAAACCCCCAAACCTCCTTCAAAATCACGCTGAATATCAGTAGTAATTTTGTCGTATTCTCTCAGCAAATCATCCACAATGCTGTTTACTTGTCTTGAAGATTTTTGTTCAGAATTATCAAGCAATGAATCTACTCGGCTGCGAAAATCTTGGTCAATGTTCAATTGTTTTTGGCGAGCATTCAATCCAGTCTGAATCGTATCCATAATATTTTTGGAAGTCGACAACAAACTTTCTACCTTCAATCGCACATTATTGCCGCCTGTAACTGTACTGTTTACAAAATCTCGAATCGCTTCAAAACCACTATTCTCGGTATCGCCGTCTAGTTCTCTCTTTGCAGAAACTGCAAAAACCTTGGGTTCAGGAATGCCTTTTTTCTTGGCTTGTTCGGTCACGCCCCTAAGATTGATTTCCAAATTTTCGGGTTCAATTAAATCTGACTGCTGCAATACAAAAATAACCTTTTTTCGCCACTCCCTATTCACATAGTCCAACAACTGCCAAGCAGATTGACGATAGGGGTTTTTGGCTTCAAATACGAAGATAATCAGGTCGCTAACAGGAATGAATTTCTCGGTAATCTCCTGGTGATGCTCCATAATAGTGTTGGTGCCAGGGGTGTCGACAATCGCTATCTCTTTGAGGATTTCGGCGGGAACAGTTATTTTCTTCAAATATTCATTGATTGGGATAACCGATTCAGTTTCAGAATAAACGATTTGTTGGATAACGTCGGTACAAGGATCAGGCGCAACTTTGGCAACCTCCTTGCCTGTCTGTAACAAGGCATTGATAAAACTACTTTTACCAACTTTTACTTCACCGACAATAACAAACAAAAAAGGTTCGTTTAACCTCGCACGAATATTATCCACTGTACTAGAAAGTGTTTCGTGTTTGACATTAAGCGTTAGGTGATGCAAATCTTGAAAGATATCATCCATCACGGTTTTGTAGTGGTCGTAATGTTTATTGATTAAACTGTTTTTCGTCATATCATCGGTTAATTTACTCAACAAAGTTAATCCGAAAAAGAACAAAAAAAAATGAAATGCTTATTTAAACCATTGGCATTTTATTTCATCCGAAAACAAATAATTTTAGGTGGAGTTTTTTTTTTGAAAAATAAAATAGTATTTTTGCAGAACAAACCCCTTATTTTAATTCTATCACCCTTACCATTTTTACTTCCCTTTACCCTTACTTACATTATTACAAATCATCAATAGTTTATTTTAAATAACTATCTATTAAATTTAAAACTGCTTTTATTGCTTATGAGCTATTCAAACAGCCTCAAAGGGTTTTTAGGTTTCTCTGTTTTTTTTCTTTCTATTCTTTTTGCTACATTTTCATCCACTTCTGCCAACACCAATAGTAGCACTGCGGCCAGTTATCAATTTGATGAATACAGTAAATGTCTGTACAACGATTGTCAGTTATCACAAAAACAACTGAAATATGATGTGTTCAAACATGCTTTGGTAGGTTATTACAATATGATTGAAAAAGGACAAATTCTTGCCAATAAATCTACTTTGTCCATTGTTGATTTTTCGAAACCATCTTACCAAAAACGCTTGTATGTCATAGACATCAAAATACGAAAAGTACTGCATTATACCTATGTCGCTCACGGTAAAAACACAGGTTTAATCTCAGCAGATAAATTCTCCAATACACAACAATCTCTTCAAAGCAGTTTGGGTTTCTATAAAACGGCTGAGACATATGAAGGAAAGCATGGTTATTCTCTGCGTCTAGACGGATTGGAAAGCGGCTTCAATAGCAATGCCCGTTCACGAGCAGTAGTGATGCACGGAGCAGATTATGTATCTAGTGATTTTGTCCAACAACATGGTAGATTGGGTAGAAGTTGGGGGTGTCCTGCTGTTTCTCGTGCCGAATCCAAACCCATTATCAATACAATCAAAGGAGGAAATTGCTTGTTTATATACAAGAACCAAAGCACCTACCTCCAAAAATCTCGCCTATTGAATGAATACATTGCAGCAAGTTTCTTTGTCAAGAATAAATATTTATTTGCATAGAATCACGCAAGAAACATGTCAAATATTCTACTTTTCGTTAATAGCGATGAATTCACTGTTATCAATTTTTTTGAAACAAAACGCTACCAATAAAAAATGGGTGCTTTCGAAATAATCGAAAGCACCCATTTTTTCTAATGTTGTTTCATCTGTAATTAATACCGTTCCTTAGAATTCTGCAAAATATTGTGCAACAATTCTTTCGCTCTAAAAAGCTGGGCTTTGACCGTGCCTAAAGGCAGATTCAGTGTTTCTGAAATCTCTTGGTAGGAAAGCTCCTTCAAATAGCGCAACTCAATCAAACGACGGTATTTGCTGTTCAGTTTTTCTATGACATTTCGCATCAATAAAATACGCTGTTTTTTGATGATTTCCTCTTCTGGATCCAATACCGAAGATTGAACATCTCTGGTTGCACCACTACCATCTTCTCCGTCACTATCCATAGGTTCATCTAAAGAGAACGTTTCTAAGCGTTTTTTACGAATAAAATCAATACAGTTGTTGATGGCAATTCGGTACAACCACGTACTGAATGCATAATCAGGACTGTATTTTTGGAGATTATTAAACGCTTTTCCAAATGCTTCGATGGTCAAATCCTCGGCATCGTCTTTATTATTGACCATTTTTTGGATCATAAAATAGATAGAGTCACGATACCGCCCCATCAGTTTACCATAAGCTCGTTGATCTCCTCCTAAAGCCAAGTTTACAAGTTCGTGGTCTTTGAGCGCACGATCTGTTTTTTCGACCTTTTTCTTGATTTTGATGTGGCGGTCGGAGTCCTCACCAATGGTTATTTTGAGAGAAAATTTTTGGTATCCTGCATTGGTAATGACCAACGTGTCTTCCTTCGATTCTCCAATAATATCTTCTATATCTTCGATAGAAATATCTAGGGTGAAACGTCCTTCATCATTGGAAAAAGTACTGTTAGTCCTATCAGATTTAAGGTAGATGGTTGCACCCGAAATTAATTCGCTCGTACGTGCATCTTGTATTAAACCATTAATAGTCATAGTAGGGTGAATAGCAGTAGATTCCACTTCGGGGTTTGTGGCTGAAACTTCTGGTATTGCAGCATCATCCCTATAAAGCGTGTTTTCGTCTTCTAACATTTTATTAGCAGATAGTGTATTTGATTCGGTTGAATTTACAATTACTTCTTCCATGTGACCTGAGCTTTAGAAAATATTGTAGGGCTAAAAATACCATAATAAAAAATAAACCAAGCATCTATCAGTATAATATGCCAAAAGTTCAAAGGAACTTTAAGTTTTTTTAGAACCTGTTTGAATACAACAAACTGACTGATTAGACGCAAAGTAAACAAGAGAATTATGATAGAATTGAGTGATTGTGTTATCAATACTACAATTAGCGTACCATAAAACATAAAATGAGAGGATGTAATCATACCCAATATTATTTTATGGAGTATAGAATAGTGTTTACCTGTACTCAGATGCCTTCTCTTTTGTGCAAACCATCTGCGCCAGTCTAAAGGCGGTTCTGAATAGCAGAAAGTTTTTGGGTCAATATGTATGGTAGTGTTTTGAGGTGTAGCAACTTCATTTATAAACAAATCATCATCACCTGATAGTATATTCTTATGATTTTGAAAGCCTTGATTCTCGGTAAATAGTGATTTGTGGTAGGCTAAGTTTCTGCCTACACCCATATAAGGCATCCCCATAAGACTCAAAGATAGGTATTGAAGGGCAGTCATCAAAGTTTCGTATTGAATAATTTTGTTCAGGTAACCTTGGTGATAAGCGTAGGGGCCAAAGCCCAAAATGATTTGTCTTTTTTCTGTAAAATTTTTCACCATCCCTGCAATCCAATCTTGACTAGCGGGATAGCAGTCTGCATCTGTAAACAGTAAGTGTTCATTTTTTGAAGCTTCAATACCTTTGGTCAAAGCAAATTTTTTGCCTGCCATATTTTTTTTTAAACCTACTGTTTGTATTGTTTTTAGATGTGAATATTTTTTTTCAAATGCCTCTAAAATAGTTTGAGTGTCATCAGTAGATGCATCATTGACCACAATCACTTCAAATTCGGGGTATTTTTGTTGCAGAATAAGTGGTAAATATTTTTGCAAATTTTCTGCTTCATTTCGGGCGCATATTACCACAGAGATAGGCAAGTTATTTTCTGCAAAAGAAGGATTTCGGGAAGGTGAAAAAGTAGGTTTGTAAAAAGCCAAACGACTGAATATACCTAAGTAAATAAGAATTTGAAGGATAGCAGCCAGGATGAATACACATTGGATAGTGATTATGGTATACATGGTGAATAGTGTGATTAGCAACTGAAAATCAATTTTATAAAGAACCAATCACCGCTCACCAGTTAATACTACGAACGCATCATTTTTAGATTGATTAAATGACCACTGATTAGCCCTAAAGAAGCAAGGTAAGCAATATAGTGCATAGTTGGAATTTGGTGGAATACAATGGCAATGCACAAAATGGCAAAAGAAACCCACAATACTCCCTTAATGTAAGTATTCGCTGCGTGATGGCTGGAATGGTAAACAGCATAAGAGCTGATAATTAGGAAGAAATAGTCCCATCTAAAAAAATGATCGTGGGCGTGTTCAATGAGGTGTCCAAAAAATAGAAAAAGAATGGGAGGAACAAGACAATGAATCAAGCAAAGAACCGCACTTGCGATGCCGATGAAATCTGCTTTATCTGAAAGAGAATCTACTTTCATCTGAAATGGACGTTTTTAAATTTATTGGAGTAAAAATCAACCTATAAAAAGTGCTAACTTTGACACAAAGATAATTATTAAACGCTAAACTTGCAACAGTGTTGCAAAAGTATTGGATTATGCTAAAAACTTCTTCTCTTCAATTTGAGTATGATACCCGTAATCACTTTCAATTTCCTGACATTGAAGCGAATAAATCAACGCATTTGCTGATTATTGGAGGTTCGGGCAAAGGCAAAACTACTTTTTTACATTTAATTGCAGGGTTGTTGCGACCTACTTCGGGCAAAATTGAAGTGGGAGATACAGATCTTACCCAATTGTCGACCAGACAATTGGATAAGTTTCGAGGGAAACACATAGGTATTGTATTCCAAAAATCGCATTTTGTGACCTCCTTGAATGTGAAAGACAATTTGCTTTTGGCGCAGTATTTAGCAGGAGAATCTCAAGATATAGAACGGGTGAAACACTTGTTGAAGCGATTGCATTTGAGCAGTAAATTGAACAATAAAACATCTGAACTGAGTCAAGGTGAGCAGCAAAGAGTCGCTATTGCTCGTGCTTTGTTGAACCGTCCTGCCATTATTTTGGCGGATGAACCAACGGCTGCTTTGGATGATGCCAATTGTTTTGAAGTAATTGACCTATTGAAGGAACAGGCTTCGGAGGCAAATGCGACTTTGATAATCGTGACACATGACCAACGGTTAAAAGAGGTTTTTTCGGAGCAGATTGAAATTTGATTGTTTAAGTATAATACACTCATTTAGCCATATAACTATACAACAATGAACCTAATAAAACTTAGCTGGAGCAATTTAAGAGCCAAGCCTTTGAATACTTTTTTAAGCTTGTTATTGCTCACCTTAGGTGTCGCATTGGTATCTATGTTGTTGATTTTGAACAAACAACTGGACGAACAATTCAAGCGCAATATTAGTGGTATCGACATGGTAGTAGGAGCTAAAGGAAGCCCACTGCAATTGATTTTGTCGAGTGTCTATCATATTGACAATCCTACGGGCAATATTTCCTTGGAAGAAGCAGAGAGTTTATTGAAAAATCCAATTATTCAACAGGCGATTCCCTTAGCGTATGGCGATAGCTACAAAGGTTATCGAATCGTAGGCACCAATAAAGACTATCCCGAGCATTATGGCATTGCATTGAAGGAAGGCAAACTTTGGACGAAAGAGTATGAAGTAACGGCAGGTGCAGTTGTCGCCAAAAATTTGGGATTGAAGATTGGCGACCATTTTCACAGCGCACATGGTTTGGTGGAAAATGCGCCCAATCATGAAGATGCAGAATACAAAGTAGTTGGAATATTTGACCACAACAATTCGGTGATAGACCAACTTCTACTAACTGATATTACAAGTGTTTGGGCGATACATGAGCATGGAGATGAACATGAGAATGAGAACGAAAACGTAGAAGGGCATGATGAAGAAGGTGTACACGAAGAACACACGCATGAACATGAGCATCAACACTCCAATACAGAAGAGGGCATCTCCAAACTGATTCCGGGTATAGAAACCCTTGAAGGAAAGGAAATAACGGCAATGTTGGTCAAATTTAAGAACAAAATGGGCGTAATGACCGTTCCGAGAATGGTAAATGAAAAAACTTCTATGCAGGCCGCCGTACCAGCTATTGAAGTCAACCGCTTATTTACCCTCATGGGCGTAGGTATGGATACACTCCGAGCCATAGCTTTTTTCATCATCATCGTTTCGGGTATTAGTGTATTTGTTTCACTATTCAATTCGCTCAAAGAAAGAAAATATGAACTGGCATTGATGCGTTCAATGGGAGCATCAAGAACTAAGTTATTTTTGTTGGTATTGTTAGAAGGACTAATCCTTTCTCTAATTGGCTTTGTCTTAGGAATGTTGACAAGTAGACTTGGTTTGTATTTTTTATCGGGCTTGATGCAGAGCAACTACCATTACGGCTTAGAAGCAGGACAGTTTTTGCCCCAAGAAGGAGTCTTATTTATAGCTACCATTGGCATAGGAATAGTCGCTGCATTATTGCCTGCACTTCAAGCCTTCAACATGAATATTTCAAAAACACTGGCAAATGCGTGAGGAAATTAAAATGAAACGAAACAATAAAATGAAAGGATGGCAATCTTTAACCTTAATGACTTTTTTGCTTTTTTCTAGCTTCAATGTGTATGCCCAGTTGGCTACCGAGTTGCCGTGGAAGCAGTTGATGGACGTACATTTTGAAGAAGACGAAATGGGTGAAAGTACACCCATTTTCAGCAAAGCAGTACAAGCCTACAATTTTCAGACAGTCATGGTCGAAGGATTCATGATTCCTGTGGATGTAGAAGGAGACTATTATGTACTTTCAGCATTTCCTTACAGTTCCTGTTTCTTTTGTGGAAATGCGGGACCTGAATCCGTTGTAGAGCTTCGGTTGGCGAAAAAAGGACAAAGGTTTCAAATGGATGATGCCCGAAAATTCAAAGGAATGTTGGTCTTATCCCAAACTCCAAATGGTTTGATTTATGTATTGGAAGATGCAGAATTGGTGCAATAATAATGAAAAATAATGTTGATAGACTAATAATTGCAAAATATGGTAGTCTTCTTTGTCGGGTTATTTTTCGTTTGATACTTGTTATCTATTGAAGAAACTCAAAATACTTTTTGGACTTTGCTCCTTCTTACAAAGTTTAAATACTTTTGATTTTTGGTTTGCTCTATTTTGACTTCAAAAGTGATTTTGGTCATGGGAAGATATTTTTGATTACCTTAAATTATGAATTTCTACATTCTCTACATTCTAAAAGATGGCAAATAACTCTTACTGTTTTGGTTGGAGTTTTAGTAGTAACTTGAAATAATATTCAAGTTTGCGAGAATTTAGTTTTATTCAAAAAAATAAATAAAAATACTCAAAGGGAACTTTTGTAATTAGAAATTAGTTTTTACCTTTGCATCGCTTTAATAAAAAGCACGCCTCCTTAGCTCAGCTGGTTAGAGCGTCGGACTGTTAATCCGCAGGTCCTAGGTTCGAGTCCTAGAGGGGGCGCAAAATTGAAAAAGCTGGTAGTTCGTTTACTACCAGCTTTTTTTTATTTAAAAAAATGAAAAATATGAGCAGTATTTTAGTCGTAGGTTCGATGGCGTTTGATGATATAGAAACGCCTTTTGGCAAAAGCAATAAAATCATTGGAGGCGCAGCTATTTACATTGCCTATACCGCTTCTTATTTCAATCCCAATATTCAATTGGTATCCGTAGTAGGAGGAGATTTTCCACAAGCGGTGATTGATGACTTGGAAAATCGAGGTGTGAATACCGAAGGATTACAAATAAAAAAAGACGAAAAAAGTTTTTTCTGGTCGGGTAAGTACCATCTGGATATGAATACCCGTGATACTTTGGTGACAGAATTGAATGTATTGGGGACTTTCAATCCGATTTTGCCTGAAAGTTACAAACAAGCAGATTTTGTGATGCTCGGTAATCTTTCTCCTGATGTTCAGCGAAAAGTAATTGAGCAAATGGATCAACGACCAAAATTGATAGCAATGGATACCATGAACTTTTGGATGGATATTGCTCGTGACGAACTGGATAAAACGTTGAAATTGATAGATGTATTGATTATCAACGATGAGGAAACCCGTCAATTGACTGGGGAATATTCTTTGGTGAAAGGAGCAAAGAAGATATTTGAGATGGGGCCTAAATTTCTCATCATCAAAAAAGGCGAACACGGTGCATTGTTGTTTCACGGTGAGCAAATGTTTTATGTACCTGCATTGCCTTTAGAAGATGTTTTTGACCCAACTGGTGCGGGCGATACTTTTGCAGGTGGATTTATTGGTTATATGGCAAAGGCTGGTGAGGTGAGTTTCGACAACATGAAACGAGCCATTATTTACGGTTCTGCAATGGCTTCTTTCTGTGTAGAAAAATTTGGAACACAGCGAATGGTAGGGCTTACACAAACCGATATCGAGTCAAGATTACAAGCATTTGTTGATTTGTCACAAGTGACTTTTGAAGAATAAAGACCTCCATTTTTTTTAAAAAAATAACAGACCGACTTTTGAAGTTTAATTTGTCATTATACACAACATTTTGTCAAATTGAGCTTTAAAAGTCTTTTTTATTACAACTATTACAGTGATTAGTAAACTTAGTGACTGATGATTAGTTTTTAAAACTATGGTTCTGTGACAATTTTTGTGGAAGTAATAAAGACTTCGGAAGTTTCATTTTATAAGAGGTTAATTTTTAGCGAAATAGTTTTTTGATTTTGTGAGCGGCAAACTTCCGAAGTCTCAAATCACAGATTTTGTCAAAGAACCAAAACTATTAGCTGCCAATTTTTTATGTAAAAAAAACTGCACCTATTTGATTTTTGCTTTACTATTTTAAAAATTCATGATGCTTTGTATATTGAAATGCTTAGAAAGTATAATCCTTAACTTTTTTGATGCACATGGAAACCTCAAGATCCCGATAAGGCTTAATTTATTTTAGGACATCTTAACCCAAAATAGGAGATGTTATTTCTTTTGGTTATATTTGGACAATATTGAGCATTAAAATGGCTCTTTTCATTTACTCATCAAAATCATTTTTCTATGGAACCTATTTTGTACATTCTAATCATTGGCGCAGTTGCAGGTTGGCTAGCTGGTGTTATTGTAAAAGGCTTTGGCTTTGGACTTTTAGGCAATATTGTCGTGGGAATCGTGGGGGCATTTGTTGGAGGATGGCTTGTTCCTAAATTGGGACTTCCCATTGGAAGCGGTATTGGAGGACAAATCATTACCGCAGTTATTGGTGCGGTTGTTTTCTTATTCATCATCCGATTATTGAAGCGATGACAAGGAAGAAATGAAGATTTAAAAATTTTGTTAATCAAGAAAGAAGGCTGTCCAAAGTGGATAGCCTTTTCTTTTGGTCAAACCCCAAAACCCCAACACATTCTGTCACCTTGTTTGCGTTCCAAATCGCTGTGAAAACTGTAATTTTGGGCAAAACATATCTAACAGATGAAACTCCAATTTTACATTTTAATATTTCTACTTTTATCAGGACTTCAAATAAGCTCGGCACAAACAGAACAACTGAATGTCAGTCTAATAAGTACTCTTGACTACGAACCCACCCTAAACGATATATGGGGATATGAGGCAGGTGGTCGAGAATACGCCATTGTAGGATTGACCTCTGGTGTTTCGATAGTAGATGTAACCCAACCTTTGCAAGGTGATAGTTTACAACAATTGTTCTTCATTCCAGGCGACACCAGCACTTGGCGAGATATGAAAGTTTTCCGAAATTATGCCTATGTCACCAACGAAAAAGGTGGCGGGCTACAAATCATCAATCTTGAAGGATTGCCTGATACAAGCCAAATCACTTGGCAAAACTGGACAGGCGGTACTTGGGCAGATAGCAGCATTGTCTATACACAAGCGCACAATATTTTTATTGACGAAAAAGGTATTGGCTATATTGTAGGTGCAGATTTCAGCAAAGGTGGTGCAATCATGATTGACATAGCCTCAAATCCCACGAACCCTTCAATTGTAGGCATTTACGATGATTTCTATATACACGATATCTATGTGCGAGGCGATACGATGTGGACAGCAGAGATATATGAAGGCGAATTTGCGGTGATAGACGTGCGGGATAAAGCCAATCCGATAACCCTCGCTCGCCACAAAACTTCCTCCAATTTTACACACAATACATGGATGTCGGATGATGGTAAAACCCTGTTTACCACCGATGAACGCAGCAATGCCTATGTAACCGCTTATGATGTATCGGATTTGAGCGACATTCAAGAATTGGACCGCTACCAAACTGCTACTAGTTTGAACAAAGGAGTTGTGCCGCACAATACCTTTGTGTTGGGCAATTACTTGGTTACGTCTTATTATACCGATGGAATCACAATAGTAGATGCTACTTTTCCCAACAATTTGGTGGAAGTAGGCTATTACGATACAAGCGACAGCGAGGGCGTTGGTTTTAGTGGTTGTTGGGGCGTTTATCCTTATTTGTCTTCGGGTGCGATTTTGGCAAGTGACCGCCAAAAAGGTTTGTTTGTGCTGCAACCCAACTATTTGCGTGCGAGTTATTTGGAAGGAAGAGTGACAGATGCTCAAACAGGCGAAGCCTTGACCGATGTGGCGATTACGATACAAAACCAGCCTGCCGCAGCCGTCAGCACTGACTTCAATGGAAAATACCAAACAGGAATTGGACAAGCGGGTTTGTACGAAATGACCTTGGTGAAATATGGTTATCCTGTCACCACAATTTCGGAGATAGCATTGAACAACGGTGAAACGACTGTATTGAATCTTGAACTAGAACCCATTGAAGGTTTTAAGGTAAGTGTTCAAGCGGTAGATGTCGATACAGGAGAACCGATTCCAGATGCACAATTCAGGATTGAGCATCCATTGAAGAATTTCACATTGCAGAGCGAAACTTCAGGGCTTGTGGTCTTCGACTTGGTTTACTCCGAAGAATACCAAGTAATTGCAGGAAAATGGGGCTATCAAACAGCAGCCTTGCAGGACATTTATTTGGATAAAAACACAGGCACACTTACGATTCCACTTCAAAAGGGGTATTACGATGATTTCACCTTTCATTTTGGATGGACTGCCAAAAGCAATGCTACAAGAGGAATTTGGGAGCGTGGAGAATCCATAGGCGTTCTGTTTAGTGGTCAATACATTACTCCATCTGAAGATGTGTCAGAAGATTATGGGGATTTTTGCTATGTAACGGGCAATTCGACTACTTTTTCGGACAATGTAAACGATGGTTTCACAACCCTTCAATCACCGATTTTTGATGCAACAATTTTGGAAAATCCCGAACTCAGTTACTCCCGTTGGTTTTACCTACAAAACACTAATTTTTTACCCTCCGACGATACGCTCTACGTGCGTCTAAGCAATGGAACAGACATGGTGACATTGGAAACGATTGTGAACAATGATGGGCAAGAAGTAAGGTGGAACTCAAAACAGTTTTTGGTGCGAGAATTTATAGAACCAACCAATACGATGCAGTTGTTTTTTGAAGTAAATGATGTGGGTTTCGGACATTTGGTAGAAGCAGCTTTTGACTTTTTTCGACTGCAAGAAGGTCCTCCCGCTCCGAATCCAACGCTCGCTGCAACAGTCGTGCAAGGCTGTTCCCCTTTGGTTGTGCAGTTTCACAGCACAACGTTGGGCGAAGTATCCAATGTGCAATGGAAATTTGAAGGAGGAGATGTTTTTATCACCAACACTGCTCAACCTACGGTTACATACACGCAGCCAGGTACTTACGATGTAACGCTGAAAGTGACCACAGAAGGAGGCACAAGCGAAACAACGTTTGAGAATTACATCACAGTGTTGGAGGGAACTGCTCCTGAATTGGATCTAATGGTTTCAGATATGGTTGCTTGTCAAGGAGAAACAGTCATGTTAACGGCTGTAAGCAATGAATCTGTGACCTATATTTGGACAGATGCGGCTGCAAATAGCGGCAATATTTCAAGCATTGAAGTGGAGGCAGTGAATACAGCAACTTATGGCGTAGTGATTATGGATGAAGAGGGGTGTACTGCCAATCAACAAGTTGAAATTGAAGTGCCTATGCCAAGCGTTGAAGTGAGTTTTCCCACCGAAACTATCTGCAATGGCAACATTGTACAATTGAGTATTCTGAACCCAAAAGAAGGCTACACTTATTTTTGGAACGGCAACGGAATCAGCAGCACTGAAGGTACAACAATCGTGGCAACTACTTCAATAGATGCGCCGACCTATACCGTTATTGCAGTAGAACCTAATGGTTGTGAAGTCATAGAAATTATTGATTTAGATTTGATTGTGACGACTGCGGGTTTTTCAACACAGGTGAGCGAAGCTTGTGTAGGTGAACAAGTGGCGTTTTTGGATATGTCCGAAAATGCCCTAAGTTATTTGTGGGAATTTACCAACACGAAAACGGGTACTAAATTGACTTCCAATGAATCAAATCCGATCATTATTTTTGAAGAAGCAGGTGTTTACAATGTAAAACAAAAAGTGGGCGGCTGCAATACGACCTCTTCTACCAAAAATGCTTCTTTGTCGATCCTTCCCTCGCCTGAAGTGAGCATCAATGCACAGAGCTTAGAGGCATGTATTGAGACTGGGACTGATTTATCTGCCATTGTAAATGGTGACGGTAACGATGTGACTTTTGAATGGGTAGGAGAGGGGCTTTCGGATACTAGCCAACAAACAGTTTCTGCCATGCCTGGAATGGAAGGAGTGTATGAATATGTAGTGACGGTAACGAATGAATTGGGTTGCAGTAGTCAGGCTATCAGTACAATAGACTTTGTGATTTGTGGGGCGGTGAATGAATTGGCAACTCACTATGCTCTTCAAATTTTTCCGAATCCCAATGATGGGCAGTTTGCGGTGACTATGGATTTGCCGAAAAATAGTGAGGTAAACCTTCAATTGGTGAATGTGTTGGGGCAAACGGTTCAGCAATATGTTTTGGCTGCAACGAGTCTTTCTTTTGAGCAAAAATTTAGCTTGGAGGATTTGACGAGTGGTGTGTATTATTTGGTCATTGAAGTGGATGGACAGCGGATGTTGGAGAAAGTGGTGGTGGAGTAATATTATGGAATTTGAAATTTTACAAAATGAAAAACCTAAAAAACAAAGTCATCGTCATCACAGGAGCCGCTTCTGGAATTGGAAAAGCATTGGCGACGGTTTTCCTTTCTAAAGGGTGTCATTTGGCATTGAATGACTTCAATGAAGTGGCTCTACAACAAGTAGTTGCAGAATTGAAGTACAATGCTACAACGGGGCAAAGAATTGAATCCTTGGTTTTTGATGTTTCGGACAGAATGGCGATGCAAGGTTTTGCGGATTTTGTAGTAGAGCAATTTGGTCAAGTAGATGTGGTTATCAACAATGCAGGAGTTGCACTTGGGCGCATCTCGATAGCAGAGGTGACCTATGAAGATTTTGAATGGGTGATGAACATCAATTTTTGGGGGATGGTGTATGGCACCAAAGCTTTTTTGCCCCTATTGAGAAAACAAAAGGAAGCAGCCATTGTCAATATTTCCAGCGTTTTTGGTTTGGCAGGTATTGCTTATCAAGGCCCTTACTGTTCCTCCAAATTTGCCATTCGTGGCTTCACCGAATCTCTCCGAATGGAAGCAAGCATAGACTTTCCACACGTCACAATTCATTCGGTGCATCCAGGCGGTATCAACACCAACATTGCCAAAAGCGCTCGTTGGAACGACGAAAGTTTGAAGGCGCAGGCACTCGAAACCGAAAACAAACTCCTGATTACTCCTCCATTGGAAATCGCCCAAACGATTGCCAAACGAATCGAACAAAAAAAAGTGCGTATCGTCACAGGTCATTTGGCAAAGCTGTTGGACAGGTTGGTGCGTTTTCTTCCATCTGCTTACACAGGGCTGATTGCCAAACGAATAGAAAAGGAAAACTCATAGGAATAAATGAAAATTAAAAAAACACTTCAATATCAGTTTATTATAAAATAAAATTGATAAACTTATTTTTGAAGTGTGCCATAGAAAAAAAAATACCCTCCTATCGAAGGATTTTCGAATCAAACTTGTCAAAAGAATAGTCTTTCAACTACCCATCACAATGCAACCATTTACTACTTCTTTGCACCACATTGGTTATAGGATTAGTTTGTCATCTATTTTTATTCATTCACTTCTTCAAATAAAAACATGAAATATTTAATTTTTACCTTCTTCGTACTGATGACCACCATGGCATCCGCCCAAGAGTTCTACGACCTCTACACCATCCAAACCATCGAAATCACCTTTGCACAAAGCAATTGGGACCAGCTTTTAGATGCTCAAAAACAAGGAGATGAAGACTACATCATGGCGCAAAGCGTGACCATCAATGGAGAAGTTTTTGACAGTGTTGGGGTGAAATACAAAGGCAATAGTACCTACAATGCCAACCAAACCAAAAATCCTTTCCACATCGAGTTGGACACCTACAAATCTCAGAACTATCAAGGCTACAAAGACATCAAACTGAGCAATGTCGCCAAAGACCCTTCTTTTTTGAGGGAAGTATTGTCCTACCAAATTTTGCGGCAATACATGGTTGCGCCACTTTCCAACTACGCCAATGTGTATGTCAATGGCAACTTGATTGGTCTTTACAGCAACTCAGAATCCATCACAAAAACCTTTGTAAACAAATATTTCTATTCCAAAAAAAATACCTTCTTCAAATGCAATCCACCTGATGGGGCAGGCCCACAATCCAATGACCTGCCCAATTTGGTCTATTTGGGACAAGACAGCACTGACTACTACGCTGCCTACGAATTGAAGTCCGATGCAGGTTGGCAAGAATTGATTGACCTCTGCGATACATTGGCGAATCACACCGATCAAATTGAAGCAGTTTTGGATGTGGATAAGGTGCTGTGGATGCACGCTTTCAACAATGTATTGGTCAATTTGGACAGTTACAGTGGGAGATTTGCCCAGAACTACTATTTGTACCGAGATGATTATGGAAGGTTTTTGCCTGTTGTATGGGATTTGAACGAATCCTTTGGACGTTTCTCGGATACAGGTTCGGGCAACCTCACCAACACTACTTCAAAACAAAGAATGAACCACCTTCTCCACGCAACTGATGCCAATTATCCATTGATTCAAAAAATGCTGAGTGTTCCGACTTACAAAAAAATGTACCTTGCTCACTGCAAAACCATTCTTTTAGAAAACTTCGACAATGGCAGTTATCGAGCTACGGGCGAAGCCCTTCAGGCAGTGATTGATGCAGCAGTACAAGCAGACGACAATAAGTTTTTCACTTACAATAATTTCACAAGCAACCTCACAAGCGATGTCAATGGCGGCGGCGGACCAGGAGGAGGCTCAACACCTGGCATCACTAACCTGATGGACGTTAGAAGCAGCTACTTATTGGGGCTTGCTGACTTCAATCAAACAGAACCAACCATTTCAGAAATTGCTTTATCCACTCAAAACCCTGTCATCAACCAAAACGTCACCATTTTAGCTTCAATAGCAGATGGAAATACAGCTTTATTGAACTATAGAAGTGAATTGGGCGCACCCTTCAATACAGTTCAAATGTTGGATGATGGCGCACACAATGATGGTGCTGCAAATGATGGCGTTTTTGGGGCGGACATTGAAGTTGGTGGTGCATTGGTAGAATATTACATCTATGCCGAAAACGAAAATGCGGGCATATTTTCTCCAAAAAGAGCCGCTCATGAGTTTTATTCTTTCACTGCAATGGTTTCAGAGCCAACATTAGGCGATTTGGTTATCAACGAATTTATGGCTTCCAATGATGCAACAGTGGCAGACCAAGATGGAGAATTTGAAGATTGGATAGAACTCTACAACAATGGTTCGGAGAGCATCAATTTGGAGGGCTATTTTCTTTCGGATGATGCAGAGGATTTGATGCAGTGGGTATTTCCTGCGGGTACGGTCATTGAAGCGAAAGGGTATTTGACAATTTGGGCAGATGATGATGAAGGTCAAGAGGGTTTGCACACCAACTTCAAATTGTCGGCTTCGGCGGAGTCTGTTATTTTAGTGAATCCTTCGGGCGAAATAGCGGATGATGTGAGTTATGTCGACCAGAATACGGATGTGGCTTATGGTCGTTTTCCGAACGGCACAGGGAATTTTCAGGCGATTGCACCGACTTTTGGCACAGAGAACGGAGTGGTTGTTGGTATAGAAACGCCTGTTTTGGAAACGATTGTATTGAAGGCGATGCCAAATCCTGTTGCGGAATCATTTTCGGTAGAGATTGGTTCACTTCAACAGAAAGAGAGAGCCTTGTACGTGTATGATTTGACGGGGAAAGTAATGTATGAAAATACGGTGGTTAAAAATGTACTAATTGAGACTTCCAATTGGGCTTCGGGGATGTATATTGTCAAGGTTGAAAATGCTTTTTTGAAGGTCTTGGTTTGGTAAAAGGAACTTTCTTATCTTTACTATCAACTCTTAGAGATTAGAGACCTTTTGTGTCTATATATTCAATACAAGGTTATTTTTTTTGTTGATAAAAGATGTTTTTTAAACCTCGCACACCAATGCCTCAATCCATTTTACAAGACAATCAAGCATTGATTAAAAAAGTTTTTCGTGCTTATTGTCTAAAACGAAATATTCATTTATCAGACAATGCCAGAAAGGGATTGTTCAAGAGATTGCTGCTATACCTTGAGCAGAATTGGGAGAATACATCTGTTCCTTATGAAAATGAAATCCCTCAAGATTCGTTGATAGTAGAGTGGGTCAGAGAGGCTTGTCTAAAACTGTTTAAGAACAACAATGCGAAAGATATTGAGTTATTACATACGGATGTGGGCAAGTTGGTTGTCAAATATCAATCCATTATCAAGCATATTGTTTATAAACAGAGGGTGAATGGTGAACCCCTTGAAGAGGACATACAGGCCGATTTGATTGCCAACATACAAGCCCGTCTTTTGCAGAAAGCTGATAGTGGCAAGCTGACCCAACAATACAAAGGGGATGCGTTGTTTAGCACTTACTTCTACAAGATAGCCTATCACAGCATGATAGATGAGTTGAGAAAAATAAGACGCCACAAAAAGGCTACGCTTTCCAGCGATGTGGAGGCAATGGAAGAAACTCAACAGCTTGCTGCTGGGCAAAGTTTAATATACACAGACCTTGTAGAAGGGCATCTCCGAAGGTTACAAACTTTTTTGAAGGTATTGCCAAGTCAAAGACGCAGACGTTTTGAGTTTGCGCTAAAAATTTTGTATAAAATGAAGCTGATTGAAGGAGACATTCGAGGTTTGTATGCAGATTGTTCCGATAAGTTGTTGGTAGAAGTGTTATCTTATTTTGGAAAAAACTATCATGAACTACCGCAAGCTGCCTTGTTTACGCTGATTGCAGAATTCATAGGTGAATTGGAAGGAGATAAAATTTCTGTTAATTCTGAGTCATTCCGTCATTGGTTTCAAGCGATTCTAATAAAATTGAAGAAAACACTCTTTAAAGAATTGCCCCAAAACGAGAAGAAGGCGAGGGATGCTTACTTTGAATTCTTGATTTACAAATTTTATAAAAAAAATTAAAGGATAACCTTACAAAATCAATACTCCAAAACGTCTATCCTAATTGTAAGAAATGAAAGAGGTTTTGATTAGTATAATATGTTGACGGTTTAATTTTTGATGATGAGGTATTTAGAAAGAATTTTTGATGATGAAGGAAAGCTGACAAAAGAAGGTCGGATTATATATGCACATGCCATGCACCTATCTAAGGTAGATGATTTGCCAGAGGAACTCATAGAATATGTGTGGAAAGAGGATGAAAGTAGAGAAGACATTGAAGACTTATACGAATTATTAATTCCTTCAATGGTTTTGGAAAATCCGCACCCATTTTTTTTGCAAACTTCGATGAATCCTTCTCTTGTCTCAATAGACTGGACAAATCTGGAGGCTGCAATGGAAGATATTTTACGACAGGCTCTTGCCGAACAAACGACTCCCAACCGAAAAATGGAGCGTAAAATGGCATTGAGTTTCAAGGCAACAAATTTGGATATGGAAGTTATTCGCCCCAAAAAAGATGCGGTTTGTGTTCAATCCATCACCTTCGTTTTTTCTCAAGCAACTGCTAAGTCCTATTGGATTCACTTCAAAAATGCAAAAGGTGGGGACATAGAAGAAATGGAAGTGCCAAAGGGTAGCCATGAGTTTCAAATTTCTATTGAAGATAAGCTGCAATTTCCCACAGGCTTGTACTATTGGACGATTTTGGTGAATGGAACACCCATGACGAATCGTTTGTATGTCTGTACAGAAGAAAGTGCGAGAGAGATGCTTTCCTCTCATTGAAGGATTCAAAGTTTTTTCAGATTTACTTATTCCTTTTATGACGATATTTCGCTAAAAATTATTCCCATTCGTAGCCTATGAATTAATTCATGGGCTACGAATACAGTTTATAATCAAGCGGTTATTCTACTTTTAAAAATAGTGTTTGGTTCTGTGACAATTTTTGTGGAAGCAATAAAGACTTCGGAAGTTTCATTTTATAAGAGATTAATTTTTAGCGAAATAGTTTTTTGATTTTGTAAGCGGCAAACTTCCGAAGTCTCAAATCACAGATTTTGTCAAAGAACCTAGTGTTTTATCACCCAAAAGGGAATAATTGTATTAAGGTTGAACTTCAGCGAAGTTCTGTAATTACCTTCCTAATTTTTCTACAAATTTTACCCAACTTTTTTTATAAAGGTTGGCTCACCAATAAACCTCACAAATCATGAGACGATTTTTTGTACTCTTTTTCAGTGTATTGCTGTTATCTGCCAGCTCTGTCTTTGTTTCTTTTACCTATCCATCCGCCAATGTCAAGACCAATCCCATTGTCTATAAATTGATGGAAGTTACGTTTTTATGGGATTTGTTAAAAGAGAATTATGAGCCTGTCAGAGAAAGAGATGATACCTGGCTGGATGTAGGCATTCGTTCTAAATACGCAATGGTGAAGCAATACGCTTCCTTGGCAATGGTAGAAGCGGCTTTTGACTGTCCTATTTTTATCAGAGGCCCACACAATGGCGAGTTGAACTTCAATGATAAAACTTCCTTTGGTTACTACAATCCTGAGTTTGTATCCAAACTTCAATCCAACATGGAATCTGCACTCGAAAATCCTATGTTCAAACAAGCAGCCAAACAGTTGTATCAGCAGCATTTGAAAAGTATGGCACATACCTATCTCAATGCTTACACCCACCTCCACGAAGACGGTGAGTATCTGCACGACCTGCAAGTTCAATATTTGATGGGGATGGCGACCCCTGAAGGAATCCAAACAGGATCTTTTCAAGAAGAATTTAGAGATTATGCAGAGGCATTGGAGAAAAATCAACAAGCAGATGTATATGAAGCGTTTACAGCCCCCGCATTTTGGTTGAGACGCTCCATTGACGGCACTGCTCCTCAATTATTTGAGTTGTTGGAGATGGTGGTGAAGGAAATGGAGAAGTAATTTTTCTCGATTTTGAAGCCAAGTAATGAATGAAAATAGCTTACTGCTATTTTTCATTTGAATTTGAATAATGCACATTCTACAAGTAAAAAAACGATACCAACAATATCAATGCTCATTACTTTTCTCAACTCAGGGTTAATCTGTCGACAATCATTCTATTGAACTCGCTTCAAACATAACAGAAATTTATCAAAAAAAAAACTGTGTTTTCATCAAAAAATGACAAAATCATTACAAATGTACCGAAAAAACATATCAATTACACCAAAAAACTTCAACTAACAACAAACTACAATTGCAGTAACAACCGATGATTCAATATTTTAACACTAAATAGTATTGTTATTAAATTATTTAGTTTTTTGATTAAAAAATGAATTTTAGCTAAAAGGTATGTGTTTTTTGAAAAAAGGAAGAAGTTTGTTGGGAAATGTATGCTTTAGTGTTGGAGAGAATGTATTGAAGGTCTTATTTGAAGTTCGATTGAAGGGCTAAGGTTTGCAGCGAATTGTGTTTGCCGTAGTGTTTGGCAATCATCCGCAGACAGGTTGGACCGCAGTCCATTGCATCGTTTGTTTGTAGAATGGGAATTTTTGGGGTATTTTTCAGATTATGCTGTTCAGTGGCTGAGGTTTCAGTTTTAGTACCAAAGTTTTGGAAACTCACACATTCTGTTTATACATATATGCATTATTCCTTAAATTCATTGTTGTTTTAAAAAGCATTTATCAGAAACCGAGTGTCTATACTATAATTTTGACTATGTAATTAATTCTCTCAGAAACTACTACTTGGCTTTGCAAAACCCGATGAATGGTTTAAACTAAATAATAGCAGAGATCATTATAGAAAAAAAAGATGCAATTGGGTAGCCAATAAAAATTAAAGTACTCAAAGGTTCTTTAGGAGGGTTTTTATAAAAATATTGTCTAGATTTTTCAATAATATTGGTTATTTTTATCATTGAATATACAAATAACTGCAATATAAGACCTACTCCTATAACTATTTTTAAATCATTCCCATATGTTTCAAAAATAAAATTTTGCCCTGATACCTTTCTCCCATATAAGATAAATAATGAAGTAATATTAAAAGAAATATTTATTGAAAGGAAAAGAGAAACTCTATAAGTAATACTTTCAAGATTTTGCTCTTGGTCAGAACAATACATATATATATATTATACATTAAAATTTTAATAATTTTCATTATATTCTTTTAAAGAAAACAACTTCTTATTCATTATTACTTTTTTTCTTAAAAAGAATAAGAAGCTGTTTTCAAGTTTACATAATAATTTGACTCTTAGCTATTCTGTTAGTTCTAACCTATTTAATAGGTTAGAAGTTTATATCACTCGGATAGCAAATTAGATATTTTTCAGAAACTCGTATCTAATCAGTAGAGGTCTTTTTGGTACTATCCCTAATTACTCCCATACATTCGTCATGAACCAATATTCCATTTGCAAAATAATTTTTACACCCCTCTCCTGCTATATTATAAGTTTTATATACACCAGGTTTAGAAGTAATTTTTTTTACTATGGTGTAATCAATAACTCCATTATTATTCATAAGAAAACGGAAATTTCCAAAACTTCCGTTTTCTATCTTCGTCAATAAACTACCTG
Source organism: Chitinophagales bacterium (assembly GCA_041392475.1). NCBI lineage: Bacteria > Pseudomonadati > Bacteroidota > Chitinophagia > Chitinophagales > Chitinophagales bacterium. The sequence goes on along the minus strand of JAWKLZ010000002.1, from coordinate 380,923 downwards.
CCTCCTCACAACTTCAAAACAATTTCTATCTTTGCCCTCCAAAAATAAAATACACCTACAAGTAGTTTATTAAGGAAAAACGAAACCATGCAACTACTCCAAGTCTTACAACTTTTTAGATGGGTCAATCAAGGGTTTATCATCCTCACACTCTGTTTGCTGCAATACTGTTTGATTCATCCCCTCTTTCCATTCATGGGCATGACCCCCAGTTTAGATACCTTCCATTTCATTTTGTTGGTCGTTTCGGTGGTGTTCATTGCAGGGGCGGGATATGTCATCAACGATTATTTTGATATTGCAGCCGACCAAATCAACAAACCCGAAAAGGTGAAAATTGGATTGGGTAAACCGATTAGCAAGACTTTTGCGATGCGTAGTTACATTGCCTTCAATGTGATGGGTATTGTATTGAGTTTTTATGTGGCGTGGAAAGTGGGGAATTACAAATTGGGTTATATCCATGTATTCGTTGCTGCAATGTTGTGGTTTTATGCTACAACATTGAAGGGAAAATTGTTGATTGGCAATTTTTTGGTATCTTTTGTGATTGCGCTGTGTGTGTCTTTGGTGATTTTTTACGACCAAAACTTGCTGCAATTGCTGCTCTATCAAACCAAAGAAGGATTGCAGTCATTCATTGAAGGACTCACAGGTTTTGAAGTCAGTAGCACAAATGAAGCCCCTGCAAATGTAGAAGCGACCCGATTTATTGTTTCCATCATTGCTGCTTTTGTAGTTTTTGCGTTTTTGCTGAATTTTATTCGAGAAATCGTGAAAGACATTCAAGACATTGACGGGGATAAAGTAGCGGGCTATCGCACCCTTCCGATTGTGACGAGTGTGGGTTTCGCTAAATTGGTGGCAGCGGGCTTGAGTTTGTTGTGCTTGAATTTTGTGATCAAGGTTTTGGTGGACGAACTCTTGTTGAAGCAGTACGTTTCTGCTATTGGAGGAACTATCTTGGTGGCATTGCCGTTGATTGCGATTGTCGGTTTGTTGTGGAGAGCCGTTCAAATTCCGAAAGATTTTAAGCTCATCAGTCAATTGACCAAAGGAGTGATGTTGGCAGGTTTGTTGTACCTTCCCTATTTCGCTTCAACGATTCAAGAGCCTACCGAACCTGTGCTTTCATTGGAGGATATGGGCATTGAAAGCTTTCAAATTGACACCATTTACGATGAACCTGCTGCAATGGATACCAATTTTATTGAAGTAACAGATTCTACTGCAATGGAATACATTGAAGGAACGGAAGAAGGGGAAATATTGGAATTTGAGATTGACAAGGATTCTATTCCCAGCAATATCATGGATTTGTTGAAAAATCGGAAACAGTGAACACAGAAGCGTTGAGATAGAAGCGTTGAGATAATTAATAGTAGAAATGATTGATACGAATATAAAAATACTGCCACAACACGAAGTCTATCTTCAAAAAATTGGCGCAGCGGCAGAAGAATTGGCGTACCCTACCTATATAGTGGGCGGATATGTAAGAGATTTATTGTTGAATCGCCCTTGCAAAGACATTGACATTGTGTGTGTTGGAAGCGGAATAGAATTGGCAAAAAGGGCAGCACAGAAAATAGATGGCGCAACGAATGTTTCGGTATTCAAAAATTTTGGAACGGCACAGTTTAGGGTAAACGATGTGGACTTAGAGTTTGTGGGCGCACGAAAGGAATCCTATCAACGCAATTCTCGCAAGCCGATTGTGGAAGATGGCACATTGGAGGACGACCAAAACCGTCGAGATTTTACCATCAATGCGCTGGCTATCAGCCTCAACAAAGAAAATTATGGCAACATTGTGGATCCCTTCAATGGCTTGGAAGACCTCGAAAACAAAACCATTCGCACACCACTGGACCCTGACATCACCTTTTCGGACGACCCGCTGCGGATGATGCGGGCCATTCGTTTTTCGGCGCAACTTCGTTTCCGAATCGAATCGGAAACATTGCAGGCGATTAGCGACAACAAAGACCGCATTAAGATTATTTCGTATGAGCGTATCAGTACCGAATTGAACAAAATCATTCTGTCGTCTAAACCTTCAATTGGCTTCAAACTGCTCTTCAAAACGGGTTTGTTGCACTATTTTTTCTCTGAATTGACTGATTTGCAGGGCGTAGAATGGCGCAATGGGGTTGGGCACAAAGACAATTTTTTTCATACCTTAGAAGTATTGGACAATGTGGCTTTGATGAGTGATGATTTGTGGCTGCGATGGGCTGCCATTTTGCACGACATTGCCAAACCGCCTACCAAACGTTTTCACCCCGATGCAGGTTGGACTTTTCACGGGCACGAAGTAGTAGGGGCAAAAATGACCGCACGCATTTTTCGTAGATTGAAGTTGCCGATGGACGAACGTATGAAGTTCATCCAAAAAATGGTGGCTCTCCACCTGCGACCAATTGCTTTGACCAAAGGCGATGTGACCGATTCTGCTATTCGCCGACTGCTGTTTGATGCAGGGGACGATATTGACGACTTGATGATTCTCTGTCAAGCCGACATTACTTCCAAAAACGAAGCAAAAGTGCAGCGTTATTTGGAGAACTACGAGGTGGTGAAAATCAAGCTCAAAGAGGTAGAAGAAAAAGACCGTCTCCGCAATTGGCAACCTCCAATTAGTGGTGATATTATCATGGAAACATTTCATATTGAACCCAGTAGAGATGTGGGGATCATCAAAAAAGCGATTCGAGAGGCGATTTTGGACGGGGAGATTCCAAATGAGTATGAAGCGGCTTTTGCGTTTATGTTGAAGCAAGGGAAGGAGTTGGGGTTGAAGGGGTAGAGAGCTTGAATTCAAGGTTTAGATATAATTTGAAAACCAATATCCCTCTTCAACCGTTCTTATTTTTTCACTTCCATTTTCATTTTTATTAGCAAACATGGCAAGCACACTTTTTTACTTTATAGTTGGATTTATCATCATTGAATACATCGTTTCGAGGTATTTGAGTTATTTGAACAGTCAAAGTTGGACAGAGAACCTACCCGAAGAAGTAGCGCATCTCTACGATGAAGAAAAATACAAAAAAGCGAGGTCTTACCATCAGGTGAACAAACGTTTGGGAATCCTCTCGGGTGTTTTCAGTTTGTTGCTCATTTTGGTGGTGCTGTTTTTCGATGGATTTGCTTTTTTAGACAATTGGCTGCGGGCAAATGTTACCGAACATCCAATTTGGTTGGCACTTTCATTCTTTGGTATTTTGATGATACTGTCTGATATTCTGAGCCTTCCGTTTACCCTCTACAGCACTTTTGTGATTGAAGAAAAATTTGGTTTCAACAAAACAACTCCCACAACTTTTGTGATTGACAAAATCAAGGGATATGCCATCACTGCCATTTTGGGTGGCGGCATGATTGCAGCTTTGGTATTTTTCTACGACTGGGCAGGCAGCCTGTTTTGGTTGTATGCATGGATATTGGTCAGTGGTATCAGTTTGTTATTCGCTGCCTTTTACACAAGTTGGTTGCTGCCGATTTTCAACAAACTTTCCCCATTGGAGGAAGGAGAATTGAGGGCAGCAATTGAGAAATACTCCTCAAAAGTAGATTTTCCATTGACCAATATTTTTGTGATGGATGGCTCAAAACGTTCTGCCAAAGCCAATGCGTTTTTTAGTGGTATGGGTAAGAAAAAGAGCATTGTACTATACGACACGCTGATTGAAGAACAAAGCACCGATGAGTTGGTGGCGGTGTTGGCGCACGAAGTAGGTCACTACAAAAAGAAACACATCCAACAAAGTATGTTTATTTCAATTCTCCATACAGGGGTGATTCTATTTGTTTTGGGTTTGGCTTTGAATACTCCCGAAGTGTCCTACGCTTTGGGCGCAAGTCAGCCGAGTTTTCATATTGGCATTTTGGCGTTTTCGTTGTTGTTCAGTCCTATTTCGATGGTGACGGGTATTTTGATGAATATTTTTAGCCGCAAAAATGAGTTTGAAGCCGATGCTTTTGCCAAAGAAACCTTCAATGGTGAAGCACTGAAATCGGCTTTGGAGAAATTGTCGGTCAATCATTTGAGCAATTTGACCCCACATCCTTCCTACGTTTTCATGTATTATTCCCATCCGCCCTTGTTGGAACGATTGAAGGCATTGGGTAATTGATGTATTCCATAGGAAACTTTGACAATTCTAACTTGGTAAAGTCAGTACAATTATGTCTTTTGAATGTTTTTTTTCTTGATAAAAAATAACAGAAAAAACCTCTTTATTTATAGTCCATGAATAGGGTTTATAATCAAAGAATCTAAAACACAAACAACTTCTTTTTCATATAATTAATGGCTATGGGTGTACTGCTAAAAAAGTCATAGCCCATCAAACCATCAAAATAGGCATTGAAACTCTTTTTCATGCTGGAAAAATTGGAAAAGGCAACTTTGACATCCTTGAAAATCAGTTTATCTATATCCAATTGTTTGATACTGCCTCTCGCCACATCTTGTTTCGTGCCATTCACACCCGTCACATTGCTTGATTCGGTCACTTCAATTTGATTGCCCATATTTTTGAGCAGCCCTTCATCCAAAAAACCAACTCCTGCCCCAGTATCTAAACCCAATCGAACTTTCTCCCCTGCAATTTTTCCTTCAATTACCGCAAAATGTCGAGACATTTTGAAATCCAAAGTATGAACAGGCTTCTTCTGAACGGCTTGATACAAACGATTGCCTTTTTTATCAATCTCAAACACCGTCAGAGTACGTGTGTTGTAGTCAATTAGCAACTCATATTTCTTCAAAATCGGATAACCAATCAGTCCCAGAATCTTTTCGTGCAGTATTTTTTCGAGGTGTTGTAAATCGGCTGTATAAGCCTTCACCTTCTTCAATTTCAGCCCTCCCCACTCAAATTTTTTGGCAATATAAACACCAATATCCGATTTATTGCCGTGAATGCCGCTTGCAATAGTAGCCGTTTGGGGTGCATAATCGGGTTCAAAGTATTGATTGTTGAGGTACAGGTCAGAAGCACCACTATCAAGTATAAAATTACCTCTTACTCCATTGACACTTGCTTCTACAAGGATGAGTCGGTTGACAATCCGAAAGCGAATCTGTGAAAAACTTTTCACTGCTACTTCCGTTTCTTCTTCCTCATTGGATTTAGCATGACCAAACGAAAAGGTGCAGACAAGGCATAGGTAGGTCAGGTACAAAAGGGTGAGTTTTTGCATAACTTCTATTTTTTGGATTTGAAATACCTTGCAATATTAACCCTTACGAATAAAAATCAATGCCAATAAACTCTAAATAGAACTAAGAAGTGTTAAGCAACTCCATCTTTATCATTTCTTTACATTTGACAACACTCATTAACTTTGTGAGGCAACTATTTCCGCAACTGCCCCAAAATCATCTTCGCCTGTTCGTTTTCTGGCTGCAATTCCAAGACCCTTTCTACCAAACTTTTTGCCTTCAATGCATTGCGTCTAAGCGATTGAAGTCCAGCCATATTCAACAGTGCAGGCACATAATCGGGACTCAAAGCCAAAGCCTGTTCATACAAACGTTCTGCCTCCTTCAAATCGCCCAAATTGACCATCACAAAGCCCAAATTGGTCAACGCTGCAATGTGCTGATTGCTTTCCTCCAAAATAGAAGCAAACAATTTCTGCGCCCCTTCAATATTGCCCAATTCCATCACCGCCACGCCCAGTTTGTTTTTGAAGTCGAGATTCAAAGGAAGAATGTCCAGCGATTTGCTGAAATAGTCGGCTGCCGTTTCGTATTGTTTTTGCTGCAAAAAAGCCTCTCCAATGCGGTAAGCCGTCCAGCCGTCTTTGATTTTGGAAATAGGCAGGACGTTGGCAGCTTCAATGACTGCTTCAAAATTTTCTTGCAGATAAGACAAATGTACCTTCACTTCCAACGTTTTCAATGGATTGCCTTCCTTGCTTCGCTGCAAATAATACGCCGCCGAATCCAAGAATGTGACCTTTGGTGCATAACTTTCATAAAAATGCAAATATCCCTTTGCAGTCGTCCAATCATCTACTGCCCCATCCGTTGCAGCCTGCAAACCAATAAAATTTTCGATTTTGTTTTTCTCCGTTTCAGGAATTGGTTTGCGGATGTAGTGGTCGTGAATCGTGACGTGCGGAATGTCAATGCTTCCCGAAATAGGCATGTGACAGCCCGAACAATCGTTGTTGTTTTTTGTGATGCGCTGTGTTTTAGGAAGGCTACAATTGGTCACAACAGCCTCTGAATCTTCTTTTTCACTTTCTGAGTTTCCAGTCGTATTTGCAGCCATGTCCGAAACTTTATGGCAATTGATACAAGCATTATTGAAGGTTTGACGGGGCGTATATTTGACGCTGACGTGCGGATTGTGACAGGTGAGGCAGGTCATATCGCTGTTTTTGAAGCAGGCACTCTTTTCCATTCGATGCGCTTGTGATGCCATAATGAATTGGGTTTCATTGCCATCGTATTCGGGCAAAAAAACATCCATCACCTCATGCAAATACATGGCAGGTTTGAAGTCATCAAAATTTTTGCCATCCTTCAATACTGCAATGCCCTGAAGGTGGCAGCGTTTACAGAGATTCAATTGGAGTGGGCGGGGCAAACGTTTCGGATTCACAATCGAATAATCCACATATTTAGACGTGTCTATAATTTCATTTGCCAGTTTTTGTTTGACGTGTATTTCTCCCGCACCATGACAGCGTTCACAACTGATGCCATTTGGTAAGTTCAAATATTTGTTTTCCGACCCTTTCACAAAGTTGGGCAGCGAATTGTGGCAGGTCATACACTCTAAACCAATCATCCGATTGAAGCGAGAACTGAATCCTCCTTCAAAACCTGGGGCCAAATCCCATATACCTTTTTGGGTATAAAAAGTGATGGGGGCTTGGTACAAGTAACCATTGTCGTCAAAAATATGGGAGTTGGTATGTTGCCCCGAACCGACGATGTATTTGACATATTGGTTGCGCTGATAAATGGTATCTTTTGAAGTCTTATCGAGCCGAAACTCCTTGATATAGAGTGAATCTTGTTGCCAAAAAGGTTTGTAGTAGAAGTTGTTGAGGCTGTCGTAGAGTACTACATGGTCGCCAAATTCTGCGGCACTTTTTTGAGGAGTTGCGTGGTCAAAAGACTGCCCCATGCCTGTTTGGATGAAGGTTTCGTAGATTTCTTGGTGACAGCTTTGACAGGCTTGCATTCCCACATATTTGACCGTATCGTGTAGGTTGAGATAGGGTAAATCGGATGGTTTGTCGTGTATCGTTTCACCCTGATTGGTAGGCGACTGACAGACGACAAACAATCCGATACAACAAAATAGGATGCTCAATAGAAGCGTATTGCGTTTCATAGAAGGGCAAGATAATGAGTCTTGGGTGGAATTGGAAGCACAAAATGGAGAATTATAGAGGAAGGCAGCGAAATACTAAGAATATCGCTTCAATTCTCCTTCAATGGAAAGCACATTTTTCTTCAATTTGGCATCCTCTTTCACCAAAAAACCGACACCCAACAACCAAATTTCCTTACCAGAACCTTCAAACGGTTCGTAGTATTTGAGTTGGTCAATTTGGGTCATGGATTGCTTCAACAGATGCTCCATTGTTCCTTTTTCACTATATTTGAATTCGATGATGTAGATTTTCTTGCCCAGATCCAAGGTACAATCAATCCGTCCCTTATCCGTTGCATCCTCCAAATTGGGTTTTACCCCTAAAAGTGTCAGTACCAAATAAAACAAACCGTGATAGTAGGCTTCACTTGCTTTGTTGCGGTGTTGATAAGGCAAAGCAGCAAAAAGAGAGCGAAGAAGGGTCAAAAACCTTTCTAAGTCGCTTTCTATCAAGGCTTTTTTCATCAATGTTCCTTTGGATTGGATAATGTCTATTCGATCTGTTGAAAAAGCAGATAAAATGAAGGCATTGAAGGAAGTACGGACTTCGTGATTGGGGTAGGTCAAGGTGAAAAGCTCATCGTCCACCACTTTTTCTATTTCTTTGACTGTTAAGTATCCCGTTTCAAATAATAATTTAACCAAAGGAATACCTTGTTCTAAATCATAGCTGCTATCCAATGCAACGGTTTGGGTATTTTCAAACTCTTGTATGGTCGGTGCTTTTTGCCTTTCCCTAGAATATTTTTCTTTAATGAGTTTTATCAAAATGCTGGGCGTTCCTGTTTCAAACCAATAATTTTTGAATTTTAGGTCTTTCAAGACATTCACAATAGAATAAGGATTGAATACCCTATTTTGACCATCCCATGAATACCCATCGTACCAAGTAGTCATTTTCTCCACTATTTCAGATTCATTCAGTTTTTCCTTTTGAGCAAATTGTTGGATGTATTCGCCAAAATAGAGTTCTAAATCAGTTTTTGTGAAACCTACTACATTGTTAAAAGGGTCTAACAAACTCACATCTTTCATCAAGTTAATGACCGAAAAAATAGACATTTTCGCAAATTTAGAAATGCCTGTCAAAAACATAAACTTGATTTGAGCATTGTGTGCTTTTAAGATACTGTAAAAATCTCGCAATGAATCTTGGTATTTGGTAGCTATGTCTAAATCAGTAATATGTCGAGCAATCGGGGCATCGTATTCATCAATCAAAATCACAATTTCCTTTCCCGTTTTCTCATAAATTCCCGATATCAATTCACCAATCTTGCTATTGTAATGAGCAGAAGGAAGTACGATAGCATAATCCAAAGCGATTTCATCCAATAAATCCGCCATTTTCTGCTTAAAATCTGCTAATGTATCGTAGTTTAATTTTCCAAAATCAATCCGAAGTACAGGATATTTTTTCCAATCTATTTTATCTTCAATCCAAAGCCCCTTAAACAATTCCTTTTTGCCTTGAAACATCGCTTCTAAAGTGCTTATCAACAAAGATTTACCAAACCTTCTTGGACGAGACAGAAAAACATGTGAACTGTAATTGATTAAGTCGTACATTTCTTTGGTTCTATCCACATAGATATACCCTTCTTCAATCATTCTTGTAAAATCCGACTTGGCTAAAGGTAATTTTTTCATATACTTCAATTGACTTCAAATCTTACTGTATTAATGAAGAAGTGAAGGTAAAGGTTTTACCAATCACTTCTCCAATCCATCCATCACCTCAAGCGTACTGTACCCTCCACTCATTTTTTTGACTTGAATCCGTGTCGAAATCCGTTCCTTCAATGCTTCAACGTGCGAAATAATGCCAATTGTTTTACCAGAAGACTGCAAATTTTCGAGGGTCGTCATGGCGATATCGAGCGTATTGCTGTCGAGCGTACCAAAGCCTTCGTCAATAAACAGCGACTCAATCTGTGCCTTTCTCCCCGCCAAATCCGATAGTCCCAGGGCCAGCGACAAACTCACCAAAAAACTTTCACCTCCCGACAAAGTACGCATCGAACGCACCGTATCAGCCTGATACACATCCATTATCTCCAGTTCAAGTTCTGCTTTTTCATCATCCTTGCACTTCTGCACCAAGTAGCGGGGATTCAGTTTTTGGAGGTGAATATTGGCCAATTGAATCAATTTAGAAAGGGTCAGACCCTGTGCATACTTGCGGAATTTGTCACCTTTTGCAGAGCCAATCAGTTCATTCAGTTTTTCCCAGCGTTTCCACTCTTTCGTCTGTTCCTCCATTTTCAAGGTCAAAGCGTGGTACCTGATCTTCAATTTTTCGTCTTCCTCCAATTGTGATTTGATGCGCCCAATTTCTTGGTTCACCAGCTCTTCTTCCTGTTTTTTGGCACTGATAGACTCCTGAATCTCAAGTTTACCCAGTTCGGTCATCGCTTTTGCTTGCTCCGTTTCCAAAGTCTTTTGATTGTCTGTCAAGGATTTGTTGAGTTCTGTTTCCTCTTTTTCAATCTGCTTTTGTTGGACTTCGATTCGATTCGCTTCTTGTATCTCCAACATTGCTTCCTCCAATGCCAAAATAGTCGGGAAACCAGCTACTTTCAGTTCTTCCTTAAATGATTCTTCTACCAATTCAAGCAATTCACTCAAGCGTTGTTGTTCAAAACGCTGATGTTCCAACAGGTCTTTTTTGCTCTGCAACTGGGCATCTTTGTCATTGTAGATTTGTTTTTGTGTGTCCAGTATTTGTTGTTGTTGGTCAATGATTTGACGCAAACGCCCTCTTTCTTTTCTGGCATCTTTCAGCACAAAAGCAGCACTCAAGCGAGTTTTGGAAGACTCCAATTCTTCCACCTTGTTTTGCAGCAAAGTTCGCTCGGCATCCACCGCAATTCGTTGTCGATTTTTCTCCAAAAATACCTCGCGAGCCGTATTCAATTTGGCTTTATAAGACTCGATATTTTCCTTCAAACCGTCCCTGTGTGTCAATTTTGATTGATATACTTCCAAACGTTTTTCTAGTTCCCCAATGATTTTTTTGTGATTCGGAGCCGTTTTTAGGCTTGTATTGTATTTTTGCAATGTTTTTTCTACCACCAACTCTTGCTCATTGCTTTGGGCTTCTATTTCAGACAGTTTTGTGGTCATTTCCTTCCATTCATCACCCAATCTTTGCCAGTTTTCTTTGGCTCTTTCCAGTTCGTTTTGTGCTTTTAGGAGGGCTTCACTGTGGTTTTGCACCGATTTTTGTAGTTCATTGATTTGGCCTTCTCGTTTTTTGACCGCATCCAATTGTTTCTTGGTATCGTCCATCAACTGCTGTTGGTGTTTTTTGGCAGTTTCGATGGGCGCAACACTTTGAATCTCATAAGCACTTTGTAGCAATTTGTTAATACCCTCAAACTTAGCAGCTACTTCCGCATTTTCCCCTCTCAAGGTTTTACCCTGTTCTTCAATGTTTTTTTGCTTTGTTTCGACAGTTGCTATGTCCCTTTCATGCGTTGAAATATTTTTTTGCAGGATTTCTACCTTTTTTTTCTGCTCATTGAATTCTTTTTTCCGTTTTGAAACATCGGTTTGGTAATGCCCCTCAGCGTAGGGATGATGCTTCGAGCCACACAAAGGACAGGATTTTCCAGGCTCCAATAAAATGCGTTTGTCTGTCAAACTTTCAATAGTTCGCTCTGCTTCATACAGTTTTTCAGACTTTTCCAAAGATTGTCGCTCTCGCTCCAAATCGGTTTGAAACTCTTGGAGTTCCTTTTGCAGTTTGTTCCAATAGCTTCGGTTTTCCACGTAATTTAGGCGCAGACCTTCAATTTGTTGTTGGCGTTTTAGATAGGTATTGGCGAGATCAATTTGTTGTTCGAGTTTGGTGATAATGGGCTGCAATTGCAGTAGTTTCTCCTCCAATATTTCCCGCTTAGGTGCTTGTTGCTGCTCGTTTTCGAGTTTGGCCAGTTCCACCGTTTTTTTGTCCAAATCACCTTGGTAGTAGCGCACTTTTTTTGTCCAAGCATCCATGCTTGTTTGTTCCGATTCCCTTGCAGTGCGTTTTTTATTGACCAATCTTTTTTGAGCCAATGCTTCTTTTTCGGTTTCCTGCCAATATGTCAATTGCTGTTGAATCAACGGAATGTCAATGCTGAGATTATTGTCGGCTTGGTTCTTTTCGAGCCAATTTTTGGTGTTTTCCAATGCGGTTTCGGTGCTTTCCTTTTGCCCTTTCCACCGTTGCTGTTCGGCTTGATTTTGCTGCAAATCCTTTTCCAAATCCGCCAATTTTGCCTGTTCTTTTTGAAGAGAAGCTTGTTGTAAGGTAATCTCATTTTCGAGCTTCAATACTTCTTCAATAATCGGTTCAGTTTGTTTTTGTGTTTCTTGCGCCAAGTCCAATGCCTTTTTTGCCGTTTTTTGCTGCTGAAAAGCATGGTCTTTGGCTTGTGCCAATTGTGGTAGTAGGGTTTCCCGAATGGTCAGAATGGCTTGATTGAGGTCTTGAATTTGTTGGAGTCGGCTTTTCCAGTCTTTCAAATCTGCTTGGAAAGGAACGGCTTTTTGGTGAAGGTGGAGTTTGGAAAAGTCGTGTTGAAGGGCAGTAGTTTTACTTTGCAGTAAAAGCTGTTGTTGCTGCAATGTTTGGGCTTTTTCCTCCAATTCTTGCAATTTTTTGAGCCATTGTATTTGGAGTTGAAATCCTTCCAATTCCTTGCGGATAAATAAATTGCGGTCTTTTTTTTCTTCAATTTTCAATTGTAGTGCTTCTTTGGCTTCTACGGAAAGTAATTCCACTTGCCCCAATTGTTGCTGCAATTGGTCTGCTTTTAGGCGTTCCTCTTTGGCACGATTGAAGGCTGCCTCCGAAATTTTGGAGTAGGTATCGGTTCCTGTAATACGCTCCAACAATTCCCCTCTTTCGTTCTCTTTCGCTTGCAAAAAAGCGGCAAAATCTCCCTGAGCCAACAAAACCGACTTGCGGAAACTCTCGTATTTAAGCCCAATGATTTTCTCGATTTTTTTTCGGGCTTTGGTTGCCGTACTTGTTCCTTGAACGGCTTTATCTGTGTCCAAATCCACCAATCCATGATACACACCCTGCAATGCGCCATCCGCTTTTCCTCTCGCCCGCCGCAATTGCCATTTGGCTCGATACCGTTTGCCCTTGACCTCAAACTCAACTTCGGAAGTGCTTTCTGCGGTGTGACGGGTCATCAATTCGTAGGGCGTATCGCTGCTGTATCGGGCTGCTCGACCGTACAATGCCACGGTGATCGCATCCAAAATAGAGGTCTTTCCTGCACCTGTTGGACCTGTGATGGCGAACAGTCCTGCTTCTGCAAAGGGACTTTTATTGAAGTCTATGCTGTGCTTGCCTTTGAGCGAATTGATGTTTTGGAAGTGTACGCTTAGGATTTTCATGGAGTAATGTGAATGATGAAAAATTAGAAGTTAAAAATAGGGAATTTCTATGTAAATTTTATTGAATGAGTGGTTTGGAGTGATTTTTTTATTGACAAATGCTTTGTTATTTGGACGAGAAGTGGGATATTTGACGAAATATGTTTCGTTAAAATAAAAATAATTTAATGAGTAAAACTACTATATTTCTTGCCTTTGCTAATGACTGGGGTGAAAATAATGATAATTACTTAGAAGCATTGATGGAAGAGGAAAATTCCATTTCTCAAATTTTTGATGAATTAAGAAATAGTAACTGCTGTAATTTAATAAGAGAAGCAAATACAACAGTCGATAAACTAATTGGAAAATTTCAAAAACATAGAAATTTTATTAATATATTTTATTTTTCTGGTCACGCAGGTAATAAAATGATTAATTTAGAAGATGAAATAGGTGAATCACATCAAGTATCGATAGAGGCTATTGGGGAATTAGTTAAAAACCATAATAGTTTAAAACTTGTTTTTTTAAATGGCTGTGATACTAAAGAACATGCACAGTATCTTCTTAAAAATGGAGTCAGTGCAGTTATTGCTACAACCAAAGCAGTAAAACAATATGATGCTATGGAAGTAGCAGTAGAATTCTATAAATCTATAGCTTCTAACTCTACAGTTAAGGAAGCGTTGAGCGATGCGAAAGCTGTTATGATGATGAGAGATGCGTCATTTGATTTTAGCTGGGAATTATATTCAAGAAGTGATAAAGATAGAGATTATAAACCTTTTCCTGTAAATATTACGAAAATTACTGGACTTAGAATATTACATTTGTCAAATTTAAATTATACTAATTTAAATAAAATACAAATTGATAAACTGTTATCCGAATCTGTAAAAGGAATCGAAGATGTTGATTTTGTATGTTTCACAGGAAATCTTGTAATGAAATATGATGAAGAGTTAATTAAGCATGCCTATAATCAGTTAAGGAATCTTTGTTATTCTGTTGGTGTAGATTTAAATAATTTATTCATTGGAATTGGTAAAAATGAGGTTGATTTATCAAAAACCTCGATGATTACTTCTTTTATTCAAGGCTTAAAAGATGAGGATCAAATAAATAAATTACTATCAAGTTCTAATGATTTTAAAATTAGTTGTGAACCTACTAAAGTTATTACTGAAACGACACAACAACATTTTATCGATAATGACGAAGTCTTTATCAATAAAATAAGTGATTTATATTCTATTTTTTTTAGACAAGTAGGTGATAAAAGCATTGGATTTGTGGTTATTAATTCCTTATGGAATTTCGATGGTACTAATAAATTAATATTCCCCTCGAAGGTATTAACTGAAATAAACGATAGTATAAAAAAGTGTGATTACAAATTTCTTTTATCAAATGTTCACCCTTCTAACTTGCATTCATTTGATATTGATTTTGAATATAATGCATATTCAATTTTCGACTTTATTTTAATGGGTCAAATCCCCACTAAGAATAAGCCTATACTTTCTAATAATATGGTCGTTTCTGTTTATACAACTTATAGACAAAATGACGATAATTTGTCATTTTCATTAATTGATTTTATTTTTTTTACAAAAGACATACTTATAAAAAGCTATTCTTTATCAATAGAGAATAATGAGGTTTGTGATACAATAGAAAAAAATGCTTCAAAACTTCAAGAAGTAGAAGTAAAAAATAAACAAGTTAAGTTATTTCAAACTTTACAAAGAAGAAGGCAGGAATATATTAAAAAAGGAAATGATTTGTTTCTCCACAAAAATGATAAAAATAAAGAGTTCATAGAGTTATTTACAAACCCTACATTAAAAGAGAGTAAAGAGGAAATTGAATCATATAATAGTCCCGAAAATATGATTCGAGTAAAGGATGGTTTTAATAGCCTTTTCAAAATTGACGATAACTTTGTTATATTCGGGAGTGATAAATGTGGGAAATCTTCTTTACTGGTCAAAGTAGCAATAGAGCTTTTGAATTTTAATTCTATCTTTTTAGATAACACAATACCTTTTTATCTTGATTTAGAATCATATAAAAAGAAACCTCATAGTTTAGATATTCTGAAACTAATATCTAATTACATTGAAAGTAATAAAAAAAGCACATCTGATTTGTTAAAAAAAATTAATCTCCGTCTTCTCATAGATAATTTTGATCCAAATTATAAGTCTTTAACAAAACAAGTGGCAGAATTTATTAGTGCATATCCTCATTGTTCTTATATTATTTGTGGAGATCAAACTACTATTAGAAAATTTGAGCTATTTGATTATGGATTTAATCATTATAAAAAGCTGTTTTTTCATGATGTTTCAAGAACTGAAATAAGAACACTTATTAAAAAAACCTTAAATAAATCACCTGAAACAACCGATAATATCTTGGAGAGGATAGTAAAAGTGTTTAACCAACATAGAATTCCTTTTAATTTTTGGACAGTTTCAGTTTTCCTTTGGATTTTTGATAGAAATACTACGATAGGAGTTAAAAACAATTCTGAATTAATAGAATTATATGTTCAAGAATTATTAGGTAGGAAAGAGCTAGCTGAAAATGCTAACTCAAGGTTTTCATATCCAATGTATAAGAAATTACTGTCATTTTTAGCGTTTAAATTATATTCCGATTTTGCTCACCAAGTGTATGCCGCATCATATGAATCTATTTTTAGCATTGTTCGTTCATTTCTTGAAAAAAGTAAGAGAAGAGGATCTGCTCTTCCTGAGGATGTTTTAGATTATATAAAAGAAAAAGGGATTTTAAAAAGAACTGAAGATGGATTGTATTCTTTTCGGCTGAATGGAGTCTTTGAATATTTTCTAGCTACTCAAATGCTTTATGATAAAAACTTTTTAAAGGAAGTAATCAAAAAGAACGATATATACCTTTCTTATAAAAACGAATTGGAACTTTACTCTGGTTTTGAAAAGGATGAAAAGCTAAATGAGAAGTTTTTAAAAAAAATATATAAAAAGACAAAAAAATATTGTGAGAAATTTAGAATGAATTATTTGCAAAAAGGATCTGTAGATGATTTATTTAAAGCTGAATTCAAAGAAAGCAATGAGTTGACAACGTTGACTTCAAAAGTAGATGCCCAAAATTTAACACCTCTTACTTATGAAGAAAAAGATGAATTAATTGATAAATTAGAATTTAAGCATGAAGATCCAGAGGAAATTTTAGCGAGCGATGTAGTTATAAAGAAGAAATTTGATTCAGAAGCAAAGGAACATGAGAAAGTTGAAACATATTTATTCATACTCGGAAGAGTATTTAGAAATATTGAAGTAGAAGAAAATGATGAAAAATTAATAGACAATGAAATATTTACATTTTTTATTGATACAGTATGTATTTGGGGGTTTCAACTAATGGAATCATTTTCAGAAATCCCACAAGAAATTATAGAGTCTAAGGATAGAGAAAGACCTAAACTTGCTCTTCATTTAATACGAATTTTAAAAGGATTTATACCTTTGGTAATACAAGGGTTTACTTATGACACAATTGGACATATAACGTTAGAAAAAATTATACAAGAAAAAATTGCTGAATTAGAATTAGATAGTAGTAACAATCAAATGAAATTATTTATTTTATATTTTTTGTTGATAGATATTGATATCAATACTCATTATAAAAATATAGATGCACTGATTAGTATTTTAAAGATAAATACTTTGAAATCAGCAACAATAATCAAAATGCTTTCATATTTAATGCTAAAAGCTCAAGGAAATATAAAATTAGTAGAATATTTAAAGAATAGACTTAGAAATTACCAAATACAAATTAATCCAAACGTAAGCCATAATGAAATAGACAAGCAATTAAAAGCTATAGACAAAACTTTACAAGTGAAAAAAGAAATATACAAATAAAATTATTTTAATTCGTACTTTAATCGACAAACAATATTTCTATTGCAGTTTCATTATCTATCAAAAATAGTCTTCTTAGCAATACTCTGTTTGTTGTCAAGCCTTTCGATACAGGCGGCAATGGATTCCCTTTTGCTGCAAAAGTCGGAAAACTATCCCATTGAAGTCCGCACTTTTGATGAAGACAAGCTGCAAAATTACCTCAGCGACTCTGATTTTTACTACGACCGTCCACCACCTCAACCGAGTTTGATGCAACGATTTTTTGAATGGCTAAGGAGAGAAGAAAACAGTTCTTTCCTCAAAACGCTTGATTTTTTGTGGCGATACGGGAGGTTTGTTTTGATGATTGTGGTGCTACTTTATGTGGTTCAACGGCTACTCAATGCCAATTTTGCGACACTATTTATGAAAAAACCGAGTCAGCAAGGGCTTCAATATCAGGTGCTAGACGAAAATATCCACGAACTGAATTTTGACCAACTCATTGCAGAAGCCATCGAAAAACGGCATTTCCGCAGGGCTATTCGGCTGTTTTATCTCAAAAATCTGAAGCTAATGACCGATAAGGAGTTGATTCATTGGCGGCCCTACAAAACCAATTACGACTACCAATTGGAGCTAAACCATACACCGTTCAGTCAGCCTTTTTCACAATTGACTTACATTTTTAACCACATCTGGTACGGCAATTTCAAGCTGAACGAAACCCTGTTTGAGGAAGCAAAAGCGGAGTTTTTGGAGTTTGAAAGGTCATTGAAATGAGGTCAGGAATGAAAATGAAAAATATATTTTTGAGTTTCTGATTTGAAATTAGGCAATTCTAAAATACAATGTATTTGTTTCCAAAGTATTGTTTGAATTTGAGCTTTGAATTTGCCTTATACTACTCAACAAATGTATCCACCATCTTTTCTCCATCGCTGTAAATCAACAAAGCCTTCAAACCTTTTTGTGCTTCAATGAACTGTTTTGCCTTTTCGTAGCCCATCACCATACAGGCAGTTGCGATAGCATCAGCAGTCATACAATCTTTGGCAACAATGCTGGCACTCAACAAATTGGAGGGAGTGGCATAGCCTGTTTTTGGGTCAATGGTATGCACAAATTTTTGTCCATCTTTTTCGTAAAATCGGCGGTAGTTGCCCGAAGTTGCCATAGCTTGGTTTTCGAGTTGTATGGTTTCTTCAATTTCCGTTGTTGCAGCATTTTCTACAGGTTTGTTGATACCTACTGTCCACCATTCACTACGTGGATTTTTACCCCTTGCGACCACTTCACCTCCTACTTCCACAAAATAGTCGGTCAAACCTTTTGCTGCCAAAAAATCACCCACCAAGTCCACACCATAGCCTTTCGCAATGGCACTGAAATCGAGTTGTACACCTTTTTGTTGCCGAACCACAAAAAACTGCTGGCCTTTTTCGAGTAGGTTAAGGGATTTAAAATTAACCAACTGTTGTAAGGAATCAACCGCCATACTGTCCAAATCGGGTTTGGTTTTGTCCGCTCCAAATCCCCAATAATTGACCAAAGGCATTACTGTTGGGTCGAAATGTTCCTCAGTGAGTTGGTAAATTTCTTTGGAACGCCGAAAAACGGCTGCAAAAGTGGCATCTACTTCAATGGTATCTACCGTTTTGTTTTGATTGAAGGAGGATATAACGGACTTGGGATTGTAGGTCGAAACCGAAAAATCAAAAGCCTTGAAAACTGAGTCAATTGCCGTTTGGTGGTTTTGTTTTTCGGCATCTATGTAGGTGATGGCGTAGTATGTTCCCATTGTTTCGCCTTTGAACTGAACGGTGTTTTGTAGGCGTTCGGTTTTGGGGTCGGGTGATTGTTTGCAGCCAATGAAGGTGCATACAAGGAAAAAGGAGAGAAGGAGAAAAGGGTGTTTCATGTGTGTTGGGGTATTTTGGAACAGGATCAAAATTCAATTATTATTAATCGGTTAATAATCAATCATTTGCTAATCGTTACTTCTGATCAAATAAACCCAATTTCCTTCCAAATTCTTCTCCAAATCGGCGAATATCCATGCTTGCCTCTTTGTTGTTGGTAGCTCGGTTGAAGGTATCTGCCATGGTCATAAAGGTCTGGAAGAAAAAGTAGCTCATTTCATCAACTTGCATTTCTTTCGTCCACAAGTCGAGTCTTTGGGTGATTTTTGCCTCCCCATCCCAAAGTGCGACCATTGCCGCTTTGCAGGGTTTTGCCCCTTTTATAGGACTATCGGATGCATCCCAATCCATTGCCACAGGCATTTTGGCTTCGTTGAGGTGGATTTGTACTTTGATTTCTGTTGAACGGACTATTTTATCTTCGTTTGAATCTGCCATTGTTTGATTTTTTTGTGTAAGCTGCAAAGATAAGAAAGTCCAAAGGGCTTTGTAGGTGGATGATAAAAAAATGCCCCTGCAAAATTTTATTGCAGGGACATTTTTATTTGAAGTAAAAAGGAAAATTAGATTTTACAACCACCTAACCAACTCAAAATCTTGTTTGTGAGGCAAGAGTGAGTTTTGTGGTACAATGCGGAATCCATATTCATAGACACCCGCTTCCGTAGCTTCGATTTGGCATTGGAAAGTCGCATAATCGGCTTTGTGATCGGTCAGTTTTAGCTTTCGCTGGTGAATCAATTTGAGGTTGTCTTCGTCTTCTCTTTGGAAGAAAACAATTTCTACATCAAAATCTGTCACCTTCATTCCATTCAGTTGGAAGGTGATAGAAGCATTGAAGTGATCGCCCAAAGGCAAGGAATGATTGTCGGTGTCATAGACATCCATAGACACAACATCCAATTGTGACCAAACACTGCGAAGGTTTTGTTTCCAAGCGGTGATTTCTTTTGCTTTCTCAAAATCGTTGGCTGCCAACAGTTTCCCTCTCGTATAAAGTTTGTTGTAGAACCGCTCAAAATAGTGGTCCATCATGCGTTTCATGGTGAAATCTGGAGCAACTTCTCCGATGATTTTGCGGATAAAACCTACCCAAGATTCAGAAATTCCGTGCTCATCAGTATGGAAATAGGTCGGAATGATTTCTGTTTCGAGGACGTTGTAAATCGTTTCAGCATCCAACTCGTTTTGCAACTCTTGGTTGTTGTAGGTACGTTTGTCGGTCAATGCCCAACCTGCATCGGGGCGGTAGCCTTCTGCCCACCAACCGTCTAACACGCTGAAATTCATTACCCCATTCATTGCAGCCTTCATGCCACTTGTACCAGAAGCTTCTTTTGGACGAGTCGGTGTGTTCAACCAAACGTCTACTCCTTGTACCAACAATTTGGCAGATTCCATGTGGTAATTCTCCAAAAACAAGATTTTACCTGCAAATCTTGGGTCTTTCGATACTTCTACAATGTGCTTGATAAGTGCTTGTCCACCTTTGTCTGCGGGGTGAGCTTTACCCGAAAAGACGAACAATACAGGCTGTGTCACATTGTTCACGATTTTGGATAAACGATCCAAATTGGAGAACAAAAGGTGGGCACGTTTGTAGGTTGCAAATCGGCGAGCAAAACCAAATATCAAGGCATTTTCGTTGATACCGTTCAGCACTTCAAAAATAGTTCTTGGATTATTGCCTTGTCGCATCAAATCCGCTTGAAGTTTGGTTTTGATAAAACTGAGGAGTTTTCGCTTCAATTTGCGACGAATGTCCATGATTTGTTGAGAAGATACTTCATCAATGGTTCTCCAATGTGTTTTGTTGGATTGGTCGTGAACCAATTGATTGTTGGTCAGTTTTTTGTGCAGTTCAGACCATTCGTTAGCAATCCAAGTAGGATAGTGAACACTGTTGGTTACATATCCCACATGTAGTTCTTCATAGTTGAAGGCAGGATACAATACATTGAACATTTTTTGGGAAACCGTACCATGTAGCTTACTCACTCCATTGACTTCTTGCGAAAGTCGAATAGCTAAGTGGCTCATAGAGAATAACTCATGAATGTCATCAGCATTTATTTTACCCAAAGCCATCAATTGTTCCCATGTGATGTTCAGCCCTTTTGTATAGTGGTACAAATAGTTTCTCAACAAACCTTCGTGGAAATAATCATGGCCTGCGGGAACAGGCGTGTGTGTGGTAAACAAAGCCGAAGAACGCACAACTTCTACCGCTTCTGCAAAACTCAATTCGTGTTCCTCGATGAGGTTCTGCAAACGCTCCAAGCCCAAAAATGCGGCGTGTCCTTCATTGCAGTGATAGACATTGGGTGCGATGTTCATGGCCTTCAATGCCCTAACACCTCCAATGCCCAGTAATATTTCTTGTTTCAAGCGGTGTTCGTTGTCACCACCGTACAAACGATGGGTCAAACTACGGTCTTCCCAGCTATTTTCGTCAATGTCGGTATCCAACAAATAGAGCTTGATGCGCCCTACATTGAGTTCCCAAACTTTGGCAAATACGAATCTTCCAGGGAGTTCGATGGTGATTTTTACCCACTCATCTTTGTCATTTTTGACGGGTTGGACGGGAAGTTGGGTAAATTTTTGAGGTGGATATTTATCTGCTTGATCACCATATAGCGAAAGTTCCTGTTGAAAATATCCATAACGATAGAGCAATCCTACAGCCGACATATCTACATTCATATCGCTGGCTTCCTTCAAAAAGTCACCTGCCAAAACGCCCAAACCACCTGAATACAAGCGCATGGAAGTATGCAGACCATATTCCATGCAGAAATAACCGATTTTTGGCGAATTTTCGGTTGGCTTTTCTGCCATATAAGCGGTAAACTGTGCTGCTACTTTTTGAAGTTTGGTCATGAATGCCTCATCTGCCAATAGTTTTTTGGCTTGATTCACACCAACACTTTGTAGCAATTCTACAGGATTGTAGTGAATGGCTTCCCACTGATCTCCTGCAATGTATTCAAACAATTCAATTGCCTCTTGATTCCATGACCACCAAAGGTTCTGCGCCAATTCTTTGAGTGGCTGCAAGTCTTTTGGGAGGTTGGACTCAATGAAAATTCTCTTGAGTTTCAGACGGTTGTCTTGTAACTGTCCTAACATGGTATTTTATTTTTTGTGAATAATTCAGATTGTTTTAGGCAAGCGACAAAGATACGGTTTATTTTTGGTTCTCAACTCAACACTTTTATTATTTTAGACTTTGGACGAGGGAGTAAAGAGGCAAGAAACAGGAATTTAATTGACTGATAATCAAATATTTGAACTTAATTATTTCAATGAATTAAGATTTTAATTATCAATTCTTTATATCTCGCATCTTGCTTCCTACTTCTTTCGTCCAAAGTCCAGTATAATTTCAATCTGCTCCAACAATCCGTCATTTGCCCCTTCTATTTGCTTCCAAAAACCCATATTTGCTTGTACTGCAATCCATTCCTGTTGTACCAATTTCTGCAAATTTTCACCATTTTCCATTTCCTTTAAGAAATAGCTATATTGATCCTTTGCATCCATTTGATTAAAGCGGTCAGAAGATTCAATTTTACCAACATATTCCTTCCCATAAAAAGCAGCCGTCACTTTAATCTCACCAACAATTTGCCCATTGAACTCCTGCAATTGCTCGGCAGGAATCCACAGTTCATTGTGTTCATGTCCACCCACATTCTGCACTTCAAATTGCTGGAGGTACGCACTTGAAATCTCAAATTCGGTCACAAAACCACAAAATCCAGAACCTGCATCTTTGGTATTCCAATCATGAGCGATTTGGGCGGCATAGTCGAAGTTGAGAACAGGGTAAAAAATCGGCTGCCACGACAATCGAGGTGGATAGGCGTGAGGATTTGCGCTCAGAATGAGTTCTAATTCTTTGAGACCGATGGGGCGGTAGAGACGTTGGGTTTTCATGGATATTGGATATTGGATATTGGATATTGTTTTAGCAAAACCTTTGAAGCATATAAATAGTTTCATTGCTTCAAACACAATCCAAAAAACCCTATTTTGTCAGAAAAATAGCAGATTTCCCTTCACCATAGTCATTACATTTTTTTCATAGAAACTATTGGTATATTTGTAGCCCTCTCTCTCTATTGCTCAAAATGTAATATGCCTTGCTTATACCGAAGGTTTTAATAGAAATAGGTGTCTAAACCATACCCTAAGTTTGAAGCCCTATTTGTTGTTCATTCCCTAACAGCCCTCTATTTTACTAAACTGACAATCAAACTACTTTGCGCCAATGCTATCTCTAATGTAATCAGAAAAATAGGATTGGTTTTGACAAATAAACGGCTTCAATGATGAGAGTATTACTAATTTTTGTGTGCATTCTCTTTACATCCTCTATTGCCAATGCACAAATCTACAACATGAGTAACAACAGTGTGACAGATGTCACTGGCACACTGTACGATAGTGGCGGACCGAATGGAGATTATGGCAACAACCAGGATTTAGTCTTTACGATATGTCCCACAGTCACCTGTGAATGTTTGGTATTAGAATTCGACTATATAGACCTTGAATTTGACAATGGAGGTTTTTTCGGAGGAGGACCTAATTTTTACGATTTATTGTATGTTCACAACGGCAATTCCACAAGCGCACCACTCCTCGCAACCCTTCAAGGAACTTCAGGGCCTGTCAATATATATGCCGATAGCGGCTGTGTCACCCTTCATTTTGATTCCGATGGATCTATCAATTGGGACGGTTGGGAAGCCTCATGGAGTTGTTCCAGTGAATGCCCATCCATTCTGAGTACCAGTACATCCGAATACAGTGTCACCGAATTGGTCGAAGACCTTTTTGTATCAGGAAGTTGTGTAGATGTTTCCAACATCACCTTCACAGGCACCTCAGGCGCAGTAGGGAGTTTTTCAAGTGGTGGAGCCATTGGCATTGGAGAGGGAATCGTTTTGTCCACAGGTTATATAAACAGTATTCCAGGTATCAACAACTCCTCTGGCATTACAGACGATTTACTTGCTTCAGGTGATTCAGATCTAAATACCATCGTTTCTAGTTCTGGTCAAGCAACTGAAGATGCCTCTGTATTGGAATTTGACTTTGTTCCTACCACCAACGAAATTAGCTTCAATTATGTATTTGCCTCTGATGAGTATCCCGAATATGTTTGCAGCGAATACAACGATGTTTTTGCCTTTTTCATCTCTGGCCCTGGGTTCACTGGCAGCCAAAACATTGCCTTAGTCCCAGGCACATCTATCCCCGTAGCCATCAATTCTGTCAACAACGGATCAGTTGGAGCAGAAGCTGATTTCCCTGACTGTACCAGCCTCGACAATTCCGCTTATTATGTAAACAACATAGGAGGGGCAAGTCTTGAATTTGATGGTTTTACGACCGTCCTTACTGCCACAGCCAATGTCACTCCCTGCCAAACTTACCACATCAAACTTGCCGTTGCAGATGTGGGTGACTCCTTCTTTGATTCTGCGGTATTTTTGGAAGCCAACAGTTTTGCAGCAGGAGAAGGCGCATTGGTTTCAGCCACTATCAACAGCTCGCCTACTGCCTCCAATGAAATGTACGAAGGTTGTCAAGATGGATTCTTTCTTTTTGAAAGAGGCAATACCGAAGATCTTAGTCAACCATTTACCATAGATTTTGTAGTGACAGGAACTGCAACAGCAGGTGTAGATTACACACCGCTCCCCAGTTCTGTTATCATTCCAGTAGGACAAACCAGCGTTCAAATTGACATTACCGCTTTCTTAGACGGTATTTTTGAAGGTCCAGAAACCATCATCGTTACCGTTCTCAACAACTTTTGTATATGTGATGATGCGGGGTCTTTGCCTGCCGAAATCATTATTTTAGACAACTCTCTATTAGAAGCAGAACTGACCGAACAAAGCTACTGCTTCAATGACCCTGCAACACTCGACCCAAACCCCTCTGGAGGTATCGAACCCTATACCTACCAATGGAGCAACGGTGCATCTACTCCCTCCCTCAACTTCAATGTGGTGGCGGGCACATCAGGAACGTACACCGTCACCGTTTCTGACATCTGCGGCAATAGTGCTACCTCTGCTGTCAATGTCACTTTTGAACTTCCTCCCCCCCCCATTGACATTATCGCACCTTCGATTTTGTGTGGTGATAGCGAGCCAATTACCTTGCAAGCCTCCGAACCAGGCGGCGAATGGTCAGGTGCAGGCATCACAGATGCCAATGCAGGCACTTTTGACCTTGCTGTTGCCCAAGCAACTGTTCTGCCCCCCTTTTCGGTTACATACACTCTCACCAACAATTGCGGAAGTTCCACCGAAACCATCAGCTTCAATTTTGAAGATCAGCCAACCGCTAATATCAGTGGAACAGGCTTGTTGTGTCCTGGTGAAACCGCAGACATGAATTTAACCGTTTCCTTTACAGGTGAAGCACCTTGGTCATTTACCTATGCTATTGATGGGATAGTTCAAGCACCTATAACCAATATTACCAACAATCCTTATGCTTTAATCGTCAATAGTGTGGGCGATTACACACTCATTGAGTTGAACGACAGCAACTGTAATGGCATTATTGACGGCTTGGCTTCCATTGAAGAATTTACACCTCCCAACATCATACTCAGTGGAGGCGGCACACTATGCAATGACAACGATGTAGTCAATATTGAGTTTACAATCTCTGGCGGTCAAGCTCCTTTTGACCTTGTTTATACAGATGGCACAAATAACTTTACCTATTCTTCTGCAAGCGGTTCATTCATTTTAGATGCAACCGTTTCAGGTACCTATGAAATCATCAGCATCACAGACTCAAATGGATGTGAAGGCACATTCTCAGGTACACCAGAAGTTGCAGTCAGTAATTTGAACATAAACAGCGCAATACCCAGTCCTGCCAGTTGTGGCAACAACGATGGAGGAATTGATAATGTTCTCGTATCAGGAGGTACAGAACCATATACCTTTTTCTGGTACGACCAAACCGACACACAAATCGGCAATACCCCCAGCCTAACATCAATTGCAGCAGGTAACTACACCCTAATCGTTAGTGATGGACTGTTTTGCACCGATACCTTAGTAGTTGTGATTGACGAAAATACACCTCCTATTCTAAGCGCAGGAATAGCAACCAATGCGCTTTGCGGCGCAGATAATGGCAGCATTACAGGCGCAAGCGTAAGCGGAGGCACAGAACCGTACTTTTATTTTTGGAAAGACGAACTCGGTAACATTATCAGCAACAACATAGACCTTGAAAATGCCTTTGCTGGAAACTATACCCTAATAGTTGGTGACATAAACGGTTGTCAAGATAGCCTTCAAATGAGCATTGCAGACATTCCTCCTCCAACATTAATAGGTGGAAATCCCAACAATGCAAGTTGTGGAAACAGCAATGGTAGCATTACCAGTATTGGCATACAAAGCAGTGCACCTCCATTCAATTATGTCTGGACAGACGAAAATGGAAATGAAGTGGGTGAAAATGCTATTGACTTGATGGATGTTCCCGCAGGAAATTACAGCCTTTTGGTAACAGACGGCAATGGTTGTACCCAAACCCTCGATTTCAATATTGAAGATACGAGCCCTCCCCAAATCAACAGTGCTGCTATACA
The DNA here is from genome assembly GCA_041392475.1 of Chitinophagales bacterium. Lineage (NCBI taxonomy): Bacteria > Pseudomonadati > Bacteroidota > Chitinophagia > Chitinophagales > Chitinophagales bacterium. The sequence goes on along the minus strand of JAWKLZ010000002.1, from coordinate 354,669 downwards.
TCCTTCGACTTGTAGCGAAGCCAATGGCGCAATCACAGATATTTTCATCAATGGCGGAACTGCTCCTTTTTTCTACGAATGGCAAGATGAAAATGGAAATGTCATTGAAGACGACTTGTTCTTATACGGCGTTTTGGCAGGAAATTATACATTGATAGTCACCGATATCAACGGCTGTGCTGACACATTAAGTTATACCATTATGGATGAACCCAGCCCTACACTTGAAGGCGGCGAAACAACACCCACCATTTGTGGAGCAGACAATGGTAGCATCACCAACATCAGTGCCGAGGGCGAAAGCCCCCCTTTTGAATACCAATGGACAAACAGTAACGGTGAAGTAGTAGGCAATGAACTGGAGCTACAAGACGTAGGTTTGGGAGATTACACATTGCAGGTGACAGATGCCAATGGCTGTACTGATGTAATTTCTTTTGCAGTACTCGAAGTACCCGTTCCTATATTGACAGCAGGTATTGCTACACCCTCAACTTGTGGTGACAGCAATGGCAAGATTGAAGGAACACAACTCTCAGGAGGTATCGAACCTTTCACCCTCGAATGGCGAAACGAAGCAGATAGCCTCATTGCTACTTCATTGAACCTAGAAAATACTTTGGCGGGAATCTATACTCTCACTGCAATGGATGGCAATGGATGCACTACAAATATCAGCATAGAAATCATGGACATTCCTCCTCCTCAATTATCAGGTGGTGAAATCTTGCCTTCTTCTTGCAGCAACAACGATGGTGCTATCAATGGTATTGAAGTAAGTGGAGGCACAGGTGAATTGGTGTATGAGTGGCAAAATCAGGCTGGTGAAATTTTGGGTAATGAACTACAACTGAGCAATATTCCACAAGGAAATTACACCTTGCTGGTCAGCGATGAAAATGGTTGCGAAACTGAGATTAACTTCAATATTATAGACCTCGAAGCTCCACAACTTATTGGTGGTGAACTGCAAAACACAACTTGCAGCGAAGCCAATGGGAGCATAACCAATGTTGCCTTAGAAAGTGGAGTTGCACCATTCACCTACGAATGGCAAGACGGAACTGGCGAAGTTTTGGAAACAGACAATATTACCTCTTCTCTACTTCAATTGAGGGATGTCGTGGCAGGAACTTACACTCTTATTGTTACGGATAGCAAAGGTTGTGCGGTCAGCCTTCAATTTGATTTGGAAGATATGCCTTCACCAAAATTGAGTCTTGGAACAGCTACCGAAACGATTTGTGGAGAAGCAAACGGAACGATAAGTGGCGTAAGTATTGAAGGAGGAACTGAGCCTTTTACCTTAGAATGGAAAAACGAAACGGGTGAAACGCTTGGCAATGAATTGGACATAGAAAGTTTGCCCACAGGAAATTATACACTACAAATAACTGACTTCAATGGCTGTTTTCACAATATCGAAATGTTTGTACCCGAAGCTTTGCCACCTCAATTGCAGGGTGGAGAAGTCACTTCAACGACTTGCAGCGAAGCCAATGGAAGCATTGAAGGAATTGAAGTGTTGGATGGAGCAGAACCTTTTGAATACAGTTGGTTGAACAATTTGGGAGAAATAGTGAGTAATGAAAATTTTTTGACCGATGCAGTGGCAGGCAGTTACACTTTGGAGATCTTGGATGCCAATGGTTGTTTGACCTCCATTCAATGGACAATTGAAGACCAAATTGCGCCTCAACTTTTGGGCGGCAATGTTTTACCTTCTTCTTGTGGCAAGGCAGATGGAGCGATTCAAAACATTGAAGTGAATGATGGGACGGGTGAACTGGTCTATGAGTGGCAAAATACAAGCGGACAAATCGTTGGTAATGAATTGAATTTGACCGACATTGCAGCAGGTGAATACACGCTCATAGTAACAGACGAAAATGGATGCAGTGTTGAGGCGAGTTTTACCACTTTTGATGAAGCTGCGCCACAACTAAGTGGTGGGGTAATCAATTATTCCAACTGCGGACAAGCCGATGGAGGTATTACTGATATCAGCATTGAAGGAGGCACAGAGCCCTATACTTATGCTTGGGTAAACGAAAATGGTGAAACTTTTGGAAACGACATTAGCCTTTCGGCAATACCTGAAGGGGTTTATACGCTGACTGCAACGGATGTGAGTGGTTGCATCACTACTTTGAGTTTTTATATAGTGGACAATCCTCCCCCTGGATTGCTTGGCGGTTTGGTTACGCCAACAACTTGCAGCGAGGCAAACGGAAGTATTCAAGGCATTGAGGTAGAGAACGGAGAAGGGTTGCTGACTTTTTCTTGGCGAGATGGCAACAACAATGAAATCAGCACTGAACTACAATTGACAGACGTTTCGGCAGGTATTTATACCATCTACATCACCGATGAAAAGGGCTGTCAAGATGAAATGCAATACGAGATTCCAGACCAAGTTGCGCCGCAAATCATTGAAGGTTTGGTGGACAATGCACGATGTAGTGAAGCAAATGGAGGCATATCTAATGTGGTGATTGAAGGGGGTGTTCCTCCTTATTCCTTCAATTGGCGAGATACCGAAAGCAATGCCTACGAAAACACAGGAACAGGAACGGATGCGAATTTGCTGAATGTGGCGGCAGGGGATTATATTTTGGAAGTGACGGATGGAAATGGTTGTCGGGCGAATTTGGATTTTGAAGTCTTGGATGAAGCAAGCCCAACGGCTTCGGGCGGATTGGTGAATGCTTCGACTTGTAGTGATGCGAATGGCAGCATTGAAGGGATTGACATTGAAGGGGGTACAGCACCTTTCAACTTTGAATGGTGGGATGTGAACGGCAATGTGGTCGGAACGGAGGAGGTTTTGAGTGAGGTAGTTGCAGGGAATTATACGGTCATTATTACGGACGACAATGGCTGTGAAACGGATTTGGCGTTTGTGATTGCCGACATTCATGCACCAACTCTGAGCGAAGGAACAGTGGATTTATCTTCTTGTGGCAACAGCGATGGTGGTGTGTTGGGCGTAAAAATTGAAGGAGGAGAAGAACCTTATACTTACCGATGGGAAAATGCGGAGGGAGAAGTGTTTGGAAATGAAATAGATTTGACCAATGTGGCGGCAGGAGAATACACTTTGACTGCAATAGATGCGAATGGCTGCGAGGTTAGTTTGGGTTTCAATGTGTCGGATGTCGGCGCACCTGCAATCAGTGGAGGGGTGGCGAATCAAACTATTTGTGGCAGTACTGACGGACGCATTACAGGCGTTGAAGTGAGCGGTGGAACAGGCGTTTTGGTGATTACTTGGGCAGACGCATCAGGGATTGTTTTGGGCGAAAATGTGGATATTTATGGACTTACAGCAGGAGAATACACCTTGACTGCCGAAGATGAAGGCGGCTGTATTTCCTCCAAAAATTTCGTGATTGAAGACATTCCTCCTCCTTCTATTTTGGGCGCAACTGTTAGTCCTGCAACTTGTGGGGCAAGTGACGGACGGATTACGGCATTGGTAGTACAGGATGGAACTGAGCCGTTTGTGTATGAATGGCATTCTGGCGAAACGGATGAAATCATCGGCAATGAAGCCAAAATAAGCGATTTGGCAGCAGGTACTTACTTACTTCTTTTGACGGATGCCAACGATTGCAGCGACAGCCGAGAATTTTTGTTGGAGAATTTGGATGCCCCTGAATTGAGTTTAGAAAATGTGACCGTTTCGGACTGTGTGGAGGAAGGGACAGGTTCGGCAACAGTGAAGGTTTTGGGTGGCACTGCTCCTTTCAATTTTGAATGGGACACTGACCCACCACAATTTACACCAACTGCTACAAATCTACGTCCTGGCATTTACAATGTGAGTGTGCGAGATGGCAATGGCTGTTTGGCTTCAATTCTAGTGACCGTACCTGGCTTCATTCCTCCTCCAATTGTGGGTTGCAGCTATCAAACGACTGATAGTTTGGAGTTTGTGTGGACAGCGGTAGTGGGTGCAATTGGTTACAGCATCGAAACCGATTTGGGGATTACCGATACGGTTTCGGCAGATGAATTGTCGTATTTGTTGGCGGGAATTGACGATGATTTGACGGTGGTGATTTCGGTAACGGCATTGGGGCCAGACAATTGCAGCAACAGTGAGGTGGCGATTCAATCTTGTGCAACTTTGGCGGATTGTCCTGATTTGGAGTTAGCGATTGAAGTTTCGAATGATGTTTTTTGTATCAATGAAGCGGCAGTAAGTTTGAAGGCTACGCCCGAAGGTGGTGTTTTTGAAGGAACAGGATGGAACGGCAGTGCTTTTGACCCAACGCTTGCAGGGATTGGCGAACACACGATTACCTACACCTATATAGACGAAATGGGTTGCGTTTTTTCTGCTAATCAAACAATAACCATTGTGGATGAGCCAATTGCGGCAATGGCAATGCCTGAGGTGATTTGTTTGGGTGAAACGGCTACGCTTTCTTTTGTGGGTAATTTACCCGATGGCTCGACCCTTCAATGGGATTTCGGCAATGGCTCGACCTCCAATGAAGTAGGTCCGCATACGATTGACTGGACTTCAACGGGCATTTATGCGATAGCATTGAGCGTGGACAATGGGGTTTGTGTGGATGAAATAGTCTTGGATTTGGTGGTTTCGGATATTAGTGTAGAAGTGTCAGATATTCAGATGATTAAGAGCGGAACAGTGATTGACTTGGGTGCAACGGTGAACTCCGATTTGGGTGAAGTTATCAGCCTTGAATGGTTGCCTTCACTCGATAACCTCACAGGCTGCAACGATTGTCTAAACACGACCGCACAACCTTTTGATCCAACGAATTATACCATCATTGCTACAAACGAATATGGTTGTTCGGCAACCAATGAGGTATTTGTGGACATCCTTCCTGTTCCGATTCTGACCGTTCCAAATGCCTTTTCTCCGAATGGTGACGGTATCAATGATGTGTTCCAAGTGCAAGGTAAAAACATTGAAAGTGTGGAGTTTAAGGTATTTAGTCGTTGGGGTGAAGAATTGTTTGTAGGCTATAGCTTGGACGATTTTTGGGATGGTACATACAAGGATGAAAATGCAGAATTGGGTGTTTATGTGTTTTATGTACGGGCATTCTCGTTTGATGGTGAGGAGGTGTTTGTGAAGGGGAATATTTCTTTGATACGGTAGTGTTTCGGACAAAAACTTCGGAAGTTTCAGCTTGTTAAATATTGATTATCAAAAAGATAGCGGCATTATTTTTCTAAGACCGAACTTCTGAAGTTTACTTTCACAGATTTTGAGTAAGAATTTTATTTTGTGGGATTGTTGTATGCAAATACCCCCTATTTCAATCTAGTGTCTGAACGGAATCTTGCAAGGAGTTCACAGTCAAACTATTGGATGCAAAAAATCATTTGAACTTTTTTGGATTTTCAAGAATACCAATACCTTCAATAAATTCCTAATGAATTAGGAACAAGTTATTACAAGAATATAGAATCTTCGTGAAATATAGGCAAAAAGTTCGCTTGTTTAAACAATTAGTTATGTTTTGATAGTCAAATGATTGAGAGTTTCCGTTCAGGCACAATCTATTCAAACACAAAAAAAGGTGCTAACCAAACATCACATTCGGTTAGCACCTTTCAGGTAAAATATGCATAATCAGTGAGATGATTTGAAAAATCAATCAAATCAATCGTTACAAATTACCAATAACTAAATTATCTTCTATTGCGGTCATCTCTTCTACCACCGCCGCCTCGGTTGTCTCTTCCTCTATTATTGTCACGACCTCTATTGTCACCTCGGTTATCTCTACCTCGGTCGCCACCACGATCACCACCTCTATCGCTGTCACCATAAGGGCTTTCGAGCAATACTTTTCGAGACAATTTGAATTTGCCGCTGCGTTGGTCAATATCCAATAACTTCACCTTTACTTTCTCACCGACTTCAAAAACATCGTCCATATTCTCCAATCGTTTCCAAGAAATTTCGGAGATGTGTAGTAAGCCCTCTTTTCCACGCATAAATTCTACAAATGCGCCAAAGTCAACCACACTTTTAACCGTACCTTCATAGATTGTACCTACTTCTGGCACTGCCACCAATTCTTCAACCCACTTCACTGCGGCATCAATAGATGCTTTATTGCTAGAAGAAATCATCACTTCGCCACGTTTGTTTTCAGCATCTTCCTGAACCACGATGACCGTTTCTGTTTCTTTCTGAATCGCTTGAATCACTTTACCACCAGGTCCGATAATCGCACCAATCATATCCCCAGGAATGAAAATTTTCACAATACGAGGTGCATGAGGTTTCGGTTCAGAACGAGGAGTATCCATAATCTCATCCATTTGAGATAAGATGTGTAAGCGTCCTTCCCTTGCTTGATGCAATGCTTTTGTTAAAATTTCGTAGGGTAATCCTTCTACTTTGATATCCATTTGTACCGCACAAATACCATTTTTTGTACCTGTCACTTTGAAGTCCATATCTCCAAGGTGATCTTCATCACCCAAAATGTCGGACAATACGGCAAAGTCATTACCATCGGTAATCAAACCCATTGCGATACCCGAAACACCCGTTTTGATTTGTACACCCGCATCCATTAATGCCAATGAACCAGCACAGACCGTTGCCATAGAAGAAGAACCGTTAGATTCCAAAATATCAGATACCACACGAATAGTGTATGGATTGTCTGCATCATCAGGCATCACCTGCTTCAAAGAGCGCATGGCCAACATACCGTGTCCAATTTCTCGACGACTTGTACCCCTCATAGGTTTTGCCTCGCCCGTAGAAAATGGAGGAAAGTTGTAGTGTAGCATAAAATTGGAGAAAGAAAGTCCAATAGCTTTGTCGTGCATCTGCTCATCTTGTTTTGTACCAAGTGTACAAGTTGTGAGTGATTGCGTTTCCCCTCTACAAAACAATGCACAGCCATGGGGAGAAGGTAAGATACCTGTTTCAATCAACAAAGGCCGAACCTCATTCAGTTCTCTGCCGTCCAATCTTGTACGATCGGTCAAAATCATCTTGCGGATAACCTCCTTTTCTACTTTGTGGAAATATTTTTTAGCCAAGTCCATTTTGCCGGAATCAGGTTCTTCTTCTTCCCCAAACATGGCTTCAATAACTTCATCTTGAATAGTAGAAAACGACTCCTGACGGTCTTTTTTGCTCAAAGCACTTTTGGCTACTTCATATACCTTATCGCTAGCCAATTCTGCGACTTGAGCATATAATTCTTCATCACCTTCCGGCAATTCAATTTCACGTTTTTCTTTGCCACAAATTGCACGCAATTCGTTTTGTGCTTGACATTGAATTTTGATAGCATCATGACCAAATCGAATCGCTTCTACCAAATCTTCTTCCGAACATTCATGAGATTCACCCTCGACCATCATCACGTTGGCTTCAGTTGCTCCCATTAAGATATTCAAATCTGCTTTTTCAACCTCTGAAACCGATGGATTGATTATCAATTTACCATCAATACGAGCAACTCTCACTTCCGAAATTGGGCCATTGAAAGGAATATCTGATACAGCAATAGCAGCAGAAGCCGCCAAACCTGCCAAGGCATCAGGCATCACTTCCACATCAGCCGAAATCAAAGAAATTAATATTTGTGTTTCATTGTAGTATTCATCAGGAAACAATGGGCGCAAGGCTCTATCTACCAAACGACATATCAAAATTTCGTATTCAGAAGGTCTGGCTTCACGTTTGAAGAATCCTCCAGGAATACGCCCCGCTGCTGCAAATTTTTCTTGGTAATCAACGGATAACGGGAAAAAATTCATTCCTTCTTTTGCTTCTTTCTTAGATACCACCGTAGCTAACAAGACGGCATCTCCCATACGTACAAGCACAGCTCCGTCTGCTTGTCTGGCTAATTTACCTGTTTCTATAGTTATTTCTCTTCCATCTCCAAGGTCAATCGTTTTGGAGAATACCTTCCAATTGCTCATAAGCTATTTTTAAAGGGTTTAATGAATGCGACAACCGCATTTTGATTTAATTTAATATCTATCAATTTTTTAAGTATATTCATCTGATAAAGAATAAGCCAAAGCAATACTGAATGGTCTATTCGAGGCTACATTGTAGGAGGGATAGCGACTTTTTATGATTCAGTCAGCCTTTTCTTTCAAAAACAGAAAGTAAAATCTTACTTCAATAAGTAGGGTGTGAAATGCAAGATTATACGCATAAAAAAATGAGAATAGAAATTGAGGTAATTCCCTTCAAATTTCTATTCTCATTTTGGCTGGATGTTATTTCCTCAATCCTAATTTTTGGATAATGTTTCTATAACGAGTAATGTCAGTTTTTTGAAGGTAACGTTGGAATTTACGTCTTTTTCCTACCATTGTAATCAAAGCTTTTCTGGTTACATGGTCTTTTTTATTTCTTTTCAAATGCTCTGATAAATGAGCAATTCTTTTGGTTAGAATTGCAATTTGTGCTTCAAAAGAACCTGTATTTGTTTCTGCACCGCCAAACTCTTTGTACATTTCACGTTTATCCGCTGACGATAAATAAGTAGTTTCACTCATGTTGATTAATCTATTTTTTATACTTTTTTAAAATTCTTCAAATTTGGTGCAAAAATACGCTTTTTTATACAATTTTGCTACAAAATAGATAATACAATGAAAAAACAAAAAATAGTTGTCTTGACAGGTGCTGGAATTAGTGCCGAAAGTGGAATTGCTACCTTTAGAGGGAGCGGTGGATTGTGGGAAGGTCATGATATTATGGAAGTAGCTTCACCAGAAGGCTGGAAGAAAAACCCCAAACTGGTGCTGAACTTCTACAACCTTAGACGTGCCGATGTCGTAAAAGCACAACCCAATGATGCTCACAAAGCATTGGCGAGGTTGGAGGAAAAATATGAAGTGCAGATCATTACCCAAAATATCGACAACCTTCACGAAAGAGGCGGTTCCTCCAATGTGCTACATTTGCATGGGGAAATCACCAAAGTTCGCAGTACCCGCTACCCTGAACTTATCTATGATATAGGTGGAAAGGCAATTCAAATGGGCGACCTCTGCGATAAAGGAGCGCAACTGCGTCCACACATTGTATGGTTTGGAGAAGCAGTACCGATGATGCAAGAAGCTACTTTTTCGACTTATGATGCCGATATATTTATAGTAGTCGGAACTTCAATGGTCGTATATCCTGCAGCTTCCCTGATTCACTATGTAGAGGATAGTGTTCCCAAGTATTTGATAGACCCATTCATTCCAGAGAGTGTCTACCACATTCGCAATTTGACCACCATTGAAGAAAAAGCAACAGTTGGAGTGACAAGATTGGTGGAGAGATTGTTGGAAAAATAAGTTTTTTCGCTGTACCTTAGATGTTGCCTAAAACAGTAAACAGAAATAAATAATTCGTTATCAACACAATGAAAGTTTTTAAATTTGGAGGAGCATCAGTACAAGATGCCCAAGCGATTCGCAATGTAGCAGCAATATTACAACAGTATAAAGACGAAAAATTGGTAATTGTAATTTCTGCAATGGGCAAAACCACCAATAGTTTAGAGGACGTTACCAATGCCTACTACGATCAAACAGGACGAGCCATCGCTCTTTTTGAAACTATAAAGGAGGAATTATTGGCAACAGCATCAGCTCTTTTTGAAGTTGTTCCCGAAGCATTGAAGGAAGATTTAGTGGGTATTTTTACCAAGATTGAGGAATGGCTCAACAAACACAACCGAGTTCCCTTCAATTTCATTTACGACCAAATCGTATCAGCAGGCGAGTTGCTTTCTACCACACTCATCAGCCATTTTTTGAGAGCCGAAGGTACTGCCAATCAATGGATAGACATCCGAAATCACATCAAAACCGATAATACCTATCGAGAAGGGCAGGTGAATTGGTCTGCTACTACCGCCAATGTACAAGCAGCCTTCCCATCTATATTGAACAAGGAAATGATTGTCACACAAGGCTTTTTAGGGGGAACAAATGAAGGATTTACCACCACTCTTGGGCGAGAAGGTTCCGATTATACAGCTGCAATTTTGTCCAATGTTCTCAATGCAGATTCCATGACTGTCTGGAAAGACGTGCCTGCTATCTTGAATGCCGACCCAAGAGTGGTCAAAGAAACTGTCAAGATTCCTAGATTGTCGTATTACGAAGCCATCGAAATGACTTATTACGGCGCAAAAGTCATTCACCCCAATACCATCAAACCCCTTCAAAACAAGAACATTCCGCTTCATGTACGGTCTTTTATAGACACAAGTGCTGTTGGTACAACGATTCACGGCGACGAATCTCGTGAACCGTTGCCGACCATCATTGTTTTCGACCGAGAACAATTGCTACTGTCCATCTCCTCCAAAGATTTTTCTTTTATGGCAGAAAACAATTTGGCGCACATCTATGAGTTATTTGCCAAATACCGCATCAAAACCAATTTAAGTCAAAATGGTGCGATTAGTTTCAAAGCTTGTATTGACAACAAACCCAACCGAATCAAGGAGTTATTGGTGGATTTATTGAAGGATTACAACCTTCAAACGACCGCCAATGTTGAAATCATTACTTTGAGGCATTATACTCCTGCTTCTGTGAAAATCTATACCAAAGGAAAAGATATTTTAATGACTCAAAAAGGCAGAGATACCTTGCAAATGGTGGTGAAGGCTTAGTACAACAAAAATTAAACTCCCATCCTTTTTGGACTTTGGACGAAAGACATAAGTAGAAAGACAAAAGAAGTAAATATTTGGTTATGAGTAAATTGCATTTTTAATGCAATTTTACTTAATTCCTTCGCCGTCAATGATTTAAAACTTCTTGTCTTATGTCTTTAATCTTTCGTCCAAAGTCTAAATTGACTATTTGGTAATGTTTTTTTACAAAAGTCACTTGAAGCAACAATAGTTTTCACAAATCCTTCATCCGCAATAATGACACCTATCTTTTCCCAAAAGTCAGTAATCCCTGCAACTTTGGCAGTCAAAATAGCTTGGCATAGGATATGATAGCATAGAAGCGATACAAACATTTTTTAATTTCACAAATCAAAATTATTCAGAATATGAGCCTTAATATTAAGCCATTAGCTGATAGAGTAGTGATAGAACCTGCCCAAGCAGAAACCACAACTAAAGGTGGAATCATCATTCCAGATACTGCAAAAGAAAAGCCACAAAAAGGCATTGTAAAAGCAGTTGGCCCAGGTAAAAAAGATGAGCCAATGATGGTTCAAGTAGGCGACACAGTATTGTACGGCAAATATGCAGGTACAGAATTGACAGTTGACGGTAGCGATTACCTTATCATGCGTGAGTCTGATATTTTTGCAGTAGTCTAAATCTTTGGACGGTGGACGGACAACGCTTGACGGCGAACGACTGCTTTACAAATAAAAAGGTTTAACTCTTAAAATTTTAATAAAAAACATAGTAAAAAATAGCTTATAAAATTATGGCGAAGTTAATTAAATTCAATACCGAAGCAAGAGAAAAATTGAAAAGAGGTGTAGATGCTCTAGCTGATTCGGTAAAAGTAACTTTGGGTCCTAAAGGGCGAAATGTAGTAATCGAAAAGAAATTTGGCTCTCCAATCATCACCAAAGACGGTGTGACAGTAGCCAAGGAAATTGAATTGGAAGATCCAATGGAAAACTTGGGCGCACAGATGGTGAAAGAAGTAGCTTCTAAAACTTCTGATGTGGCAGGTGACGGTACGACTACTGCAACGGTTTTGTCACAAGCTATCGTGACAGCTGGTTTGAAAAGCTTGGCTGCAGGTGCAAATCCTATGGATTTGAAACGCGGTATTGACAAAGCAGTGAAAGTAGTAGTAGAAAGTCTTCAAAGTCAATCACAACAAGTGGGTGACGACAATAAAAAAATTGAGCAAGTCGGTACTATCTCTGCAAATAATGATGCAGAAGTTGGTAAATTGATTGCTCAAGCGATGGAGAAAGTGAAGAAAGAAGGAGTCATCACTGTTGAAGAAGCCAAAGGTACAGATACCTATGTTGAAGTAGTGGAAGGTATGCAGTTTGACAGAGGATACTTATCTCCTTACTTTGTGACCAATGCCGAAAAAATGGAAGCGGATTTGGAAAGCCCTTACTTGTTGATTTACGACAAAAAGGTTTCCAGCATGAAAGACTTGTTACCTATTTTGGAAAAGGTAGCACAAACAGGTCGTCCATTGTTGATCATTGCAGAAGACATTGACGGAGAAGCATTGGCTACTTTGGTGGTAAACAAAATCCGTGGTGCGCTGAAAGTTGCAGCAGTGAAAGCTCCAGGTTTTGGTGACAGAAGAAAAGCCATGTTGGAAGATATTGCCGTTTTGACAGGTGGTATTGTGATTTCTGAAGAGCGTGGCTACAAATTGGAGAATGCTGACCTAACTTTCTTAGGTCGTGCAGATAAAGTGGTCATCAACAAAGACAATACAACGATTGTGGATGGTAAGGGTGACTCTGAAAGCATTGCTGCAAGAGTTGGTCAAATCAAAGCACAAACAGAATCTACTACTTCTGATTACGACCGTGAAAAATTGCAAGAGCGTTTGGCTAAATTGTCAGGTGGTGTAGCAGTATTGTATGTAGGCGCACCTACTGAGGTCGAAATGAAAGAAAAGAAAGACCGTGTGGACGATGCACTTCACGCTACTCGTGCAGCTGTTGAAGAAGGTATTGTTGCAGGTGGTGGTGTTGCGTTTATCAGAGCCATCGCTTCTTTGGAAGGTTTGAAAGGTAGCAATGACGATGAAACAACTGGTATCGAAATCGTGAAACGTTCTATTGAAGAGCCTTTACGCCAAATTTGTGCCAATGCTGGTTTGGAAGGTTCGGTCATCGTACAGAAAGTGAAAGAAGGTTCAGGCGCTTTTGGCTTCAATGCTCGTACTGAAACCTATGGCAACTTGCTCGAAGAAGGAGTAATTGACCCAACCAAAGTTACCCGTGTTGCTTTGGAGAATGCAGCTTCTATCGCCAGTATGTTGTTGACGACCGAGTGTTTGATTGTGGACAAACCACAAGAAGAAGCTCCTCACATGCACGGCGGAGGCGGAATGCCAGGCGGTATGGGTGGTATGATGTAAGAGAATGATTGGAGAGTAAATACTGGATGTTTTTACTTCCTGTATGCATTCTTTGATATGCAAATAAACAATCCCCCTTTGTCTTTTATAGACGGAGGGGGATTGTTTATTTGATGGTTATTATTTTTTTCAAAAAGATGTCACATTTATACCTTGAATGGTCACGCTTCAATTAGTGATTGGATTTAAGAGTCTTAAGTTTCGCACCTACTTTTTTACTGAAAAAGAGGCTTAAAATAATTATATACAATCGGCTTAAATGAGCTAAATCTTTGTAAATTACTCTCCTAAATCTCGAATTCCATTTAAGGAAAGCACTTTTTCGTCACTATAATTACTGTAAATAAATATTTATAATTTATTTACACACAAAGTGTTTTGAAGGAAATTAACTTGTTTGTTAAAGAGGAAAAACAGCATAAAATATGTATATTTGATTCACTATAAACAAAATACAAAAATTATGCTGCCTGATTGCAAGATACAAAAAGTACACGAAATTAAAAGCCTACTGAAAAAAAATAATATTGTAGATGCTTTAGCCCGAGCTTATGAACCCTTTCAATTGAAAAGCTTGTGCTATCCCTTAGACTTACTCAAAACCCAAGGTTATCCTATTTCTGTGCTAATGCTCACACTGCTGCTGCTTCCTTTTTTGGGAGTCGATAGTATTCATGGATTCTCGAATGGTGCTTACAGTCATGTTTTTGAAGGAGCAAAAGATTGTTTGTATCGTTTAAAAAACAATGAATGGATAAATTGGCGTAAGCTTCTATACCGATTTAATAAACGCTATAATGAGCTGGCTGACAAACATATGGTGAAATTGAGTGAGGAGGAAAGAAAAGGGATGAAACCGAAGTACAAGTGTTTGACTGCTGATGATAGCCCAGTGAACCATACAGGCAAAACCATCGAAGGTATCAGTAAAGTTCATGACCATTCTCTCAAATGTACTGTTTTGGGCTTCAAACTCTTGGTCTTAGGCTATTTTGATGGAATCAACTTTCGACCTTTAGATTTTTCCTTGCACCGAGAAGGGCAAAATCGCCAACGCTATCGTTTTGGTTTACCTGTTAGGGCGCTCAAAAAACAATATCGTAAAATTAGAGCTAAATTATCGGCAGGTTATGAACGGTTTAAGGAATTGGATAGGGATAAGAATAGCCAACTAATCAGCATGATAAAAAGAGCATTGAAACATGGATATGTACCTGATTATGTGTTGTTTGATGCTTGGTTCTGCTGCGAAAAAACATTGAAGGCTATCCGTTTACTTCGACAAGGAGTCATTCACATAGTGGCTGCTTGTAAAATGGGCAATGCCAAATACAACTATTTATCCAAAGAAATGTCAGCTGGGCAGATTTTAAAAACATTGCGAAAAGTTCATAAACGTAAGCCCAAAAGATGCCGCCTACTTGGGTGTTATTATTATACCGTGGTGGTGGATTATAAAGGTATGGAAGTCAAGTTGTTTTTTGTTAGGTATACTAAACGAAGCAAATGGAGACTTTTACTGACTACCCAAACAAGCCTTCGTTTTACTCAGGCTATGGAAATCTATGCTATTCGATGGTCTATTGAGGTCTTTTTCAAAGAAGTAAAGCAACTTTTAGGTATTCAAAAATGTGCTTCCAGAGATTTTGATGCTCATATTGCTCATACCACTTTAACTTTGATTCAATATGTTATGTTGAGTTTGCATAAACGCTTTTCAGATTATGAAACGATTGGCGGCTTATTCAGAGCTATCAGAGACCAATATATTCAAGCAACGATTGCTCAAAGGCTGTGGCAAATCATGATTTCTATTCTCACACGATTGGTTCAAAAGATAGAATGTGATATGGAACTGGTCTTGCAGTTAATTATTCATGACAACGATTTCAGGCAATTATTTTCGGGTATGGTGCAGCTTAAAGTACAAGATGAATAGGAGATAAGCATTTGTTTAGAACCTAAATGGAAAAACATAACTAAGTGGCTTATTTACAATTATTTATAATCTATCAACATCTATAAATATCTTATATTAAAACATAAAAACAATTAACTAACAAATGCTTACTTTTTTAAGTGGCGATGCGAAACTTAAATAAGAGTAAACCTATAATACTATAAATTTCAAATGTTTTTATAACGAGTATTAATTGCCAACAACTTTGGCTATTTGACTTTGGGAATCAGTAAAAATACTTCACAGGATAGCTCGCTAAATACCTTGAGGTTATATAGATTTAGCGAGCTATCAAAATATTCAGCCATTAACAATTTCTTCCACTGCATCCTTTGCAGACTGTGCAATGGTATGGACAGCAACCCAATCTTCGCCATCGGTGTAGGCTCCACCTGCAAAGTAAATTTTATCCGCTACGGACTTACCGAGTTCCCTTACAGTTCTCCAATCTGCATGAGAAGTCATATAGCCACCTTTAATGAAAGGTTCGTTGTTCCAATTTTGGGTAATGTGTTTCTGGTAATTGGGCGTTGCTTGATTTGAATACATGTCGTCCAATTCACTGAGCATAAAATCCCTCAATGCATCTCCAGAAAGAATCATATAATCCAACGCAGGTTTGCCAACGGCAAACAGACCTAATATATGTTTGGAGGTATTTTGACCATAAGCAGCATCATAATACAGTTTTTCTCCATCACTTGCAGGGCTTATTTCAACGTCAATTTGGGTATCATAAAATTTTTCAGAAAATTCAATAAATGCCTTGAATCCTGCCCAAATAAGAGGTTCTGCTATCGCATCTAATTTATCTTGCGGCAATGTTGGTTGAAAACCAATGTCTCCATCTTGTAGAATTTTAAGTGGTACGGAGACAATTACCTTATCCGCTATATACTGTCCGTTTTGTGTATGAACGACTGCTTGTTCGCCTGAGTAATCAATGGATTGAACAATGGTATTGTAGCTTATGCGGTCTGCAATAAAAGGAACGATGTATTCGTCAAAAAAATTGAACCAAGAGGAATTGACAAATTTGATATCCGAATCATCGAGCCCGCTAACAGTCAATTCCCCATCCTCCCAAAGTGCATTCGTGTCTGTTTCACTATTGTAGTTAACCGTATTCACATTGACCTGAATAGCCGAATCGTTCACCATTTTTTGAAAGATACTGGTATCTGTATGCAGCCACTCTGCCCCCAAGGGTATGGGAAAATCAGCAAAGTCTGTATTGATTTTCATTCTCCCCCCATAGTCTGGCGACGCTTCCAATATTTCAAATTCTATTCCCTGTTGTTTGAGCAAATAGCCCGAAGACAGCCCTCCTGCCCCCGCACCAATAATGAGTACCTTTCCCGAAAAGTTAGGCGCATCTATATCCTCTTTCTCGCAGGAACTCAACGAAGCTTGAAATGGAATACTCACTCCAAGAATTCCACAAATTTTGATGAAATTTTTTCTTGTCATCTTGTTTAAATTACTCATAAAGGCAGCTGCTCGTGAAAAGAGGCTTCTCTCCAATTCATCAAAAATAACAAATTCCTCTATCAACAAGGTTCTTTTAAAAATCCTTACCCACAATCACCTTCTTAATAGTATGAAACCCATTGCTGGAAATTCGGATAAAGTAAACACCCGCATAAACCGTTTGAACATCAAAATAGGCAATCGTTCTACCTTTGCTGATTTTGGTAGAACTTACTACTTTTCCTGCAATGTCCAGCAAATCCACCTGCAAATCATCTTCCACCAAGCCGCCCAACTGAACGGCAATCAAGTCGGATGAAGGGTTTGGAAAAGCATTGATTTCTAAAGCATTGAAGGGAGTTTCGGAAATACCCGTGCCTGTGTCGGTATAAACAGTTGTGGCTTCGGTGACAGAAGTAACCTTTCTATTGGCATATACACCATAGAAAGTAGGTCCTACAACATACGGATAGGCGGAATTCCAATCTTCATCAACCGTTGCGAAATACGCATACGTTCCTTCTGGATATTCAGGTGTCACACAAAAACGCCCATTGTGTTCGTCCAAATAGTCTTCATCTGGATGGACAATGTATTCGTAATCTTCTCTAAAATAACCTAAAGGATAGGTCGCACTGATAACAGGTCCATCATCCACATCCTCCCCATTTGCAGCGTGGGTGCGTTCGGTGATGTTTCGCTTGTGGTAGCTCGATTTGATTCGCTCAATACCGCCCGAACCGTCAGCATTTTTGTAGCCATACGCTCCATAAATCGGAAAACCATCATAGGCAAATCCAATCAAGGGAGAATGTTTAGCAGCGTCAATGACATACAAACCTTCGGCATCGTAGAGAAAGCAAGCAAATCTGTTTTTTCGTTGGAAGTGAGGGCAATAGGTTTTTTCAGCACTTCTGCAATGGTTGGGCTATGCTGCAATTCTTTGGTGTAGTGGTTGAGAACTTGGTGGAGTTTTCGGAATCTGCCATCGTGCATGTAGGGGTGGGTGAAGCTCAAGTTTCGCAAAGAGGGGATTTTGAACTGTAAACTGTCTGCACTTTGTTGGCTGATTTCCCAACGCCCAAAATCGTTGAGTGTGGTGTCGACTTCAAGCCCATTGTTGGCGAAATCGTAGCTGGAAAATAGGGGTTCTGTGTGACAACTATTGCAGTGGATTTGAAAGAGTTGGTAGCCGTTTTGCTCTTGTTCGGTAAATTCGGTTGTGCCGTTTTTTACTTGGTCGTATTTGGAGTTGGAAGATACCAAAGTTAGTTGAAATTGAGACAAGGCTTTCAAAAGGTGTTCTCCTGTAAGGGTGCTGTCTTTGAAGGCTTTGAAGAATAGAGGTGGATAGAGTGGCTTGTTTTGCAGCTTCCCAACGACTGCTTCAATGCTTTCTCCCATTTCTTTTTCGTGACTAATTGGGGCTAAGGCTTGCATGTCCAAATGGTTGATTGCGCCATCCCACATAAAAGTTTTTTGCCACGCTAAATTGAACAAAGCGGGGGCATTGCGGGTGCCGATTTCACCATTGATGCCGTGGCTCAAATCGTGGTCGGTGTGGGCAAAGGCGTTGTAGGGTGAATGGCAGGAAGCGCAGGAAATGGTGCTGTCTTTGGAGAGAATGGGGTCGTAGAATAGGATTCTGCCCAGTTCGATTTTTGCTGGGGTAAGTAGATTTTTGGTAAAATCATATTGGGGCTTTGGGAAATGGGATGGATATTGCAGCTCTTCAAAATGGAGGGTGGAGAATGAGATGCAAAGAACGGCGATGAAGATGGGGAGAATGTTTTGAGGTTCATTTTGAAATAATAAAAATAGATGCAATCCATTTTGCCATTTCTACGGCTTCTTGGCTGGGCTGCATGATTTGGTAATGTTTGGCTAAGTTGACTTGGGTTAAGAGTTGGTCAATGGCTATATTTACTTCAATGTTGTCAGCATCAGGAATTTCTAAGTCTATGTTTTGCAGTGCATTGAAGGGTTGTTGGTAGCCGCCAATATGGAATTGAAAACGGTTTTTCGGGCTGGGCAAACTTTGCTGATGCCTTCCAATTTGAAGTTGATATAACCGCTTTGCCATGTCCAATACATGCCATTCGTGGGGTCTAAGTCGCCGCCAAAAGCTCCTGAAACGTTGGTGAGGCTGTCTATTCCGAGTTGGAATTGGAGCTTGTTGAAAAGTTTTTTTGAAAGGGAATCGGTAGTGAAAGTCTGCTTGAGAGATTCGGTTTTTTCTGCATCTATTAGCCAATGTTTTTTCGCCATTGCAGCAACGATTTCCTCGTTTTGCAGCCATTGAAGGTCTGAAACATAGAACCTCAAAGTCTCCAATTCTACGCTGTCTTTTATGGAAGGGAGGTAATATTTTTTACCCATTTCCAAAGTTTCGCCATTGAAGGTCAGCATAAACTGTAGGGTGTGTTCTTGTGGTTGCGCCTGCAATTGAAGTAAACAAATAAATAGGATGATTGGAAAAAAATGCCGTTTCATATTGATAGTTTGGGGTATTATTTTTGAATTTGTAATTGTTCTTTAGACTTCATTTTTTTATCAATCCTTCGGTGACGAGGTCGTTTTAATTCAATATCCTTGTTCGTAGTTTTTTTTCAAAAAATGTACATTATTTTTTCCAAAAACCTTCGGAGGTTTCATCAATGGTAGCTGAATGGACAAATCAATCGTTCTGTTCTATTTTTTAACATTTTTAATTTTTAATCTCATGAACAATCAACCTTTTTTTGCTAAGTTTCTGGAAAACCAATTGGAAGAACAAGAAAACAACCACATCAAAGGTGGAGTCAAAGCCATGCAAACTATGAAATTTCCATCTGATGGTGATGAATGACCGTTGTCGGTTATTGGCTAATTGAATTGTTATTTCAATTATCTTTTGAACCCCGATACAAAATATTTTGTATCGGGGTTATTCCCCTAAAACCTAAACTATATGTCTTGTCAGATGAAACCAACTGTCTTACTCATCACCCATAGTGGTGATTTCTATACCATTGACAATGTTCAAAGATTGGCGTAAGACAGGTGTAAGTGAAACTCAATGGCAATCTTATAAATTACCCAAATCTATTGAAGCACTGCTCCACCAAATGATGCAACGCCACCAATTGTTGTATGGAGCGATAGACATGATTCGCACACTTTTGGGCGAGTATGTTTTTTTGGAGGTCAATCCCTGTGGAGAATGGGGAATGATTGAACACGAATTAGGCGAACCTATTGCCGCCGCTTTATCCAATACTTTAATCAAACGATTATCATGAAAAAAATACTCATTATAACTTATTCGCAAGACAATGAATCTATTGAAATGGTTACCAATGCCATTCGTCAAAAAGGAGGCGAGGTCATTCGCTTCAATACAGACCTTTATCCAACCGATGTGGAATTGACCACTCAATACATCAATGGACAACAACAATTGTTCTATCGAGATGAACACAATACCCTTTACAATCTATCAGAAGTGACGGCTGTTTGGTATAGAAGGGCGCGGTATGGAGAAAAATTGAAGGAGCAACTCGATGAAAAATTTCTTGCTCCTTCTATTGAAGAAACCCGTCGCACTTTCAGAGGTTTTTTGGCGAGTTTGGACTGTTTTGTTTTGGACAATATTCCTACTATCCGCTATGCAGAGATAAAAGAACTGCAATTGAAAATAGCTGAAAAAGTAGGGCTTCAAATTCCGAAAACGCTGTTTACCAATAGTCCGAAAGCGGTCAAGGATTTATACCATCAATGCCCCAATGGGTTGATTACCAAAATGCAAGCTTCTTTTGCGATTTATGAAGATGGTATAGAAAATGTGGTTTTCACGAATGAAATTTCCGAAGCAGACTTGGAAAAGATGGATAGCCTTCGTTATTGCCCAATGACTTTTCAGGAAAAAATCACCAAAAAAGTCGAGCTTAGGGTCACCGTCGTTGGCAATCAAGTATTCTGTGCTTCGATTGACTCTCAAGCCTCTGAAAAATCTCAAATGGATTGGCGAAAAGATGGTGAAGGATTGCTTGCTTCTTGGAAAAACTACGATTTACCACTGATTGTCAAGGAAAAACTACTTCAATTGATGGCGCATTTCCAATTGACTTATGGTGCAATTGATGTAATTGTCACTCCCGATGAGGAATATGTATTTTTAGAGGTGAACCCTGCTGGAGAGTTCTTTTGGCTGGAAATGTTGCCTCCAAACTTTCCCATATCAGAAGCAATTGCAGATGTTTTGTTGGGTTAAATCATATTGGAGAATTCACTTCAATAGATTTCCTTCAATGTGATTTTTCGCCCAGTGAATTCTATTTCATCGCCCACACTTTTGCCCAAAAGCCTCACTGCAATGGGGGCATCTTGTGATATACAATAATATATAGTATTGTCTATCAACACTTTGCCGATTCCAATGGCGATGTAATATTTTGCTTGATTGGTGATGACCAAACTCCCTTTTTGGACAGTCGTTGAAGTGATGCTGCCATCTATCGAAGCCAAAACGCTCTTAGTCTGCAATGCACTCGCAAACTGGGCTTTGGTGTTTTCTGCCTCCAATTGCATCATCACCCTGCCTGTTTCGTGTTTATCACCCACGCTACTTTTGGTTTCGTTGCGAATAGATTCTTTGATGGACTCCAATCGGTTGCTAATGTGGCTGATTCGCTCGGTAATGTGCGTTTCACAGGCTTGGTAAAGTTTTTCTTTGATGGATTGAGGACTGTTCATTATCAAGATTTCAGATTTGTTTCTACAATTGCATAAAAATCATCCCATTGCAACGTTTCTACTCCTTTGTGGTTGGACAAAACATTCATCGCCATTGCCTTTCCCAATACTTCAACTGGAATTCCTCGGTATTTCCTCAATCCTCCCATCAAAACAGGTTTCAATAAAGGCCATGTTTTCAGCATTGCACCTTGCATGAAACCGTATCTATTGGTGGGAGTCAAAATCATGGAAGGTTCGAAAACGCTGAATCGTTCAAATTGAAGGGCTTTGATTTCATTGACCAATTCGCCTTTTGAGCGAAGGTAAAAAGAAGACGAATTGGCATCAATACCTACGGAAGCCAAGAGTTCAAAGTGGCGAATTCCCGCCTTTTTACAAGCGACTGCAAAATCCAAAACGGCTTGTTTGTCAATCTTCAAAAAATCTTCTTTGCTCATTTTGGAAGGTTGCCCTACGCCCAATGTACAGATGGCTACTTGGTGATTCTGCAATAGATTGGAATAGGTTTTGGGATTGAAAATGTCGACTTTGTGCTGGTGAACGTATTTGGCGGTAATGTTGGGAATAGGTCTTCGCCCCAATAAGGTGAGTATTTCTACTTGTTTCATTTCCAAGAGGGTTTTCACTACTTGGCTACCTACTGCGCCTGTTGCACCAAGCATAAGGATGTTGAATGAATTCATTTTAAGCTGTATTGAATGTTATTGAAGAGAAAAATTATTGCAGCTAATTTACTAGCTATTTTTTAAGGTTTTCGTATCACCCTTCAATAGAAAACCCCAGTCCAGCCTTCTCCTCCAACCGCTTCAAAAGCGCATCTCCCATGGCCACAGAAGGAGTCAACATACCTCCAACATTCGGCAACATATCTTTCGCCAAGCAAATAGCACTTTCCGCCATCATTTTGGAAGTTGAGCCATAACCAGGATCCATGTCGCCTGTCACTTTGCCATTCAAGGTCGAACTATCTTCCAAAGTAGCAATGAATTTGAGGTTGTAAAACCCTGCCTCTCTTGCTTTTTTGTCAGGGCCTTCACCAGGTTTTGGCAGCACAGCATCTACTCCTTTTTTAATCAATGAGCCAGGTTTTGCCAACATCATCACGCCCATACTGAGAGCAGTTAGGGTGCCTTTGATTCTTCCACCAATGCCATCGCCACTCATGACCGCCTCATCATACAAAAAATCTTTGCCATAAGCATAGTCCATCAAGGCATTGCTTCGGCGAACTACCTTGGTGTTGATACCTGCCATAATGAAAGGGTAAATCCAACTTTTAACGGTTTTGTCGTATTTGACGGTTTGAAGGTCTTTCTTGTCGAGACCGCTTTGTTCTCCTTCAGGATTGAGTCCGTAGGGATTGGTGAGAATCTTGTAAATGCTTTTGTCTTTTTGGGCTTCTGCCATCACATTGCCGAGGCTTGCATAGGTGCCTCCACTTATTTCCCCTTTGAAGGCTCTGACCCGCATTTTGATTTGTTTGGCGGGCTTTCCTGTGCGTTTTTTGGCTTCTTTCTGCATGAAGTAAACACCCATATCAGAAGGAATCGAGTCAAAACCGCAAGTATGCACAATCTTAGTTCCGTTGGCTTTGGCGGCTTCATGGTGTTGGTCAATCATGCGACGCATCCACTGAACTTCACCCGCCAAATCACAATAATCGGTTTGATTCTCCACACAAGCTGCCACCAATTTGGAACCATATTTGGCATAAGGCCCGACGGTTGTGCAAATCACCTTGGCCCGTTGTGCCATCTTTTGCAGGCTTGCTTCGTCTTGACTGTCTGCAATAACCAAAGGCACACTTTGATCCGCTACTTCGGCTCTCACCTCCTCCAACTTCGCTGGATTTCTTCCTGCCATTGCCCATTTGAGGGAATCAGTTCTACCGTAGTTTTTGAAAAGGTATTCGGCTACCAATCTTCCTGTGAATCCAGATGCTCCCCATACGATGATGTCAAATTCTCTTGAGTGGCTCATTGTGTTTTGTTTTGATAGTTCGAAAAATGAAAGTCCGAAACTACTGTTTTTTTGTAGGAACTTTTAATTTTTCAGGTATTTCGCAGTGGATAAAGTTTATTCTACTGTTGAAGGTTGCCATGTTTCCTTTGACCTTTATAAAAGAATTTACTTCAACGATATACTACTCAATAATTTATTCACGAATTAAATACAAGGGAATAAAGATTGTAATTTATTTCTTCTTTGTCACGAAGCAGTTTTTAAAGAATAAAATCAAAATATCGAGCAACCTTTTACTGCAAAAATACACCACTAAGAGTACAGTATGCAGTCTTTGAAGAAAAGTAAAATTATCATAAAAAATAAAATAAATCGAATTATGCAGGTGTTCCGTTTTCTCTTTCCGGTTATTATTTTTCTCACAATTATCAGCTGCCAAAATCAAGATTCAGTTTTCGAAGAACCAACTGTAAATGAGACCGTTGATCTTACTCATTTACCTTTTGGTGGTCCTAATATTTTGATAAGAAATCAAGGAGAACCACAGCCAGATTTTTTATCCTTATGGCTTTGCGGACTTCCTGCAGACGGAGCTGGAAACTCTGATTCCAGCGATTGGACCAATTCTGATGGTACTTGGGACTATACAAAAAAACCGATGGTTGAAGGAGAAGTGACTTGGCTCAGTGAATTTAATGTTTCGTTAGATGGCAATGGCAATCGTATTATCACTGGAAATGCCTTACCTAATCATTCTACTGGGGTTTTTCCTATTGACCCAGCGAGCATCGCTTATCAATACGATAGGAACCCAAATATAATTGAAGCTCATGATGTGTTATACGTTTTACCAGCTATACCTGAAGTTGCTACTACACCAAGTTGTGTTCCATTCGGTCCATCAGGTATTTCGCTTAGCGGTAGTGCAATCTACCATGGAGCATCAACCCTTGGGAATGATGCTGCAGCGCATGAAATCTTGGATAAATTTGGCGGGCATACGGATGGCACAGAAAGGTACCATTATCATTTTCCAGCTAAAGATCTTCAAGATCATATTCACCCACATGAATCTGGCCACTCAGAATTAATGGGTTATATGTTGGATGGCTTCGGAATTTATGGTCCATATGGTGAAGATGGTGAAATTCTCTGGTCTGAAGATTTAGATGAATGTCATGGTCATACTCATATAGTATTGTGGGATGGCGAAATGATAAATATGTATCATTACCACTGGACTTATGATTTTCCATATAATATTGGATGTTTCAAGGGGATGCCTAACTAACTAATTACAAAGACTTCTATATCAACTAAAGCCTCTTACGTTTTTATTCTTGTATTGAAGGCAGCGAAAGTTTTTTAAACACAAAAGCTCAAAAGTAGGTTTGAGGTAGTTTTTTGAACTACAAAAGGCACAAAGATTTTTCCTTTATGCCTTTTGTAGTTGAATTGGCTTATGACTCGATTTTTGACAAAGCAAAAAACTGTGCCATGAGATTTTCAACAAAACAGCTAAAGGATTCCCCCACTATACCGAAGGTTAGTGGAGGGAGGAATTTAGCTACGTCATTATTGACCTTGTGATTGGATGTATTTTTTAATAACCTCTATTGATGCTCCACCTGTTGATAGGATACAGTAGGCTCTTGTCCATAAAGTAGGCTTCCAGTAAAATTTTTCTAAATATGCCTTATTGTTTTTTCTTAAAAGCCTACTACTAACGGTCTTTATGTTGTTTACAAATTTACTTAATTGCATGGCTGGATGCGCTGAAAATAATAGATGAACGTGGTCTTGTTCTCCATTAAATTCTATTAGTTCACATTCCCATTTTGTGCAAAGATTAGAAAAGATAGATTCTGCTTCTAAAAGCATCTTTTCGTTAAAACATTTTTTCCTATATTTTGTGACCAACACTAAATGATACGTTAGTTCATAAACACAATGGTAATGTGATTTCATTTGCTAAAATATTTGTAACACTGAATAATTTTATGTAAATTTACAACATCTTATGCTAATCACCAAAACATACAAATACCGAATTTATCCTACCCAAAAACAAGAAAGTAGGATGACTAACCACATGAATATGAGTCGGTATGTTTGGAATTGGCATTTAGGCGGAATCATGAAGCAGTACAAGGATAGTAAAACCTTTCCTTCGATGATTGAACAACAGAACCTACTGCCTAAACTAAAGGAAGAAAAGCCGTGGTTTAAGAATGTTTATTCCATGGTGCTGCAAGACGCCAATAGAAGACTACACAAAGCACTCATTACATTTTTTAAATCCAAGAAAGAGGGAAACACCGATACAGGATTTCCTAAATACAAGAAAAAAGGACAGTGGAATAGCTTGAACTATACCGATTACGGCAGAAATATGCCAAGTTACTTTTCTACCATGAATCGCAAAATCGGTAAAGAAAAAGCGAATAACCATATCCCTGTTCCAAAAATAGGCTTTGTCAAAATAAAACGGCACCGAGAACTCCCCAAAGGAGCAGTCGTGAAAACCATGTCCATCATCAAGGATGGATGCAAGTGGTTTACCTGTTTCACCTTTCAGTTTGAAAAAGCTGTTAAAGAAGTGCCTAAACAGGACTTGCTAACACATTCAGTAGGAATAGACATGGGTTTGAATGATTTTGTTTATACCAGTGGCGGTTTATCAGAACCACTACCCAAGTTTTACCGAAAACGAGAAAAGCATTTGGCTAAGGTGCAGCGCAAGTTATCCAAGGCTAAGAAACGAAGCGCAAGATATTACAAACTACTTAAAGCGGTTCAGAAAGCGCATTACCGTGTCAAAATGCAACGGCAAGAGTTTCATCATCAAGTAGCGAATTGGTTGTTAAAACACTATGATTTGATAGCTATTGAAGATTTGGCTATTAAAAACATGATTCGCAAAGCCAAGCCTAAGCAAGACGAAGAAGGTAATTTTACTCGCAACGGCAGAAAAGCGAAATCGGGACTTAGTAAATCTATTGCAAATGCAGGTTGGTACTCCTTTCGTGTAATCTTGGAAAATAAGGCTAAGGAACTTGGAAAGGTAGTCGTAGCTATTGCGCCACAGTACACAAGTCAGAAGTGTAGTGGTTGTGGCGCAACAGTAAAGAAAGCCTTATCAGTTAGAACACATAGCTGCAATGAGTGTGGTTTTACGGCAAACCGTGACCACAATGCAGCCATAAACATATTGACTCTCGGACTGGAGAGTTTAGGGCTATATGCCTATGATGCCCCCACTATACCGTTAGGTTAGTGGTGGGAGCAGTCACTGTTCATTGCATTCTATTTGACCTCCATATTGGTGGTGTATAGTAGCGAAAACTGGCTATCAGTAGGTTGTCCATCAGCAGTATAGGTCTTGACATATACATCCGTTCCCTTCACTCCCCCATTGGCTCCCCATCTCTCAATAGAGGCGTAGGCTTTGTTGTTACCATAAGCGACTGCAATAGCATTGGAAGCATTGGCATTTTTGATGCCTGGTAGTGTGACTTTGTAGCTACCTGCTCCCAAACGGGTAACCATATTCTCATCTGTGCTGACATTGTTCATTTGGTAGCTTTTATCAGCTGCATATTGAGTAGTTTTAGTAGCAGCATTTCCCCATACATACGCAGCTTGATTGGTCCAATCGCCATTGTAGCTCAATACAAAACGGGTGTCGGCAGGCTCTCCATTGAAGTCGTAGGTGTGAACTGTTGCGACTGTTTTATTGCCACTTACAAGCCAACTGACTACCTGAATACGTCGTGCAGCTGTTCCGTAAGGTGTTGCAATGACATTGCCGCCAGCTCCTTCTGCACCTCTTTCCATTTGGATACCTTCAAAAGTAACTTGATACACCCCTGTACCTGTTTTTTTCATGCTTATCGCTCCTTTGCCATTGTATAGGTACTTATGGTTTGGACTTCCTTCATTTGAGGCCCATAGATAAGCTGAGTTTGCAGTAGGGCGGGTTTCTTTGTAGAACATGGCAGAAAAACGTCCATCCGTAGGAGCACCTTTGGCATCAAAAACACGGATGAATATCTGCAAATTATCGCCAGATGCCGCCCATCTTTCGACTTGTGCAGAGTGATTACCGCTGTATGCAGTCACATGACATGCTCCATCATAGTGTTTTGCCATATTGGGAATCGTCAATTTGTATTGCCCCTGCCCAATGCGTTCGCCCGTAATAGCTCCTCCAACGGAATTGTATTGATAGGATGTGCTGGGTGTAAAAGAGGGTTTGGTTGGTTGGTCGTACCATACAAATGCTTTGATGTTTTCGGTTGCAATTGCTTTAGTAGTACCACCACCTTGAATAGGTGTACCTGTATCTATGGTAGGTTTGGTCGGTACAGGTTTTGCTTCTGTTTTGGTAGGTGTAGGAGTTCCTTCTTTTACAAATTTCCACAACTGCCCCGAAACGTTTTGGCACTTGTCCATAAAAGCAGACCCACCACGATACTCAGAGCTTGCTTGATTTCCTTCAAGGCATTCTCCTTCGCCACGGAACATGGATTTTAAACGGTACCAACCATTGCCAGCATCTTCAATTTTCCATAACTGCCCCGATACGTTTTGGACTTTATCCATAAAGGCAGGGTTTGTTCCATTATTACTTTCCAAACATTCTCCTTCGCCGCGGAATTGAGTCTTCAAACGATAGTAGCCATTGCCAGCATCTTCGATTTTCCACAATTGACCAGATACGTTTTGGCAATCGTCCATAAAGGCTGCTCCACCATGTACTTTAGATCCAGCTTGATTCCCTTCGAGGCATTTACCCTCTCCTTGGAACTGAGTCTTTAGGCGATACCAACCATCGAAGGCTTGCGTTTGAGCATAGGCTTCAAAAGAAAAAAACAATACGAGAATAGATAAAATGAGGTTTTTCATCTGAAATAAGGTTTAATGTTAAAAGATCTGCCTACTCTGTTTAGAGGATTTTCGGCTAACTCCCGAATCCATTTTGTGAATTCGCTTTGGTTAGACGATTTGAGGTTTTCGGATTGTAAGGTTTGGAGAAAATTTTTTTTGTTTTTTTTGAAAAAAAAAGTTTTTTCAGAAAATGGGTATCTTCGTTTTATAATTCTCTATGCCCAACTCCACTTTTTTTTTAAAACATGGAAAGAAATAGACCTACACAATGTCCAAACA
The DNA here is from genome assembly GCA_041392475.1 of Chitinophagales bacterium. Classification (NCBI taxonomy): domain Bacteria; kingdom Pseudomonadati; phylum Bacteroidota; class Chitinophagia; order Chitinophagales; species Chitinophagales bacterium. The sequence continues at coordinate 326,294 of JAWKLZ010000002.1, read as the reverse complement.
AACTGACCTTAACCTTGCTGAACAGTTTTTCGAGGAAGCACAAACCTTGAGCAAGCAAGCCAAATACGAAGAATCTATAAAACTCTTGAAGCAAGCGATTGTAATCTATGAAAAATGGGAGTTATGGGAAAAATGGGTTGAAGTTGGGAATAAAATAGGGCTTGTTTATAGAGATATAGGAGAATATGAACAAGGAATAGCTTTCTTACAAAACATTTTAAAGGTAGCAGAACAATATTTTGGAAAAGACTCCTATATCACTGCGTCAAGCATTCACAATATTGGGATACATTATCAATACCTCGGTGACAATAAAACGGCTTTAAAATATTATCAAAAAGCACTTGCCCTACGCAAGAAAAAATACGGTGATGAAAAAAATCCTATTCTTGCATTTAGCTATAACAATATTGGTATATGCTATTTACTCCAAACGGATTATGATTTAGGTATCTTTTATTTTCAGGAGGCATTAAAAATTAGAAGGGAAAGCCATGGAAATGAAGATTTTTTTACTGCTGGTATTTTAGATAATTTAGGGAGCATTTATTCCCAGAAAGGTATGTATGATACAGCTATTCGTTACAGCGAAGAAGCACTTGTAATTAATAAAAAAATTTATGCCGCAGACCATCCTGCAATAGCTTTTTCTTTACATATACTTGGAATAGCCTATTGGAGAAAGAAAGACTATCTTAAAGCCATTATCTATCTTAAGGAAGCATTAAAAAATAGAAGAAAATTTTTAGGAAATAATCACTCTGATGTGGCAAAAAGCTTGGAGGGAATAGGCATTTGTTACCACAACACCAAAGATTTTGATTTGGGGGTTCAATATTTGCAGCAAGCTATAGACATCAAAATCATTCATTATGGAAAACAATCTTCAGAATTAGCTACTCTTTATTTGAATATTGGCAATTGTCATGAAGGGAAAAAAGACTATGAGCAAGCATTAAACTATTTTCAAAAAGGGCTGATAGTATTGAATACAGATTTTCAAGATGCAAACATCTATCAAAACCCTAAAGATTTTAAATATGTCAATCCAGGTACCTTGAGCATACTCTATTCAGAAAAAAGCAATATTTTGCTGAAATTATACCAAGAACAAGGCCAAAACCCTAAAGATTTACAGGCAGCTTTGGCTACCGCAATAACTGCCTGTGATTTTATTGCCGATTTACGCAAACAATATAAAACAGAAGGGGCTAAACACACTTTAGCCGAAGAGGCTTCATATAATTATAATATAGCAATAGAGGTTGCTATGGAAACGTATGTTTTATATCAATCATCGCCTACCATTCCTCAATATTCAGTATTTACCAATATTCCTTCGAATGCTAAAGATGTTAAAAACTTGACTTTCGATTTTTCTGAGCAATGCAAAGCTACCTTGCTACTTTCTAACTTGAAAGACAATGAAGCCAAAGCAGCAGCCAAGATTCCTGCTGACCTTTTGGAGAAAGAGAAAGCACTCCAAAAAAGACTTAACGATTTGAATAATGACATTGCCCAACAAGAGGCAAAAGGCGACGAAAAAGACGAAACTATACTTTCACAACTTCAAAGCGAGTATTTCCACCAAAAACAAAACTACGACCAACTCATTGCACAGTTTGAAACCGATTATCCCAAATACCACCAATTGAAATACGATGTTTCAACAGCTTCCATTCAAGACCTTCAAAGTTTACTTGAGACAAAAAAGCAAACCGCTCTTATTTCTTACCACATCGCTGACAAGCAAATATACATTTTCGCCATCGCCTCGAATGATTACCAAATCGCTACGATTCCCAAACCCGAAAACTTCTCTGATAGCATCGAAAAACTACAAAATGCGATTCAGTTGGGGCATATTCAATATTTTGTAGAGTGTGCGACTCAACTTTTTGATTTGCTACTAAAACCTATTTGGGATTTCCTTCAAAAAACCAGTAAACTCATCATCATCCCGCATGGTGAACTGTATTATGTGCCTTTTGATGTCCTGCTCAATCAACATCAAATCACAGATGTCAAAAATTTTGAAAACCTACCATATTTGATTCGAGATTTTGATATCAGTTACCACTATTCTGCTACCATGCTCTTGCACAGCCACCGAAAGCAAGAGCAAACGAGCAAACTAACAGATAGTTTTTTTGGATTAGCTCCCATTCAGTTTGGAGAGACAAATGTCGCCGACAAAAAAGAAGGTTATGTTGTCAAAAGTGGTGGTCAGCAAAAACATCATAGAAGACAAATATTGAAGTCATCGGGTAATGACCAAACAGCATTGCAGGATTTAGAAGAAACTGAGGCAGAAGTAAAAGAGGTGTATCAACTCTTTGAGGAACAAGGCAAAGAAGCGATTGCGCTTTTTTATGACCAAGCCAACAAGAAAAATTTGCAGCAATACATTGGAGGTTACAAGTATGTGTTGATTTCTACGCATGGTTTTTTGCAGGAAACGGACAGGAACACTTTGTCGGGGATTCATCTTGCGCCACAAAAACGGCAGGCAACGGACGGTGAAAAGTTGACAGAATCGGATAGTCAATCAGACAATTACCGTCTCCATACTTCTGAAACCTATCACCTCAATCTCAATGCAGATTTGGTGGTGTTGAGTAGTTGTGAAAGTGGGATTGGAGAATTGAAGACAGGGGAAGGTATGATGGCTTTGAATAGAGGCTTTTTGTATGCTGGAGCCTCCAATATTGTCTATTCGCTTTTCAAAGTACCACAAGACAGTACAAGCCGATTGACTCAAGCTTTGTTTCGGTACATATTGAAGGGAGATAGTTATGCTTCTGCCCTACGCAAGGCGAAATTGGAGTTGATAGCAGATAGTATGATGGAACCGATGGATTGGGCGGGATTTGCTTTGGTGGGAACTTAGTGAAGCTTCAAATTCTTAATAAAAAAAGGCGATGCCCTTTTACAGACATCGCTTTTTTTGTTAAATTATATCTTGTTTATTTTACCTTCTCCAATTTCCACAATTGCCCCGACACGTTTTGGCATTTGTCCATGAATGCGTTTCCATCGTGATACTTAGAGTCTGCTTGGTTTCCTTCTAAACATTCGCCCTCGCCACGGAACATGGTTTTCAAACGATAGTAACCATTGCCTGCATCTTCGATTTTCCACAACTGACCAGATACATTTTGTTGTTTGTCCATGAAGGCATTGCCACCATGATATTTAGAATCTGCTTGATTGCCTTCCAAAGATTCCAACTCGCCACGGAATTGAGTTTTGAGGCGGTAGTAGCCATTACCCGCATCTTCGATTTTCCACAACTGTCCGCTTACGTTTTGGCAGTTGTCCATAAATGCATTGCCGCCATGATATTCAGAAGTAGCTTGGTTGCCTTCGAGGCATTTGCCTTCGCCTTGGAACTGTGTTTTTAAGCGATACCAGCCATCAAAGGCTTGCGTTTGAGCATAGGCTTCAAAAGAAAAAAACAATACGAGAATAGATAAAATGAAGTTTTTCATCTGAAATAAGGTTTAATGTTAAAAGATCTGCCTACTCTGTTTAGAGGATTTTCGGCTAACTCCCGAATCCAGTTTTTGAATTCGCTTTGGTTAGACGTTTGGAGGTTTTCGGATTGTAAGGTTGGAGGAAAATTTTTTTTATTTTTTTGAAAAATCATTTTGTAGAAATTGGGTATATTTGATTTTTATTTATAAATACCTATGAAGGAACTTTATACCATGTCCAAAGAAACTGATATTAGGCTTGCTGAAAAATATTTTGAGGAATCAGAAACTTTGTTTACGCAAGCAAAATATGAGAAGTCGATGAAACTATCGAAGCAAGCAAGTACACTCTACGAAAAATGGGGCGCATGGAAAGACTTGATAGCAGTAGGCAATAACATAGCGAAAATTTACTGTCACATAGGGAAATACGAGCAAGCAGTAACGTATATGGAAGGTGTTCTTAAAATGAGTGAAATACACTTTGGAGAACGTCATCCTATTACACTTAATTGCCTGAACAGCATGGGGCTTTGTCATGACATCTTTCGCAACTCTGAGGAAGCTCTCGTTTTCTTTCAAAAGGCATTGTCTATTTGGAGATCTGATTTTGAGATTCATCCTCAGATGGCTTTAGTGAACAACAACATTGCAGGAATTTATTCTGATCTCGAAGACTTTGACCTAAGTGTTCTTCACTACCAAGAAGCATTGAGGATTCATCAGAAATACCACGGAAATGAAGACGGATTTGTGGCAAGTGTATTGGGGAATTTAGGCATGTGTTTAGGCAGAAAAGGAGATTATAAACTTGGCATTATTCATTGTAAAAAATCATTGGACATCAAAAGAAAAATTTATCCTTCTGAACACCCTACCATAGCATCCGCTCACCACTATCTTGCCCGTACCTACTTAACCAAGGCGGATTATGCAAACGCACTTCCTCATTATCAAGAATCAATAAGAATCAAAAAGAAGATTCTGGGTAGGCAGCATCCTGATGTAGTATTGAGTATAGAAGGAATAGGTATATGCCTGTTTAATACAGGAGAATATGACCAAGCAATTGCTTACTTTCATGAAGTCTTGGAGATAAGTAGGGAGCTTTTTGGTGACCAAAATGCAGAGCTTGCCCGTAGTTTTTTGAATATTGGGAGATGCTACGCATATAAAGAGAATTACGACTTAGCCTTAGAGTACCTTCAACAGGGTTTGATACTGCTTAATCCCAATTTTTCTGACTCCAATTTTTATCAAAACCCAGCTATTTCTAAAACATACAATTACCAAAAATTAAATATTTTTCGATACCTATTTGAGACTAAGGTAGATGTATTTTCAAAAAAATATAGGGAGCAAACCAAAAATCCCAAAGATTTGCAAGCTAGCTTGGAGGCAGCCATAGTGATTGCTGAATTTATTGCCTATCAGCGACAAAGCCACAAAATGGAAGGATCTAAACATGTTTTGATTAAAAATGCTGCCGAACTGTATGACTTTGCCATTGAAAGAGGTGTAGAGATTTCAGAACTGTATGAAACACTGTCCGTTATTCCTCAATACCCAGAGTTTACCCACATCCCTTACACTTCCAAAGAGATTAAATCATTGACCTTTGATTTTTCCGAGCAGTGCAAAGCAGTTTTATTACTCTCTAACCTCAAAGACAATGAAGCCAAAACTATTGCCAACATCCCGAATAAGCTCCTCGAAAGAGAAAAAAATATAGTAAAAAAACTCAGCGACTTGGACAATCGCATGAATATGGAGGAAGCAAAAGGCGATAAAAAAAATGAAGATTTGTTCTCTGCAATCCAAAAGGAATACCTCCAACAAAGGCAAGTTTATGACCAACTTATTGCATGGTTTGAAAAAGAGTATCCTGAATACTATCAATTGAAATACTCCGTTTCAACTGCTACTGTTCAAGACCTGCAATTGTATCTTAGCGCACAAACCACCCCACAAATGAATCTGTGGGCAACAAATGGGAAAAAACGACCCAACAATTCAGCCACTCAGCAATATAGCCGTTCAGCCATTCTTTCCTACCACATTGCCGAAGAACAAATCTACATCTTCGTTATTACCTCCAATGAATACAAAATCGTCAAAGTCTCCAAACCAAAGGATTTTTCAAAAAGCATCGAAAAACTACAAAATGCCATTCAATTAGGGCATATTGAAAACTTTATCCAATGTTCTACACAACTCTTTGAGTCACTGCTTCGGCCTGTCTGGTCTTTCCTCCAATCAGCAAACAAACTCATCATCATCCCGCATGGGGAACTCTACTATTTGCCTTTCGATGTACTACTCAACCAACACCAAATCACAGATTTTGAGAACTTTGAAAAACTATCCTATTTGATTCGGGATTTTGATATTAGCTACCATTATTCCGCTACTTTGCTTTTGCACAGTCACCAAAGACAACAGCAAATGGAAAGTCAAGCAGATAGCTTTTTTGGATTTGCACCCATTCAGTTTGGAGGCGAAAATGATTCAACTTCGCTTCATCCCTCCAAAGAAAGGAATAATTTGAAGAAGCAAGGTTATGTGGTCAAAAGTGATGGAAATCAAAAAGAAAAAAATAGGCGAAGAATATTGAAGTCATCAGGCAGTGTCGATGCCGCATTGGTGGATTTGGAGGAAACAGAGCTGGAGGTAAAAGAGGTTTACGAACTCTTTGAACAACAGGGAAAAGAAGCGATTGCACTGTTTTACGACCAAGCCAATAAGAAAAATTTGCAGCAGTATATTGGAGACTACAAATATGTACTGATTTCCACACATGGTTTCTTGAAGGAGGCAGGTAACAATATACTTTCGGGTATTCATTTGGCCCCAGAGGAGTCAGGAGCGAGGACTCAAGAGTCAGGTACTACAGATGATTATATCTTACATACCTCGGAAACTTATCACCTCAGGCTCAATGCGGATTTGGTGGTGTTGAGTAGTTGTGAAAGTGGGATTGGAGAATTGAAGACAGGGGAAGGTATGATGGCTTTGAATAGAGGCTTTTTGTATGCAGGAGCCTCCAATATTGTCTATTCACTTTTCAAAGTACCACAAGATAGTACGAGCCAATTGACTCAAGCTTTGTTTAGGCACATATTGAAGGGAGAGAGTTATGCTTCTGCTTTGCGAAAGGCAAAATTGGAGTTGATTGAAGATGAGATGATGGAACCGATGGATTGGGCGGGATTTGCTTTGGTGGGGGGATAGTGAAAAAACAAAAATCGCCGCTACCAATAGATAGCGACGACTGTGACAAAAAGTCTAATGATTGCACATTTTCACTTTTGCCGAATCAACTTTTCCAATGAAAATTTTATTTTTCTTGATTCGACAAAGTTTTGGAATGTACTTGATAGTAAGATCTAAAATGTGAGAGTACCTCCTTCTGTTACTGTTTTTGTAAACTCTTTTCCATCTACAGAGTAGGTGATGTTCAACTTCTTTTGTCGTCCTGGTGCAGGATCTGCCAACTTGTAAGGATATATTATTATATGATTTCTTATATTAATGTTCGTTTCACCCTTATCAACCATCTCTTGAAGTATCTTAGCTATCTCATGAGTTTTCTCTAGCCCATAGTTAGCGGATAAAATTTTGATGGCTGGCGCTAGGGGTAGTAGCTTCCATTCTTGATTTTTGTTTCCGTTCATAGCGTGCCATAGGTGGATTTTGCCTCCATTGTTCATCTGGGTGTCTGGATTTGCATCCAATACTCTGCCTCCTGCATTGGGGTGATAAACGGCAAAACGATAGGTGCCATTGGGATTAATAGAGACTTTCCACTGTTGGTTTCCTACTCCTCCGTTGTCTGACCAAAGCTGAATTTTGCCTCCGTCATTTACCATTTCGGCGAAATCTGCATCTAAGTATTTGACTGCTCCTGTATTTTGGTATAAAGATACCATTTGGTAAACATCTGGTCCTTTGTCAGAAGCAATGAATTTCCATTGTTGTTGTGTTCCTCTATGTAAATCCCAGAGATATACTCTAGAGCCAACTCTCCCTGCATTTTGGTCTCCAGCGTCTATCACTCTTCCTCCTGCATTGCTAGCGTTGCTTTGTATGAAGAATACTTTGCCATCGAGATTAGTGGTACTTTTTTCTTTTGGAGGAGTTTTAATTTCTGCGCCATTTACTTTAATATTGATTCCAGACACATTGTTTCCAGTAGCACAGTCATCAAACTGAACAATTACTACTCGATTTTCACCGACTGCAACTTGATTTGCTAAGTTGATGTTTCTAAGATCGTTAGGGTGATTGTATCTCAAATCAGCGTCAGGGTTGAAATGACCATTGGGGCTTTTGGAATTGAAGAAGTAAATCCGTGCGCCGTCATCTGCCCTATCGTAGGAGATGGTGAGTTCACTGACATTGACATTGGAGGGAACATCAATGATGGTTTGAAAATAGGTGAAATCAATTTTTTCTTGACATGGGATGGTAGATGTTTCTGTAAAGAAGACTTTTCCATCACGCATTGGAGCGGCTTGCCATCCTGCATCGTCTTTGGCTGGAATATTTTTGAGCTCGTATGCTCTGGGGTCGCCATGTCCCATTCTATCATAGGCATTTTTATTTGTTCTGACATCAAAATCGATAGCCCCGCCTCCCTTATGTATTTGCCAAGGTGTATGGGTTACTTGTGAGAATAGGTTTCCCGTGGAAAAAAAGATAAGTCCAACTAATAAGAATAAATTTAAGTTTTTCATCGGAAAAAAAAATTAAGTTAATGATTAAACGTTGCCTACTCTGTTAAAGGATTTTCGGCTAATTCCTTTCGTGTTTGGTTGATTCGGTCGGGTTAGACGAAATGAGATGGTTGATTTGTAAAATTGGGGGGCGATTTTTTTTAAAAAATATTTTCGAGTAACTTTGCTACTTGCCTTTCAGTGTGTAAATAACTCTAAACCAATCATGTATTATGTCTAAGCAAAAAGAGCTAAAGCTGGCTAAAAATTACTTTGAAGAAGGGAAAGTGCTTGCCAAAGCACAAAAACTCGAAGAAGCAATGAAGATGTATAGTCAAGCTACTGCAATTTATGAGGAATGGGAGGTATGGGAAGATTGGGTAAAAACCAATGATGAAATTGGCTATATTTATCATCTTTTGGATCAATCTGAAAAAGGAATAAAACATCTGCAAAGAGTCTTCGAAATTGGAAGTCTGCACTTAGGTAAGTTCCATATTCTTTTGTCACAAATCCTATATAGCTTGGGTAGGTGCTATTTTGGTAAAGGAAATTATCATCTTGCCATTCAAGTTTTTCAAGAATCCTTGATGATTTGTAAAAAAAGTAAAAAAGACGAGCAACTGTCTATTGCAAAAATTTTTTACAGCCTGGGCAATTGTTATGCTATGAAAAATGAATTTGAGGCAGCTCTTGCTTACTGTCAAGATGCTTTAACTATTTATAAAAAAAAATTAGGCGATGAACATCCTGATGTAGCGCAGAGTTTAAGCGGCTTGGCTTATATTCATTTAAAAAAAGGAGATTATGAAATCGCTATCGCTCACTATCAAGATATGCTGACTATTTACAAAAAAAAATTGGGCGTTAAACATCCTCGTGTTGCAGTCAGTTTAAATGGTTTGGGCAATTGCTTCAATAGAAAAAAAGACTATAATAAAGCCATTGTCTGCTTTAAAGATGCCTTAACAATCTATAAAAATAGTTTTGGAAAAACACATCCTAAGGTAGCAACTTTTTTGAGTGGTTTGGGTAACTCCTATTTTGGCAAGGGAGATTATGAATCGGCTATTGCTCATTTTCAAGAAGCACTGTTAATCAGTAAGAAAAGTTTTGGACAAGAACATCCTTATACAGCAAATGATTTTAATGGTTTAGGCATTTGCCATGAAGCTATGGGAAACTATGAGTTGGCTATTGCTCATTTTGAAGACGCACTGTCTATTTACCAAAAAAACTTCGGGGAGGAACATCCCTATATAGCAGGAATTTCGGCTGGTTTAGGAAATTGCTATCTAAAAAAAGGAAATTATGAAATGGCTATTGATTATCATCAAAAATCACTTGCTATTTTCAAAAAGAATTTGTGGCAGGAGAAAAATGAAGTAATGAGTCTGAATAACCTGGGAACTTGTTTTATAGATAAAAAAGAATACAAGTTGGCTATTACTTATTTTAAAAATGCCTTAGTTCGACATAAAGAAGACTTGGAAGCAAAACAATATGAAATAGCTCATATATTACGCAACCTAGGAACTTGTTATTTTAGCATAGGAGACTATGAAAGGTCTATTCATACCTTTCAGAAAGCCATAATTGCAGTCGTTTCTTCTTTCAATCAAAAAAATATTTTTGAAAATCCCACCATTCAAAAATACAGCGACGGTTATACCTTTTTAAGTGCTTTTGAAGGAAAAGCAAAAACCCTTTATCACATTTATAAGAATCAAAATCAAGAACTAAAATACCTGCAAGCAGCTCTTTCTACCGCCTCACTTGCTACTGATTTGGTTTCACACATACGCAAAAGTTACAAAGCAGAAGGCTCAAAACATACTTTAGCCGAAACTACTGCCAAAATCTTTCATCAAGCTATTGAAATTGCCTTGACAACTGCCTCTGCTTATCAGCAATTGAATGAAATTCCTCAATATCCTGAATTTACCAATATTCCCTATACCATTGAAGGTGCAAAAAATTTGGCTTTCGATTTTGCCGAACAATCCAAAGCCGTTTTGTTGCTTTCTACACTCAAAGACAGTGAAGCCAAAACTGCTTCTAATATACCAAGCGAATTGCTTGAAAAAGAGGAACAACTCAAAATAGATCTCAACTATTTAGACCAAAGTATTGCTAAACAAAAAGCCCTAGGAGGTAATAAAGACGAAGAGTTGCTGACCAAGTTTCAACGCCAATACTTCAAACAAAAACAACAATACGATGCTCTGATAGAACAATTTGAAGCGGACTATCCCGAATACTATCAATTGAAATACTCCATCTCAACAGCCTCCGTTCAAGACCTCCAATATTATCTTTCCCCACGAATAAATTCGTGGGCTACGAATAGGACAAACTCCCCCTTTGAAGGGGGCAAGGGGGATGTAAACACTAACAGTGAGAACAATACAACAATAAAACAATCCGCTATCCTTTCTTACCACATTGCCGAAGAAACCATCTATATCTTCGCCATTAGCTCCAATGATTATCAAATCACAACGGTCGAAAAACCAACCGACTTTTCCCATCTTGTTGAAAAACTACAAGGCGACATTCAGTTGGGTTCTGTCAATGAATTTATACAATCTTCTACCCAACTCTTTGATGTATTGCTTCAACCTGTTTGGGATTTCCTCCAAGAAAGCTCCAAACTCATTATTATTCCACATGGAGAATTGTATTATGTTCCCTTTGATGTGCTGCTCAATCAACATCAAATAACAGATGCAAAAAATTTCAGTGACCTTCCCTATTTGATTCGAGATTTTGACATCAGCTATCACTATTCGGCTACTTTGTTGCTACACAATCACCAAAGACAGTTGCAAACGAGCGAGCAAATAGATAGTTTTTTTGGTTTGGCTCCTGTTTATTTTAGAGGAAACGAAGGAAGCGAAAAGAAAGAAGGTTATGTGGTTAAAAGTAGTGGAAAACAGGACAGCAGTAGAAGACGAATATTGAAGTCATCCGGGGATGCACAGGAGGCATTGCAGGATTTGGAGGAGACAGAATTGGAGGTGAAAGAAGTTTATCAACTTTTTGAAGAGCAAGGAAAAGAAGCGATTGCGCTTTTTTACGACCAAGCGAATAAGCAAAATTTGCAGGAATACATTGGAGGCTATAAATATGTCTTGATTTCGACGCATGGTTTTTTGCAAGAAGCAGGAAAAAATACGCTTTCTGGGATTCATTTGGCTTCACGGCAGACGGAAGGCGATTATATTTTGCATGCTTCGGAAACTTATCACTTGAATCTCAATGCGGATTTGGTAGTATTGAGTAGTTGTGAGAGTGGTGTTGGAGAATTGAAGGTGGGTGAAGGAATGATGGCATTGAATCGAGGATTTTTGTATGCGGGAGCATCGAATATTGTTTATTCATTGTTCCAAGTTCCTCAGGATAGCACGAGTCAATTGACGCAGGCTTTGTTTCGATACATATTGGAGGGAGAGAATTATGCAGCTGCTTTGCGGAAGGCGAAATTGGGCTTGATTGCAGACGAAATGATGGAACCGATGGATTGGGCGGGCTTTGCTTTGGTTGGGGGATAATAAGTACTACGGATGGACAGGTTTTAATATCTATCTGGATGCTGCTTATTGCTTGGAAGTTTGATTCGCTTTCAAAAATAAACGAATATCAGATAAAATGGATTCCTTTGGGAATCAAATATTTCTATCAAAAAAGACAAAAAAGTTATCACAACTCCCTTAGGAGTTGAATATCGGCTATACGTACTTATAGTCTTATTGACTATTAAATACTTACGAAAGCATCTTCTTTGCTTCTTCTTCATTGCATATATACAGACGATTAGAAATGGGAGTTTTCCCTACTAAAAGCGTCCAATAATACAAACCCGTAGGGTATTTTTCATTGTCTTCAATGGAGATTTGAAATTGGAGGCTATTGACAGGAACTTCAAATTCTTCAATATCTTCTCCTTCTGCATTTTGGAGGAGGAGGCGATAAGGCTGAGAAGTCGCCTCAGAAAATTGAAAGGTGATTTGTTGGATACAGATTGCATCCTTTTCAGGTTGTGTTATTTGAAGTAGTTTATTGGAGGTCTTCAAACTAAGTGCCATTCGGCGTTCCATTCTTGGATTAGGCTTGTGTTGGCTGCTCAGTGTAGTGCGTAAAATATTTTCTAATTCAGCATCTAAATTGTTCCAGTCTATTGATACGAATAGATTTGTGTCAATAAATTGATTGAAATATTGATGCGGTTGTTCTTGAACTTCTTTGGCATCCAACAACTCGTATAATTCTACAATCGCCAACCTACTTTCATCGTCTTGCCATACATAATCAGTTAGTCTTTTGGGTAAGTCTGCTACCTTAGAAAGATGCATGGCTTCTGCATACAAAACCCGTCCCTCAAAATTGAGTCTGTTGTCTTTGTCAAAAATTCTTTCTAAGATATTCATTTCTAAAGTGTTAAATCAGTAACTAATCTTTTTTGTAATGCTTGTACATCAAAAACTCAAAGTAAGCATCTATTGCCTTTTTATCTTCTTTGGAGAAATCTTTAAAAAGTGTCTTTTTCATGCTATTGAGTGTGTTCTGAAACCAAACCCTAAAAGAGGGAACATTGACGGGTTTTGGATTTTTTTCCAACACAGTCAGAAAATCTCCAATGAGCTTAAACAGCTTTGATTGAGCGAGTTGGTGGTATTGTTTACCAAAATAGGAAAGTATTTCGGTCAGTAAAGGCGGGGAGCATTTTGCATAAAGGCTTAAAATATCGGCTGCTACCAGCGTCATTCGATAGTTGATTTTTAAGGTAAATTCAAAGCGTTTTTTTGCAGGAGGAGGAAATAGCTGCAATATGTTTTGGAATCGAAATAAATGGTTTTCGACCAAGTGCTGGTAGTTTTGGTTGGAGTTTGTAGCCTTTGTGCCTCCTATATCCAATAGGTTTGGATTTTGCAAATTATTGGATTGGTGTCGGTGAATTTTTCGCCATTCATCTATCATACAGTGATAGCTTACCGTGTAAAAATAAGTGCTGAACAGGGCATTGCCTTCATATTGTGTACTCAACTTCCCGCTTTTTGCTTTTTCGAGCAATTGTGCTTGTATATTGGCAATCAGGTCTGCTTGTTCATCATCAGACATAGTTTTACCCGTATTTTTTTGTTTGTAAACGAGGTGTTTGATAATACCCTGATACTTTAAAATCAGTTTGTCTGGTGCATTTTGAAGGAATTCAATGTCTTCAGCGTTATTATTTTTAAACAGTTTTTTGCAGCCCAAACGCACCAATTCAGCCATGATGGATTTCTCAGAAAGAAATTTACCATATTTGGTGAAAGCGTTCTGCCAGTTTTTTTGGAGGTATAAATGTAGCTTTTGAAATATCAACTTTTGGGTATCCCTTGAGAGATGTACCTTCTCTTGAAGGCAACAATCCTTGAATATTTTTTGAATCAACGTATTGTGATTTCTCAATAGGTTTTGAGCTTGTTCCATAAAGAATAAATTCCAATTGTTTTGTAGACTAAAGTTATAAAAAGTTTATTTTTTTTCTTTAGTTTACCACAACTTTATACACCTATTCCCCCTTGAAAAACACAAGTTGATACAATAAGATAGGATTACTCCTCTGAGCGACCTCTCCAATTGGGCTGCAGCAAATACAAAGTCCCCAAAGTCATCAGCAACAAAGCCAAGACAATCAAGCCCCATTCAGAAAGAGTTGGAACAGGTGGCGGTGGTGGTGTAATATCTTGGGTAATGATTTCAAAATCGAGATCAAAAGAGGAGACAGCAAATCCAGAAGAGAAAACCAGACTTCGACTTGCTTCACCATAATCATTAGTTGTAGATATTCTCATAGCACTGTAACCATCTTCGTTCTTAACAACAAAGCGATAAGTTGTTCCACTTTGCAGGATAGGATTGTTTACGGTATTAGAAATGACAATATCATTTGTAGTAGTAGGTACACCCGTAGGATTCCAATTGGAAGCATTTGCTCAGTTCGTATCGCTTGCCCCTGTCCATGTTTTGGTTTGAGCAATTAAGGAATTGTTGCTGAACAATGATAGACACATTAGTAGAGAAAAAATAATGGGCTTGGTAATTTTATTGTTTTGCATGGTAAAATTTGTTTTTGTTTTTTTAATGAAAACTTAAAGATTAGGTGTTCATTCGTTGGTAACTTCGTTTTGGGATTGATGGATGTGGTGAAAACACAGAAAAAGAGGTATATGAGAAGCGTATTGCAATGGTGATAAATACAGGATGCTTGAGCAGCTTTAGGCACTCAAACATCCTACAAGGTTCATGTTATTTACGACTTGTGGTTTTCTAAAGGAGTTCACCTATACATTAACTCACACTATCGTTTGTCAAATTTATTTGGAAGGACGGAGACCAACTGTGTCCACAGGCCCACCACCAAGCATATTCCAAACTATTAGACCGCATATAATTAGCTTTCACATGAAAAGTAGCATCAATATCTACAGTGCCTATCACTAAGGTATTGTTTTTCCATGTAGAGATGGTTTGCCATTCATTGGTTGCTGTAGTGAGGTCTGGCCAATCGTAGAGCTTGCCCTCCGAACCATGTGATGCGTCCTTTGGATAAGAGGTGGTTCTTCCATCATAAGGTGTTGCCATGTAGTAGGTCCAGTTGTTGGCACTATTTTGAACAACTGCCCAGTCGGTGAGGGTTTCGGTGGTAGATTTTGAATAGTTAAAACTGGCAGATTGATAGCCTACCTCAAGACCTACAGAAGTGCTTACCTCCGAAGAATTGTTGGTATTTTCAGGCGAAGAACTGTAATCAAAAAAGCCTTCGGGCTGATTTAAAATAGTATCATAATAGGCTGTTCCCCAACCTTTTTCTTTGTCTGTATTGTTCAACATATCCGCATTCCAAACTCCAGTCACTGTTCCTACAATATATTGAAAACTGCTTTCTTGTGACTGGTTAATTAAAATTTGAAATTCGTAGGTAACATCTCCATACAATGTGCCGTCTGTAGGAGGTGTCCAATTATCGCCAGGACTTGCTGACGGCGAAAAAGCATAAGAATAGGTATGTGACCATGGTAAAGGTTCTCCTGCGGGCAGTTCTGTGTCGTCTGCCACTGTTTCCCATACCCTGACAGAGGTGCTGGCAAAAGCATTCAATACCACTTCATTGGACAATGGGAGAGCGTTAACTTCTTGAGGTTTGATGTTCATTTCTTGCCCTTGCATTGCATTAGCTTCCGATGCCTTAACAGGCAACTGATTAGCCGATTCTATGGTATGGTACTTCACTCTTTTGTCTGCCAATACGATGGGCTTGACGATTAGGTAATCTGCTTTGCCTTTTGTATTTCCTCCGATTTTTTTGCCCAGTAGCACCTTAGTTGCTTCTGATACATTGGTCAGTAAAAATGGGGTTTGGTCAGCGAAAAGGGTATCTACTTCTTTTTGTGATAGCTTGTCACCATCATGAATGGGAATAGTGTGTATAGCATGGCTTTTGTCTGCTTGCACTTTTAAGAAAGCAGCTCGAATCGCTGCATTTGCTTGAACGGCTTGTGTCATTTTTCAAAAAATTATTTGGTTAAAAAATGGGTAATAAACTTGCCTTTTGTGTGAAAAGTTAAGTACCCATAACTCTTCAAAACCACCAAAAACATTCTTTTGGGTGAATGTATTTTGATTGTTTACCTGTTAGTAACATCATATTCCGAATGGTGAACAGCAACTGTTATTTTTTTTTAAAAAAAATGCGGCAACAAAAAGGAAGGTTGCACTTTGTAGTGAATGTCTTTTTGCTGCCGATTCTTGAAGTATTTCGGAGGAAGTTTCTATGATTCCGTCATTGCCCAAGTCACTGACTCACAAGCGAATATTACCCAAGTGGTCTTTGATGGCGTATTCGTGGCGGTATTGGGTAGAGGAAGTGAAAAATATGCGTCCTTCTGCATGATAAGTCGCTTCTATTGTGCCGTCTTGGTATTCAACGCCTCCAATGTAGTCTTTAGTGCTTAGCAGTACATTGTTGTCATAGACTTTTTGTTGGAGTTTGCTGCCTGAGGCATCGTAGAGAACTTCAAATAAGACCTTCAATACATTCTCTCCAAGGCTAAACCATAGATTTTTCCTTAAAACCGTACTATTATCTTAACCGATTATTCAAAAAGTATATTGATAAAAAAAAGTGTCGAATACCTTTGCAGTATCCGACACTTTCTAAAATTTGTTGCAAAACCTTTTGAAGTTATCTCTTTATAGAGCGTTGATTTTCTTTATAAAGAGCGATTTTTGAAATAAAACGTCAAAAGACTAAATCGAAGTTTACCGCCATTATTTAGCGATATACAATTTCTCGTGATACATCACACCTGAATCGGTGGTCAATTGCAGCACATACACACCCGCAGCCAAATTTGAACCGTCAAAAGTGAGGGTATTATTTTGACCTTCTTCCACCATGCCGTTGAACACGCTTGCCGCTTTTCGACCGTCAAGAGTATAAACGTCAATCGCAACACGAGCTTGAACGCTCAAACCAAATTGAAGCTGAGTCGTTTGTGAGAATGGATTAGGATACAAGTCCACAAAATTGATAGCAGCATTGTCAAGAGCAGATTTAGCGGCAGCTGGGGTAGCGCAATTGACAGCACCACGTCCTCTACCTCTACCCGCAACACGTCCTACATAGATGCTGGTTGTCACCGATTGACCATCGCAATCTGTCACCACAACTGTATAAGTACCAGAAGGAATATCGGTCAAAGATACACTTGCAGGAAGTGTGGCTACATCTACGGTGCCTGCCGATGCAAGACTAGGGCCTGTCCAACTGATATCATAAGTACCGCAACTATTGTTTCCGCCATCTATTTCGATGGTCAATGCGCCGTCATTGTAGCCAGGGCAAGATTCTTTGACCACTTCTGTTGGAACGATGAACAAAACGCCATAATCAGTAGTTGCCAAATCTTGACTGTCAATCACAATAATGCCGCAATCATTGCTGTCAGTGATGGTAAGCACCCAATCTGTACCTTGTGAGAAAGTAACCAAAATGGTTCTGCATCCCGCATTTGCAGAAGCTGCCACACTAGCTGTTGCAAAGCCATCGGTATCAAGGTCTAAGGAGTAAGGGAGTTTTCCGCCACAGACTTCAACTTGATAAACCAACAAGCCAGTTGCATTGGTTTGGGTGACAGATTCGCTATCCGCTGAAATTTGGAATGAAGCCAAGGCATTCACTTTTATTTCGCTGGTGCCTTGACAGCCTGCATCATTTGTTACCGTAACAGTATAAAGGCCAGGAACATCGGTGTCAATCATTTGGGTCATTTCGCCATTAGACCATTCATACACATTGGCCAAAGGTTCGTAAATACCAGCGTCTAACATAGCACTTTCGCCTGCACAGAAATCAGGGTTTCCTGCAATTTTTACTTCAATGTCGCAGCTAATACAATCGCTAACGTGAACACCCAAGTTGTCGCTGTTGTCTTGTGGGTAAGAATCCCATTCAAGGCTTGGGTCGAAATCATCGCCAGCTGTTTTATCTCCTTCTAATACACTTGATTTTCGGCGAAGGGATTCGTTTGCCGTACCTACGCCACCTACATTCCATTCGCTACCAGGGTCTTCTCCAATTTTTCCGATAATGTCCAATCGGATACTTTCTTTCACAAGCACTACGGCATCATCGCCGTTGTAAAAAGATACTGTTGATATTTGATCGGCTTTGTTGAAAATTTCTGTGATAGAGCCATCGTCACAAAGTACATGGGTTCCGCCACTGATAATCGTTCCTTCAAGATTGATGGTTGCTCCAACGTTTGTTGAGCCATTGGAGTAAAATTGAACAGCATATCCATCTGCTGCCAAATCAATATCTTCTTCTGTTGGGTTGTAAATTTCCAAACATTTGCTGTTTCCTCCTCCTTCAATGTATTCCGAGAAAAACAATCCGCCACAAGGATTAGAAGAACAAGATTTAGGAGCGAGTTGGGTATTGTCAGAAGCCGTACACGCGCCAATTTCTGAGAAAGAAGCAGTTACATCAATGCTTCCTCCATCCGAACCAGCAGATAAACCTGTGAAAGTGTGAGAAGTAGGACTATCCAAACCAGCAACATCTACGCTTGTAGTAGCATCTCCCGTCAAATCCAAAGAGCCACTACTCGGTGCATCTGCGAATGTCACCGTTACATCAAAGGTAAAAGTGTCGTCACCTGCATCGTCATTTGTTCCATTATCGTCACATTCAGAAATATTCTCTACGCTTATCTCAGAAATGGTGCAACTAATTACAATACAATCAGTGGTATGACTGCCAATTCCGTCAAAAGTATCGTTAGCGAAACCATCCCATTCTGTTGCAGGGTCAAAAGCATCGCTGCTATCGGTATCGCCTTCTTGAATGGTGGATTTTCTTCTGATAGTATTATCTTGTGTAGAAACAAGCCCCGCTCCCCACTGACTGCCTGGGTCTGTGCCTACTTGTCCGATAGCATCTATCACTGTTCCATCTTTCTGCAATTCAATGGCATCGTCTCCACTAAAAAAACTTGAAGTAGATTCTTGGTCAGTTGCTGCCAATAAAGTAGGGTTAGAACTATCGTCACAAACTACATAGACATCTCCTGATGCAACAGAACCTGATAGATTAATAGTCGTTCCTGCAGAGCTACTGCCATTGAAGTAAAAAAGCAAACTGTAGCTTCCTGCTGCTAAATCTACAGCGCTTCCTGTTGGATTATAAATTTCAATACATTTGTTGTTGCTGCTGCCTTCAACGTATTCAGAGATAAACAATTCTCCACAAGCATCCGCAAAAGTAAGGTGACAACTAAATACTGCTATAAGCAATATGCAGTATCTGAAAATAGATAGACGTTTTAACATACGATTAGGTATTTTGGTCGATTGAATAATGTTAATTTTTTCCAAGTGCCAAAATACGATAAATCTTACAATTTGAAGATGGAGAAAAGATTAATTCCATGTTAAATTGTAATTTCGATTGAGTTAACTGCAATGGCATAAATTGGGTTTTTAATTTTTATTGTCATTATAATTTTCATTCGTGGTTAAATATCTTATCTTTGCGCCCGCTAATCCTCGCTGGTTGTTGAACGACCTTGGCGAGCATTTTTTAACTTAAAGTAGAATATATTTATGCCTGTTAGACTAAGATTGCAACGGCATGGGCGAATCAGAAGACCATTTTACCACATTGTAGCAGCTGATTCAAGAGTCAAAAGAGATGGTCGAATTATTGAAAGAATTGGTTGGTACAACCCTACTGTTCAACCTGCACAAGTAGAATTGGACAGGGAAAAAGCATTGAAATGGTTGCTAAACGGTGCAGAACCAACTGATACGGTTCGTTCTTTACTCAAGAGAGCAGGGGTCATGTATATGAAACATTTGCAGAGAGGTATCCGCAAAGGTGCTTTGACTGAAGATGATGCAGCTAAGTTGATGGAAGACTTTTTGACCAAAAGACGCAAACGCCAAACGGCTAAAGATGTACGTGTGGTATTGGTGGATTTGATGGAAGAAAAAAAATCAACTATTTCTTTGTTGGCTTTAGATATTGCAAAACAAGAGGTAGAAGCAGCGATTAAACCAGAAGCAGAGGTACAAGAGGAGGCTGCAACGGAGACTACAGAAGAAGAAACCATTATGGAAAAAGCTTCAGAGGTGGTATCAAGTGCAGTAGAGAGCGTTAAAGAAACAGCCAGCGATGCACTAGAAGCTGTTAAAGAAGCGGCTGACTCTGTGGTAGATACTATTAGTGAATTGGTTGGTAGTGATGACGAAGATACAGACAAAGAAGCATAAACAATTGTTTCTTTAATTTCGTTAAAATATATTTTGAACCCTCAAAGGAGTATCTAATTTCCTTTGAGGGTTTTTTTATTGTTAAAAATCAAGATTATCTATGTCAAAACCCAACTACTGCAAAGTAGGTTTTGTATCCAAACCCAAAGGACTGAAAGGGGCATTACGGGTATCTTTTGAAGATTTTTTCTTGGCTTATTTAGAGGAAAATCAAATTGACCATATTTTTGTAGATATCAAAGGGCAGTTTGCGCCCTTTTTTATTGAGGCCATTGAGGGTTTGGATAGCAATGCGGCCAGTATAAAATTTGAAGATATTGACAACATTAAAGCTGCATCTCCTCTCCAAAATTCAAGTCTTTATTTTGAAGAAGACTTGCTAAAAATTTATTTGGAGGCAGACGAAGAAGAATGGGAATATTTGATTGGTTATACTTTGATAGACGACAGCCATCAGACGATTGGAGTTATTGAAGGAATTGTCTATTTACCTCAACATGAATTGCTTCAATTAACTTATGCAGATAGAGAATTGTTGATTCCCATTCACGAAGATATGGTTATCATCATTGACGAACAGGCTAAAATTTTACAAATGGAATTACCAGAAGGGATTTTAGAGCTTTAGTTGGCAAGTAATGGTATTAGTGCTTTTCCTCAAAAAAATCGGGATATTCCACGGGCAAAAAACCAAATATCAAACTTCCAAGTGGATGTATTATTAACGATATTTGATTTGTGATAAAATGAACTCCCAATTTGAAGGAAGAGCTTTTAAACGGAGGTCTATATCTGCAAAATTTGTTGAAAACATTTAGACAAGCAAATAGGTTATCACTCTATGAAATTTTTTGCACATATTGGAGCATATGTACAGTTTTTATCGAGACTTTTCAGCAGACCCGAAAAATTTTCGATGTATTGGAAAGAGACTTTTCGCCAAATGAATAGCATTGGAATTGAGTCCCTTCCTATTATATTGGTGGTGTCGCTTTTTATTGGTGCGGTTACGGCTGTTCAATTTGCCTACCAGGTACAAGATTTTGTTGTGCCGATGTATTACATTGGCTACATTGTTCGAGATACCATGATTATCGAAATGGCTCCGACTCTTTCGTGTATGATTTTGGCAGGAAAAGCGGGTTCTAATATGGCTTCGGAGTTGGGAAATATGCGAATTTCTGAACAAATTGATGCGATGGAAATTATGGGTATCAATACTTCGGCTTACTTAGTCGGCACCAAAATGATTGCAGCTTTTGCAGTCGTTCCATTTTTGGTAATTTTTGCAGCTTTCATCGGTATTGGCGGAGGATTGATTGCTAGTGTTGGAGGAGGCTTTCTCACTGTTGCCGAATTTGAAAGAGGATTGCACGTTTTTTACAATCCCTTCAATATTCAGTTAATGTTGATAAAATCATTCGTTTTTGCCTTTATATTTTCTTCGCTTGCTTGTTTTCAAGGCTATAATGTGAAAGGAGGAACACTGCAGTTGGCGGCGGCGAGTACAAAAGCAGTTGTTTATGCAGATATATTCATCTTGCTATCTGATTATGTATTGGCTCAATCACTGCTATCTTAAACAATAAAAAAGGTTCTTTGACAATTTTTGTGGAGTCTCATTTCACAGATTTTGTCAAAGTACCGTTAAAAAGAGCTATTTAGCAAATAACGTACAATCAAATGAAACAATTAGGACGCTACTTTTTAATGTTAAGCAGTTTGTTCAGCAAACCCGAAAAATACAGTATGTATTGGAAAGAAACGGTGCGTCAAATGAATGCTATTGGAGTAGGGTCATTGCTGATTGTGGGCGTTATTTCCATTTTTGTAGGGGCTGTTACCGCCATACAGTTCGCCTATCAGATGCAAGATTCTTATCTGCCGACCTATATGTTGGGTTTTATCGTCCGAGATACGATGATTATTGAATTGGCCCCAACGCTTTCTTGTTTGGTGTTGGCGGGGAAAGTAGGGTCCAATATAGCAAGTGAATTGGGTACGATGCGCATTACAGAACAAATTGATGCGCTGGAAATTATGGGTATTAACAGCGCCAACTATTTAATTAGTCCTAAGCTTGTAGCATCTGTTTTAATTGTACCTCCATTGATTGTTATTGCCGCTTTTATGGGCATTTACGGAGGTTTTTTATCTGCACAAATGTATGGAATCTCACCCTCTCTATATCGCTATGGACTTCTATACCTTTTTGATCCCTTCAATGGGGTCATCATGATTGTCAAGGCCATTGTTTTTGCCTTCTTGATTACCTCAGTAGCCTGCTACGAAGGATTTTATGTGAAAGGTGGCGCAATTGAAATAGCAAGAGCCAGCACACGAGCTGTGGTTCATGGCAGTATTTTGGTTATATTTTTTGACTACATCTTGGCTACTATACTTACCTAAAATTTACCCGCATGTTTCTAACCTCTTTTCTGCAATCATTACCTATTTTCCTTGTTATTTTTGCTTTCATTGTAGTGATGTACTACTTTCTGGGACATGTCAAAAAAATATTGCTGCGCCACAGAAAGTGAATTTTTCAATAATTTTGACTTATTAAATGGTACTAAAAACCTTACGCTTAAACCTAAGAATTGATATTTTTTGCTTATTTCTCTTCTTCTACCTATTTTTTCACAATGATCTATATGGATATAGTCTTAGCTGCAAAAGTTCTAATTGGATGAATGAAAGTAATGATTATCAGATTGCTTTTTCAGTCGATAGTATTGATAAACCAATAGTGAATTGTACAGAAACAACAGCGACAAACGTAGCCTTTGAGTGGACAGACGTGGGTGTAGTCAGCTACCAAATCGTTGTAAAGGTGAATGGAATAGAAACGGACAATTTCACCACTAACGCTTTGACATTTGATAAAACAGGCTTGAAGCAAGAGGATAAAGTCACCATAAGTGTAACTGCAATTGCGCTTCCTTCATGTGGTGATAGTGAGGCGGGTACTGCTTCTTGTATAGCACAAGATTGTCCTGCTTTGACATTGAGCATAGAGGGATTGGCGGAAAATTATTGTATTGGAGATACTGCGGTGACATTGACGGCTATATTGGAGGGGAATCCTTCTACAGGAGGCAGCTTCATTGGCTCGGCTATTTCAGAAGGGAATCAACTAAATCCTGGAATTTTACAAGGAGGTTTCTATTTGATTTCTTACGTTTATAACGAATCAAATGGTTGTCAATACATTGCAGAGGAATCGTTGCTGATTGGAGGTATAGAGGGGCAAATTATAGGAGGAAACACTCCTATTACACTGGGCAAGATTTCGCCATTGGAGGTGAATGCGTTTTCAGCCACTGGAGGTAATTTGACTTATGAATGGTCCCCTGTGCAGGGGTTGGACTGTACGGATTGTGCAAGTGTGAATGCTTCGCCGACTCAAACAACAACTTATGATGTGTTGGTGAGTGATTTAGCTGGCTGTAGTCGGGTTTTCTCAACAACGGTAAGGGTAATTGGTGAGAACAAGTTGATGATGCCGAGTGCTTTTAGCCCGAATGGAGATGGGAACAATGATGTGTATGTGCCTTATGTACAAGGATGGGAAAAAATTACCTTTCAAGTGTTTAGTAGATGGGGCGAGAAGATACACGATGTAACGGCTACGGACACTGCAAATATTGGTTGGGATGGGATGATTGAAAATCGGCCTGCATTGATGGGAAGTTATGTTTATGTGGTGATAGTGACTTATTTCAATGGTTCGGAGGAATTGAAGAGGGGGCATTTCCAACTACTGAGGTAGCTTTTTGACTTTGGAAAAAAGACCTAATTTGCTGATAGTAAACGAATAAAAAGCAGAAAGTCCTTATTGTCACAATAGTTCGTGCAGAAATCACAACAATTTAATTATCAACAGTTTAGAAGATAATTTTTATTTTGCTAATTATTTGATAATCAAAACTCTGTGCCTCCGTGCCTCTGTGTTCATTAAAAATTGCACGAACTATTGTGTCAACTACTTGAAATCTTTAATCTTGTGTATAAATTCTTATGTTTTGGTAGTTAATTTTCATTCCTCACTTACCTGCCAGATTTTGATACTTTTATCATCGCTGCCTGAAAGTAGGTAATCATTGAAGGGAGACCAAAGTAGCGTATTGACCGAATGTTGGTGGGCATCTAAGTTGGGCTTCATCCTGTCTATTACTTTTAGTAACTTCAAACTTTGTACATCCCATATTTTGATGCTTTTGTCTCGGCTGGCACTGGCTATCCATCGCTGATTTGGACTCACTGCGATATCGTTGATGGTGAACAAATGTGCAGGGATGGTGTGTTGAAGAGAGTAATTTTCATTGATTTTTTCCCAAACAGAAAGATGGGCATCTCGTGAACCTGCAAAAAGTTGATTTCCGTTCTGTAAAAATTGAAGGCAGAATACAGAGTTTTTGTGGTAGTGCAATTCAGATGAAACACTTATTTTTTCTAAATCTAACAAATAAATGCAATGGTCGCTACTTGCGATAGCGGCTATGTTTTCATGTGGATGAATTTTTATTTGTCGAATACTTTTGGCGGCAATGGGCAGTGTTCTCTCAATTTTTTGATTTTGAAGGTTGAATATAGATAATTTTCCATCGCCAGTACCTATCAGTAGGTAGTGTTTCCACTGTTGGAGGGCATAGATGGTTTTGGGGAATTGAAGTGGGGGAGTTAGGACTTCATTTTTTTGAAGGTCAATAAAATACAATATACCCTGTAAAGAACCAACTGCTAATAGGTCTTGGTCTTTCACAAGACATAAAGCAAAAATATTAGAGGGAACTTTGGCAATTAGGTGTGCCGTATCGGTATTTTTTAGATTCCATTTGGCAACCCATCCTGCGCCATCAGCACTGTAAAAACAATGGTCTTCAGCAGCTTGCTCTAAAGCATATACGCCTCCTTTGTGTCCTGTTAGGGTAGCTATATTTTGAATTTCTAGGTTCTTCATCATTTGTCGGGCAGCAACATTAACACTTTTTTTGCGTACATAAAAATACGATTTTGAAATAAAAACGGTTATATTCCTACACACAACCATTTTACACCTTCCCCTATTTTAATAGTCCAATTTTTAGATACATATTTTTTAAAAAACATTAATCGCCTCAAGATTGGCAACATTATTGCTTTAGCTTGACTATATGCAAGCTTTTTCTGCCAATGAATATTTTATTTTCTAATTATTTAATGCTATCCCATGAATCTAATACACCTTTTTTTTCTTGTCTGGACATCTTTATACGGAGATGCAAGCCTGAACAGTCACCTTCAACTTTGTCAACATTTGCATGAAGAGGATCAAAATCCTGCTGATATGGGAGAACTTGCTATGGAGGAGCTTAAACCCGAAAAGGTGTTGAATTGGTCACACAACCAGAAATTGGTATGGGCAGATTTTCAAGGAGATCCACATCCAAAATATCCACACATTGCAGCCTTGACCTATTCTTCAATTGTGTACAAATACCACTGTGAAAATGGCGCATTGAACATCGATGTCGAGGCAAATTTTAGGATCAATGATTCTTGGGTACGCCCAGAGGCAATGAATGAATATTATTTGAACCACGAACAGCTTCATTTTGATATTACCGAACTGTATGCCCGAAAATTTAGGGAAGCAGTCGGAAATCGCCTATTTACTTGTGATCAGGTGGATGATTTTGAGGTGATTGCAGACAGAGTATTGGATGCCTGGCGACTAATGGAACAGAAATACGATTTGGAAACACACTTTAGCCATGATCTCGAAATGCAGCGAGAATGGTATGTCTATATTCATAGTCAAATGGTGGATTATAAGGCTTATGCAATGGTAGAATGAAAGGTGAAGGAAAATATTTGACCATCACAAAGAAGTCCGAATATCCATTGAAGTGGATATTCGGACTTTGTTTTTTACTGAATTTTTTGATTATCAATGATTTTTATGAATAAATAAACGAATTTTTATTCATCTGCTGCGAAATATTTCAAGGATTTAAAACGGATAGAAGCGTTTCAGTTGGAGGAGGAGAAAAATTAAACTTAAAACTCAAAAAAAAACCTCCAATGATTTGCATAGATCATTCGAGGTTTTTTTATCTGCTAATATCCACAATACTATTTCACTACTGCAATCTTATCAGGAGTTGCATCCTTATCCACCTTCAAAACACCATTGCTTTTGATCCGCCCACTATTCACCAGCAGGATTCCTGCAACGTGTGGAGCAGCCATTGAAGTACCGCTACGAGTCGAGTAAGAACCATTTGCTACAATGTCAGTGGAGTAAATTGAAGTGCCAGGGGCTGCATAATCCACAGGACCATTACCAAAGTTAGAACTACCTGCAATTTCTTCGGCTTGCGTCATGTTGGAGATGGTGAAAATGTTGGTGCCATTGGTGCTTGCTGGCCAAAAACCGCTTGCATTTGCATTGTTGTTGCCTGCTGCAATTGTGACATAGATTCCACGACTGCCCAAGAGTGTTTTGATGTAGAAATCTACCAACCATTCAAAACCTGCACCACTCAAACTCATATTGACCACATCTCCAGGAAAAGCAATACAAGCCGTATAAGCAAGACCCGCCAGAAGGGTAGAAGCTGTACCCGAACCGCTGCCGTCCAATACTTTCACTCCAATAATCGTTGCGCCAGCGGCTACTCCCTTCGTACCAAAATTGTTGTCTTTCGCTCCAATAATCCCTGCACAGTGTGTACCATGTCCGTGATTGTCTTTGAAACTCGGTTCACTGGCAATAAAAGAGGCACTCAAAGATTTGTCCACATTCAAATCGGGATGGTTTCCATAGATACCCGTATCCAATACAAAAGCATATCTTCCTTCGCCACTTGAAGATCCTCCACCGACATACTCCACACCCCAATCAGTCGTTTGGGTATTAAATTTCAAGGGTTTGAAATCCTTAAAAATTAGTACTCTGCGGTCCCATTCTATGTATTTTACTATTGGATTCGCCTGCAAAGCCTTCAATTGGCCAGCATTTAATTTGGCAGTAAAACCCACAAATCCACCTGCAATGATGTTTTTGACGGCTTCTGGCGAAATATCCATTTGCTTCAAAAATCCACCTACTTTACCTTCAACGGTTTTGCGGTAACTCTGCAAGGCTTCCGCACGTTGCTCTCGGGTTTTTAAGGTCTGAAAATTTTTGTGTTCGGTAAAAGGAGTTTGAAATTCATCAGAAAAGACAACGATGTATTGGTCTGCAATCACATTCTTGTCTTTTTCGCCTTTCATTTTTGAAGATTGAGCAAATGCGCCAAGGGTGATTAATGTCAAAACGATAAAAGCTGTTAGGTTTTTCATGTCTGCGTTGTTTAAAAAGGTTTTAAAAAGTTCAATAACGTTTTCGCCCTTTTTAGACGCATGACTTTGGCGTTTTGGAAAACTTGTGAAAATTGTGTGATTGGGAAAACTGTGTAAGAGGCTGTCTTGATTTTAGAGAAATGAACTAAAAAGGCATCAGTTAGTTATATATACTAATACATAGTTCATAAACTTAAAAACAATAAATATGTATAGTAGCAGTCTAACCGATGCCGAATGGGAAGTTATTGAAAAACTTTTAGATAACCAAAGAAAACGTAAATGGGACTTACGTACTCAAATACTTGATGGGATATTTTATGTATTGAAATCAGGTTGTCAATGGCGTATGTTGCCTAAAGAATTTGCACCTTGGAAAACTGTTTATGACTATTTTTACCGTTGGAAAAAACAAAAAATATGGGCAAAACTACATGAAGCCTTACGCCGATTAGTACGCCAAAAAGAAGGCAAATTCATCAGTCCAAGCTTAGGCATAGTGGATAGCCAAAGCGTAGCTACTGGTACGTTTATCGAAGAAACGAAAGGTTTTGATGGCAATAAGAAGATAAAAGGACGCAAGCGACACGTTATGGTAGATACTTTGGGGTTGATTATTGCCATAGCCATTACAGCTGCTAATGTTAGTGATAAAGAAGGATTTATCCTATTAGCTAAAGGGTAAAATCAAAATTTTGGCGATTGGTGAAAATATTAGCAGACGGAACTTATAGAGGAGACTGGGCGAAGAGATTCAAACATTGGGTCATAGAAATAGTTTTACGAAGCAGGCAACAAAAAGGATTTTCGGTGCAGCCTAAACGCTGGATAGTAGAGCGTACTTTTGGTTGGTTTGAGCATTATAGAAGATTAAGCAAAGATTATGAGTTTAATCCAGATACCAGCAAAACCATGATTCAACTGGCGATGATTCGGATCATGGTGGCAAGAGTCGTTTAATAATAATACGAATGGATTATTTAATTATATGACAAATCAAGACAGCCTCTAAGGGCAGATTTTTTTAGTAAAAAAGAAAAAATAAGTTTTACATTTGAAGTGGAGACTTTTGAAGTTTACTCTTTGAAGAAGTTTGATTTTCATTACAATCGAAAATCTTTAAAACAAAACTTCAAAAGTCGTACATTGAATATTTCAAGAGGAAAAAGTACAAAAGTTGTAATAAAAAATAATATATTGATTAAAATTAAGAACGAGGGTAAACTGATTCAAAAGTAGTCCTTAGAGACCGTATTAGACGTTAGCCCCTCGTTCTTTATATCCCATAAAAATCGGACAGTTCAGTAGGCATAAAGCCTGAGTCACGACGCAGATTTCATAGGATATATTTCATCATTATTAGTTTAACATTCAATTTATTACTTTATGAATTCTCTAATTATCGGTATAGATGTAAGTAACAAGACTTTAGACATTGCTTATCAAGAAGATAACCACTGGGTTGATTATCAAATCGAAAATACAATGAAATCCATAGAGGTATTCTTACAAGGTTTTGATGAACAACATATTACTTTTGTTTTAGAACCTACTGGCACTTACAGTGATAAGTTGCTTCATTCTTTAGACAAATCCAACTGCTCTATTAAATTGATTAATCCACAAAAAAGCAGTGCTTTTATGAAAGTCTTAGGCATTACTGCAAAAGATGATAAGCAAGCAGCAAGAGCTTTAGCAATAGCTGGAAAGACACTTGATTTGCCTGATTTTCAAATGCCTAATGAGGATATTCAAAAGAGAAAAAAATGCAAATGGCTCTTAATGCCTTTGAAAAGCAGGAACGACAGACTAAAAATCAAATTCATAGCCTTATGCAGTGTCTTTACACACCAGATGTTGTCTTAGAAGCTTTTCAAGACGTATTGAATACGATACAAGACAATATTCGAAAAATCAAACAAGAATTGGATGCCTTGACTGACATTGGTTTCGATAAATTCAAAGAACTTGCCTGTTCTGTTAAGGGTATTGGCGAAAAATCAGCCCAATTACTATACACATATACTAATGGCTTTGAATTATTTACAAATTCTAAACAATTGGTTAAGTTTGTACAACACCGTGCCTTTGACTCATCAATCGGGTTCTTCTGTGTATCGAAAAGGACGCATTTCAAAAGCTGGTCACTCAAATTAGGACAGTTCTTTTCAATGCTACAAGAGCAGCTATACGATTCAATAAAGAATGTAAAGAACTTTTCAATAGACTCCGATCAAAAGGAAAGCCATACAAGGTAGCTAAAGTTGCTGTTATCAACAAGCTGCTTAGGCAAACTTTTGCCGTCGTTAAATCAGGTGTCAAATTTCAAGATGATTATCACAATAAATTCAAAGAACATATTGAATAAAATAACCAATTTAAAAAATAATCCGATTTTTGCTTGCTTTTTAATACAGTTCGTCTAAATCAGGGAGTTATTTTTTCACCATTCTACCCTCACTTCACCCTCACTTCCTCCAATTTTACGCCTATTATTTCCTCCAATGAAATCTTAGCAAGTTCCACGTCACTCTCCCCACGCAATTTGTTTTCGAGGGCCGTATAATAAGTCGTAGAAGCCTGATTGTATTCCTCCAAAGAAGAACGGCTTTCTTTGAATTTTTTGGTGACAGCTAAGTAAGTAGCGTAAAAATCTTCAACCGCTTGTGTCCGCAACTTCAACATCTCTACGGCAGTCAAATAGTCTTCGTATCGTTTCAATGTTTCCGCACGAATTTGCAGTTTTCGCTGATTGACTCTGTGATGAGCAATGTCCAATTGCTGCTCAGCTTTCTTCGTTTCGCTTGAAGTTCTTAGCAAAGATCCAATGCTAACGCTTGCACTGAAGTTATATTTCGGAAAAAATAGATTGCCGCCCGGATCGGTTTCTTTTTGAAAATTTCCTTCATTCAAGTTAAAAGAAGCCTGTACATTGTCGGCCCAAGTCCATTTAGCCGCTTTTTTTTCGATTTCTGCAATGTTCACCTCATGCTCCAACACCTTGTTATCGGGGTTGTTGACCCAAGCCAACTGCACCAATGCTTCTTTGTAATCTCTGGTAATCTGATCGGTAGGGATCACAATTCTATCAAAATTAGTACGTTGGGCTTGAATATTTGAGAGTTGCAATAGACAAAATAAAAATAGTAGTTTTTTCATTATTAAGAGCTTAATTATCAATTGAATTATTTGATTCATTACATTGAAGTGTATTTGACGCTTGTTCTCAGGTGGGATTTTTTCATGCACTTTAGAAGGATGGTGTGTTCAATGACCATTTGTTTTTCATAAGTTATCTACTAAAAAACTCAATTATTATGCCATGCTCTATAAAGATGCTCATTGATCTGCAAAAATCCCTTTTATCCAAGCTTGACTACATCAAAAAATGCACTTATGAATTAGGAATGTTTTTTGCCCCTTTTTGAAGATAGAATAACCCGAACAAAAACTTTTAGGGTAATTATAATTAAGGCACGGTTTTTGTCTTTTAGCAATACAGGTTATTGCATTATTGTGACAAACTTCCAAAAGTATAAAACTTGTATCATAGCAATGAATCTGAGAGTTTTTTTATAGAAAAAAATTACTATTGCAGTAATAAGTAGAAATGTAAAATGCTTACTTTCAAAAGTATAGTTAGTCCCACCCAAATATACAAGAGCATTTAACATACTTATACATCTATCCATCATTTGATACACTTATTAAGTATTTTTTCTTTTTTAAAACAATGAGAATCAATGAAAATGAAAAATTGGTTTTTGTGTAAATGGTCAAGCATCAATAAATTTGTTTGTAATTGTCACAAAATTGTCATAAAATTGCAATAAAGCCATACGAAACCTTCAAAAAAAAGTTTCGCAAAATCAAAAAATCATAAATATTTCAAAAAAAAATAATCAACCACTGAACCACTTTACCCAATCGCATTACTTCAATACTAAAAAACCAACAGCCCAGATATGGATTTCTTATTTTTCATAAAGGTATTATTAAGACGCAAGTGGCTCATCATGTTTGTCACTGTGTTGGCAGTGGTAGCAGCTTATTTTATTGCGAGCAAACTACCAGAAAGCTTCAAATCGAAGGTGACGATTTCTACGGGTATTATCGAAAAGAAAAACATCTACACAGATAATGAAAACCCCTTTGTTCAAGAATTTCAAATCGAGCATAAATTCAGTAACCTAATTGAATTGATGACTTCTCGTTTGAGTCTGAATATGATATCATATAAATTGTTGTTGCACGACTATGGATTTCACCTTGATTCTACCGATAATACAGCAGCCTTTCGAGAATTGGGGGAAGAGGCAAAACTTGATTTTACGCCTACTGAAATACAAAATGCCGTAGAGTTGGCCTACAAAAAACTGTATCACCAAATTAATGTGGACTCTATTGACCATCAGACAGAAATTGATTTGAAGCAGATATTGAAGGAATTGAGGTACGATTATGAAACATTTTCAGAAGAAGTTTCTGTTGCTCGAATACCCAATACAGATTTTATCAAAATAGAGTACGAATCTGAGAATGCTGAGTTGTCTTCTTTTTTGGTTAACAACTATGCAGATATATTTTTGGGATATTATCAATCCTTGAAGGACAAAAAAGACCAACATTCGGTGCAGTTTTATGCAGAATTGGCGATACAGAAAAAAGCAGAATTGGACGAAAAAACAGCTGCATTGCGCCAATTCAAACAACAAAAAGGAGTCTTAGACTTACCTGAAGAGGCCAAATTGATAGTTAGTCAAATCAAAGAATTAGAGGTAAAGCGAGAGGAGATGAACCAAAAAATCCCTTCTTATCAAGGTGCAATCAACGTCTATAATAAGCACTTGAATGATAAAGGGTATGAGTATAATCGGCATCAATGGGTGAATAATGACATTAAAAACTTGCAAGACGAACTCAAAAGTTTGGAATTGAAGCGGGTAAACGACAATGGCAATTTATTGAAAACCCAGATAGAATTGGCTCGAAAAAGACTGCAAGAGCGTGTGGAAACCCAAACAACGGAAACAGGAGATGAACTGATTGTGAGTAATAAAGATCTCATTGCGAACAAAATAGAAGCGGAAACAGAACTCGAAATAGCCAAAGCAAGTGTGATGTCTATTGACACGGAATTGGGGCGATTACGCAACAAGGCATCTGGTTTTGCATCGAAAGAAGCGGATGTCAACTCTTTGGATAGAGAAATTACCGTAGCCAATGAAGAATATTTGGCGATTGTGGACAAGCTCAATTCGGCAAGATTGAAGTCTATCGGTACGGACAATCCCTTGGCGATTGTGGAAAGAGGATATACGCCTGACGAACCAGAACCTTCCAATAAATTGATTTTGGCAGCTTTTTCGGGCGTGATGAGTGGGTCATTGTGTATAGTGCTTATCTTTTTGTTGGCTTACATGGACTTGCGTATTTCTACCCCGCTTCAATTTGAGAAGTTCGCCAATGTGCCTTTGGTTGGCACATTGAATGAAATGAAAATCAAAAATTTGGACTTGGAAGCCATTTTTGGGAAGACAAGTAGGGATGAAAGCATCGAAATCTTCAAAGAGTCACTGCGTAAGATTCGCTATGAAGTAGAACATTCTGGCGCACAGACTTTTTTGGTGACAAGTACCAAAGAGGGTGAAGGAAAAACTTTCTTTATTATCTCTTTGGCTTATTCGTTGAGCCTGAATGGTAAAAAGGTGATGATTATTGATACCAACTTCAAAAACAATGTCTTGAGTGAAATGTGTATGCAGGCAGACCAGAAGAGTGTGATTGCGACAAAACTGATTGGTGACAACAACTTGGAGAAGGAATTTACTTCAACAGGTGTAAACTCTGCTTTCAGTCACAGCACAGTTGATATCATCGGCAATTTGGGAGGATACAATTCACCATCCGAGATTTTTGCAGGCAAAGATGTCCGAAAGTTCATTCAGGAATTGGCCAAAATATACGACTACATCTTTTTGGAGTCTGCAGCTTTGAACAAATACTCTGATGCTCAAGAGCTTTCAGGATATGTTGATAAGGTACTGACGGTTTTTTCTGCCGAAAGTGAAATCAAACAAATTGATAAAAATTCAATTGAGTATCTCCACAATTTGGGTGACAAATTCATGGGAGGTATTCTCAATAAATTGAATATCAAAAATCTAAATTAAATCTTTTCATTTTATGACTGCCGAGTGTATTCGGTAGATATACATACTAATTGTTATCAAGCCTTCAAAATTTTGATAATTTCTAATCCAATCCCTCCATACAATACAAATAGCCCAATCATTTCAATATTATTTTTGATAGTTTGGATGATAAAATTTTGATAAAGAATAGCTTAAGGCTTTTTAGAAAATCAGCTACCAAGCAATTTTTTCTTTATCGAGCAATACATCCTTTCCTTCAATTCTATTTGTCAGTCACATAATAAAACCACGAAAAAGGTGTCACAAGAAGCACAAGAACAACGTTCCTATTGGGTGAAATCGGGCTTGCTCACCATATTGCAGCGGCTATCGGTTTTGATGTTTGGGTTGGGAAGTTTATTCCTCATGCTCAGAGGTATGTCGAAAGAAGACTTCGGTATATGGGCTTTATTTTTGGCAGTTATTTCTTTTTTAGAAGTTGGTCGCAACGGACTTATCCAAAATGCTTTGGTTAGATTCATGGCAGCTTGCACTGAAGGAGAGGAAGAAGATTATGCCAAAATCAGCACTGCTTCTTTGTTTATCAATGTTGTACTCACATTGTTCAGCATGATACTTCTTGTTGTTTTCGCCAAACCCTTAAGTATACTTTGGAATGCGCCTATTTTGGCACAAATGTTTCCAATTTATGCCATTACAACTGCTTTGTTGTTACCGTTTTTCCACTTTAGTTGTGTGCAGCAAGCAAACTTTACATTTTCAGGACTTTTTTGGAGCAGTTTTGTCAAGCAAGGATTGTTCTTTTTCTACGTTTTAGTTACTTACTTTACAGGCATGGATTTGACGCTAATCAATCTGTGTTTGGTACAAATTGCGACAGCTATTTTAGGAGGATTGACCGCTTACTTATTTGTTCGTCCGTATCTTCAGTTTTCTAAAAAGATAGATTGGGAATGGGTGAAAACGCTGTTCAATTATGGCAAGTATGTCTTTGGTACCAATCTCAGTGCCATGCTCTACAAGAGTATTGACAAAGTAATGTTGGGTTTTGTTTCCCCCGCATTTGTAGCAGTATATGACTTGGCTATTCGCATCAATAATTTGGTAGAAGTGCCTACTTTTTCGATTGCGACTATTGTATTTCCCAAAGGTGCACAACGCATGAAAACCGAAGGAAAGCCTGCTATGAAAGAACTCTATGAAAAATCTGTTGGTACAATCCTTGCGCTGATTTTGCCGTGTGTATTGTTCATTCTAATTTTTCCCGAAGTCATCATCACCATTTTGGCGGGAGAAAAATATTTGGATGCAGTGGGTATTTTGCAGCTAACTGTCTTGTACGGTTTGTTCATTCCTTTTGCCAACCAATTCGGAACGGTTCTCGATGCAATGGGTAAACCCAAAATCAATTTTCGATTTGTTGTTCTTGGCGCATTTTTGAATGCCATCTTCAATTATGGGTTTATTTTTATCCTTCAATATGGTCTAATTGGCGCAGCTTATGGCACTTTATGTACTTATGGCATTATGTTTGTTTTAAATCAATGGGTACTACGCAAAGAATTGAATGTAAGTCTATTGAATGTGTTTTTTAGTATATTTCAAACTTATATAGTAGGCTTCAAAATGCTTCAAGAATTTTACATCAACCGCATTCAGAAAAAAAACAATTCTCATTTACCTACTTCAACCACTACCAACCAAAATAGAAAGATAAAAACCGCACTTCCCAATAGAGAAGTAACCGCATAATACATTCATAAAAACTCTGCCCAATAATATGACACAAGAACAGTTTGAAGACGGATTGGCGTATGCCGAAGACAACTTCATGAATGATTGTGCAAGCCACCTTTGGGTAGATAAAAAATTGATTAAAGAAAAGTTCAACTTAGACGGCAAACGGATATTGGACTTTGGATGTGGAATGGGAGGTATGACCTTATGGTATGCTACCAATTGGGATTGTAAGGCATATGGATTGGACATAGATCACCACCATATCCGCATTGCTCAACATTTGAAGTTGAAATACGAAGTTTACAATGCTGTTTTTGAGATTCGTAATATCCTAAAAACACCTTTTAGGGAAGACGAAAAGTTTGATTATATTTTTTTGCATGATGTAGCCGAACACATTCCGTTTTTGCAGTTGAAACAAATCTTGCGAAGATTGAGCGATGCACTTCTACCAGACGGAATCATTTTTGTGGCATATCCACCGTGGAAAAGTCCTTATGCTGCTCATCTTTTTCAGGATGTTCCGATTCCATGGAGTCAGTTTTTGCCTAAACGATTTTTATTTTCTTTAATCGAAAAGAACAATCGGATATTGGTAGGAGATGAAGAAAGCACCCTATTGGAGGCTTTCAAAGGATTAAACAAGCTGACTTACAAGAAATTGATACAACTAATTGAAGGTTTAGAACTGCAAGTTGTTTATAGAAAAAGCCATTGTGTGTTGAATAAATTACCTTTTCTCAAGCAATACAATATTAACTTTTTTCCCTTCGACTTTTTGGTAACGAAGGAGTTTTTGATGTTGAAAAACGAAGAATGAAATCCTCAAAAAAGAACCCAAGCTATGAATTATAACGATTGTGATGTATTTATTTTTAGCCTATCCCGATGGGATGATAAATACTCTTCTCCTGCTCTTTCGCTGGCTAAAGAGTTTGCAAAGAATCATCGGGTATTTTATATAAGCCATCCTTTTACGATTAAGGATTTTGTGAAAGATTACAACAAACTGGTTATCAGCCGACGTAGATCCGCATTGGCGTTTGGGAAAGATATATATGAAGAAATCGGAAGTTTTCCCAATTCCTTGACTGCTGTGACTCCAAAAATGACGATTCCGATTAATTGGATGCCAAAAAGTTTTGTATATGACGCACTGTTGGCAATTAACAACCGCATCGTTGTTTCGGCAATCAGAAAAACTATCAGAGATTTTAAGGTCAAAAAATTTATATACATCAACTCTTTTGATCCTTATTATGCGACCAAACTTCCCGCAGACATTCAGCCTTATGTGAGTGTCTATCAGAGTATTGATGACATGGAAGAGGCGGAATATATTGCAAGGCATGGTGCAAGATTGGAGCCAAAAGCTGTTGCAGATGCTGACATTTGTATTGCTACCTCAAGAGAATTGACCCGCATCAAATCGCAGTATTCTGAGCATACTTACTTATTACCCAATGCTGCCGATTTGTCTATCTTCAATAAAGCACGAATGATTCGATATCCTTTTCCGATGGAATTGAGGGGATTTGAAAAACGCAAAGTGATTGGTTATACAGGCAATATCAATGAGGTGCGGATTCACTACGATTTGTTGAGAAAAGTAGCATTGGCGCACAAAGACAAGGTATTGTTGATGGTCGGGCCTTTGAATAGCAATGATTACAAGGATTTTGGATTGGACAAAATTCCCAATATTGTTTTTACAGGAGGAAAAGACATTAGTGAGTTGCCTTATTATCTGCAACATATTGACTGTGCGTTGATTCCATTTTTGAAGAACAAACTTACCAAAAGTATTTATCCTTTGAAAATCAACGAATATTTGGCGGCTGGAAAAGCAGTTGTAGCTACTAATTTTTCGGAGGACATCCGTAGTTTTAGTGATGTCATTGAAGTAGCAGAATCTGATGAAGCTTTTATCAAATTGATTGACAAAGCCATTGAAGAAGATTCTCCTGAGAAAATTGCCGAGCGTGTGAGAGTTGCAGAATCCAATACTTGGGCTGCAAGAGTGGAGCAGTTTTGGGAGATTGTGAAGGCTTATAAAGAAGAACAAGCACCTGTTAGTGTGCATCAACCTATAAATGTGTAAGTTATGAAAATGCGAAAAGTAAACCATAAAGAAGTAAAACTATCCGAAAAAGACCAATATGTAGAAATGGCAGTAGTGGCATTTTGTTTTCTATTGATTTTCGGATTGTTTTTGAAGGTAGTGATTTTTTGAAAAAAATAATTAAAATTTCAAGTATAAGTGAAACTCTCAAAATAATTTAGACGAATTCGATATTAAATAATTCTAAACAGTGGGTTTTTGAATTTGTATTTTGAAGTTCCACTGATTTCCCCCAAATTAAAGAACATTGAAAAATGTCGTATTTATCGCCCAAAATTCGATTTTACAATCCTCTTAATAAAGTAAAGGATTGGTTTAGCAAGCAAGTATTTATCCAAAAATTAAATAACCCTATAGGTTATGTAGCTTTAGGGATGGCAGCCTTAGCGATTGCAGTAGTCATTCCTATGCTTGGTTTGAAGATAGGTATTCTATTGTTGGGAGCTATTTTTGCCGTTCCTGTGTTGTTGTTTTGCTTGTTTCGCCATCAGATTGGATTGATTATCATGATATCGGTTGCCTTTGTTGTGATTCCTATCAAGAAAGTCATGGATGTTCCTGTTGGTGTTTTGATGGATGGGTTGATGTTTTTGATGTTCTTTGGAATGATTATCAAACAAGTAATTGAGAGAGACTGGAGTTTCGCAAAAAACCCAATTAGTGCATGGATTTTGGTTTGGGTATTTCTCAACCTGATACAAGTTATCAATCCTTCTGCTGAATCCAAAATGGCGTGGCTTTATACGGTTCGGAGTATGGCGGGGCTGATTTTGTTGTACTTCATTGCATGTTATGCTTTCAGCAGTTTGGCATATATTAAGCTGGTTTTCAAGCTTATTATTGGTATTGCATTGTGTAACACCTTGTATGGATTTTACCAAGAATTTGTCGGGTTTCCTCAGTTTGAATTGGCCTGGTTGTATTCCGATCCAGAGCGTTTTCAGTTGATTTATCAGTGGGGACATTTACGGCTTTTTTCCACTTTTGCTGATCCTACTACTTTCGGGATTTATACAGTGTACATGGGGATGTTTTGTGGAATTATGGTATTGGCACCAATTACCCAAAACAAACGAATTGTATTGGGAGTATGTGCCGTATTGATGTTGTGGGTCACCGCTTATACAGGTACAAGAACGGCCTATGTGTTGATACCCGCAGGTTTGTTCTTTTTTACGTTTATGACCATGCGTAAAGAGGTTCTTATAGTTGCTTTCATAGGAATTATATTAGGAGCTGGATTGATGATGAAATCTACGGGCAATCCCATTATCTATCGGATTCAATCGGCTTTCAAGCCACAAGAAGATGCCTCGATGCAACTTCGATTGAAGAACCAAGCATTTATTCAGCCTTTCATTCACAAACATCCTATGGGGGCAGGTTTGGGGAGTACAGGCTTATGGGGACAGCGATTTACACCCGATTCTTTTTTAGCACATTTTGCCCATGATAGTGGTTTTGTGCGGGTTGCAATTGAGTTGGGATGGATAGGCTTGTTGCTGTACTGCATATTTTTATTTGTGGTCATGTATCAAGCAGTGTATTACTACTATCGGGTGAAAGACCCGACCATCAAAACAATGTATTTGGGCTTGTCGAACGTGCTGTTTCTACTCATTTTGGCAAATTACCCACAAGAGGCAATTGTGCAGTTACCTACCAGTATTGTTTTTTATATTGTATTGGCAGCAGTTGTACGATTAAAAGACTTTGATATAGAACCTGCAAAGGAACCTTACATCATCATCAATAAACCCAAAGCAGAAGATACAGTAGATGAAATAGAAAAAAATCAAGACCAACCGGATAAAAACCATCATACCGATAAAATAGAATTTGAAATCATAGAACCAGATTGATCCGCCAATCTTGAACCACTAATTTGTACTTAATAGATGTCTTACTTAACCATCCATACCCGAAAGGGTATGACTGCATACCGAGCAGTAAAGTCATGGTTGAAAGAACAAATAATCACGCTAAAACTAAATACGCCAATAGGTTATGCCTTATGTAGTGTTATTGGAATTGTTTTATCAGTGATAGCCTGCAATATTGGTCTGAAATTTAGCATCGTATTATTGGGGGTAATCATAGGAATACCTACCGTTTTTGCTTGTTTGTTCAATCTTCAGTTTGGTTTGATTACCATGACTCTTATCGCTTTCACCATTCAATACTTCAAAAAAATCACAGATATACCCATAGGTATTGCCTTAGATATATTGCTTGTGATTATGTTTTTTGGTATGTTTATCAAGCAAATCCAAGAACGTGATTGGAGTTTTGCCAAAAGTCCCATTAGTTTCTGGATATTCATTTGGGTATTTCTCAATCTCATACAAGCCATCAATCCCGTAGCTGCTTCTCAAACTGCCTGGATGTACACTGTTCGGAGTATGGCAGGGTTGATTTTACTGTATTTCATAGCCTGTTATGCTTTTAGTAGCCTTCAATACATTAAGTTGGTTTTCAAAATTTTAGTGGCAATTGCAGTTTTCAACGCATTGTATGGATTTTACCAAGAATTTCGTGGTTTTACCAACTATGAAATAGCATGGTTGTATGCCGAAAAAGAACGATTTCAGTTGGTCTTTCAATGGGGGCGACTTCGAATTTTTTCTACCTTTGGTGATCCCACCACTTTTAGTATTTATACAGTATATATGGGAATGTTTTGCGCTATTATGCTAATAGCTCCAATAAAATGGTGGAAACGTTTTGCGCTTGCTATTGCTGCTATTATGCTATTTTGGGTAACAGCCTATACGGGTACTCGCACCGCATTTGTACTACTTCCCGCAGGTTTTTTCTTTTTTACTTTGATGACCTTCCGAAAAGAAACAATTTTACTTGCATTTGCGCTACTGCTATTCGGCGGAGTATTGGTACTCAAATCGACAGGAAACCCTGTTATTTACCGCATACAGTCTGCGTTCAAACCCAATGAAGATCCTTCTATGCAATTGCGGCTTAGAAACCAAGCTTTTATACAACCCTTCATCCGCAAACACCCTATGGGTGCAGGTTTGGGTAGCACAGGATTGTGGGGACAGCGTTTTACACCTGATTCTTTTCTGGCACACTTTGCACACGACAGTGGTTTGGTTCGAATCGCAATAGAACTCGGTTGGATAGGTTTGATTGTGTATTGTATTTCGCTTTTTGTATCTCTAAAACAATGTATCTACTATTATTTTCGGGTCAAAGACCCTACCATCAAGATGATGTATTTAGCAATTGCTAATATACTGTTCGTTTTAACATTGGCGAGCTATCCACAAGAAGCCATCGTACAACTACCCACAAGCATTGTTTTTTATATCTGTTTGGCAGCTGTCGTGCGGCTCAAGGATTTTGATACAGAAATGATTGCAGAAAAAGGTGCAGAACGAGTAGATGTTGAAGAAGACAGGGTGTATCCTATCAAAGTAGAACGTCAGGTTGAAATTATATAGTACACTCCTGTGACATTGGCTTTAGTCAGTAAACACTGAAGTCTTGTGTTTTTTTCCGACAAATCGGAATGTTCCATTGTTAAGATTTTGATTTTTAAACCACAAAAGCATCAAAAGGACACAAAAGGCTTTTATGATTTCTTTTGTGTTCTTTGTGTCTTTTGTGCTTCAATTCCTGTAGTGTACTCGCTGGACTAGTACAACAACAAGTAAATAGATGGAAACTATTAATGCCGAAAGGTCAAAAGGATTTTCGCCCATTCAAGTGTGGACACTTGAGCGAAATTCTTGCAGTAAGTCTACTGACTTACAGTACACTATACAAGAAGTGTGGACACTCCAAGCAAGGGTGTTGTTCAAGTGTGGGTACTTGAACAGGCTTCTTAACATTTAAAAACACACCTCGAATGAATTCGACGATAGGGATGCAACCTTGATGAAGTTGCCACTTTCTTGCTTTTAGCTGGACTATAATTAGGAGAGTAGAAAATAAACATTCACTGCAAAAAATGGTTATTCGTTTTTTACCAATACTTTAGAAAATATGAATCCCTTCTTCTACTTCAAATTGTACTTACTCACAACGCTAACTTTCTTTCTGATTGATATGTTTTGGTTGGGCTTTGTAGCCAAAAATTTGTACCAAAACCACATTGGACATCTAATGGCAGATAAGGTCTATTGGACACCTGCAATTGTTTTTTATTTACTCTACATTGTTGGTATTCTGGTTTTTGCAGTACTTCCACAACTACAAGGAGGAACTTGGCAACAAGCAGCTGTGTGGGGTGCGCTTTTCGGTTTTTTCACCTATATGACCTACGATTTAACCAATCTCGCAACCCTTAAAAATTGGTCGCACTTGGTAGCAGTTGCCGATATTATCTGGGGAACAGTGTTGTGTGCATCTGTAGCAACGGTTTCCTTTTTCATAGGAAAGTGGTTGTTGTAATGCAGTACCCTATTACAGCATAAACCAAATAAGTTGCCAATTATTTTTTATGCAAAGAACTGATGTTCAATAGTTTTAAAAACTAATTACCAGTCACTAATTTTACTAAGCACTAATGCGCTTTTGTTTGTCATCTGGAAAGTGCATCAAATCGAGGTAATTTCGTCTTTTGAAAAGGTACAATTCTGTGCCATTTGGAGCTTCAATGCCTACCGCTGCAAAGACTTTTTTCTTAATCGGAATCATTTCAAAAGTTGTAGGAATTCCCATTTTTTTTACTTCTATGATTCGTTCTGGCATTTCGTTGTCGAGATAGGTAAGTTTCATCCCTTCAAACTGTTCGGTTTCATGCAAGCCAATGCTGATCAGCCCATCCGAAAGAATGGCACGGCTGCCAAACTCCTCATTTTCCCAACTGCGGTAAAACACACAAGAAAAGCCCATCTTTTTCCAAAAGTTGAGGCTATCTGTCATTTGATGAGTAGTGAGGCTAAGTTCTGCCAATTGTCCAATTTTTAGAGCAGAAGAAGCTGAAACGGGAAGAGGGAGGTTTTGAAAAATGGCATGGTTGCTGAGAATAATTTTTGTGCCATTTGAATCTGCAAAAGTAGCCTGAATACTGTCTTGGTTGGGGTGATTTTTGATACAAAACGAACAGCCTCTATCTTTCAAAGTGGCCAAGGTTTCGTTCATCAGTGGTTGATAGTACACAATGCCCTTACTTCCAAAATATCCTTCGTCCAAAAGTAGGTGTGTGTTGCCATCCGTCAGCACACTAAAACTTTGTTTTGCCTTACAATCAGCAACTCGAATATAGCCCAAAGATTGAAAAAAATCAATATTTGCAGCCCTATCATGGACGGGCAATAATATGAAAACTTGCTGGCCTAGATTCATAGCACATTGTTTTAGAAAGATTAGTTGTGGATGTTTTTATAAAACCTATTTTTGCTTCCAAAAGTTCCTTGGGGTAAAGCACACGAGAAACTTCATTCAGATTTACACCAATTTTCGTTTTTAGGCTAGCCCCTTAATCCCTAAACTCTCAAAACTGATACAAATGAAATACCTCAATTCGGAACACCTTCGCCAATCTATTTCTCCACTTGAAGTCATTGCAGCTGTAGAAAAAGCGATGGTTTTGTATGAAACAACAAACTATTTCATGCCGCAACGCCCTCATTTTGATAGAAATGGAAATACACTTTTGTTGATGCCTTGTTTTACAGCAAGTAGTTTCGGCACTAAGTTGGTCAGCATTTTTCCGAACAATACACACCACAATTTACCTGCGATTCAAGGCCTGATGATTTTGAATGATGCAAAAACTGGAGAACCTTTGGCCATATTGGATGCAGGAACATTGACGGCTTTGAGGACAGCAGCTATTGGTGCGGTCAGTATCAAATATTTGGCGAAAAAGGAGGTGCAAAGTTTGGGAATCATCGGAACGGGAAGGCAAGGAATCGAACAAGCGGTTTTTACTTCAAAGGTGCGGCCTATTCGAGATATTTGGTTGTACAACCGTTCTGTTGAGCAACTTCAAAAAGCGGAGTCAAAGCTTCGAAAATTGCTGCCCAACAGCAAAATTCATATTGCAGAAAACACTATTCAACTACTTCAAAATGTGAAAATTGTAATCACTTCCACCAATTCTGAAAATCCTGTATTACCAAATG
Organism: Chitinophagales bacterium; assembly: GCA_041392475.1. NCBI lineage: Bacteria > Pseudomonadati > Bacteroidota > Chitinophagia > Chitinophagales > Chitinophagales bacterium. The sequence continues at coordinate 282,842 of JAWKLZ010000002.1, read as the reverse complement.
ATGCGGAGTTATTGAAGGAGAAACATTATATCGGGATTGGTTCTTACAAACCCAATATGCGGGAATTTCCCCAAGCACTTTTTTCGCTTTTGAAAGAGATTTATACCGATACCACATATGCATTGCAGGAATGTGGAGATTTGGCAACACCTATTGCAGAAAATTGGCTGCAAAAGGAACAAGTGAAAAGGTTGGGTCAGGTGATTGAAGGAAAAACCATAGTTGCAGAAGCTTCAACGACTTGCTATAAATCGGTGGGCATGGCACTGTTTGATGTGATGGTTGCAGAACAAATTTACCAAAAGGCGTGCGAAATGGGAGTGGGGCAGGATTTGATTTGAATATCTTTGCAGAACCTGTGATAAAAAAGCCCTTCGCTTCACAGCAAAGGGCAATCATCGATTATGAAAAGACTTTACACTAATAAAATAAATTCAAACACTTATGACAATTAATATTACGCCACAAAGGTAAAGTTGTAAAGTCAAGCGATGATTGCCTTTAGGTGAAGGAATTGTTAATATTGCAAAAAAATCCTTGCATTTCACAGGAGTAAAATGGGTTGGTAAACAATTTAATAATCAGCGAGCTTTGTATAATCTAGTGTCTGAACGGAATCTTGCAAGGAGTTCACAGTCAAACTATTGGATGCAAAAAATCATTTGAACTTTTTTGGATTTTCAAGAATACCAATACCTTCAATAAATTCCTAATGAATTAGGAACAAGTTATTACAAGAATATAGAATCTTCGTGAAATATAGGCAAAAAGTTCGCTTGTTTAAACAATTAGTTATGTTTTGATAGTCAAATGATTGAGAGTTTCCGTTCAGGCACTAATCTACAAAAGCTGTGATTTATTTCCCACTCTTCAAATATTTCTTTGGGATTTTGTGTTCATCCGTAGCTGTTCCCCACAAAATATTGACGATCCACCAACGACCTTGATCATAGACCAATTGAATGCTGTTGATACCCTTTGTAAAAGGTTCTCCATCCTGTTCTGTACGGGTTTCGTAGCTACTAAACACCTGAGCTATGCCATTGAATTCTTCCACGACTTGCCCTGTTTCTACCTCATAAAAACCTGATTCTAAGAAAAAAGGATCAGCTTTTCCAATGTATTCTTCCAATGAAAGGGTTTGGTAAATTTTATCGCCTTCTTGTGTTGGAACAAGTGCATTGAACTGTGCGGTAGGTTTGCAAAGTGCCTTCAATCTGCTCCAATTGCGCTGACCAGCAGGGCCTGAAATCACATTGTATAAAGCGGCAGTAATTCCTTCAATAGAGCCAACTTCTTCTGAAGTCGCACGGTAAGCAGGCGCATCCATTGGGGTGACAAAAGCTCTTAACCACGCATTTCTGACTTTCATTTGCCGAGAACTAGGTGTCTCCATAAACTTAATTTCGTGTAGAGCAGTGCGCTCCACTTTCATGGCATTTCCTTTCAGTACTACTTCTTCTGATTCACCATCCTCGTTTGGACGCAAAACAGTAATAGAAAATTCTTTGCCTTCTTCTAATCCTTCTTTGAAGGAATAAATAAACTCTCGAATACCGTCTGACTTAGGCACCTCTTGTCCATTCATTTTCACAATTTCATCTCCTTTCATATAGCCCAATTGTTTGCCCAATGCGTTCATATTTTCGGTGTCATCTACCAACAAACGCTCGGTTTCTGGGTTGAAACTCAAGGTCACATTGCCAAAAGAATAGTCATTGTAATTTGCTTCGGGTTTGTAACTAACCCCTGCATAGGCAAACGATTTTTCTAAAGGAAGTGATTCAGGACCTGCCACATACCGCTCAAAAAAGTCTTTTACTTCTGGGTAAGTCATTTCTACAATTTCGTCAAAAAGTTCATCGTCTTTGAAAGGTTTGTCCTTCCCATATTTTTTCGACAAATCTGCAATCAAATCTTGCATACCATATTCGCCTTCAGATAGATTCAACAAAAGTAGGTCGAGCGACATACTGATAAGTGCGCCTTTCTCATACACATTTTGGTATTGATCAGCGTATTTGTCTGCACAATACTTGCTCATTTCGGTGAAAGGAAGGTGGTCATCGTAGTTGTTTTGGGAATTGATAATTTTACTACGAAGGACATCAAAGTATGCTTCTGGTTCTATCAAACCATATTTTACTTGAACATTGCTGGCAAAATATTCGGTATTACCTTCATATAACCAGAGGTGTTTGGAAAGTTTTGCTGTATTGTAGTCAAAGTATTGAATTTCTTCTGAATGGATATTGAGTGGACTCACAATATGGAAGAACTCATGGGCTGCAATATCCCTGATGAAAGGCATAACCAGAGTTTGAGGGTATTCGGGGAGGTAATAAAATGAAGAGTACGAATGTTCCAAAGCCCCTTGAATAGGTGCTGCATTGAAAGGCTCGACAAAATACATAATGAAAGCATATTTTTTTACAGGTAGTTCGCCTCCCAAATACTCTTTTTGTGCCATCAATAATTCTTTGATTCCTTCTGCTAAATAGCCAGACTCGATTATTTTTGTAGGAGAATAGACCGACACCAAAACTTCGGTATCCGCTACTTTTACAATCGTTGTATCAGGTTCGTTGTACATCATCGGTGAATCTGCCAAACGCATATAATCTTCTACCAAATATACATCTTTATCTTTGGATACCTCTTTTGGAATCAATCCTGTGCTGCCATAGAAATTTTCGGGATGGGTAACACTCAATTCATACGGCAAATTTTTCATTCCTTCAAAATAGCCAAAGAAACCGTGGGTATTTATTACCATGTTTTTCTTATCTTCGATATTCGTTCCTGACATTGGATAAATCTGATTGTCGCCCATATCGGCATCAAAAGTATCCTCTACCCAATACGTAATTTTGTGTATTTTATTGGCTTTTTTTATTTGCCAGCTATTGTCATTGAGACGTTTCACTTTCAATTGTTTGCCATTCTTTTCAAAAGCCTTGAATTTATGAACAAAACGCCCAAAGTCAGAGATACTATAGGTTCCGGGAATGATTTTTGGGATATAATAAGTAATGACTTTTTCTTGGATAGTAGGCGCAATAAGGCTTACCATAAGTTCGTCATTTTCGACCTCGTTCAAGTTTAAAGAAAATTTATAGCCATTTTCGGAGGAGGTATTGTTTACATCTCCAAATACATTGCAATAAACTAATAACAAGACAATCAATAAAAATGGGTGTTTCATTTGATGAATTTTTCCATAAAAAAATGTGCGCAAAGATAAAGGTTCTTTTTTGGGAAATATTGTATTAACCTACTTTTAACAGTGATTAACCATGTAAAATGGCATTTTTTGATAAAAACCTTACCTTTATCTGTCTTTTTCTTCCACTCTCTAACCACATATTATCAAAAATCATAGAATATCAATTAAATTTTTTAGATTCAATAAAAACATAAATACACTTTCCGATGATGAAGAAATTAAGTTTTTTACTCTTAACTTTTCTGCTGTTATCTCCCCTCACTTTTGCCCAAAATTTTTATGGGCTGGACAAAATTCAGGATGTGCATGTCATCTTTCCAGTCAAAAGTTGGGACAGCGTATTAGACTCTCTCAAACTGAGTCAAGAAGGAGCTTCTCTCAGTGCAGCCATCAATATCAATGGTGAAATGATTAAAAGTGCTGCCATTATCTATCGAGGGAGCAGTTCTTTCAATTCTGATAGAATTAAGAATCCTTTCAATATTGACCTCAATCAAGCGGATGATGAAGCCAACTATCAGGGTTACAAAACATTGAAGCTCGCCAATGCCATTGCAGACCCCAGTTTTTTGAGGGAAGTCATGAGCTATTCTATTGCAGGAAAATACATGGATGTACCGCAGGCCAACTATGCAAAATTGAGCATCAATGAGGTTTCCTTGGGACTTTATGTCAATATTGAAGCTGTGAATAAAGCATTTTTGAAAAAACATTTTGCAGGTGACAGTGAGGTTCTTTTCAAAGCAGACCCAAATTGGGAAGCTGAAACTATGGAGGGATGCTTGAAAACTTCTGGTGCATCCTTAGAGTATTTGGGAGAAGATGTGGCTTGCTACCAAACCAATTACCAACTAAAATCGGGTGATGAAAGTGCTTGGAAATCTTTGATTCAACTGACGAAAACATTGAAGGAAGGAAAACCAAATGAAATCGAAAAATATTTGGATGTAGATGCTGCTTTGTGGTATTTGGCAATGAACAATGTACTGGTCAATTTGAGTAGTTATCTTGGCAAATTGGAACACAATTATTATTTGTATCAAAAAGACAATGGTCAGTTTGTGCCTATTTTATGGGATTTGGATCGTTCATTCGGTAGCTTCAAAAACACAGGAGAAGGTGCATCGCTTGATTTAGCGGGATTGCAGCAATTAGACCCGATGCTTCATGCCAAAAATGAGCACAAACCATTGATTAGTTCATTATTGAACCATCCTCGTTACCAAAAAATGTATATAGCGCATCTAAAAACCATTTTAGAGGAAAACTTTTTGAATGATGCTTATTTGACCCAAATCAGAGATTTACACGAGTTGGTTAAGGAAGAAGTAAGTGCAGACGTTAACAAATATTTTTCCTTCAATGACTTTATAAGTAATATGGAAAACTCAGTATATACTTCTTCAGAAGAAAGCGTATTGGGAATTGTAGAATTGATGGCTGCTCGTACACAGTTTCTCAAAAAACATTCAGAACTTCTTAAAGTTGCTCCAACAATTGAAGTGGCCAAACATTCATTTACACGCACCAAAACTCCAGAGGATGTTTGGATTATTGCACAAGCCCAAAAGGCGGAAAATGTGGTGGTATATTATCGTTACAATACCGAAGATGTTTTTCAAGCAACGGAATTATTCGATGATGGTAAAAATAACGATGCCAAAAAAGGAGATGGTATTTTTGCAGTGAGTTTGAAGAAAGCCAAAGATGGCGAAAAATTAGAGTATTACATCTATGCAGAAAATGCTGGGGCTGCTTCTTTTTCTCCTGCAAGGGCTGCAAAAGAAACATATGTGGCGGAGTAATAGATTGAAGTAAAGAATTTTAGACTAAAAATGTTGAACGAAAGACATAAGACTTCATTAGGATTATCTTATGTCTTTCGTTTTTTATGTCAAGTTTCACAATCTAATAAAAAGCATAACTTCCATCTGAGTTTACTGATACCCGTGGAACGACTTTGTTGTTTTCAAAATAATCATAACCCTGCTTCAAGTTTTCCCAAAAGCGGAGGAGCGGATAATCATAAGAACGTTTGTCTTTTTCCTTTTGAGCATACAAGATATTGTTGAATTTGAAGGGAAATATGTGAATGGGGATGTTGCCCTGACCACTATTTTTGGCCTTCACCGCCAGTAGATATACTTCTTTGATGCCTTCATTAGTTAGGGGAATGCAGCCTATTGTTTTGCAGCTACCATGTATGTAAATACTTCCCCCCAAATTACCGCTGTGACTGTTGATTCGGTCTGCTTGATTTGGGTAGTCAATACCCAAGGAAAGGTAATAATTGCTTTGTGGATTGAATTTATTAATGTAATAAAACCCTTCTGGAACCTGCTCGTCCCCTTGACGACGTTTAGGCCCCAAATCACCCGAAGATGCACATGAAGTATAGTCGTCAAACTTCTTGAATCTGCCGTCCCAACCTTTTACCCATATTTCTAGGACTCCTTCTTTTTTGAAGGCTCTGAAATACACTTCTGTAGGAGGGTAGGGCAATCCACGGGCTTCAAATTTTTGTCTTAGTTTATATTCTTTATCATTTTTTGCAGTGCGTACACGAGTGTATTGCAACTGGCTATTTTCAAAACTCTGTGCAAAGTTGTCAGTAAAAGACAAACCTATTAGCAACAAAAACAATAATTTACGTTGAAGGGAGAATAAAGATGCCATCTTTGGTAATTGCGTTTCAGTTCAGTTATCTGATAATGCTACAAAGATAATTTTTCTTAGAAAATAGTAAAAATAAAAGACTTCAAAGATAAATATAGACTTTGGACGAAAGAAGTAGTAATCAAAATGCGAGATATAGAGGATTGGTAATTAAGTTTTTAGTTCTTACATCTTTCCTCTTGTGTCCAAAATCTACTAGATTATAGCTTTTTGGCTTTTTCTATCAAGTCTAAAAAATCGAATCTATAACCGTTGGGGTCATAATTGGTAGCATCACTCGCCCATTCAAGTATTCGGTCATAAGATGTTTCTCCTTTGTATTGAGAATCTCTGAGGAGTAAACTGAAGGAGGCAACTGAAGCTGCAAAACGATAATTTTCAGAACCTTCTTCCCATTCTTTTTCGTAGTCAATTGCTTTGATTACCATCAACTCACTGACATCACTATCGGGCAATTTGTAGCGGAATCGAACATTGAGAGGCACAATTCCGAGGTAAGAGGTTCTTGGTATCAATTCGACTTCATAAAAAGCGGTAACGGTTTGATTGGAACCCAATTCTCCCGCATCTTTTTTGTCGTCTTCAAAATCCTGGTTGTCCAAAACTCGATTTTCGTAGCCAATCAGCCTATATTTTTTCACCAAAATTGGGTCAAAATCTATCTGCACCTTCACATCTTTCGCCACCGTATAAAGTTTGCCAAATTCTTCCACAAATACTTTTCGGGCTTGGCTAATGTCGTCAATATATTCATAAGTTCCGTTTCCGTTATTGGCAAGTTGTTCCATGTTTGCATCGTTCAAATTGCCAGAACCAAATCCAAGTGTGGTTAAAAATATTCCTTTTTCACGTTGTTCTTCAATCAGTTTGATTAAGTCCTCTTTGCTGGTAATACCCACATTGAAGTCACCATCTGAAGCTAAAAGAACCCGATTGTTGCCGCCAACTACAAAGTTTTCCTCTGCTATTTCGTAAGCAGTCAAAATACCTTCTGAACCAGCCGTACTTCCGCCAGCACCCAATTCGTCAATGGCTTTGATGATTTTTGATTTTTGTGAACCACTTGTTGAAGGTAGCGCAACACCTGCTTTACCAGCATAGGTCACAATGGCTACATTGTCTTCTGCTCGCAGTTCTTCTGCCAACAGTTTGAAGCCTTCTTTCAGCAGAGGAAGTTTATTAGAGGCACTCATTGAACCAGATACATCAATCAGAAAAACCATATTGGCAGGAGGTAAATTTTCGGTTGGAATATTTTTGCCCTTGATTCCAATCTTGATTAGTTTGTGAGCAGGTGTCCACGGACAGGCTCCTACTTCGGTCACTATTGCCAATGGATGTGGATCCTCCAAAGTGGGTTCTGGATAGTCGTATTCAAAATAGTTGATCAATTCTTCGGTTCTCACCGCATTGGGAGGAGGTAAAATACCATCATTCAAATAACGGCGAACATTGGCATACGCTCCTCCATCAGCATCTATCGAAAAGGTAGAAGTGCTTTCTTCTGTTGTAAGTACAAAAGGATTTTCAACTATTGCGTCATAGTTTTCACCTCCTGTATCTTCCAATATGCCAACGTTTCCAATGGAATCTACTGTAAAATCTTCTTTGAAATCGGTGTCGCAGCTAAATAATACAGCAGTAAGAAATAAGCAAAGAAGTAATGGTTTTTTCATTTTTCAATTGTTTTTGCAGATTGAAGTAAATAACGTTTTCTCTTTCAGTTGTTTTCTATGTATAGAAACGTAAAAATTCACTAACGAGTTGTTTTGAACTAATGTAAAAAATTGCTGTTATTTGAGTAATTTTGCACTCTATTAATGTTTCATTGATTCTCTTTTCTGATTAGTTATCATTTTATTCTGTATGATATTTCAACAATTTTTTAAAATTCTTTCTGATCCGTTTTTTTGGATATTGACTGTCATTTTCTGTGGCATTGGATTCGTTGTTTACCGCTATTTTGTGGTGGGAGATATGGGCTACGATGAAGAGCAAGCCTATTTGGATACTCAACTTAAATACTATGATTTCAAATATGTTGAAGCAGAAAGACAGCCTGTTTATGAAAAAGAGGCTGTCCATTACAATGTGAAAGCTACCCGAAATGAGGATGGGAAAGAAGTGAATTTTACTGCACGTATCGAATACGAAAATGCAGAAATTTCGGCTGTACAGTGGGAACCAAGTTTTGGCGAGGTATAAAAACAACCTTTAAATGCTTTTCTTAGTATTTAGAAGACTAAATCTACTGAACGCTGAATTGTTTGCGACTCACGGGAATAGATGGGTGATTGGATTCCACTACGATTTCGTATTGTCCAACTGGCCATACATCATTGGATCGGGTCAAGTTGGAGTGAAGATCGTAGGTGTCTGCCGTGTCTAAATTGGCGAGATTTACCTTGGCAATATCTATCAAATAACGCTCACCATTGAAAAAACCATACCATGAAAAACTTACTTGTGTTGTATTGGGAACATCATGCAATTGACAGCTTACATTGAAGGTAGGAGCAGAGGCTGCTAAAATAGGGTGATCTTGATTGCAAAGCCCTTGACCATTTAGATTTTCGCACATGCTCAAATTGCTGATTTTTGCAGAAGCAGAAGACGTTGTTGTTGAAGGGCTTGGTAAAGGTGTTTTGATGGCTGTTCTGGTGGGGGCAGTATTTTGGATAGTTTCTTTTGCTACTATTTCAAATTTTTTAGTAACAGGAAGAAGATTTTTAAGGTTGGTTTGAATCACAACTTCGTAATTACCAATGGGCCAATCATTATTTGGTTTTGATAAGTGGGATTGGAGGTTGTGGAATGTACCGACACCAATATCACTTAGGTTGATGTTTACTTGGTCAATCAATATTCTATCGCCAGAAGTATAATACCACGAAAATTGGATGATGGTGCTAAGGTCGGCATTGTGAATTTTGCAGCTAGCATACAGCATTGGGCTTGTTGTATGGAAATTTGTTTGGTCATTTAGACATTGTTTATCAATTGATTGTGTGCATGTTTTAATATCCGAAATGTAGGTTTGGGCATGGCAAGTGGCAGCCCAACAAATAAAAAGAAATACAAACATGGAGAAGATAGCTAATGGCTGTAAGATGATTTTTTGGAACATAACTAAAGGGGGTTTAAGAAGTTTAAGAAATAATGAGTGACTGATTATTCTTCAAAATTAGAGTATAAAAAGACGGAAATCGAACCAAAAAATACTTGTTTTTAATGTTGGAAGCTAAGAACTTTTGAATTAATAGGTTGATTATCATTGTTTTTTTGAAGTGAAGTGTAAATTTTTAAACCGATTTTTTTCAAAATTGAGTACAACTATTTACTTTGACATTTCGTTGATAGTAAAAAATCGAAGAATGAAAAAAATAACTTTCTTTTTATTCCTTTATGCCCTTTCTTTTATGGCTTGCCAGGATGAGAATACGATAGATGCGGATTTGCATTATGATGGAGAAAATGTCACTGCTCCTTTTTTGGATGTAGGGACTTATGAGGCAGCGGCTCGTTTTCCTGTAAGTGTGACAACGGCTTTTCAGGGTAAAAACCTAGAAGAAGTAGAGTTTTTTATAGTAGAACGACCAGATGCATGTGCGATTCATATTTATGGGCAAGGTACTTCAAGTGGAGCGGGAACATTGCTTTATAGTGCAAATGTAAGCAACTCCATCAATGCAAATAGTTGGAACCGACATACGCTTGCCACTCCTTTGGCTATCAATGGAGAAGATTTGTGGATTAGTGTAGTCTTTACTCATAACAGTGTACTTGCAAGCGTAGGATGTGATGCGGGGCCTGCTGAATTGAATGGTGATTGGCTCTATTCCAATTATGACAATGAATGGCGGACACTAAACTTTAGAAGCAATCAACAGGTAGATATTAACTGGAATATTCGGGGATATGTGAGCAATTAATCCATGCCAGAAATTATTGGGCAAATGCAGAATCTATGCTTTGGCTACTGTCAAAAACTCGAATAGCTATCACATTGGCTTCGGCTGTTTTGTGACCTTCTGCCCATACATCACAGTGAATAGTGACTTTTTTCCCTTTCATTTCCAATACTTTTGCCCTTAATTCTATCGCCTTATCATTAGGTGTGGGCAGTAGGTATTTAATAGAAAGTGTGCCTGTGGCATAGCGGTATTCCGGCTCTGTATCCAATCTGCGATTTTCGGACTTATAGGCTGCTGCCATAGCCGTCCCCATACAATGACAGTCAATGAGGCTTGCCAAAATACCGCCGTTCAGGATGCCTTTCCATCCTTGATATTTGGGCTGTGAATGCCATATACAAACCGTTTCGTCATTGTCCTGCCAATAACTATCTATTTGAAGTCCATCGTGGTTTTCTTTGCCGCAACCAAAGCAGACATTGCCTGTCATGTATTCCTGAATTGATTTATTTTGCATAAGGGCAATTTTTTTGAAAATTGTATTCTGAAATTGAAAAATTATTAATCATAGCTTTGGTATAAAAATTGCAATAGTATGACTTTGATATGTCACATTAAATTTCAAGCCTTGACTACTATCATAAAAGCCCCCAATATCCATACATATACCGAAGTAGAGTTGATAAAAAAAATACAGCAAATCGATATCTATTCACTTGAAAGTTATCAGGAAGCTAAATTTTTGTTGAAACTTAGTAGTGAGTATAATTATACAATTGCTGTCATAAAGGCTTATTGTGCAATAGGGTATATCTACACACTAAGAGCTGAATATGAATTAGCAAGAGCTGCTTTTTCCAAAGCTTTAATCATTTTCGAAGATACCAAACAATCAACTTTACTTAATGAAAATGAAAAATTAAAGCTGGAAATGCAGTTAGAAGGAGGTATAGGTAATACCTACGCACTGCAAAATTCTATTGCTTTGGCACTTCCTTACTACTACAAAGCATTGCAAATTGCAGAAAAAATAGAAGATGGGCAACAAATTTCTAATTATCTAAGCAATATCGGCACAATCCATGTTAAAAATTTCAATGTAGATAGAGGGCTATCCTATTTTATGAGGGCTAAGGATGTAATACTCAAAGAAAAAGTAAAGCGAAATTTGGATTCATTGTATTGCAATATCGCAACTTGTTTTTTTGAAAAAAAAGCAGATAAAGAGACTTTCCTTTATCTACAAAAAGCCTTAGAAGCTGCAAGTGAGACAAAAAATAAGAACACAATTGCCATCATCTACATAAATTATGCTGATTTGTATGTGATGAATAAAGAATATGAGTTGGCACTAAAATCAGCTATTCTCGGTTTATAAAAAGGTCAATATATTTTACTCTAAAGGAACTATATTTAACTGCTTATTAAGGCAAATAAATTTATAAATTGCCCTCATTGATTTCACTGGAATTAGATAGAAAATCCCCCTAATTCTCTCCCAAAAAGCTTTGAAAGTTCCACAAGTAGCCTTTGCTTTTTGAAAATAAGTATCCATATGTTGAGCTATTTGGTCGACTAAAAATGCTAAGAATGTCAGCAAGGCAAAATTGGTCGTTAAATGCTTTTTTCCATGCCCATAATTATGCTCTAAATGATAGCCTTGATTTTTCAAGGTATTGAAAGTTTCATTTTCGATTTTCCATCTGGCTCTGGCTACTGCAACTAATTCCTCTATATTCTGCTCATTAATAGGTATATCTGTTATCCAAGTGCTATAGAAAACTTGCTTTCCTGTTTGATTATCTACTTCTTTATATTCAAAGTAGTTGGTTTTAACATCTAAGTGAGTTCCATTCAAAATAAGACCATTTGTAAAGTAGGCAGTACAGGTTTTATTGTCTTTTTGCCAAGTACGGCTTTGTAACTTGCCTGCTTCCCGAAGTCTTTGAACCTGAATATTGACATAACTTTGACCTTTAATGCCAATCACATATCGCATATCTTCTTTTTCTAACTCCTTGATATGAAAACCATTGGGGTATAAGGCATCAAATATAGCAATGATTTTCTCGTTGGGTAACATTTTACGCACCTTAGGAATCAAGCGTTTACAAGCATTCAACTCACAATCATTTTTCTGATTTCCATCTTGCTGAACGATTGCTTCACAAGCAATTGGAAAAACAGTAGATTGCTTAGGATGTACCGCTGCGGCTCCCAATAATTGATGATAAAATGTTTGTTTCCCATTCTTATGATTTTTTACCAAACACTGAGGACAACCTTTTTTATTTGAGCAATAATGACCCGTCGCATCGAAAGGAATTGCTACATAACCATCTAAAACATAACGGCTTTTAAACACTCCTTTTTTTGATAATAAATCAATTGGAGCTTTGAATTTCGATTGCAAATCGGATGGACTTACACCATCTAAGCCTTCTCGAAGAGCTATGTCTGAAGGTAATGAATCTATACCATACACTCTTTCAAGGTTGGCTGAACGAATAGGGTATAGCCCTCGAAAGTGCGATAAGGAAGGGTCTTTGAGAGAAAACATTGCAAAACCTGTCATTAGTAAATTTACCAAAGTATAGGTCGAATTAGATGCTCTATGGTCTTTTATTTCCTCAAAATTACTACGTACTGTTTCGATTAAATTATCTATCATTCAACTTTTTAGCACAAATAAAAGCTTTTTTTTGTATATTGTCATATTAAAATTATTTTAAACCGAGAATAGCTGCACTAAAATACATTGAAGAGGCGATTTTGTATAGTAGAGAAACCGAAAATATGGAAGGTTTGATGCGGGCTTACATCACAAAGGCACGGATTTTTAAAGAACAAAAACACTATGCATATAGTATTGAAGAACTGACAAAAGGGTTAAAAATTGCAGAAGCAGCCGACTTAAAAGGTGGACAAGAAGCGGCTTATCGCTTGATGGCAGATATTCATAAATTGAACGGAGATTATGAAAAAGGCTGTGAATATTTGGAAAAATTTATCAAAGTGAATATTCAAATTTGCAATGATAAGGCGCAAAAAACGATGGGGGATCTTACCTTAAAATACGAATCAGAAAAAAAAGATTTGAAGATTAAACAATTATATCAACAACAAAAATTATTGAGTAGTAAAAATGAAGAATTGAAATTGTTTGCAAGTACCGCATCGCATGATATGAAAGAACCGCTACGAATGATTGGTAGTTTTAGTGGTTTACTTAGAAAACGCTATGAAAACAAATTGGATGAAAATGCTTTGGAGTACTTAAACATTATCGAAAATGCTAACCAACGTATGAGTCTATTGCTAACTGATCTACTCAATTACACCATTGCAGGAATCAATACGAAAGCCAAGCAGGTGATTTCTTTGAACGAAGTGCTTCTGGCTGTTCAGCAAAATTTGCAATTAGCTATTGAGGAAAAAGGAGCAATAATTGAAGTAGAAAATTTACCAATCATTAGGGCGCATCAAACAGATATGATACAATTGTTTCAAAACCTTGTTGCGAATGCTATCAAATTTTGTGTGGAAGAAATACCACATATCCGTATAAAAGTGAGGGAGTTAGAGGATGAATGGGAGGTTGCTATTGGTGACAATGGAATTGGTATCTCTACTGAACATCAAGCCAAAATTTTTGAACTCCTTACCCGTTTACATTCTCGTGAAGAGTATGAAGGAACAGGCATCGGGCTGGCTATCTGCAAAAAGATTGTAAAACAATACGGAGGAGAAATCTGGGTAGAATCGGAACTGGGAAAAGGAACTATTTTCTTTTTTACCCTACCGATTCACTGAAATTAATTGAATTTCATTTGTTTACAATGAAAAGAATACAATTGGTTTTACTTTGAATCATTCAATAACTTCAACAAGACCCCATTCGTCCATCCAAAACCATCTTGTACAGGATATTCTCCACCACCAGCTCCCAAATTCATATCCGTAACATTGTACTTCTCCATCATTTTGCCCGTATTTTCATAAACTTTTAGATTCAATTTCGTCCAGTTATCGCTGATCTTATTGGCTACCACATCAAAGCCATAATTGCGTAAGCCCTGAATCGTCACCCATTGAAGGGGAGCCCAACCATTCGGAAAATCCCATTGTTGCCCACTTTTTATCAAAGTCGTGACTACTCCTCCAGCCTTCAAAAAATCCGCTTGAATTCGCTTCGCTATTTTTGCCGCTTGCGATGGTTTGGCGATGTTGAAGAAAAGCGGGAAAGCTGCTGCAAGTGTGGGAATACCAGTTGTATTTTGACTTGGAAAATGATAGTCTTCAAAAAACTCCGTAGCGATGTTCCAACAATAGGTTTGTATAGCCGTTTTTCGCTGTTCGGCTTTGGCTGCAAAATCATTGGCTTCGGCTGCCTTGTTTTGCAGCAAATAAGCGGTCGAAAGCGTTTCTTCCAAATGAAACATCAAACAATTGAGGTCAACGGGAATCAACTCTGTTGTGCGAATCGTTTTGAAGTCTGTTCCTTCTGCAAACCATCGTGCGCTAAAATCCCATCCTGATTCACAAGCAGCCCGCAAATTTTGGTACAACTGTTCATTCGTCTGTTTGGATTCTTCTGCCAACTCCAAATCTTCGGCATACGATTCGGGGCGAGGCCCTTGACGGTCATCCCAATAGCGGTTGACAATGGTTCCATTTTGAAGCCGAACCACTCGCCTGTGTGTTGGATTTTCGAGGCTCAAATCTGCTGCTCCCGCCATCCAAAAATCGTATTCTTTCTGCAATACAGACAGGTATTTTTCCAATATTTGATTGCCTTTTTCGGCAGCTAAGAGGTTGACCATCGCTGCAAAAAAAGGTGGTTGTGAACGCCCCAAAAAATAGGTGCGGTTTCCGTTTGGAATAAAGCCAATTGTATCAATTAGATAGGCAAAATTGTCGAGCATGTTTTCAATCATGTCATACCTACCTGATTCTGCCAAACCCAACATGGTGAAATAACTGTCCCAATAATAGATTTCTCCAAACCGTCCGCCAGGCACGATATATGGATTGGGTAGAGGAATCAACGAACTTCCTTCAATGGGTTGGTCGCCTTGTCTGGTCAGCACATCCCAAAGGTTTTCGATGTGTTCGGCAGCCGTTCGATTGCTGTCTGTTTCAAAACTGTTTGAAAGGGAGGACGGAAGGTCGAAATTGTCTAATACAAAATCCTTCAAATCATTAACAGTAAGTGTATTATTTCTCTTGATTTGGTGGTAATTTTGCATGATTTTTGCTGCAGGTTGTTTTGCCGTTGCATCAATAAATGTCTTAGAATCAGCGAAAATGCCACTTGTTTGTACATCGTGGAATAAATCACCAAATACTTCTTCGAAAGGGGTATAAGTAGGAGGCATAGTAAAGGTATTTGCTTATTTTTTTCTTTGATTGTCAATGTCCTTGACCTGAGTTACAGTCAATCCTGTAATAATGGTTATTTCTTCATAACCTTTACCTTGATCCAAGCATCGAAGGGTTATTTTTTGTATTCCTTTTTCGATTCCCTGTTCGATTCCTCGCTCAATTCCTTTTTCGATTCCCTGTTCAACTCCTTGTTTGTAAAGTTCATCTTGTTGGATGTCATAAAAAGTAGGCATATTTTGTGCGATTTTTATTTGTGATTTTTTCTCTTGTTATCAATTTCTTTTACTTGATTGATAGTCAATCCAGTAATAATGGCTACTTCTTCATGCCCCATGTTTTGTTCTATGCATCGAATAGCTACTTTTTTGATTCCTTCTTCAATCCCTTGTTTATAAAGTTCGTCCTGTTTGATGTCATAAATGATAGGCATGTCTTGTATAATTTTGATGGTTAATGTTTCTAATTTACGCAGCCTCGAAAGAATAATCAGTTGTTGAAGGTATTTTGATAAGTCCTTTTGGGTTTTACTGACCGCTTTCAGCTACATGACTATTAAACGCAAAATAGACTCAGTTCGTTCGCTTTCGTAGTTACTCAGCATCGCTAAAAGCACAATTTCGGGAATCTGAGAACTCAACAATTGAGTGGTGTTCAACTCGTGAATATTGATTAGCTCGAATCCTTCAAACTTTTCTTCGTCCTTCAATTTGGTTTTCATACTAGGTTTTCCCTTTCCCAAATAGATGACAATGTGTTTGATAGGCAGCTTGTATCTACTGAAAGCCAAACCATGGTATTCTCCCATTCGGTAAAGCATCTCTTTGTCATTCTGCGTTTGAAATTCGATATGCAATAAAACAGTCTTGTTCTCGTCCGTTACAACTTGGTAAAAGAAATCCATTTCTCGCTCAATCGTCTTCGTTATTTTTTCTTGAAGTGGCTTGTAGGAAATGATTTTGATGCCCAGTTCTTGTTCAATCAAAGGTATGAACAACGCTTTAGCATTTTCCTTAAAAATTCGGTCATAGAGGTTTCCAGTATCTTGTCTTTTGGGTATTTTCTTCATATTTTCAGGTTAAATTTTTTGGAAAAAGGAGAACGAGTAATATTACTCAATTTCCAGTATCAAAGTACTATTTGCAGGAACCTCCAATTTTTCCTTCAATGGATACACCTTTGAAGTTAATACTTCCTTGCCTTGTGTTTCTCCTTCCAACATTTCTGCAAAACGCTTCAATTCCAAAGAAGTAGCTTTTTCGTTTTTGTTCATCACCACCATGATTTTTTGATTATCATTGTAGCGAAAATAGACATATATACCGTCTTGCGGGATGAAGTGCATCAATTTTCCGTTGTGGACAGCCGTTGCTGTTTTGCGCCATTGAAGGAGTTGGGTGAGGTATTGTTTGGCAGCTTTTTGTTGATCCGTTAAGCCTTTTTCTTTGAAAACATCTGTTTTATCGCCTTTCCAACCGCCAGGAAAATCGCTGCGAATGATGCCGTGGTCATCTGTTCCAGGATTGGTCATTAGGATTTCGGTGCCGTAGTAGATTTGTGGAACACCTCTCATGGTTAGTGTGAAGGCCATTGCCTGTTTGAAAAGATCAAAATCTTCGTTTAGTTGGGTGAAAATTCGGCTCATGTCATGGTTATCTGGGAAAATCACCAAGTCATTTGGGTGGGAATACAAAAAATCGTGGCCCAAGGTTTCGTAGATTTGAATCAACCCTGTTTTGAAGGTTTCTTCGTTTTTCAAAGCATTGACCATTGCCGTTTGGAGTGGGAAGTCCATGACACTCTTCAAATTGGATTCATAGCCATTGGGATTTTTTTTATCCTTTTGCCAATACGAAACGATGGCGGGAGTTTCGTACCATTCTTCTCCCACAATATTGAAATTGGGATATTCTTTCATCAAAGCATTGACCCAATCTGCCATGTAGTCCATATCTGGATAAGGGTAAGTGTCCATGCGAATACCTGACAAACCCAAATATTCAACCCACCAAATGCCGTTCTGAGTCAAGTAGGTAGCCATGAAAGGATTGCGTTGGTTGAGGTCGGGCATGGTCGGTACAAACCATCCATCGGCAAACACTTTTTTGTCAATTGCTGCAACGTGTGGGTCTTGCAGCACGGTTTTGCGGTGATTGGTTTGGGTATAGGTTTCCCATTGATTGATCCAGTCATCGCTTGGTAAGTCTTTCATCCACCAATGTTCAGACCCACAATGGTTTACAATCATATCCATAATCAACTTCAAACCCTTTGAACTGGCTTGTTCAGCCATTTTTTGGTAGGCTTCATTGCTGCCAAAACGAGGGTCGACTTTGTAGAAATCGGTGGTTGAATAGCCATGATAGCTATATTCTGCCATATCGTTTTCGAGCAATGGATTGAGCCATATTGCAGTGAAACCCAAATCTTTGATGTAATCCAAATTTTGTTCAATGCCTGCAATATCACCTCCATGTCTTCCACCCTTGAAATCTCGGTTGGCCTTTTCCTTCAATCCGTCCATATTGTCGTTATCAGTGTTGCCATTGGCAAATCGGTCGGGGGTAATCAGATAAATGGCATCTGAAGAATTGAAGCCTTCAATGTTTGCTCTGCCTGCTGTTCTTTGCAGTAAATCAAAATTGTGGGATTCTGCAATGTTATCGTTTTTATAAAAATCTATTTTTACTGAACCTGCCTTTGCCTTTTCGCCAATGTCTATCGTTAAAAAGAGGTAATTGGGATTTTGCAGTTGACTAACTTGTTGGAGGTGGATATTTGGATAGTCTATTTTTGGAGTCAAATCGGCTACTTTTTCGCCATATACCAACAGTTGAATAGTGTGGTGTTTCATACCTATCCACCAATTGGGAGGTTCGATTCGTTGTATAGTATTTTGAGCTATAATGAATTGTGTGCTTAGGAAGAAAAATAGAGTGATTAGATGTAGTTTCATTTTGATTGTCGGTTTTGTTTTAGTTACAAGCTAAGATACAGCCTATGGATGGAAAATAGAAGAAAACGATGGTAATTAGAAAAAGCAAAATGGTTTCATTCGTTCCTCAAGGAAATTTGGCTATATTTAAGCAGCCAAAATCATTCACAATTAAAATCAAACACTATGAATCCAAAATTACGAGTCAAACTTTCGTTGATGCTCAACTATTTCGTGTTTGCTATTCTGCTGAATAGTGTCGGAACGGTCATATTGCAGGTACAAAACAATTATGGTATATCGGAATCGGGAGCAAGTATATTGGAGGTTTTCAAAGATTTGAGTATTGCGATTACTTCTTTTTTGGTGGCATCTTACATTGTGCGGATTGGCTACAAAAGGGCTATGTTGTTGGCTTTGCTGTTGGTGACAGTAGCGTGTTTGGAAATGCCATTTTTACCGAGTTTTTGGATGACTAAACTATTGTTTGCCACCGTTGGGGTGAGTTTTGCGCTGATTAAGGTGTCGGCTTTTGCGACAATTGGTATTATCACCGAAGATGATAAGGAACATGCCAGTTTTATGAATTTTTTGGAGTCCTTTTTTATGATCGGTATTTTGTCGGGCTATTTTGTGTTCAGTGCCTTTGTGGATGATTCTAATGCTGCATCTACGGATTGGTTAAAGGCTTATTTTTTGTTGGCGGGTATTTCTTTTGCTGCTTTTTTACTATTGCTGTCCACGCCTTTGGATGAATCGAAAGTTCAGCAACAACACGATGATAATAAGAGTTTTGCAGAAGAATTTGCAGGGATGATACGCTTAATGGTGAAACCTTTGGTGGGGATATTTATCATTAGTGCATTTGTTTATGTGCTTGTTGAACAAGGGATTATGAGCTGGCTACCGAGTTTTAACAGCAAAATTCTGAATTTACCTACTTCTTTGAGTATCGAAATGGCGGCTATTTTGGCAGGTTCTACGGCTTTGGGACGTTTCTTGGCGGGTTTTGCACTGCAAAAAGTCAAATGGTTTCCGGTTGTTGCAGTGAGTTTGGTTTTAGCAGCAGGATTGGTTTTGGTTAGCTTGCCCTTGGCGAGTGGTATTGAAGAAGGTCGGGTGATTACTGGTTGGTTTGATGCACCTTTGGCAGCCTTTGTTTTTCCAATGATTGGTTTATGTTTGGCACCAATTTATCCTGCCATTAATTCGGCTATTTTGAGTGCTTTACCTGTCCACCAACACGCTCCCATGTCGGGTTTGATTGTCGTTTTTTCGGCTTTGGGTGGCACTACGGGTTCGATGATTACGGGCTATATGTTTGAGCATTACGATGGTCAGACAGCTTTCTATATGTCGTTGATTCCTTTGGCGACTTTGTTGGTGACGTTGTTTGTGTTTAATCGGATGGTGGATAAAAAGTGATACTCGGTGAACGTTTCGGATGTATATAAAACCTCTTTGCCTATACCTTCATGCCCCAATCAGTACAAACCCCGCCCAATCTTGCGGACTGCTTCCCTTCGATTGAATCATCTCTAACTTAGCCCGTTGAAGAGCGGTAGGGTAGGAGTTCCCTTCCAAAATGTAGTGAAACAGTTTTTTGACCAAGAGGCTGCTACTTCGGTCGGGAATGTCGAATTGGGTGAACACAATATTGCTCGCTCCTGCATACAAAAACCCTCGATTTATGGCCATCATCCCTTCACCTTTCTGCAATTTACCAATACCACTGCTGCAACTGCTCAATACTACCAAATCGGCATTCAATTGAAGGTGATAGGCATCGGAAGCATAGAGGAAATAGTCTTTTTGACTTGTATTTGCGTGTTTGTGTGTTTCATTATTTGTGTTTCTGTACGATTGCCTTGAAGTATTTTTCTTTTCTGTATTCCATTCTTGTTCCTTGCCATTCTTCCGAATATCAGGTTCTTGTTTTACCTCTGCCAAACAAATCCCCGACAATCCCGCCTCTTCATCTTCTACGAAACCATGCGTTGAAATCAATAAAAACTTGTGTTTTGAAGCCTCAGACATCAAGTTTTTCTTTGAAGCAGAACCGTATAAAAAAGCTTTGGCATCCATTTTTTTGGCTTGAAAAAGTTGGTAAACTTCCTTCACCTCTGTTTCGGTATTCGGCAACTGCTGCAATGCTTGCTCCATCGCCTGATTGTTTCTCAAAATCTTGCTTTTACCACGTTTGCTTTCCATCTCCAATTCTACAGGTTCTTTTCCATTGAAGGTCACAGGTGCAAGACCCAAAAAAGTATTGGGTAAGTTTTTTGTTACATAACTTTTGGGAACGCCATTCAAAAGCAAAGTAGCGGAATAATGGTAGCAAATTTCAAAGCGTTGGAGGAGGTAAGGAAGGTCGGCGTAACTTGGATTTGAAGTAGAAGAAATGTCATTTGTCAAAAGGACTTCAAAAGGTAGGTATTCTAAAACATCATGTCGGAGAATAATCAGTTTTTTGGTTTCTGAAATCAAGGCTTCAATGGGCTGAATCAATAGGCCATATAATCGCCTTGCTATCTTACTAAAATCATATAAATCAATCAACTGAATGGATTCTTGAAGCGATTCTATGAGTTCATTGAAGTGAGGAAGTTTGAGAACTTTTTTCACTTCAAAAAGCATATCGGTAAAAGCGAAAATATACACTTCTTTTTTACCTACAAAATAGGACAGGAGGGCTGTTTGGCATTGGATTTCATTGCTGTTCTTCTGTTGTAAATAGGTCTGTATTTTTTCCACTTTCGCCATTTCGATATTGTACTTCAATTGGTGATAAGCGGGGTAATCTTTTTCAAAAGTGCGGATAAGTTGCTGATAGGCTTGCTGTGCGTCGAAATATTCGCTCTGAAATCGGAGTAAAAGTGGATGGATTGTTTCTGTGCCTTTTGCTTTTTGTTGGGCAATACTTTTCTCAAGGTAGGTCAGCTCTCGTTTCAGTTTTTGTTCCTGTTCCAAAAGTTTTGAGGGAATGGCAGCATTTGCTTTTGCTTCATTTTCCTTGACATTGGAGAGCAAAAGTGCGGCTTTGGTTTGTTCGCTAAGAAGGAAAAAAGCACCTTTTTGTTTTGCTTTTTTGCTTGGCATTTTGGTTACTTCAATGAGTTGGTAAACAGCCTTGAAGGTGTCTTCAAATATGCCCAAAGCCGCCTTAGAAAGCCACAATTTCGAGCCTTCAATTTGATGACTTTGACGCATTTGTTGCACAAAATCAATGGTCGTTTGGTAAGTAGCTGCCGCCGTTTGTAGGTCTTTTATGGATTGAGTTGTTTGGTACCAATTGACCAGTGCATTTGCTTTTTTGTGTAGGGTTTCCAAAAGTTCGGTGGTGTGGGATTGGTGTTCAGGAATGATAGGATTGAAATCATAATTTTCTTCATTGAAGTCAGTCACGAGTGCAATGATGGCTTTTTGGTAGGCTTCAATTTGTTTGGGAAAGTTGTGAATATGCTGGTAATAATCACCCAAATGCTGGTACATTGAGTTGATTTTGAGGTGCTTTTTACCATGAAATTTCAATGCCATTTGAAGCGCAGTTTCAAAATGAGCATAGGCCTCAGTTTTACGACCACATTTGAGCAACACTACTCCGATATTGTCTTGAATACGAGCAACTTCTGGATGGATTTCTCCGAGAGTTTCTTTGGCATATTTTAGGGCTAAATGCAGGGACTTCAATGCTTCTTCATAATTACCCAATTGTGTATGACTGTAACCAACATTGCTATTGTTGTTGATTAATTGGGCTTCTAACTCTTTGCCCTCAAACAGTTGTTCCCATACTTCCCGTTCTTGTTTAAAATAGTGTAGTTGTTGGAGGTAATCCCCCTTTCGGCCCAACAAAAACCCTAGGGCATTGTAGCAATTGGCGATTGGATGAAGGTGTTTTTGTTCAGCTTGTAGAAGTAGGTTCAGTGATTTGTGAATGTAATTGAGGGCTTGGTCTATATCTCCTTTGTGTGTATAATAAAAGCTGATTTTGAAATAATTGTGAGCAACTTTGGGGTGTTTGTCACCCAATTTTTTGATGTAGATAGCCAAACTTTTTTTTAGGTATTCCAACATGTCATCTATCAAACCCAAGTGATGACTACAAAAAGCAAGAGATTCATAGGTTTCAGCCGTACTTTTTAGCTCTGAGAAGCCCGCTCGAAGTTTGATTTCGAGTGCGGTTTCGTAATGCTTTTTTTGAAGTTGGAAATCTCCTATCTGACCGTAATAGAAGGCTAAAGAATGGTGGGATGCAGCGATTTCGAGTGGAAATTGTGCTTCTTTGTTTTGAAGTAGGTCTATTGCCTTCAAAACATGTTGTTTGCCTTCTTCAAACTGCCGTGCATTCAAGCAGTTTTTACCCAGTTCTATGTAGCATCGTACTTTCCATATAGGACTTGTAGAAAGGTGCGTATTTGTAATTTCAAGACTTTGAGCCAAAAGCTGAATCGCTTTTTCATGTTGAAACAATTCGTAGTAGCAGTGGACCATTTCTATGTGAGTTTCCAATAGAGATTCCCATTGTTTGCCCTCCTCAAAATTCTTGGATGCTTTTTTCCATTTTTCTAAAGCTGTATTGTATTGACCCGAATGAAACAGGTCTTTGCCTTCCTCAAAAAGTCTTCGGGCATCTTGTAGGTGTATTCGTAGGTTCATGGCATTTTTTACTAAAAATAAGCAATTCTTGTCAGAACACTGCAAGAATATTGCCATATTGAGGTTTTGAAGTTTTTACTGATGCTACCCATACTTTTCCACCAACCGCCGAATTACTTTAACAATCGGATACTGTTCGCCCTGAAAAATATAGTGATTGATCAAACCGTCCACCGTAGCAAACAAAATATGGGCTTCGGTAGAAGTTGCCTCTACTTTTGTGGTTTTCAATAAACTCTGAAAATGGTAATGCACAAACACCACCATTTCATCAACTTCTTCCTCCAATAGTTCTTGAACAACTGCCGACATTCGCAAACTGTAAAACAACCGCCAAAAATCGGGATGTCTGCGAATCAGTCGAAACGTGTTTTGAAGAAATACCTCTAAGGTCAAATCTCTGTACCTGTCCTTCTTAAACATCGCCTTGATGACCCCAAATCCCTCTAAAAAAATCGCCTTTAGCAGTTCGTCTTTGGAGTCGAAGTAGTTGTACAACAAGCTCACACTCATTTTAGCATCTTCTGCAATTTTACGAGTTGTCGTGCGTTCATAACCATTCACAGCAAACAGCCTCAGTGCCGTTTGCATGATTCTTTTTCGAGTAGCATTGCTTTGTTCTTTTCTGGTGATAGGCATAGACAAGCATTTGGGAGTACCAATTAAACTGCCAAGTTAAGAAACACTATTCAGATAGCAAATCCCAACCCCACGCTTCACCTGTCCATGCACTGTAAGTGCTGATTCTAACAATTCCTGAATTTTTGTTGTAAACCGTAGTTGTTCCAGGGCCATCTACTTGCATCGGCACATTGTTGATGACAATGTTTAAGCGATCATAAAATATTCCAAACAGTGAATAATTCTCTGCATAACCTTCCGAATAACTTTCATTGTGTGGGCCAATTACTTTCCAACCTTCAATGGTCATTGGATTTTCGGTAATGGGTGTAAAAGAGAGTGCTGCGTTTTCATCATTCAAATAGCCGATGTGAGAACTTCCATATTGTTCTTCTGACAAAGAAGTCGCACTGATTTGGTTGTCTTTCACTGCAATGTGGTAGGTATTGACTTTGTTTGCATCCCAATACCGTTTTTCCCAATTGGGTTCGGTAAGCGATCTTGAAGCTGGTGTCAGGTAGTCTTGGAAGACAAAGCCTGTATCTGTTTTTTCAGTAACCTCCACAATCAAGGTGTCTGCCAAATATTCAAAATTATTATTGCTGTCGTCATAGTAATTTTCACCCATCAAACGAATGTAAATGCTTTTTTGACCAACTTCCAAACTCTCAAAGTTGATTTTATTGCTTTCAATTGGTTGAGGTTTAGGCATATCGTCATCGCCTTCTTTGTCACAAGAAACCATTGAAAACACGATTATCAATAGAAAGAACACCGAAAAATATTTTGAAGTAAACATAGCAAAGAGGTTTAACGGATTAGTAATACTGTAAAATACGGCTATACAATTTAAATCGTTGCTTTCAAATCGTTGCTTTCTTCAATTCATCTCTTACTTCCATCAGTACAAAACCCAATAAATTGCTCCCCAACCAAGTATTTGGATTCTCAATGTTCGGTGCATCCTGCGTCAATCCAATCCCCCAAATCGTATCTAAAGGACTTGCCTCTACCAATACCGAATTGCCTGTACCCAAAAGATAGTCCTTCAATTTGGTACTCTTCCCAAACTTGTGCAAGTTTCCTTCCTTTACAATCTCATAGCAGACCTTATCCCAAATAGCGTGGTCAAAATTCCGTACTTTCCGCCCCAATCGTTTCGCTTCGGCAGGTGTTTTCGCTTCAATGATTTTTTGGTACATTTCTGTATCGCTAAAGGTTTTTGCTTTCTTTGCCATCATCCAATGTTCGGCAGATTTGTACAAAATTCCGTCCACTTCAAACACTCCTTCCCACCACTGACTGAAACAGGTCTTATGGATTCGCCCATTTTTTGTTTTGGGCGTATGTCCCCAAAAAAAGATATAACTCTCTATTGTACCCGATTCGTAGGCTTGTTTTGCCCAGTCTAAGTTGTATTTCATTGTTTTATAGGTTTTGATCAATACTTCACCACCTTCCGAACCTCCACCATTCTATTTTCCTCCTTCAATTTCACCCAATAAAGCCCATTTGGAAAACGGGTCAGGTCAATAAAGCTATCATTTTGAAGGTTTTGAAGCAGCAGCAGTTGCCCCAAATGATTCCTCACTTCAATAACAGCCGTAGGAGAAAAATCCCCCGAAATAGAAAAACGCCCCATGCTCGGATTCGGAAAAATTTGCCACTTTGCAGCAGCCGAATTTGAAGGAATGGACACAATACCACAAGCCATTTTCACTTCTTCCACCGAATTGCAGCCTGCCACATTTTCAACAATTACACTTACATTTTCAGGTATTTGTAGATAAGCACACACACTTTCTACATTGCACTCCGAAAGCGAAAAAGAATCCACAATGAACAAACTGTCCAATAAGGTTGGGTCTAAATTATCCAAACCTTGCAGACTGCTGAGGTTGTCATTCGCTTCAATTGAAAGATAACCATCTATAGCTGTCAGGTTTTCAAAACCTTGAAGATTGATGATAGATTCGTTTTGTAGGATTCGTACAAAATCCTTTACATTTTGAAGATTTTTGAAGCCTTCCAAGTTGAGAAAACCGCTGTTGTAAATACTCAATCCTCTACCAATATGCGTCAATTTATTGAAGCCCGAATCCATGTTCTCCAAAGCCTCACAACTCCCAAAACTCAACCGCCCACCAACAGAAGTAATATTGTCCAGACCTTTCAGGCTTGTTTGGTATTTGTTGTTGGTGATTCCAAAATCTCCTTCTACAAATTGAAGATTTTCTAAGCCTTCAAAATTATTGAAATCAACATGGTCGTTAAAAGCTATCTCTAAATGTTCGCCCACACTGACCAAGGAAGCCAAACCCTTTAAATCTCGTAAATTGTCGTTCCTTCTGATTTGCACATACCGACCAATTGAACTGACATTGTGTAAGCCCTGCAAACTGCTCAAGGCGGAATTGCGGTTGAGGACTAGGAGCCCTTCCATTGTCGTAATGTTTTGAAGGGCAGTCAAATCTGTCAAAGTTTCATTTGTCCATAAATACAAACCATTAAGCGTGTTTAGGTTGTGCAATCCCTCCAAAGAAGTGACTTGAGGACAATTTGAAATCGCCAATCGCCCATTTATGGCTGTCCAATTTTCTAAAACATGAAAGTTTTGGAAGGCATCCATTCTCGCCAATGTCAAATTTTCACCAAGAGACACGTTTTCGAAACCACTTAAATCGGTAATCAATGGATTGTCCCAAATAGATAGGTCTTCACCAATCGTTTGAAGCCCTGCCAAGCCATTGAAGTTTTCCAAATACTCATTGTCGGTAATGTTCAAAGTACCGCCTACACTTGTGAGTTCTTGTAAATCGGATAAATCACTAATATGCGTTTCGCTAATAATGAAATCACCTCCAATATGGGTCAAATTTTCCAACCCTGCCAAGTTCGTAAGTGGATTGTTAACGAAGATAAGATTGTAAGGATATTCGGTAAGTGTTTGAAAACCTGTAGAAAGACTCGTCAAAGCGGTATTGAACTCAATGAAAATATCTCCTTCAATGGATTGAAGTCCTTCTAAACCTTCCAAACTCTCCAATTGACTGTTGCTCTTTATCTCCAAGCTCTTTATTGAAGTGATTTTTTTCAGGGATTTGATATGGATAAGGGAATAATTGTAGGTAATAACCAGCGAATTGCCAATAAATTGCAGGTTTTCAAGTCCATCGAAATTTTGCAGAGAATCGTTTTGTGTGGCAACAAAACGTGCTCCGACTTCTTGTAAATTGTTGAGACCTTGTAAGTTTTTCAAGTCTGGGCATTTGCTGATATATACAGACTTATTGACTTTTTCGATGGAACTAAAAGCGGATAGGTTGTTGATATCCAACCCATCTCTAATAACCAGCGAACCTTCTATTACCCTACAATTAGGATAATTGATGACAAACGAGTCAATTTGGGATTGGTTGGTGAATACTGCTCCATCAGGCAAACAGTTTTGGGCGAAAACACTACAAAAAACACATAAAAATAAGCTAAGGGAAAAGTAAATTTTGAGCATAAATATTGAATTTTGATTCTGTTATAAGAATGATTGTTTGGAGTAAATAGTTCCATTTGAGCCAAAGGAATAAGATGTATGATTTACCTTTTTCCTCTTTTCCGTTTTTAGAATAGACAGGCATGAACGAACTCTAATCAAAAAACAAGCTACTATGCACAAACTACTACTGACTTTCGGAGTCTTGATTTTTGGGCTGCAATGGGGAATTGCAGGGAATGAATGTGGGGTGTTGGAGGATATAGAGGCGGTGGATGATTTTGGGGAAACCTACAGGGGAATAATATTGAAAATCAATGTTTTGGATAATGACAAAGGGGATAACATCAAGTTGGTTGAAATAAGCGATTACCCAAAAGGTATCATTTTAAATCGGGAAGAAAATGGATGGATTGAGTATGTATTGAATCCTTCAACACCTTTAAATTCAAAGGATAGCCTTGAATATGTCATTGAAGATAGTGACGGCAAAAAAGATTCGGCACAGGTGTTTATCAATTTTTTGGAAGATACTCCTTTGTATGGACAGATTTATTTGGATTGTACTACATTGTTTGACTGCTATAATTGTAAATATTTGGAGGTGAATATATTGACAGGTATTTACCCTCCATTTGAAATAACCTATCTTACTGAAAATTATTCAGTAAGCAAGGTTTTGTTAGAGGGAGAAAGCCTTTTTGAGCCTGTATGTATTTCAGAATGGGAAAAATACGAAGTGTTTATATCGGATAGTGAAGGCAATGTATTTTACTACACAAGTGAGTTTTGGTGTAGTCATCTGCCATATTGCTATCCTAATTGGAAACCTTATGAACTTCAATGTAATGGGGACGGAACGACTACTGTTCAATTTGAGGCGGATGAAGTAATAGAAGAAGCCTATTGGACTGCTCCAGATGGACATAGGCAAGCATTGAAGGATGGGGATATTGTTTTGGATAGGTCTTATTTGCAGTTTTTTCAAATGTGTGGAGGTCAATCTGATACTTTGGTGAATTGCTTTGGTGCAAGTGATGATTATTTAGTGGTGGGTCTTGGAAGGAGTAGGTTATTGAATATCATGGAGAATGATTTTGGAAAAAATATTGAAGTTAGTGAGATTTTGACACTTCCTGTTTGTGGAGAATTTCAAGCTTGGGATTTGGAAAACTATATTTACTACAGTTCGGAGGAAAATGTGAACTGTGAGGAAGACAGTTTGAACTATGTTCTCACCAATGAATTTGGGCAAAAAGATACCGCAACGGTATGGATTGAAGTAGAACAAGAGCCTACTTTAATTTTGAATTGGGAGGTAGAGTGTCATACAGAGGTTTTGGGTTTGTTGTCTGTTACCATCGAAAATGGAGCGCCTCCTTACTCCGTTTTTGGGCTTTTTAATGATGATATTGTT
Source organism: Chitinophagales bacterium (assembly GCA_041392475.1). Classification (NCBI taxonomy): domain Bacteria; kingdom Pseudomonadati; phylum Bacteroidota; class Chitinophagia; order Chitinophagales; species Chitinophagales bacterium. Next base: position 254,522 of record JAWKLZ010000002.1, on the reverse strand, counting down.
GAGAATTACTTTTCAATGTTTATACCACAAAATGTGAATGCGTTTGTTGAGGTAATAGATGCTGATAGTAATTCTGCTAAGTTTGAACCTACTTATTGGGGGCAATGTATTGGAGAGTGTTACGAGCTTGCTGACAAAAGTTATTGGGGAACTTATACCATTGAATGCAATGGGGATGAAACGGCGAATATTGAAGGTTCAATCGTAAACAATGCAGAGGGTTTTTCGACTCGAAAATCATTTTGGATAGAATCTGACGGAACTTACCACCCACTTGATTTTGCCGAAATTGGAAACATTGCTTTCCCCAATCATTCTTATTTTTATGTGGAAACCAAGCAGTCTGGTCACATTGACGGCTTCATCAACTGCCGAACATCTGATATTGAAGCAGTGGATGACTTTGGCTCAACATTTCCTGGTGAAGATGCAATTATCAATGTCTTAGCGAATGACCAAGGAGATGGGCTTAGAATTACTCAAATTATAGAGTTGCCTCAATGTGGCGAAATTTTGGAATGGTCGGAATATGGAGAGGTAGTTTATTTGGCAGATGTTGATACGGAATGTACGGTTGATAAATTTGTGTATGAAGTAGAGGACAATTGGGGCGAAAAAGATACGGCGGTGGCGACGATTTTTATTGAGCATTTTCCCTTGCTGATAGTAGAGGCAGAACGAGACTGTTCTGGGGCTTATGAAACAGGAAATTACTCATGGGATATTTTTGTTTATGGCGAGATGCCTCCCTTTCTGATTGATATAAATGGGCAAGAAGACACACTGTATGAGTCAGGTATGATTAGTTATGAGTTTTTAGAAACTGGCACTGCTCAATCTTACGAATTATCTGTACGAGACAGCACAGGGCAGGAGTTCTATGAAATGTTTACTGTGAATCCTTGTGTCTATTTGAATTGGTTTTGTGAAGAAGGAGGGGATTACAAACCTAGCATTACTTGCCTTGGGGGAGGGGATGTAAGGGTGGAAATTTTAGAGAGCCTTGTTGAAGATGCTCATTGGGTAGATTTTGAAGGAGTCGAACATCCTTTGAAGCAGGCAGATACGATTCCTGATTTCTCCTTTTTGTCCATTCCTCTTTTGGATGGAATAGGCTTTGACACCTTGATAAATTGTCTCTCTGCCAACGATGATTTTGTTGATATTTCGATGGGAGAGATTGCATTCTTCAATGTTTTTGAAAATGACTTTGGGCAGGAAATACAGGTTTCAGATATTGTAGAAATGCCTCAATGTGGGGAATTGTTGGAGTGGTCTGCCAATGGTGAAATGCTATACAGAGCAAATGAAAATAAAGAGTGTTTCAAAGATTCATTGGTATATGAGGTAGTAAATGATTTGGGCGAAAAGACAACTGCAAAGGTTGAATTTGGAGAAGACTTAAACGGAAGTATGTATTTGGAATGGGAACTATTGGAGTGTGATGATTCCGTTTGTCAGATAGAAATTACCATTGAAGAAGGCACTCCTCCTTACACCATAATGGGGAACTACAATGATGTGATGGAAGACAATGTCTTTGGACTAATCATTTTTTGTGGTGAAAACTTTAAAATAGAAGTCACGGATAGCAATGGGCAAACAACTTTTTTAGGATGGAATTCCTCCTTTGAATGTTTTGGATATGATGATTGTTACCAACCCAGATTTATTCATCAGTACCTCGAAATAGAATGTTTGGGGGAGTTTGGTGGGGTTGTTCATTTCTTAGAAAGAATGAACATCAGTTCTTTAGATAGGGTTTTCTACATCAACTCCCAAAACCAATACCACGAACTAAGAAACCAAGATACCATTCCAAATAACAGCTACTACTACTTAGAACTAAAACACTTAGGTCACATAGACGGCTTCGTCAATTGCCTTACTACTTCAATTGAAGAAGAAACCGAAATCCTCTCTAATTCTTTCCTTCAATTGTACCCCAACCCGAATAAAGGACAATTTTCCCTCCAAATCCAAACACCCAAACCTTCCCTTCAATATTACCCAATTCAAGTTTACAACACAAAAGGACAATTGATTTGGAAAGGAACGGTACAAAACAATCGCTTGGAAACCTTAGATTTGGGGAATGTAGGAAGTGGATTGTATGTATTGCAGATGGTGATGGAGGATGAGGTTTTGGTGGAACGGTTTTGGGTGGAGTGAGGGATTTAGATTCCATAGGTTTTTCGTAAATTTGTGCCAATGTTAGACAATGAATGAACTCAATGACCGAAAAGGAAATTAGACAACGGATTGATTTGCTTGAAAAGCAACTTACCTTATTGCACTTATATCCTGAACATTTTGAAGAACAATTAGGGAAAGAGGGCGTTCAAGCATTTATAGACAGCCGTTTAGACGGATTAATAGAACTTTCTAAACTTTTGGAAAATGAATAACCCAATAGACATAAATAAAATATTGAATACCATTGATACAACCATTTCAGAACTCAAAGAAGGCATACAACCTTCTATATTATCAAACACCTCAAAATCTGCTCTTAAAAAAGATATGTCAAGGGTCATTCGCTTGGCTTTGAAGATAAAATTGCAACACCAACAACGGCAAATTGAAGGTTTGATAGAGGCTTTGGATACAAATGAAGATTTGGACTTGGAAAAATTGCAAGAGACTACGCATCAATTGGATGTGGTACTTCTGGGAGATGGTAGGGCAGCATAATTTTATTTATCCATATTTTAAGATTAAGAAACGCTCAATGATAGTGGAGTAAAATCCAGTATTGTTGAGCGTTTTTCATTTGTACCGATTTACCTTTTTGGGGGGATTCCGTTTAGTAGGGTGTGTGAACAAGAACTGTTAGATGAAAAAGAACTTTACTGGCAAGAGTTCAAGTACTTCACTTTCTATCTGGCAGTTCTTGTTCAAAAAAATATTTACTACTTCAAAACCGATTTACTATGCACAAACTACTACTGACTTTCGGAATCTTGATTTTTGGGCTGCAATGGGGAATTGCAGGGAACGAATGTGGGGTGTTGGAGGATATAGAGGCGGTGGATGATTTTGGGGAAACTTCTCCTGGTGAGCCTGTCTTTATTGATGTTTTGGCGAATGATAAAGGGGATAGTTTACGGCTAACGAATATCGTTGTTTCTCCTGCTTGTGGGGTAATTGTTGATTGGCAAGAAGATGGGAATATAGTTTATGTAGCAGACGCTGATACGGAGTGTGAATTTGATTCTTTTGTTTATGAAGTAATTGATTTATCGGGAGTAAAAGCTTACGCCATGGTGACGATTACCATTACAATACTTCCAGAATTGATAGTGCAAGTCGAAAGAGATTGTTCTGGTACGTATGAAACAGGTGAGTACATTCTTAATATTGGTGTCCATGGAGGAACTCTACCTTTTGAAGTGACTGTTAATGATATAGATACAACGCTTTTTGATTATGGTGTTCTTAATTTTAAGTTTATAGATATTGGGAAACCTTATGAGGTATTTGTAACTGACAGTTTGGAGCAAGAATTTTATTATAGAGGAGGTGAACAACCTTGTGTTTGGTGGTTGTGTGAAGATTCATGGTATCATAAACCTAAAATTCTATGTATCGGAAATGGTAAAGTAAGGGTCGAAATTTTAGAAAGCCTTGTTGAAGAAGCTTATTGGATAGATATTGAAGGAACTGAAAACTCCTTTAAACAGATAGATACAATTCCCAATTTGGCTTATCTTTTTATTCCACAATCCGATGGACTGGTTTTTGATACTTTGTTAAACTGCTTGGCAGCTATTCCTGATTCTTTTGAAGTATTGGAGGGAAACTTATTTTTCTTCAATGTATTAGAAAACGATTTTGGACAAGAACTTCGAGTTTCTAATATTATAAAGACTCCTGAATGTGGAGAACTTTTGGAATGGTCTTCAAATGGAGATATGGAATACAAAATGAATGAAAATGGTTGTGAAAAAGATTTTATTATTTATGAACTTGAAAATGATTTAGGAGAAAAAACAAATGGAAACATTGAATTAAAGGGCTTCGAGGAGAAAGATTTAGCATTAGATTGGAAGACTAAATACAACCCCGCAGAAAATGAATCATTCTTTGAGTTCACAATAATATACGGAACACCTCCTTACTCAATCATCGGAACGCATAATGAAGTATTGGAGAATACCCATAGTTTTTCTTTTTACCAAGGTTGTTGTAGCGATGTTGTTTTAGAGGTAATTGATTCTAATGAAAAAAATGTTCTTTTTGAACAAAGTTTTGATTGGAATTATGGGTATAAATGTTATGAACCCAGTTTCATACATCAGTACCTCGAAATAGAATGTTTGGGAGAGTTTGGTGGGGTTGTTCATTTCTTAGAAAGAATGAACATCAGTTCTTTAGATAGGGTTTTCTACATCGACTCCCAAAACCAATACTACGCTTTTACAGAATTAGACACCCTCCCAAATCACAGTTATTACTATTTAGAAATAGAGGATTTAGGTCACATAGATGGCTTCATCAATTGCCTAACCACTTCAATTGAAGAAGAAACCGAAATCCTCTCTAATTCTTTCCTTCAATTGTACCCAAACCCCAATCAAGGACAATTTTCCCTCCAAATCAAAACCTTCAAACCTTCCCCCAAATCTTATCCGATTCAAGTTTACAATATGGCAGGGCAGTCGATTTGGAAAGGAACGGTACAAAGCAATCGCTTGGAAATCTTAGATTTGGGGAATGTAGGAAGTGGATTGTATGTATTGCAGATGGTGATGGAGGAGGAGGTTTTGGTGGAACGGTTTTGGGTGGAGTGAAAACAGGCTCTGTTCAAAACCATCCCTCAGCGATAATTCGCCAACGTTTGCAAAAACTTGGCGACATTAGAAGCCGATTGTCGTTATTCCAACGTGCCTTTCTATCTATCAGTTCCTGTTCAAACACAACAAAGAATCACAAGCCTTCTCCCAAGCAAAATTACTTCCTCCTTAAAAAACTCTCCACCTCCCTATCTCTCCGTTCAAAAAGTCCCCACAAGCAATTCCTTTACATCTAGCAGTTCCTGTTCAAAAAATATCCTAAACGACCGTTCATAAAATAAATTCAAAAAACTTTTACCTTTGCTGTCACAAAACCCCAAAAACCTTGTCAGTAATAATAGAAGCAGCAAACAAAAAGAAAACACCTTTTATTTAGAAAATGTACTAAAAAACACATTTTCAAATATTTGCGCTTAAAAATAAATAGCAATTAACACAATATACTTCATGTCAGGAATCAACAATCAGCTTCGCAAAACCCCAGTTGCCATCGTCGGCTTGGCATCCACATTTGCACAATCTCGTAATTTAGAAGAATTTTGGAGCAATATTATAAATAAAGAAAATTGTATAACCGAAGTTCCCGAAACCCGTTGGCTCATTGACGACTACTACGATGCCGACCCCATGGCACCCGACAAAACCTACTGCAAAGTAGGTGGATTCATGCCCGAAATAGACTTCAATCCCATCGAATTTGGACTCCCCCCAAACATTCTTGAAGTCACCGATGCCTCTCAATTAGTGTCACTTATCATCGCAAGAGACGCACTCAACGACGCAGGCTACAGCCAAAAATCACCCAAAATGAGCCGTGAAGTCAAAGACCGAACAGGCGTAATATTGGGCGTAGGAGGCGGACAAAAATTGATTATTCCCCTCACCGCAAGACTACAATACCCCATCTGGTCCAAAGTCCTCCGAAATGCAGGCGTATCAGAAGGCGAAACCGAAAAAATAATTGAAAAAATCAAATCAGCCTACATCGGTTGGAACGAAAATTCCTTCCCAGGTATGCTGGGCAATGTCATTGCAGGGCGCATCACCAACCGTTTCGATTTGGGCGGAATCAACAGCGTAGTAGATGCTGCATGTGCCGCCTCATTGAGCGCTATCAAAATGGCAGTCAGCGAATTGATTGAAGGACGAGCCGACATGATGCTCACAGGAGGAGTCGACACCGACAACTCCATTTTCATGTATATGTCCTTTTCCAAAACTCCCGCCTTCTCCAAAAACGGAGAAATTCGCCCTTTCGACGACAATGCAGACGGTATGTTGATAGGCGAAGGAATTGGAATGTTGGTACTCAAACGCTTAGAAGATGCCGAAAGAGATGGCGACCGCATTTATGCCGTCATCAAAGGCATAGGAGGTTCGAGCGACGGACGCTTCAAAAGTGTTTACGCACCCCGTTCTTCTGGTCAAGCCCTTGCCATGCAGCGAGCCTACGAAGAAGCAGGTTACAGCCCCGCCACACTTGGTTTGGTTGAAGCCCACGGAACAGGAACAGGCGCAGGCGACCCCACCGAATTTAAGAGCATGAAAATGCTTTTCCCAAAAGGTACATTCAAAGACCAACATATCGGGCTCGGAAGTGTCAAATCACAAGTCGGACACACCAAAGCGGCAGCAGGAGCCGCAGGGATGATTAAAGCAGCCCTCGCCCTTCACCACAAAATTTTGCCCGCCACAATAAATGTCACCAAACCCAACTCCAAATTTGGCATTGAAGAAACCCCTATTTACATCAACACCGAAACACGCCCTTGGATTCGAGCCGATTATCCACGTCGTGCAGGAGTCAGTGCCTTTGGTTTTGGAGGGGTAAATGTGCATTTTGCACTTGAAGAATACAATGCAGAACACCAATCTGCTTACCGCTTGCACTCCAATAACCAAGCAATCATTTTACACGCTGCAAACCCTTCCACACTCTTGCAGAAATGTAAAGATGCTCTACAAAAACTCACGGCAAACAAATCCAATTCAGTTGAAACGGTTAATTACTTCAATGATTTAGTCACCGCTTCAAAAACAAACATCCCTGCAAATGCCCCTCGTTTGGGCTTCGTAGCCACTTCCATTGAAGATGCAAGTCACTTATTAGAAGTTGCTATCCAACAATTGCAGCACAAAATAGATGCAACAGAATGGCACCATCCAAAAGGCATTTACTACGCCAATAAAAGCATGGACTCCAATGCCAAAGTAGTTGCCCTCTTTTCAGGACAAGGTTCGCAATACGTGAACATGGGCATTGAAGCTGCCTGCAATTTTCCCGAAATTCGCCAAGCCTTTGCAGACATAGACCAGCTTTTCCTTCAAAACGGACAAGACCCTATTTCCAAAAAAGTCTATCCAATTCCTGTTTTTGACGATGCAAAAGCCAAAGAACAACAACATCAACTGACCCTCACCGAAAACGTGCAACCCGCCATCGGTACACTAAGCGTAGGCTTCTACAAACTGCTCCAAAAAGCGGGCTTCAAAGTTGATATGACCGCAGGGCATAGCTTTGGCGAATTGACCGCATTGTGGGCAGGAGGCGTATTGTCCGACACCGATTACTACAAATTAGCCAAAGCAAGAGGTGAAGCAATGGCAGCCCAAAATCCACAACAAGATACAGGCACAATGTTAGCAGTCAAAGGAGATGTGGAAACGATTGCTAAAAGAGTCGAAAGTCTTCAAGGTGTGAGTGTTGCGAACATCAACTCTTCAGACCAAGTGGTTCTGGGGGGAGGCACAAATGACATCAAAAACGCCCAAACGATATTGAAGCAAGAAGGCTTCCGAGTCATTTTATTACCCGTTTCCGCAGCATTCCATACACCTTATGTAGGTCATGCCCAACAGCCTTTTGCAAAAGCGATTGAAGGAGTAAATTTCCAAACCGCAAAAATTCCCGTTTACTCCAACACCACTGCAAACCCTTATCCACAACACACCAACATCGCCAAAACAATATTGCAGCAACACATCCTCAAGCCCGTGGATTTCAAGCAGCAAATTGAGAATATGTACGCAGCAGGTGGACGCATTTTTGTAGAATTTGGACCAAAAGGAGTATTGACCAACTTGGTTAAAAACATATTGAAAGGCAAAGATTACCACGCTATTGCTGTAAACTCCAACGACAAAAAAGACAGCGACCTTCAATTGCGTCAAGCAGTTGTAGAACTAACCGTTCTCGGTTTCAATCTGCAAAACTTCGACCAATACCAACTTCCAAAAGAAAAACAAGTTGCACCTCATAAATTTGGGGTGAAATTGAGCGGTTGTAATTACATCAGCCCAGCGACACGCAAAAATCAGGTAAGATTGCAGACCGATGGCTTCAAACTTCAAAATGGCGGCGTTCGAGAAATCGAAGTCATCAAGGAGGTAGAAGTAATCAAAGAAGTGCCTGTCGAGGTAATCGTCGAAAAAGAAATCATCAAAGAAGTAGAAGTTCCAGCAGCCATGCACTTCAATGGAAACGGCAATGGACATTATCCCCACAACAATTCAACAGAAACACATCAATCAGCAGAAGAAGATATGACATCATTTCAAAAGGAGATACTCGAAAACCTCCAAAAGGCAATGGCGCAATTCCAAACGCAACAAAGCCAAAACACTCAATTCGTTCAGCAATACCTGCAAGAACAAACCAAGACTTCACAAGCATTTATGGACTTGATGAATCGTCAAGTGGCTCTTTTGGAAGAAGTAAGTGAGAAGCGAGAAGTGAGAAGTAAGGTAACGGTTTCGCAGAATGGAAATGGTCAAAATCAACCACTTCAACCGTTGTCAAAGCCTGCGACTGTTGACAAGGTTTCGGTTAGTGAAAACTTTGACAACGGTTTCCAATCTCGTCAACAGTTGAACGGTGGCAGCTTTGAACAGGAATCGGTTACAGAAAAGAATACCGCACTGAACGCAGTAAGCACTTCAACACCAACACCCATACAAGCAAACATTAACACTCCAACACCTCAATACATCAACACAATTTTGGAGATAGTAGCCGAAAAGACAGGCTACCCAAGCGAAATGTTGGAGTTAGAAATGGACATGGAAGCAGATTTGGGAATTGACAGCATCAAACGAGTAGAAATTTTTGGCGCAGTTCAAGAGGCACATCCAAACATTGAAGGTATCGAACCAAATGAATTAGCGGAGTTGAGAACGCTTCAAGAAGTCGTTGATTACATTGCAGCAAAAGCAGGTGGTCAAGTGCTTGCATTAAAAAAAAAACTGACGGTATAAATCATAATGAGACTGCAGTTGCCCCAACTATAATTCCAGAAGTACAGACAAACTCCTTCAATGCCATTAGCTTACCCCAAAATGCCAATGAAGGAGTCAGTCGTGCAACGGTTCAATTGGGTTATTTGCCGCAAGCCGATTATTTAGAAACCACCTCCCCTGCCACGCATACGACAGTCGTTATGGAAGAAGGAACAGAGCTGACGGCCAAAGTGGTAGCGGCTTTATTGAAGGAAGGTAGAAAAGTGGCAGTTTTGAGTTTGCCAACTTCGGTTTTGGCTGCAAAAGCAAATTTACCTACTGGCATTGAGCGATTTACATTGGCTGAAGCGAGTGATGTCAACATTCAATCGACCCTCCAAAACATCGTCAAAACACAAGGCGAAATCGGGGCATTTATCCATTTACATCCACATTTGCGGTTCAGTAGCGGCAATTTCGCCCAACATTTTGCAACAGAAAAAGCCATCGTGAAAACGGTCTTTTTCGCTGCCAAACACATCGCCGATAGCCTCCAAACACTCGGCAAAACCTACCACAGAGCAAGTTTTCTTACTGTTACCCAATTAGATGGCGCATTCGGCACACAAAATGATGGCAAAACATCCATTGTTGGAGGCGGATTGTTTGGCATGACCAAATCCTTGAACATCGAATGGTCATCTGTTTTTTGCAGAGCCGTCGACTTGTCGCCCAATTTTGAAGCCGAAGAAGCTGCAAAACTGGTGATGAGCGAAATGCACGACCCCGATGCCACAATCGTAGAAGTTTGTCACAACTCCAATGGGCGATTTACCCTTACTACACAAACAACCGACATTCCCGCCAACGAAAAATTAGATACAGAAATCACCAAAGATTCGGTCTTTTTGGTCAGCGGTGGCGCAAAAGGCGTGACAGCTACTTGCGTGAAAAAATTGGCAGAATTGCACCAATGCAAATTCATTTTGTTGGGGCGTTCACCGATTGAAGAGGAAGAAGCTGCAATCTTCAAAGGAGTGACAAATGACATGGAATTGAAGCGTTTAATCATGCAAGATTTGAAGGAGAAAGGTGAAAAACCGACTCCTGCAAAAGTGGGCAAAGTCTTCAATAATTTGGCTTCAAATAGAGAAATCAAAGAGACTTTGGCGGCGATTACTTCAATGGGCGGACAAGCGGTTTACTTGGCAGTCAATGTGTTGAATGTTGGCGAATTGAAAAAGGCAGTGGCACAAGCCGAGCAGCAAATAGGCAAAGTGACGGGCGTGATTCACGGGGCAGGTCGCTTGGCGGATAAGTTGATTCAAAACAAAACAGAAGCGGATTTTGAAGCGGTCTATTCGGTGAAAACGGAAGGGCTTTTGGCTTTGCTGCAATGTGTGAATCCGATGACTTTGGAGCATTTGGTTTTGTTTTCTTCCGTTGCAGGTTTCTACGGCAACAATGGACAAACGGACTACGCAATTGCCAACGAAATCCTCAATAAATCGGCACACTTGTTCCAAAAGAATCACCCAAATTGCCACGTTGTTTCGATTGATTGGGGCGCATGGGATGGTGGAATGGTCAGCCCTGGTTTGAAGAAAATGTTTGAAGCACATGGCGTTCAGTTGATTCCTTCGGAGGCAGGCGCATGGTTGATGGCTTATGAATTGACGAAAGCCAACAAATCGGAAGCGCAAGTAGTCGTGGGCAGTGTTTTGCCTTTGGCGCAAAGTCACATTGGCGAACACCTGCAAGCGTATCGCATTCACCGAAAATTGACGGTGGAGGCGAATCCGTTTTTGCAGCACCATCTGATTGGAGGGAATCCTGTTTTACCGATTGTGAATGCGATTAGCTGGATTGCAAATAGTTGTGAGCAGTTTTATCCTGATTTTCAGATTGCACGAGTAGAAAATACGAGGTTATTCAAAGGGATTGTTTTTGATGGCAATCAAGCGACGGATTATGTGGTGGATGTGAAGGAATTGGAGAAAGGGAAAGAGGAGATTCGTTTTGAAGGTACGGTTTGGAGCGAAGGCGCAAATGGACGACCAACGTTTCATTATCGGGCGAATGTGGTTTTAAGGAAAGGGAAGCAAGAAGTGGGAAGAGAGAGACAATTTAGCAATTCAACAATTCAGCAATCCAACAATTCAGCAATGGATGGCAAGCAATTTTACAAGAACGGAACGCTGTTTCACGATGTTTATTTTCAAGGAGTCGAAAGTGTCTTGGAGATAAATGAGCAGGGTTTGGTGATGGAGTGTTATTTGCCGAAAGTGAGTGAGGAAGCACAGGGGCAGTTTCCTGTACGCTCAGTGAATTCGTTTTTGACGGATATTCAGTATCAGGCGATGTTGATTTGGGTTCGTCATTTTCACGATGCAGCGAGCTTGCCCTTGAATACAAAATTGGTGGAGGTTTTTGAGGCTTTGCCTTTTGATACGTCGTTTAAGGTGGCATTGGAGGTGAAAAGTAGTACGCCGTTTAAGATGGAGTGTGATATTTCGGCTTTTGATGATAGTGGGAAGGTGTTGATGCGGTCGGAAGGGGCTGAGGTGACGGTGAGTAAGGGGTTGAAGTGGTAACAGGAATTGGGGGTTCGGAGGAATGAGGGAAACTTTGGCAACGGTTTTCAACCTTGCCAACAGTTGAACGATATTTGACTGCAATGAATTGATATGGAAAATTTTGTGAGTTTTGAGGAAATAGAGTTTTTGTACACAGAAATTTGATATTGAAATATTAACAAATGCAACATAAAATAGCCATCATCGGCATATCAGGTCTTTTTCCAGGCTCCAAAAACATGGAGGAACTATGGGATAATCTGATTAATAAAAAAGATGTCACAACGACAGCTACCGAAACGGATTTTGGAGCAAAACAGAAACATTCCATTATGGGTTTATTTAGTAGTAATTAACTCAATTGATTCCAAATATGAAAACGGCAATATCGACAGTCATACCTTCTACTTCAAAAAAAGCAAGCAATCGTTTCAATTTTCTTGATTTTGAGGATATTGAGTTGGCGATTATTTTGAAAGCATTGAAACGACAGTCTGAAAATCAACTATTTAAAAAACTCAAATCTAACTTAGAGCAAAACAACATTTACCTTTCTCTCAATGAACCTCCTATGAGTTACAAAGATTTTACTTTGACAATGGTCTTGGAAAAATTCAAGCTGAACAGTGCGGATGCTGATATTTTTGGTCATGTTGAAGCTATTCCAAAAGAGGAACTTGCTTTCTTCTATCAGACATTGGAGCGAAATCTACGAACTCCGATGATAAGCGAAAAGGCAAGGTCGGAAGCCATTATTTTCCCTGTCTTGACTGAAATTTTAGACCGCAATGTGGATGAATTTGTGATTTTTTCGGGAAAAACTTTTGATGTTGATGGTAGTTTGGGCTTAACAGGGAGGTGTGATTTTTTGTTGAGTTCAGCAGGAGCGACAAAAAACGTCATTCATGCACCTGTATTTATTGCTGTTGAAGCCAAGAAAGGAGTTGTTGAAGACCATTTGGGGCAGTGTGCCGCAGAAATGATGGCTGCACGAATTTTCAACCAACAAAAGAAGAAGGAGATTGAAACCATTTTTGGAGTAGTGACATCGGGAATGGAATGGTTGTTTATGAAGTTAGAAGGAGATACTATTTATGTCGACAAGGTTCATTACTATGAAAAAGAGACAGATATGATTATTGCTATTTTTCAGGAGATTTTGAACACTTGTAAAAAATAAAACCAGTCCATGCAACATAAAATAGCCATCATCGGCATATCAGGTCTTTTTCCAGGCTCCAAAAATATGGAGGAGCTTTGGGAGAACCTTATCAACAAGAAGGATGTCACAACGACAGCTACCGAAACGGATTTTGGAGCTGATACGAAGCATTTTTACCACCCCGAAAAAGGGAAGGTGGATAAGTGTTATTCACTGAAAGGTGGGTTTATTCGTGATTTTGAGTTTGCGGCAGAGGAATATGATTTGAAGGAAGGCTTGTTGGGGCGTTTGGATGACATTCACAAATGGTCGCTGTATGTGGCGAAGGAGGCATTGAAGGACAGTGGATATTGGCAGTCGGAAAAGGCATTGAAGGATTGTGGGCTGATTTTGGGGAATTTGTCTTTTCCTACAAGGAAGTCGCATGACCATCTTTCGCATTTTTATACGGATACTTTGGAGAAGGGATTGCAGGAGTTGGTTAATGGTGAAACTGTTGGCAAGGTTGAAAACCGTTGCCAAAGTTCTGGTGATTGTAAGTTAGATGCGACAACTGCAAGTTCTCCTGCTTCAATTGTGGCGGATGTGTTGGGATTGCAGCAAGCGTATTTTGCATTGGATGCAGCGTGTGCTTCGTCTTTGTATGCGATTAAGTTTGCGTGTGATTATTTGCAGACGGGAAAGGCGAATATGATGTTGGCGGGGGCGGTGAGTTGTGCCGACCCTTTGTTTATTCACATGGGCTTTTCGATTTTCAGAGCTTACTCCAAAGAGGGGGATAAATTTGCGCCTCTGGATAAGGATTCGGGAGGCTTGATTTCGTCGGAAGGAGCTGGAATGTTGGTATTGAAGCGGTATGAGGATGCGGTGAGGGATGGGGATAGGATTCACGCTTTGATTAGTGGTGTGGGTTTGTCAAATGATGGAAAGGGAAAGTTTTTGTTGAGCCCGAATCCTCGTGGGCAGTTGCTGGCTTTGGAGCGTGCTTACCAAAATAGTGAAGTCAATCCGCATCAAATTGAATATTTGGAGTGTCATGCTACGGGTACGCCTTTGGGTGATAAAACGGAGGTGAATACGATTGATAGTTTTTGGGGAGATAGTAAAGGAAAGGATGTGCCTTTATTGGGTTCAGTGAAGTCGAATATGGGGCATTTGCTGACGGCGGCTGGTATGTCGGGGATTATCAAGGTGATTTTGGCGATGCACAAAGGGATTGTTCCTGCTAGTATTCACTTGGAGGAGTCGCTGGTGTCGCAAAATGGCTTGGTGGATAAGAGTAAGATTGTAACGGAACATTTGCTGAAAGAGGTGGATTTTGCGGGGGTGAATTCGTTTGGTTTTGGAGGAACGAATGGACATATTGTTTTGGAGAGGTGTGATGAACACAGAGGCACGGAGGCACGGAACACACTGGATGCAAAAAATAAACGGAGAGATGGGGAGATGGAGAGGAATTTTGAACAGGAACTGCTAGATGGAAAGGAACAAAAAAATAGTGAAAACTTTGGCAACGGCTTTACGCCTTGCCAACAGTTGAACGGCGAACAAGAAAAAGAATCGACTCAACTGTTGCCAAAGTTTTCAACTGTTGGCAAAGTTTCGCCTAAACCTCTTGCCATCGTTGGCATGGAAGCTCACTTTGGAAGCTGTCGCAATTTGGAAGAATTTTGGCAGACGATAGCGAGCGGCAAAAAGGATTTTGGAGAATTGCCTAAGAAGCGGTGGAAAGGTTTTGAAGATAACCAAGAGTTGTTGGAGGCATATGGATTGGAGGGGGCAAAACCTCCAATGGGTGCGTATATTGAAGATTTTGAGATTGATTTGTTGCGTTTTCGGATTCAGCCGAGAGAGGCGGAAAAGTTGGAGCCGCAACAGACTTTGATGTTGAAGGTGGCGGACAATGCACTGAAAGATGCGGGTTTTGATGAGAAGGCTTTGGAGTCGAATAATGTGGCGGTGATTGTGGCGATGGAAACGGAGTTGGCGATTCACCAATACCTCGCTCGTTGGGATTTGGATTGGCAGATTCCGAGTTTGTTGCAGAATAGTGATTTGGAGTTTTCGGAGGAGGAACAGGCTAAATTGGAGGAATTGACCAAAAATGCGATTCGTAGGTCGAGTCAAGAGGATAATTCGGCGAGTCAACATACGAGTTTTATTGGAAATATTATGGCGAGCCGAATTTCGGCTTTGTGGGATTTTAATGGGCCTACGTTTACGCTTTCGGCGGGTGAAAATTCGACTTTTCGGGCTTTGGAAATCGCTCAGACGATGTTGGCGAGTGGTGAGATTGATGCGGTGGTGATTGGTGCGGTCGATTTGGCTGGTGGTTTGGAGAGTGTGCTTTTGCGGAATCAGTTGATGCCTGAAGGGTGGAAAGTTGGTGAAGGTGCGGGGGCTGTGGTTTTGAAGCGTTTGGAGGATTCTGAGAATGATAGGGTTTATGGAACGGTGGATGGTTTGCGGTGGAATGAACACGGAGGCACGGAGGCACAGAGAGGTTTTGAACAGGAACTTATAGGTGGAAAGGAACTTGCTGCACTGGATGTAAAAAATGAACACGGAGGCACGGAGGCACAGAGGAATTTAGGCATACTTGACGCAAGAATTGAACGGAGAGATGGAGAGGTGGAGAGATTTTTTGGTGGGGTTGATTTGGTGGAGGTTTCTGGGGATGTGTATGCTCAATTGTTGCCAAAATTGGAAATTGTTGGCAAAGTTTCGCATGGGAGTGTTTCGGGAAGTATTGGACATACTTTTGCAGCTGCGGGGATGGCGAGTTTGATTAAAACGGCTTTGTGTGTGTATTATCGGGTGATTCCGAGTGCGCTTGGAGTGTCATCGAATGGATTTTTACAGAACAAGTCCGACGGTACAGATAAGAATGATATAGATAATGTTCTTGCGAAGCCTTGGGTTTTGGTGGAGGGGCAAGTGGATAGGAAGGCTTTGATTCGGAGTTTTGGTGTGGATGGTACTTTGGCGGAGGTGTTGCTTGGTGAAGGTACAAAGAAGGGGGTGGAAAGGTCGCATTCTTATTTGCAGCAGCAGCCAATGGTTTTGTTGCCGATTGCAGGAAATGGTCTTGAAGCGATTTTGACGCAATTGGAGAGGATTGAAGGGAAATTGAAGGGGGGCGAAAAGCTTTCGGATGTTTCTTCGGATTGCTTTGATGTTTACCAAGAGAATATTGAAGGAAAATACTGCTTGTCTTTGGTGGGAGATTCTGCGAAAAAGTTGTTGCGGGATATTGGTTATGTCTTTAAGACTTTGAAGCGGGCGTTTGATAACGGGGCTACTTGGCGGACTCCTAATGGGAGTTATTTTGTGGGGAAGCCTTTGGGAAAAGATGCGGAGGTGACTTTTGTTTACCCTGGTTCTTCTAATGCTTATCAGGGGCTTGGTCAGGAGTTGTTTTCCTTGTTTCCGAACTTGTATGATTGGTTTGAGGGGCAGGTGCCAAATGTGGAGAGTATGTTGTTTAGTAAACGGCTGTACGGTGGACGGGAGACGGTGGACGGTGGCACACTGGACGCAAAAAGTGAACACGGAGGCACAGAGGCACGGAGGGAGTTAGACACACTGGACGCAAAAATTGAACACGGAGGCACGGAGGCACGGAGGGAGTTAGACACACTGGACGCAAAAAGTGAACACGGAGGCACAGAGGCACGGAGGGAGTTAGACACACTGGACGCAAAAATTGAACGGAGAGATGGAGAGATGGAGAGGGATTTTGAACAGAATGAAAACTTTGGCAAGGTTTCGCCTTTGGATGCAATTGGTGCGATGGCGGTGGGTGTTTCGTTTTCGGCGATTTATACACATATTTTGCAGGAGTATTTTGGGGTGAAGCCTAAGAAGGTGATGGGCTATAGCATGGGCGAAACGAGTACAATGTGGTATGCGATGGGTGTTTGGAAGGCGGATAAGGTGATGGAATATGTGCATGATTCTCCTATTTTTCAGCGGCGATTGTCGGGTAAGATGGAGACTTTGGCGGAACATTGGGGGATGCCGTGGGAGGAGGCGAAAAAGGAGTGGACGACTTTGGTGTTGATGACTTCTTTGGCGCATTTGGAGGCGCATATTGGAGGCTATGACCGAGTGTATTTGAGTTTTGTGAATACGTCGAGTGAGGTGATTGTGTCGGGAGATAGAACGCAATGTAAGGCTTTAGCGGAGGTGTTGGGTTGTACTTCGGTGGAGATTGACCTCAACAATATTGCTCATCATGATTTTGTGCGGAAGGATTGGGATGGGCTGGTGAAGATGCACAGTTTGAAGGTGTATCCGATGGAAGGGGTGGATTTTTATTCGGCTACAACGGCTGGAGTTTTGCCGTTTGATGAGCGGGTGATTTCGGAAACGGCGGCTCGAACTTGTTGTGAGCCTGTGGATTTCCCGAGGTTGATGCATAAGATTTATGGGGATGGTGCAAGGGTGTTTATTGAGCTGGGGGCTAGTGCGACTTGTACGAGGTGGATTCAGGAGAATTTGGAGGGTAAGGAACATATTGCGGTTTCTATCAACTACAAAGGGAAGTCCGAAATGCGAAATATTTTGGGCGTTTTGGCGACTTTGGTGAGTCATCGGATTCCTGTTGACCTGTCGGTCTTGACGGCTGACGATGGACGGGAGACGACTGACGGAGCAGTGAAAGTGGGTTTGAAGAAAAAGAAGAAACGACAACTGCTTCAAAGGATTACTTTGGGGGGTGATAGGATTTTTGATATGTTGGTGACGGAGGAGAATCGGGAGTTTTTTGGGGTGGAGAAGTATGTGAATCAGAAGGTGAAAATTGCTTTTCCGAAGAAAGAGAAGTTGAGGGAGGAAGATGTGGTTTTTACAGAAATAAATAATTCAACAGCAACACCCATTCGTAGCCCACGAATTAATTCGTGGGCTACGAATGGGGAAACGGTAAACAAAGAGGCAGGGGTAGCGACTTTGAAGGTTGAGGATTCAGCAGGTATTACAACAAATTTGACAATAAATCAGCAAACAAATAAAATGGCAAATCAAAACGGGCATCAAAATTTGGTGGTAGAACAAACTACAAACTTCAATGGGAACGGAAACGGTCACTCCAATGGGAATCACCATAAAAATGGCAATGGTTCATTGGAGGATGCAGAACAAAATCAGGACTCGCATAAGGAACGAATGGGTGAGAATGGTTTGATTTTGCAGGATTATAGCGACCCTAAGCGATTGGAGGGCAGGAATGTGATTTGGGATGAGAAGGATTTGCGGGAGTTTGCTTACGGCAAAATTTCCAATGTGTATGGTGAGGAATATGCGATAATTGACACCTACAAAAAACGGGTGATGATGCCGATGGACCCTTATTTGCTGGTGAGTCGGATTACGGATGTGAAAGCGAAACTCGGTGAATATAAGCCTTCTACGATGCAGACGGAGTACGATATTCCCTACAATGCGTGGTACACAACGGATGGGCAAATTCCGTGGGCTGTGGCTGTGGAGTCGGGTCAATGTGATTTGATGTTGATTTCTTACATTGGGATTGACCTCCAAAACAAGGGGGAATTGATGTACCGTTTGTTGGATTGTACGCTGACTTTTTTGGATGATTTGCCGTTGGAGGGGCAGACGTTGCGTTATGACATCAGTATCAACAGTTATGCAAAAAGTGGACGCAACTTGTTGTTTTTCTTTAGTTACCGCTGTTATGTGGAAGATAGAATGGTCTTGAAGATGGATGGCGGTTGTGCGGGCTTTTTCTCACATGAGGATTTGGCTGTTGGACATGGTGTGGTCTATAAGCCCGAACAGATTGCAGCCAAGAAAAATGCTCAAAAACAGGAATTTATTCCTTTGTTGGACTGCCCAAAAACGGAGTTCTCGAAGGAGGAATTGACGGCTTTGGTGAATGGCGATATGGTGGCTTGTTTTGGGGATGAAAGCTATTTTGCAGACGGTCGAAATGGGTCTTTGCGCTTGCCCCCTGCAAAGATTTTGATGTTGGATAGAATCACTAAACTCGACAGAACAGGCGGTGCTTACGGCTTGGGATACATTGAAGCGGTGAAGGATTTGAACCCGAATGATTGGTATTTTCCTTGTCATTTTAGGGATGATGAGGTAATGGCGGGTTCATTGCAGGCGGAAGGTGGCGGGCAGTTGCTGCGCTTTTTCATGCTCTATTTGGGGCTGCAAAGGGTGACGAAGGATGCACGTTTTCAGCCAATTGTGGATTTGCCGCAAAAGGTGATTTGCAGAAAAGAGATTACAAACGACCAACGAAAATTGATTTACCGAATGGAGGTCAAGGAGATTGGTTTGTTGCCTGAACCTTATGTGGTTTCGGATTTGGAGATATTGACGGAGGACGGAACGATTGCGGTTTTGTTTGAGAATTTGGGCTTGCGGATTGCGGAGAAAACTGCGCCGTGGTACAAGCGTGAAAAGTCGGATAGCTTCAATGGTGTGGCGGTCAAGAAGGTAAGTAAACCTGTTTTGATGGATGAAAGTCATGTGACGGAGTTTGCATTGGGTTCGATTGAGAAGGCGTTTGGAGCGAAAGAGTTTGCGGTGTACAATGGCAAACGGACTTCAAGGCAGCCAAATACGGATTTGCAGGTGATTTCGAGAGTGCTGGAAATCAGGGGTGAACGACAAAATTTTAAGAACAATCCAACGATTGTAGCAGAATACGATGTGCCTGTGGATGCTTGGTATTTTGAGCAGAATGCTGCACCTGTGATGCCGTATTCGGTGTTGATGGAGGTGGCTTTGCAGCCTTGTGGTTTGTTGGCGGCTTGGATGGGAAGTACCCTACAATTTTCGGATAGAGAGCTGTTCTTTAGGAATTTGGATGGTGATGGCGAAATGGGCGAAATGCCTGATTTGCGAGGTAAAACGATTACAAATGTGTGTGTGCTGACTTCGAGTGTGGCGTTGGCTGGAACGGTTTTGAATCGTTTTACTTTTGAAGTGAGTGCGGATGGTGTGGTGTTTTATAAGGGTAAAGCTGCCTTTGGTTTTTTCCCTGCGGAGGCATTGAAGAATCAAGCAGGTTTGGATAATGGAAAGCAGGTGCCGACTTGGTGGCAAGAGAAGGGCATGGATTTAGATTTGATTGATTTGAAGCGGGAAACGGGTATTGAAAAATATTATAGCCGAAAGGCTGCAATGCCGCATTATAGATTGAGCGGCAATCAGTTGAATTTGTTGGATGCTTTTGGTGTAGTGAAGGATGGTGGTAAGTATGGCAAGGGCTATGTGTATGGGACTCGTGTGGTGAAGGCGTATGAGTGGTTCTTTTATTGTCATTTTTACCAAGACCCTGTGATGCCTGGTTCTTTGGGAGTGGAGGCGATTTTGCAGGCGATGCAGGCTTATGCTTTGGAGTCTGGATTGGGGAGTGATTTTGTGAATCCGAGGTTTACGCAGGTGGATGCACATAAGACGACTTGGAAGTATCGTGGGCAGTTTTTGAGGTATGAGGATGACCTACGACTGGAAGTGAATGTGAAAACGGTTGACGGTGGACAGAAGACGGTGGACGGGGAAACTCGGAGGACGTTGAATATTGTTGGGGATGCTTCGGTATGGAAAGGGGGATTGAGGATTTATGAGGTGACGGATTTGGGGATTTGTGTGGAAGAGGGGTCACTTCAACCGTTGCCAAAATTGGAAATTGTTGGCAAGGTTTCCGTTCAAGACCAAGGTAGCGAAAACTTTGGCAACGGTTCTCAACCTTGTCAACAGTTGAGCGGTTTAGCTATCAATCAAGTAGAAATAAACACAATATTAAAAAACTTGGAACTGCCCGTATTTCTATTGGAAAATAAAGAAGGTCAAAAGGCGGCTACGAATGATTTGGAGACGGCTTCAATGGCTACGCAACAGGGTTGGAAGTTGTTGGCTTGTCAAGGGGCTTCGACTCCTGAAATGTTGGGGGATGCTGACTTTAGGGAGTTTCATGGGGTGAAATATGCGTATAAAACGGGAGCGATGGCGAATGGTATTGCTTCTGCAGAGTTGGTGATTGCGATGGGTAAGGCTGGTTTGATGGGTTCTTTTGGAGCGGCTGGTTTGGTGCCCGAAAGAGTGGAAGCGGCAATTCAACAAATTCAAGCGGAATTGCCGAACGGGGCGTATTGCTTCAATTTGATTCACAGTCCGAATGAGCCGAGATTGGAGGAAGAGTCGGTGAATTTGTTTTTGAAACATGGGGTGCATACGGTGGAGGCTTCGGCATTTTTGGGCTTGACTCCGCATATTGTGTATTACCGTGTGGCGGGCTTGAAGGAAGCGGCTGATGGAAGTGTGGAAATGGGCAATCGTGTGATTGCGAAGGTGTCCCGACATGAGGTGGCGGAGAAGTTTTTGCGTCCTGCGCCTAAGCGTATTTTGGATGCTTTGGTGAAGGCGGGTAAGATTTCGGCGCATCAGGCGGAATTGGCGGCTCGTGTGCCGATGGCGGATGATGTGACGGTGGAGGCGGATAGTGGCGGTCATACGGATAATCGTCCTTTGGTGGCGTTGTTGCCTGCGATTATTCGACTGCGAGATGCGATTCAGGCGGAATTGGGTTATACTCGAAAGGTGCGGATTGGTGCTGGCGGTGGTATTGGTACGCCTGAGGCGGCTTTGGCGACGTTTCAAATGGGGGCGGCTTATATTGTGACGGGTTCGGTGAATCAGGCGTGTGTGGAGTCGGGGAGCTCGGATTATGTGCGGAAGGTCTTGGCGGAGGCTTCACAAACGGATGTGATGATGGCTCCTGCTGCGGATATGTTTGAGATGGGTGTGGAGCTACAGGTCTTGAAGAAGGGGACGCTGTTTCCGATTCGTGCGAAGAAATTGTATGAGTTGTATCGTCAATATGATAGTATTGAGGCGATTCCTTTGGAGGAACGGGTGAAGTTGGAAAAGACGGTTTTCCGTCGTTCTTTGGAGGATGTTTGGCAGGGTACAGTTGACTTTTTCATGGAGCGTGACCCGTTGCAAATCGAACGGGCGAACAACAATCCGAAACGCAAAATGGCTTTGATTTTCCGTTGGTATTTGGGGCTTTCTTCTCGCTGGGCAAATGTGGGTGAGGCTGGTCGTCAGATGGATTATCAGATTTGGTGTGGTCCTTCGATGGGTGCGTTTAATGATTGGGTGAAGGGTACGGATTTGGAGGAGGTGGAGAATCGGAAGGTGGCGGTTGTTGCGGAGAGGATTATGAGGGAGGCGGCTTGGTTGAATAGGATGGGAGCTTTGGGTTTGGATTTGGATTTTTGAACATGAACTGCTAGATGGGAAAAGAACTTGCTTGTGGGGTTATGGGGCTTGTGGTTTGTTGGCTTTTGGGGTCGTGTGAACAGGAACTCTTAGATGGAAAGGAACTTGCTTGTGATACTATGGACTTGTTGTTTATTGGTTTTTCGGATTTTTGAATAGGAACTTGTAGAAATTAAATTGTACTTTACTAAACACAAGACCAAAATATAGTGAAGAAAAGTTCTTTTTTATCTAGCAGTTCTTGTTCAAAAGAAAGGAAGTAAAATAATGATACACAAAGATTTAATCTACGACATTGTAAACTGCATTTTTCATGTATATGATGAGTTAGGAAATATTTGGTGGGAGAATGTGTATGAAGAAGCTTTGGTGATTGCGTTGCGAAATAAAGGGATTCAAGTAGCTGCTCAAGAGGAGTATGATGTGTTTTATAAGGAGAAAAAGATAGCTAAGTATAGACCTGATTTGGTGGTGGAAGATAAAGTGATTGTAGAGTTGAAAGCGGTTGGAACATTGACAAATCTTCACAAAGCACAAATTATTTCTTATCTCAAAGGTTTTCAGAAACCTATTGGAATTTTGGTTGATTTTGCAGGACAGAAACTGCAAAGGCAAATTATTCCTAACAAATGCCAACAAGAGGAAGCTTTGCAGAATGTGTTTGATTTTGAGAAAGTGACTATTGCTGAAAAGGAAAAATTGAAAGAGATTTTTGAGGCAGCGGCTGAAGTTTCGCAGGTTTTAGGACCTGGATTTTATGAGGAAATATATCGGAGGGCTTTTTTTCAAGAATTGATAAGCAGGGATTTGTTTTTTGAGACAAAGGATAAAATCAGTGCTGTTTATTGCAATGAGTATTTGGGTGAGAAATGGGTGAATTTCTTCAAGATAGACAGACGAACTTTAGTCGCAATTATTGCTGTTCAAAAAATCACACCTTTACTGAAATCAAGATTTACTCGCTATCTCAAATACATAGGCTGTCAAGATGGTTTGGTTTTTAATTTTAGTGGTATTCGATTGGAGTGCAGTTATTTGAAAAGACCTTGATGTGGGGTTTTGAACAGGAACTGCTAGATAGGAAAAGGAACTTTCATACTTGGCGTACTAACTGAATACTCGTTTCTATCCCATACGAGCAAAGTTCTTTTTCATCTAAGAGTTCTTGTTCAATAAAGTATGTGCAGTCCTTCGATGGGTGCGTTTAATGATTGGGTGAAGGGTACGGATTTGGAAGTGGTGGAGAATCGTAAGGTGGCGGTTGTTGCGGAGAGGATTATGAGGGAGGCTGCTTGGTTGAGGCGTAAAGAGGCTTTGGGACTTTAGTTTGCAAAAAGAAACTTATACTGGTATTTACTTGTTGTAAATCAATCAAAAAGCAAAATAATGAAAGCAACAACCTTAAAAAATGCGGTTCACAATCTACCCCAAATCATTGCTTCTACTATTCAAACAGAGGAAGAAACGGTGATTGTGACTGATGAGGGTTCGGTCGTATTGGTGGAACAGGAAAATTGGAACAGTATGGTCGAAACCCTAAGCCTACTTCAAGACAAACGTTCACTAACTTCTCTCCTTCAATCTATTGAAGCACGTAAAAAAGGGAATCGTCCCATGTCGATTTAATCAAAAAGACCGAATGATTTATGTGGTCTATGAAGAATTGAAGGAAGTAGATGTCACTTCTTTTAGAGGGCATTATGATGACCGTTGATTTAAAAATTCCTCTGAAACTTCAATTTAAAGTTTTGGAGTGAAGGGTACGGATTTAGAGAAGGTGGAGAATTGGGAGGTTCGGGTTGTTGTGGAGAGGATTATGCGGGAGGCTGCTTGGTTGAAGCGTAAAGCTCAATTAGAGATTTAAAGAGTAAAATGATTTATTTTTGAATAGGAAAGACAGCGACTATTCCTATGAAATTGAACATCTTGAATTTTTAGAAGAATTTTAAAATAAAAGGCGAGTAGAGCGGGGAACTGACCAAACAATTCCCTACCCTCTCACAGAACCGTACGTGAACCTCTCGATTCATACGGCTCTTCAGGATTAGAAATAGCAGAGAAATCAAACGCACCGAATCGAACAAGGAACTCTAACGCCGCTGTCAAGCGATTGTCGAACACCCATTCGGAACGATAAAACGAGCTTGGTCTTACGCCTACACTTTGATGAAAGGCAAGCAAAAGGTGAAGGGAGAATTTGGAGGGATATGCTCCGCCTACAATCTGAGGAGAGCAATGTTTATTTTGGACGTAAAAGAGCTAATCAAGCGGCTAAAATGCCGTTTTTCTGTTTTTTGACTGATTTTGGTGCTGAGAGCGTCCACAATCGCACCTATTCGCTACAAATTTTACAATTGTGTGATGCCTTGTAGTGCATGGCGTTGGGAAAAGGTTTATTTTTGGAGGGTTAAAAGTGAGTTATTTCACGAACTGACGTTGGCAATAATATGGAAAACGAAAAAATTAATTGGAAAAGGATAATAGTATTTTTTATTATAGCAGCTGCAATATCCAATATCTTTAGATTTGACATCTTCGAACTTAAATCGGAATTGGAAAAATTACCCCCTTGGATTTTTATATTAACTACTGTTCTCGCTGAAGGCATTGGAGTTATAATTGGTGCTTTAATAATTATTCCTTTTTTAAAAAAACAAAGGAAAACTGAAATATCCTTATTAGGAACTTCAAGGTCAAAAAGTCTCATAATGGCGACTATTCCAATCATTATTCTAACATTAATTGGAGTAAAAAATGACTTTGAAATGAACTATCATATTTATGGACTCATAGCTGCAATTGGAACTTTACTCTATTGTATAATGGAGGAATATGGATGGAGAGGATATTTACAAGAAGAATTGAAAACATTAAAGCCTTGGCAAAAATATATAATAATTGGAGGGATATGGTACTTGTGGCATTTGACCTTTTTGACTAAAGTAAGTGTTGGAGATAATCTTTTTTTTCTATCGATGATGATTCTTGGAAGTTGGGGAATTGGACAAGTAGCTGAATCTACAAAATCTATTATTGCATGTGCCTGTTTCCACATGATTATCCAAATTATGATGTTTAATGCCTTAATCAAAAATGGAATTGACGGAAACGAGAAATTGATAACCTTAGGAGTATCTATAGTTATCTGGTTTACAATTATAAAAAAATGGGAAAAAGAAAATACTATTGCCAATTGATTAGGTACTCCCATAGGTATTGAACTTTAGACAATAAGCCAATCTCCCATTCTTGACCGACTCCAAGCATGCATACCAAAACCTTCAATCTCAACTCACCAAAGCCTTTGAAGAATACAGCACTCATGAAAGATAAGCAAAAGGTAAAGACAGAATTTGGATGGATATGCACAAACGCACATATTCGCTACGATTGTTACAATTGTGTCTTGTGGTGCATGGTGTTGGGAAAAGGTTTATTTTTGGAGGGTAGAAAGTGAGTTATTTCACAGACTGACGTTAGCGGTCAGCAATAAATAAAAAAATGAAAGAAATTGAATCTAAGGTAATTGGTAGATTAATTCAAAATGAAGAATTTGATGATTGGTGGGAAAGTAAGCCAATGCAAATTCCTTTTCTCGAAAATAAAGAATTGAAAATAACATTTATGGATTTTGTTCCAGAGGATGATAAAGAATTTATGGTTGAGGCAGATAATGCATTGGAAAATTTCCTTTCTAAGAAACAGGAAGAAAGGTTAGAACTTTCAGAATTAGTGCATAAAAACTGTATGGAATTTTTAAATACTATTGGATATGATGAAATGGACAAGCCATTGTGGGAGATGAAAAATAAAAACGAGATATGGAAATATGTTTACCCACAAGGCATTTACATAACAAGAAGAAATAGAAGAGATGAAGATATTTATCTGAACATAACATGTGAATGCGAATGGGAGCAAGAGCATGGACTTCAACTTGTATTTAGTGCCTGAACGAAAACAGGCTTTTTTATTAAAAACAGATTAAAAAAAAACATCTATGAGAATGTTTTTTTGAGTTTTGAGGCAATTTCTTTCTAAATTACTGATATACATTGCATTGCGCTCATTTCGGAGCAGACAATCCCCTATGAAATACGTTAAAATCTTATTTATCAACAATTTATAAAGAAAAGCCTATTTTGAAACTCAAGAGGCTTTTTTGAGCTTTCGTTTTTTCGCTTTTTGCAGTTTCTTGGCTTTCGCTTTTTGCTGCTCCATGCACAATCTGCCCAATCGCTTTAAATTGTAAGCCAATACTCCCCATGCCACATATTTCTTGAAGCCATCCAAGCCCTTATCCGCTACTTTATCCAAACCACCCTGTTCCAATTCATTAATATTTGATTCTACTGCACTATGTTTACGCTTATAAGTTTTGTAGTTATCTGCCTATGGTACGCCTCTTTCTCAGCAATAGTTGGTTTTCCTTTTTTAGGCATCACAACTATATCGAATATTTTTTCCATCGCTTCCTTATTTGATTTCAGCCAGAAACCTTTATCAAAACTAATACTATACAATTTGCACTTTTCTTTGAAGCGTTCCTGTAATTCCTTCCCTAATGGAATCACTAAATCCTTATCTTGTTCTTTTACAGCTACTTTGTGATAAACAATAAAGTGAAATTGGTCAGTTACAATCAACACATTATGCCCCAATTCTACATTTGGGTGCGCCTTGCCCTTCTTCAACCACTCCGTTTCAGGTTCAAAAATGGAAAATACCTTTTCCGAATGAGGAATTTGTTCGCCTTGTAGAATACGTCTATCCACCAAATCGATATGTTTTTTTAACATATCTCGATAATATTTCAAGCTTTCTAACTTTGTTGCTAAGTGAGGTTTTGAATCAATTATTTCACTCAAAGCTTCTACTAAATCATTCACTTTCTTTAATAAAGGATAGGTTGCTGCCAAATACTCCTCTGTCGAATCTTGAAGGCGTTTTATATAATTATTACCTTTTCGTTTATGTATTCTTGCTGTAAGCGTATATAATCTTTTTATTTTTTTACGTATTGATTTATAATTACGTAATCCTGATATGTCTACTACGCTTTTTAACAGCTTTATAAAACCAATACATTTATGTACACAATCCCACAATAAACGGATATCGGTTGGAAAATGAATATGACGTTCTACTACAAACGAATCTGCTTTGAGATTCAACTCTAAAATTTTACCTTCCTTTTTTTTTAATTGATGACCTTCATTAACTATTATTTTATTGATTTCATTAAGGTTATCTTCAGTAAGTAAACCAACATTATCTTTAATTGTTTGCAAACAATAATGTTTTACATTCGGTAGATAACCTCTCGTTGCTACACCTAATATCCCTCGAAGTGAATGGTGATTATTCGATAAATCATGTAGATTATCATAATCTATATTTAAATTTAGACGGCAACAACCCAAAACAAATAATTCCCATAAACTCATTCCCAAACGACCCGTCGCTTTTTTTTCTGACAAAATAGCCTCAGATAAAACTTTCAGAACGGCTGTTCGAAGTGCTTCATTCGTGAAAATATGCTGTAATCCTGCTAATAGTTGAGGTAGCTCATGACGGCTTCGCATATCTATTTCTACCTCTCCAATAGGAATCGAATCCAATTGTAATTGTGCTTCAAATTCTTTACGCATCAGATAGTAATACTTTTTTACACGAATCTCATAGACAGACAAATCATCATTTGATTCGTAATTAACATTATACAAATATTGCAATTGCTAAGATAATAATTTCTACTATAAAATTCAAGCAAAAAAAGCTCTTTATTTTAATCAATATCAAATATTTGTGCCTTATCGTTCAAGCACTAGGTAATCAAGAATGTCCAAACCTACCCAATGGGTACAGTTTCCTATGGGTTATTTGCCAATCAAACTTTGGATGGCGGCTATATCTTATCAGGACTTACAATCACAGATTCCGATTCCGACATTTACATAATAAAAATCTCCAATGACGGTTCAAAAGAATGGGAAAAAGTAATAACCCTCTACGATAATGATGCCAGTTCACAAGCAGTTCAATTATCTGGCGGGAATTATTTCATATCTGCAACCTCAAATATTGGTTGGGAAACAGAAAGACTACACAGCTATCTTGGATGAAAATGGGGAGTTTATTCGGGAAAGAAACCAAATCATTCCTTGTTTGCATACTATTCAAACTCCTTTATTGCCTTTGGGAAATGATGAATTTTTAGCATAGCCATGCGATGTGACTCTAATATAGACAACTATTTTAGCCCCTATTTGATGCGTTTCAATAGCATGGGAGATACACTTTGGAGCAAACAATTGACCCCAAGCAATATCATTGCCGACAATGTCTATCCACGAGACCTCAAAAAAACAAGTGATGGAGGATATTTGATGACAGGGCATGCAGACCACACCATAGGCTCTGGTGCAATTCCCTACGGTTGGATTGTCAAAATGGACTCTTTGGGGAATACTTGTTGGGAGTTGGGTTGTGATTCAACGGTGATTATATCCAATATTGAGGAAATAAAAGTTGTTGAAGGTTTGCAGTTGAGTCCCAACCCCACCAAATCCCACCTTCAAATCCAAATCCCCGCTCACTGCACCTCCAAACCTCTTCAACTCCAACTCACCAACATCGAAGGGCGAGTCGTTTTGAAAGAGTGGGTTGAAGATGGAACTCAGGTTGATATTGCAGACTTAGCAGCAGGGATTTACATCGCTACATGGCTGCAAAATGGGCAGGCATTGAAGCGGGAGAAGGTGGTAGTTTTGGAGTAGAGTTTTTGAACAGGAACTGGTAGATAGGAAAGGAACTTTTATTACTGGACTTTTCTCATGCACGAAAAAAAGTATCGACTCATTTAGATGTTCGCAATTTAAGTGCGGGTATTTATTTAGTCACTATCAAGGAAAATGATACGGTGAAGCACACTCAGAAGTTGATAATCACCAAATAATTGTTTCCTTTTTTTATGACAAAATCTTAGGTGAAAAGACATTTTTTTTCATCTAAGATTTTCTTTTTGTTTAATTGATAAAAACCCCATAGTCTATGAAATTCTTTACAATAATCTTCTGCCTAATATTTCTATCAAATTTTTCATTCGCCCAAGAAGTACATTACTTCAACAAAGCAGTTATCAATCAAGAGAGTTTTAATTTTTGTCTTTCAAGTTTTGAAGTTACTGATGGTTTTCTTGTGTTGAATTATGAACAAATGCTACAAGGAGGCGCAATTTATCTAAATTTGTTAAAACTAGATGAATTCGGAAATATTCAATGGAAGAAAAGATTGGGTGAGGTAGCTTTTTTCCCACCAGTTAATACCATGATTCGAGATAAAAAAATCCTAATCATTTTTTGGTATCATACGTAGAGGCTAATGGTATAAATAATTTCCCCTATATAGTTTTGTTAAAATGTACAGAGGAAGGGAATGTTTTGTGGAAGAAGCAGTATCCAAATCCTGACCATATCACACGACCACACAGGCTAATTCATACAAACGATAACGGGTACTTAATTATTGGACGAGAAGGATATATAGATACAGGCTCTATGTTGGCAATTAAAGTTGATAGTATAGGTAATCAAGAATGGTGACACTCAAACCTACCCAATGGGTACAGTTTCCTATGGGTTATTTGCCAATCAAACTTTGGATGGCGGCTATATCTTATCAGGACTTACAATCACAGATTCCGATTCCGACATTTACATAATAAAAATCTCCAATGACGGTTCAAAAGAATGGGAAAAAGTAATAACCCTCTATGACAATGATGCCAGTTCACAGGCAGTTCAATTATCTGACGGGAATTATTTCATATCTGCAACCTCAAATATTGGTTGGGAAACAGAACACTACACAGCTATTTTAGACGCAGATGGAGAGTTTATTCGAGAAAGGAGTCAAATTATTCGCTGTTTGCATACCATTCAAACGCCTTTGCTGCCTATGGGAAATGATGAATTTTTAGCAGGAGCCATGCGATGTGACTCTAATATAGACAACTATTTCAGCCCCTATTTGATGCGTTTCAATAGCATGGGAGATACACTTTGGAGCAAACAATTGACCCCAAGCAATATCATTGCCGACAATGTCTATCCCCGAGATCTCAAAAAAACAAGCGATGGAGGATATTTGATGACAGGTCATGCTGATTTCCGTTTAGGAGAGAATGCGATTCCATACGGTTGGATAGTGAAAATGGATTCTTTGGGGAATACTTGTTGGGAGTTGGGTTGTGATTCAACGGTGATTATATCCAATATTGAGGAAATAAAAGTTGTTGAAGGTTTGCAGTTGAGTCCGAATCCTGCTAAAGATTTTTTGAAATTCCAGATTCCTTCAACTCTTGCTTCTCCTCCAACTCCAACTCACCAACATCGAAGGTCGAGTCGTTTTGAAAGAGTGGGTTGAAGATGGAACTCAGGTTGATATTGCAGACTTAGCAGCAGGGATTTACATTGCTACATGGCTGCAAGACGGGCAGGCATTGAAGCGGGAGAAGGTGGTGGTTTTGGAGTAGAGTTTTTGAACAGGAACTGGTAGATAGGAAAGGAACTTTTATTACTGGACTTTTCTCATGCACGAAAAAAAGTATCGACTCATTTAGATGTTCGCAATTTAAGTGTAGGCATTTATTTAGTCGCTATCAAGGAAAATGATGCGGTGAAGCACACTCAGAAGCTGATAATCACCAAATAATTGTTTCCCTTTTTTTATGACAAAATCTTAGGTGAAAAGACATTTTTTTTCATCTAAGATTTTCTTTTTTCTTCTATTTATAAATACTTTATAGTCTATGAAAACTCCTGAAATCCTCATTATTTTACTATTTCTATCAAATTTCACATTAGCCCAAGAAGTACATTACTTCAACAAAGAAATAACCAATCAAGAAAGCTTTAATTATTGCCTTTCAGGTTTTGAAGCGGAAGATGGTTTTTTGATAGTAAACTATGAACAAATGCTACAAGGAGGAAAAATTTACTTAAATTTATTGAAATTAGATGAATTGGGAAATATACAATGGAAAAAGAAATTAGGAGAAGTAGCTTTTTTCCACCAGTTAATACTATGATTCAAGATATTGAGAATCCAAATCATTTTCTTGTGTCTTATGTTGAAAAATTAAATATAAGTGATACCTATACAATTAATTTACTAAAATTCACAAAAAATGGTATAATTTTATGGGAAAAAAATTCTATAGTATAGAAATAGTAGTTTATTCATACTCATTAATTCATACAGAAGATAATGGATATTTAATATTAGGTTCTGAGGGATATGTGAATCAACGTAGTATGTTTGTTATCAAAGTAGATTATCAAGGAAATCAAGAGTGGTCTCAAACCTACCCTTTGGGCTCTATTTCCTATGGGTTATTTGCCAATCAAACTTTAGACGGAGGTTATATCTTATCAGGGCTTACAATAACAGATTCCGATTCCGACATTTACATAATAAAAATCTCCAATGACGGTTCAAAAGAATGGGAAAAAGTAATAACCCTCTACGATAATGATGCCAGTTCACAAGCAGTTCAATTATCTGGCGGGAATTATTTCATATCTGCAACCTCAAATATTGGTTGGGAAACAGAAAGACTACACAGCTATCTTGGATGAAAATGGGGAGTTTATTCGGGAAAGAAACCAAATCATTCCTTGTTTGCATACTATTCAAACTCCTTTATTGCCTTTGGGAAATGATGAATTTTTAGCAGGAGCCATGCGATGTGACTCTAATATAGACAACTATTTTAGCCCCTATTTGATGCGTTTCAATAGCATGGGAGATACACTTTGGAGCAAACAATTGACCCCAAGCAATATCATTGCCGACAATGTCTATCCACGAGACCTCAAAAAAACAAGTGATGGAGGATATTTGATGACAGGGCATGCAGACCACACCATAGGCCGGTGCAATTCCCTACGGTTGGATTGTCAAAATGGACTCTTTGGGGAATACTTGTTGGGAGTTGGGTTGTGATTCAACGGTGATTATATCCAATATTGAGGAAATAAAAGTTGTTGAAGGTTTGCAGTTGAGTCCGAATCCTGCTAAAGATTTTTGAAATTCCAGATTCCTTCAACTCTTGCTTCTCCCCTCCAACTCCAACTCACCAACATCGAAGGTCGAGTCGTTTTGAAAGAGTGGATAGAAGATGGAACTCAGGTTGATATTGCAGACTTGGCAGCAGGGGTTTACATCGCTACATGGCTGCAAGACGGGCAGGCATTGAAGCGGGAGAAGGTGGTGGTTTTGGAGTGATGAGAAGTCAAGAAAGCCCATCGTATTTCTGCTCAATCGCTTCAATCGGCAATTCTTCTGATGCCGCTTCCAAACTACGAGTAGCAGGTATGACTTCTTCGACTTTTGCCAAAACCTCCAAATATTGTCGGCTGCGGTCAATCGGGATTTCTATCCACATTGGAAGGTGGTCAGAAAGTTGATGGGTGCGCCAATAGGTTTTGTAGTATTTGGCTTTATCGGCTGCGTCTCTTGCTTCACCTCGTGAGTTGGTTTCATAGCTGTCCATATAAGGAATATAAGTAGCTTCATCGGCTTCAGTAAAAACGTGCTGAAAATAGTTGAAAACCCCCGCTTTGATAGGCGTTCCTGCTGCAATGGCATCCAAAAACTCTTGCTTCAATGGAGAACGAAAAGCGATTTGGTCGTAGTGTTTGTCTTGCGGCACATTGCTCGGAAGGTCTTGTAGTTCTTGTGGGATGTAGAAGTTGGCGGCTATTTTTCGGAAAGTATCGTTTGTGGGTTTGAAGATGTTGAAGTCGCCCAACAAAACCATGTTGTTCGACCAAGCTGTTTTTTTGTCGGCTTTTTCAGCCAAAAAATTAGACAACATCTCGGCTTCTGCCACTCTTTCGGGCGGATCGGCAGTGCCTTCACCATAAATCAAATGCACCGTCACCAAAACAAAACACCAACCTGCCTGAAAACCCACCATAAAAGGTGTGCGAGCCAATTGCTGCTGAAGGTTGTGCGTTTCTCCTTCCACTTTTACTTCGGGCAGCACTACTTCGCCTGCCAGACCTCCAAAGGTAACTTTTCGGCTGTCATAGACAAACGCCATGCGCTCTCGATTGCCAGGTCTGCCTTCCGTCACATCCGTAAAAATGACTTTCCACCAACGGCCCAATATTTTCATCAACCGCTGCAATCCCTCCAAATCGTCCCGCACTTCTTGAATGGCTATCAGATCGAAATGCGATACAATTTCGGCGATGTAAAACAGGGCTTCGTCCAAACGTTTGCCGTAAGCTGCGGAGTCAAATTCTCGGATGTTCCAAGTTGCTAAGAGCAAGTTGTCGAAGGTTTTGGAGGGAATTTCTTTTTGCAGTGCGTCTTTGAGTTGCAGCAGTTTCTTTGCAGTACGTGCTTGTTCGGTGGGCGGTTTGTTTTTTATTGGAGGGTAAAAAGGCATGGTGATTTGAGATTTTTTTGGATATTGAAGGTGTTTGTTTGTAACAAGGTATGGATGGGTTTTGTTGTTTTGTTCCAAAAAACTATTGTATCTTTATTGAAAAAGAAGAATGTATCCCATGAAAACTTTCAAATATTGGACCCGACAAGATATTGCAGATGAATTTGGTTTGACCACTGCCCAGAAATGCGAGGCATTGGAGAAATGGCAAAGTATTGAAGTCCAATTGACTGAAAGAGAAGAGGAAACACTGCTGCATCTTCAAGAAAAATTGAAGCAATATGTGGATATTTGGAACGAACAAGAATTGATTATCAAATTTATTTCGTTTATTATTGAGTTAGTGGACTTTGACACCCAACAATTTAAGTCTTTCGCCAACAGAAAATTGAAGGGGAAAATTCAAAAGAAGGAGGTAAGTGGAGAAGTGGATTTGATGATTGCATCGGGTGAATATGAGCCGAATAACCCTATTTTTGTTTGCATGAATACAAAAAGGAAAAAGGGGCAGACAACGATCCTTTGGGGCAATTGTTGATTGCGATGATGACCGCCAGTGCTTTGAACAACAACGTGATGCCAATCTATGGGGCGTATGTGATTGGTCGAAACTGGTTTTTTCTTACTTTGGTCGAAAATCGCTATTGTATCAGTGAAGAATTGGTGGCAACACGAGAGGATGTATTTGAAATTTTGAAGATGATGAAACGCCTGAAAATCCTCATTGAAGAACAAATTTCGGAGAAAAAAGGAGAGTCTGCTCCCAAAAAAGAGTAGCGGTTTGTAAGCTACAAAACCGACCTCCCCATCTCAAACGCCAATCCCAAATACCAATTTCCATTGAAGGGAAATTCATCAATCACCTCCCAACCCAATTTCTGATGCGCTCTCAGTGAGATTTGATTCACCTTGTTGATGAAGGTAATGCCCAAAGGATATTTTTGGACAAATTCGAGTCGCATCGCTTCAAAAAGAGTGTTCAAAATCCTTTTTCCTCGGTATTGAAGGTCAATGCAAACGGCCATATTGAAAACTATTGGAAGTGGTAATCTCCCAATCTTTGAAGGACAAAGTGGGAAATCGGTCGGTCATAAAAGGAAAAATGGGCCATTGCTCAAAATATTTCCAACTGCCTGCAAAAGTGTAGGCAATGATTTGCCCCGCTTTTTCGACCACAAAAATGCCATCTTCTTCAATGATTTCTTCGATTTGAGGAATGGTAAAAGGAGTTGTCACAAAACCTTTTAACCGTTGTGCCTTGCTTAGTTCGCTGTACAGATTCAATTTTTGAAGGGCTAAAATGCCTTCAATGTCAGATGAAGTGCCTAATCTTGCTTGCATATTCTTTTCAAAGCAAGATAACCGATTCCACAACCATCTTCAAATTTTACCGTAAATTGCCTTCAAAAATTTCCGTCATGTTTCAAAAAATACAAACCGCCCTCCAAAAAATCGAACAAACTTACAAGGTCAAAATTCTTTATGCCTGTGAATCGGGCAGTAGAGCGTGGGGATTCCCTTCACCTGATAGCGACTACGATGTGCGGTTCATTTACCTACATCCGATGGATTGGTATTTGTCTATCAACGAACGAACCAATCACATCACCCTTCCTCTTGATGCCGACAACCTCGACATTGTGGGTTGGGATATTCGCAAAGTATTGAATCTGATGCAAAAATCCAATGCTTCGATATTTGCGTGGATGTTGTCGCCTATTGTTTACCACAATCAAAATGGTTTTGTTGAAAAACTGCGAGAGCTTGCCCCTCAATATTTTGCACCAAGAGCAGCTATTCACCACTATCTCGGTTTGACTCGAAAGATTGTCCAGACTGAACTGCAAAGAGATACAGTCAATATCAAAAAGTATTTCTACGTGCTTCGACCTTTGTTGTGCGCCAAATGGATTGCCGAAAAACACGAAGCGCCGCCCATGATGTTCCAAGAAATGTTGCCGCTTCTTCAAGGGAATCGGGAAATGTTGGAGGTGATCGAAGATTTATTGCAGCGAAAAGAACGGGCATTGGAGGGAGAATACATTGAACAAGTGCCTTTGATTCACCAATTTGCAGAAAGAGAATTGGCTCATTTGCATCAAATTGCCAAAGAATTACCCAAAACACAACCCGACAATACGCCCTTGAACGAGTGGTTCAGGACATTATTGAAGGAGTGAACCATGAATCGTACAACAAAAACAGCTTTAGGGCGTTAATAAATACTGAACATCGCGGCGTAAAATCCTTAGCATAACAATTATTTTGATTTAAACTTCCTTCAACAGGAGTAGTCTGTTAATGGCTATTGGTTTCGTAAAGATATTCCTTTAACTTCAAAAAAACACCTAACTATCTGATAAAACAACTACTTAGTATTCAATATTTGAAACAATTTATTTTTACTTAAAATCCTAAATATATATGAAAAATTTCTTGTTTCTCCTACTGTTAGCTATTGGTTGTTCTACCATGATAGTGAGCGCACAGACAGACAAAAGTACAATTGCTACTAATAACAATACAATTACTCCAATAGTAGGCGAATCTTACGAAACCGCAGACGATACCAAACCCAAAAAGGAAAGTTACCGTCCCGAAGCACCTGAAGAACAAGCAGGTAAACCATTGGTCATTGAT
This sequence comes from Chitinophagales bacterium, assembly GCA_041392475.1. Classification (NCBI taxonomy): domain Bacteria; kingdom Pseudomonadati; phylum Bacteroidota; class Chitinophagia; order Chitinophagales; species Chitinophagales bacterium. The sequence continues at coordinate 218,408 of JAWKLZ010000002.1, read as the reverse complement.
GGCATTTATGAGCGAACGATTGCGAAAGAACGCAAAATTTTGGCTTATGAAGACATTCGTGAAGCCGATGTTTTTTGGCAAAAGCGAATTTGGCGATTGATTGACACCCGCCAAAAAATGAATCAGATATTTGTAACTCCAAGTCGCCCATTTATCGACATTCTCCTCGATATTACCAAAAAGCACAACGATGCTTACATCTTTACAGATGAAGACTTTACTACTCCAACCAATATCAATGAAGTGGAGCAAACTTTGGGGGTGTTGATACGATTATGGTGATTGACCCTGTGACTTACGAGGAAACTATGCAGGTCGTAACAAACCAGTTTGATTGGACAAGTGTACAAGCTTATCGCCTCAAAGAGGATTGGGTATTTGACGAAGAAAGTTCTCGCATGATTGTTCGTATTCTGGGCATTGCGCCGATTATGGATGTGATTGATGACAATGGCAATTACCGTGGACAGCGATCTATGTTTTGGGCTTATTATCCCAGTTTCCGCAAATACTTGGTCACTCGTGAAACCTTCAACCGCCAAAATGACGGTGTGCGCCTTACTTGGGAAGATGTCTTAGAGGCCCGAATGTTCAGCAGTTTCATTGTCAAAGAATCCAACATTCAAGACCGCCGTATCCAAGATTATTCAACAGGTCGAGATGCGCTCATGGAATCAGAACGCATTAAAAATGAGTTGTTTGAGATGGAACACAATTTGTGGTCTTACTAATGCTCTTCGTTAACAAAAACTTCATCGGATAAGGTTTCTATATCCTCATTCGGTGAAGTTTTTATTTTTATCTTCTCTGCAATACTCATTGTGACAATCAATCAGTTTAGTCAAAGCCATCGCTTCCACTATTTTGCTATGGAACGTCAATAAAATAAGTTCTCGATTTAGACTTTTGAAGTTTTGCTTCAAAGGTTCTCTATTGCAATGAAAATCAATATTCCTCAAAGAGTAAACTTCAAAAGTCTCGACCTTAAATGTGGTATCTATTTTTTTTGCAACTCTATACATTTTAGACTTTGGATGAAAGATTAAAGACATAGGACAAAAAGTTTTAAATCATTGATAGCAAAGGAATTAAGAAAAATTGCATTGAAAATACAATTTGCTTATAACCAAACATTTATTTCTTATGTCTTTCGTTCAAATACATTCTACTACAAGGAAAAACACATTCATAGGTTAAGACTTTACGTCTCTCTAATGATTTTTCTGGATTCATTTAGGTTTTTATTGGTTTCCGCATTGATTGTTTATATTACTTAAACCCACCCCTTACCCCTCCCAAGAGGGGAATTTCCCACTTGGTACAAGTATTCCCCTCCTTGGAGGGGCAGGGTGGGTTGCGATTTATTCCTTTTTAATGTGAAGACCTATAGTTTAGGCCTATTTTTTGACCGTAAAACTATTTCAGGACGGGTCACATCGTCTGAGTCAACCTTTTGCCTACAAAATTCCCACATCATCCCTCCGAATGTGAATCACCTTTCTCTCCTCTTTCGGTCCATTCTCCAACTTCAATACGCCACGAGGACAAACAGCCGCACAAATCCCACAACCGACACAAGAGGCTCGGACAATATTTTGTCCCTTTTGAGCATACGCCCGAACATCTATTCCCATTTCACAATAAGTCGAACAATTGCCGCAAGACATACACTGACCGCCATTGGTCGTGATGCGGAAACGAGAGAAAAAACGCTGCTGTAATCCCAAGACTGCCGCCATCGGACAGCCAAAACGACACCACACTCTATTTCCCATAATCGGATAAAAACCAACGCCTACGACTCCACTAAAAGCTGCTCCAATCAGAAAACCATACCATGAGCGAAGTGTATAACTATCCATAAAAAACACATTGGAACTGCCTGAAAATAAGCCTACAACGGTGAAACCAAGAATCAAAACAGCAATTCCTACGGCAAGATAGCGAATCTTGGGTTTCACCTCCCTCACCACTTCTTTGTTCATCAATGCAACACCTGCCACGAACAGTAAAATAACTGCTACAATACCCACCATTATTTCTTTGGTGATAAAATAGCCTTCGGGATTTTGATGCAAAAAACTATACAATACGGCAATCGTCATCACTGTCACAAATACCAAAACAGAGTGAATCATCCAGCGTTCGATTTTCCAAGCATTCAATGATTTATCCGACAAATGACGGTAAGGGTCGCCCGCAGTTTCTGCCAAACCTCCACAGCCACATACCCACGAACAGTACCAACGTTTGCCATAGAAATAGGTCAAAATCGGGGAAATAACAAAAATCATCACTACTCCAAAAATAAGCATGAACAAACCTACATTGCCGCTCGACAAAAAGCCATTGATGTTCCAATCGTAGAAAAAATAGTAGTTCAATGGCCACATATTTTTGAAGTCGTAGTAGGGATACTTCAATGCTTGCAGCAATTCTGGCAGTAAAAACGCAAAACCCAATTGGAAAAACATAACTGAAATCGTGCGGAGGACTTGGTATTTGTTGTGGCGGTATTTCCAGATAAATTTGAAGCCCATCACCAAAATGGCTATTGTGTAAAGTGTGCCATACATGAACCATTCGCTGGCAGGCGCACCCTTCAAAAACTGACTCAATGGGTCAAACATTCGTATCAATCCCGTATTGGCAGCTCCATCTTTGCCCAATCCCAAGAGCGTTGGATACCAATACAATAAAACATACAATCCTGTGATAACAATCCCAAAAATCCAAGCACTTGCCCCACGACTCGTCATTTGTCCAAACATGACCCCATTGTTTTTGATGCCCGCAGGTCGGGTCTTGTATTTTTGAAGTGAATAAACGACTCCACCGAGAATGAGGCAAGCCATTGAAGCCCACAAAAAAGGTGTAGGATTGGTATTCGCTGCTCCAAATGCGGCAACCATCATTAGCAATAAACCAATTCCAACAACCGCTAAACTGAGTTTTTGGATGATGCCTCGCTCGTGTGAGACATCGGAGGTAATCGCCATACTGATATCTCCTTTGGCTTTATAAAAATCTGGATTGAAATTGAATTCACTCATGTTTTTTTGTGTTGGGGTGTTGGTGTTTTAATGTATTTATGTATTTTGGCGTTTTCAGTTCTGCACCAGTACTTTCCGCTTAAAAATCATATTCCAAAGGCTTTTTTTGCTTTTTACTTCAATGCGTCTGTTCGGAAACTGTTGGTTATACACTTCAATGATGCCGTTTTCGTGTTGGTCATAGATTTCGGGGTCAAAGTTGGCTGCCCTTAGATGCTGCAATACATATTGAAGGTCACGCCCTTCGTGTAGCCATTCTTCACAGACATCGTGGCGGAAACGTATGCCCATCAGATTGAAGCCCACCACTTTTTCGCTTGCCTTTTCATAGACAATTTTGATACACTTTTCACCATCCGAATGTTCCCAATATAGTTGTGCTTCATCTTCCTGCAAGCTATTCAATACCGTTCCATAAGTTTGATATTCAATGTCCATGAACTTTGCAGAGTTGAACCAAATTCGAGGTTGGTACGGTACTTTTTGTCCGCAAATCGTGTGAGCAACCGTTTTGCCTTGAATCCTGCCAATGTACCAAACCGCTTCGATTGGGCGGCGACCTGCTGGCGGATTTCGCAACTGAGCGCAATCACCAATCGCATAGACATCTTCTACATTGGTTTGGAAGTATTCGTCGACCAAAATGCCCTTTTGGGTTTCGATACCACTGTCTTTCAAAAATCCAATATTGGGGTGAACACCAACGGTTAGACCCACAAATTGACAGGGGATTTCTTTGCCGTCTTTGGTCGTAACGGCCCGCACATCGCCGTTTTCATCTGCTAATATTTCGTTGAGTTCGGTTTCCAATTGAAGGTCGACATGGTGTTTGCGGATTTGGCGGTTGATGATTTGGGATTCTTCGGGCGGCAATACAATGTCCCAAAAGCTTTTTTCACGCACCAAAAGGGTGGTGGGAATTCGGCGAGATTGCAGCATTTCGACCATTTCGATGCCAATCAATCCACCTCCTACGACTACTGCGTGTTGTATATTGTTGGTGTTTTTTTCCATTTTCACCAAGTCCTGCATGTTGTAGAGACCTTGTACTTGTGGCAGATCTTGCCCTTTCCATCCGAACTTATTGGAGGCTGAACCTGTGGCCAGAATCAATTTGTCGTATTCGATATTTGTGCCATTTTGAAGTCGGATTTTTCTGTGTTTGGTGTCCACATCTGTGACGTATTCTTGTAGTAGGGCAATGCGATTTTTCTCCCAAAACCAATCTTCATAAGGTTTGGTGTTTTGATAAGTCATGTGTCCCATGTAGATGTACATAAGAGCAGTTCGGGAGTAGAAATACTTGGTTTCGGCAGAAATGACGGTAATGTTGTGGTTGCTCAATTTGCGGATGTAACGTGCGGCGGTGATGCCACTGATTCCATTTCCAATGATGACTATGTGCATAGGCTTCGACTTTGATTGATTAGCTTCCAATTTAGAGATAAACTTTTAATAGTAAATTAATGGTATCGTGATTTTGAAGCTATACCTGTGTTTTTTCTAAACAGAAAGACGGTATTTTCTTGAAAAACTTGCTACGAAAGTAGTTCTAAATTGGTAGCCAGTTTGTCTTTTTATTGACAGAGAAGGTTTGCTCTGATATTGGGATAGGTTTTAATGTATCTAAATTACTGTCAGTGTAATGTAAATATTGATAAAGCAGACAAGTTTTGTTGGGTTTATCTATTTAATTTTTGCTAAATTGCAAATTAATACACTAGTCAAGTAGATTATTCTCCTATTAAATATTGTGTGTATTCAAGATGTGCCGTCTTGATTTACTTCAATGGGTGGGTGAAAATACTTGAGAATCGAATTGTAAATCCAACCAAATCATGAAATTATCATTAAATATCTATTTGATGTGTGTGATAGCTGTGTGTTTTTCGATGAAAGACATGGCTCTTCAAGCACAGATAGTAGGACAGTCAGTTCCTGCTCTCGTTCTTCCTGATAGAAATGGGCAAGAATCTGCTCTTGCAGATTTGAAGGGTAACTATGTTTATCTCCACTTTTGGGCTTCTTGGTGTCCCAATTCTATTACTCAACTGCCTATTGTCACTCAAATCTACGATGAGTACAAAGATTCCAACTTCAAGATTTATAGTGTTTCTTTAGATGCGAGTAGAGATGCTTGGTTGAATGCTATTGATGTATTTCAGCTTGAATGGCCACAGCATCAGTGTGACTTCAATGGACCATTTTCTCATAGGTTAGACAACTTTGACCATGTAATTACACCTTTTGGATATTTGATTAGTCCAGAGGGAATTGTTTTGGAAGTAGATCCAGATGTGCATGAATATGCTGAATGGTTTAATATGGGCGTTGCAGAAGGAAATTATTATACGGTGAATATAGGGGCGTTTTCAGACTTGATGTATGTAGATTTCGATTACATTGAAGAGATGGGGCTTGTTGAATCAGGTTTGAATGTAGACGGTTCTTACTATGTGCATGTGGGTAAATATGCAAATGTTAGTGATGCCGAGAATACATTGAAAAAGGCTATTGGTCGAGGATATTATGAAGCCAAATTGACTACGGACGCTTATAGTGGTGAGGCAAGCCTAAGTTATGTTCAGCCTCCAGCATTGAGTATATACGATAACAATGTCTTGCCTGCTCCTAATTTTTACACACCTCCTTTCAATCCTCAACCTTCATTGAGTAATAACAATCAAAGTGGTAAAAATACTTCTGGGGTAATGTCAAATAATAATTCTCCTCAAACTCCGAATAAATCTATTTTTGAAGATCAAAATTTTAGTAATTCTAAAACTTCAAGTGTAGAACCTAATGAACCACAACAGTTTTATACTCCCCCTCAAAATAAATCTATCGTTCAAAAAAATGAATTTGATATACAGTTGCCTGATTATAAAAAATATCCTCAAGAAGAACAGTATCCAAATAACACTCCGAATATTTATGAGAGTGTCAAACAAGGGGAAGATTTTTTGAAAGGCCCCAACCCATTTATTCAAAATATAGAAGGGAGTGGAAACAGCTCCTCGAAATCGTACAATTTTGATAATAAATGGGAAAATCCGCAGGGAGGATTAACGCCTCTTTCGCCACCTGAAATCATACCAGAGTTATTTCAACACGATAGTCAACAAGAACAGCCTTCGGAGAGTGATGATTTTTATCCATATTCATCAGGTTTTGATGATTATGTCAATATTCATCCTTCAGAAGGGGTTTATTTGGAAGAAGACAATTCAGCGATTAATTATAAAGAAAGTAAATATGAGAAAAAACTTCGTATAAAAAAGCAAAAAGCAAAACGCAAACAGGAGAAATTGAAGAGAGAAATGCAAGCAACAATGAAAGAAATAGAGGAATTGGATGAGAGTATTCAGATCACTCGTCAATACCCTGAATATTGAGTTCTAAGCAAAAAACAACAATAAATCAGCTATATTTTTAGTTTTGAATGTTAATTAATTTTCGTTAATTTGCTTTTTTGGTTATATTCGGAAATTACATTTAAAACTCAAAGGTCGTGAAAGAACTGTTGCAAACATTTGGATATACATTGGCTATCGGTATGGTGGTTTTTTTTGCAGTCATGATTATCAGCAAAAGTGGCGTAGGCTTGGCCGAAAAATGGAAGGTGAATTCTGATAAGCTTGAAAAAGAGGCAGATAATTTTGTCAAAAAAGTAGATAAAGGGGTCGATAATACCAAGGATTTTTTGGAAAAAGTACAGGACAATCGAGACAATCCAACGAAAAATCCCAATCCTAACCCTGTTGATAAAAACCAAGGCGAATCTTACAATGATGTAGATGCCCCCAACATTGTAGAAGTATTGGTAGATGACCCTACTGTTCCAGAAGTAGAAAACCCTTTGCAAGACAGACCTACTGAATTTGTGAATACAACGTCTTCACCTGCAACAAATCAAAAGATAGCTCCAACTGTTTCTATGGAAGATGACGACAAAACCTATCAAATTCAGTTGGGAGTGGTCACCAAAAAGAATACAGACCTCTCTAACTTTAGGATTGTAAACGGCTTGGGAGATATTTACGCACAGACAATAGACAACAGCAAAAGTCGTATTTTACTTGGTGATTTTCAAGGAAAAAGAGCTGCTCGATTGGTGTTGGAAGAAGTAAAACAAAGAGGGTTGAAAGATGCTTTTTTAGTAGAAAAAAAACAGGTATCTGCTGCAATAGCCCCAACAAAAAAAGCAGTAGAAAAACCTATTCCTGTTTCAAATGTTGAAGAAATAGGAAACTACATAGTTCGTTTAGGTGTATTTTCTGAACCTCCAACAGAAAAACTAACAAAATTGAGTGAGATTGGTAAGATTTATCTACAACCTCATTCTACAAATCCTAATTTGAACATTGTTTCCATCGGAATCTTTGCATCCAAATCACAGGCAGAAGCTGCTTTGGCCTCTGCAAAAAAGCAAAGTTTTAAGGATGCTTTTATCACTACTGCAAACAATCAACTCATAGATGCCAATGCTGGAAAAGGTTTGTACTATCTTCCAGATGAATACAAAAACCCCTCAAATGCTTGCGTAGAACAATATGTTATCCAATTGAGTGCTGCAAAAAGACCCAATGTAGGGGATTTTAAAACACTTTTGAACATGGGAAATTTATTTACCGAATATGATCCGGCAAATGACATCAGCAAAGTATTTGTAGGGCCATTTGAAGATAAAGCTAATGCTAACCAAGCACTCCAAAAAGTAAAAGCCAAAGGTTTTCAGCAAGCATTTGTTGTGGATAGAACCAAATATTGAAATTGAAGTCTAAAAAGTAAATAAAAACGAATTGGTATTGTAAGTAATTTTTAAGCCATGTTACTTGTTTTTAATTTGTTTATATTCTTTGAAGTTAACTGGACTATACTTATCACCTAAAAATTTAAAGGATTATGCGAAAGCTAGTTACCACGCTATTTGTTGTACTATCACTCACGTTACTTCCATTTTACTCCACGTCCTATTCGCCACCGTCAATTGGCGAAATGGCACCAGAAGTAGAATTGCCAGACCTAAATGGGAAAAATCTAAAACTCTCACAGTTAAGAGGAAATGTTGTACTGGTCAGTTTTTGGTCAACTTGGTGTGCTGCCTGCAATGCCATCAAAAACCCAGAATACCGACAATTGTATAACCGCTACAAAGATTATACCTTCGAAAATGCGGATGGATTCACCATTTACAGTGTCGCATTTGATAGCGATAAGAGCAAATGGCAGCGTAGAATTGAAGAAGCACAATTGGACTGGCCTACCCATGTCATAGACCAAGATTCCTATTATTCCTACTATTGGTTTATCTACAATATCAAAAGTATTCCGTCTTCCTTTTTGCTGGACGAAACAGGTAAGGTAATTGGCGCAAACATGACTTATAGTCAATTAGATACAGAACTGGGCAAACGAAGAAGAGGACGAAAGGTAAAGAATGTTTTGGTGGTAGGAGAAACAAGTGGAACACAAGGAAATACCAATAATTCTACTACTACAAAACCTACACCCACGCCAACTCCTTTTCCGACACAAACGGTTCAAAAAGAAGTCTATAAAATTCAGATTGGTGTTTTTAGAAACCCCAATCTTGCAAAATTTAGTGCGCTCAATGACTTAGGAACTTTGGAAACAGAATCTGTTTCTAAACTTCAAAGGGTGTTATTGGGATCTTTCTCAGAAGCACAATCTCAATCAGTACTGAGAACGGTGAAAGCACGTGGTTATAGAGATGCTTTCTTAGTGAAGCGAAAAGGCACAGGCACTTCTCAACCTGAAAATGTGATTGTAGACGTTATAGATGAACCCAAACAACCACAATCAGGTGAATCAACTACTACTACGCCTGTGTCTGGAAATGAGGGTGATTTCAACTCGACCTACCTCGAAAAGGTGTATAAAATCCAGTTAGGCGTGTTCAGTAAATTTATTGAAAGCAAGTTCAAAAATGTGAAGCCTTATGGGAAAATTGATGTAGAGTCGACCAATAGTGGACTAAGTAAGGTACTCTTAGGAAGCTTCAAAACCTCTGTAGAGGCAAACGATGCATTGAAACAGGTCAGACCCAAAGGCTTTAAAGATGCTTTTTTGGTGAAAAGAGAGGAAATGATGACCATTACTGCTGCCTCCAATGTGACACGTTATGTACCAACTTGGCAGCGTAATATGTCGGAAACAGGGGAGGAAGACACTACTTCTTATTTAGCCCTGATGAAACTCGAATATCCTGCCCTTCAAGGTACGATGGTTGGTGAAGTTGCTCCTGAAATCTTATTGAGAAACAGAGATGGCGCAGCCTTGCCTTTATCTGCATTGCAAGAGAAATACACCTTAGTCCATTTCTGGGGAAGTTGGAGTGGACCTTCTCGACAAAACCACGAAGACCTCAAAAAAATCTACAATGACTTCCACGGCAAAAACTTTGAAATTTATAGTGTCGCTTTTGATGAAAAGTCTGACAAATGGAAAGAGGTAATCAAAGAAGATGCTATTGGCGATTGGAAGGTACATGTGATTGATCCAGAAGGAACTAAGTCCGACTTGCTGAAAATGTACAAAGTCAAATATCTACCTGCTATGTTTTTGGTGGATGAGGAAGGAACAGTTATTGGGGAAAATCTTAGTTACGAGCAATTGCGTCAAGTACTTCAACAGAAATTGAAGTAAAACATAGGAACAAATCTAATTTTCAAAGACGCAAATTTGTTTGAAGTGTTGTTGTAAATTCATGGATTTACAACAACGCTTTTTTATTTATCAACCAACGCTCATAATGTCATCTTGAAACTTCCTCTTTCTTTTTATAACCGCCCCGATGTCGTCCAAATAAGCAAAGAACTACTCGGCAAATCGCTTTTCACCCACTTCAATGGCATCACTACAGCAGGCATTATCACCGAAACTGAAGCCTATTGTGGCGCAACTGATAGAGCTTGCCACGCTTATCCCAATAAAAGAACAAAACGCACCGAAACCATGTTTGCAGAAGGCGGTATCAATTACACCTATCTCTGCTATGGCATTCACCACCTCTTCAATATTGTCACCAACCAAAAAGACCAAGCAGATGCGATTCTGATACGGGCTATTGAGCCTAATGTTGGCATCGAAACCATGCTCGAAAGACGCAATATGATCAAAATCCAACCCCGACTTACAGCTGGTCCTGGCTGCTTGACCCGTGCTTTGGGTATCCGAACCGAACACAATGGCGAAAGTTTGAGGGGAGAGGTAATTTGGATTGAAGACAATGACAGACAAATTGCAGAAAATCAAATCGTAAAGACTACTCGCATTGGAGTGGATTATGCAGGTGAAGATGCACTTTTACCCTGGCGTTTTTACATTGAAGGGAATAAGTGGGTAAGTAAAAAATAATGACTTTGATAAAAAAAATGATTTTCAAACGTTGAATATCTTCAAAAATACACTTCAAAAGTGTCCTTACGCTAAAATCTTCAATGAACCAAAGAAATTTTGTAGAATCCACTGCAATCTAATCTAAAAATAACTATTTCACCTTGCATATCCTATCTTTGCAACTTTCTAATATGCAAGCACTCCTTATAAAAAGTGGTTTATGAACTTTTGGGTGCAAAATTGCGTCTAAATAGAAACATACTTCACCTTATACCTTAAATTTGAATTTTTACTAAGTACATGAAGAGCCTGTCATTGGTTGTTATTTTTGTGGTGAGTCAGTTTTTTTTATTGGGTCAAAACAATAAAGAACAAGCATACAAGTATGGTCGTGAAGCCATCCGCTTGATGGACGAGGAGAAGGACTATAAAGAAGCCATCAAATTACTCCAAAAAGCTCAAGCACTGGATGAAGACAATATCCTGTATAGCTACGAAATAGCCTATGCTTATTACATTCAAAAACGCTACGAAACCGCCATCAATTTCCTACGAAAATTGCAGAGAAAAGATGGCTTCAATGAGCGTTTTTTCCGCTTGTTGGGAACTTGCTACGACTTGAGTGAGGATGTTAAAAAAGCAGAAAACACCTATCTGGATGGGATTGAATACTACCCATTTTCGGGTGAACTATACACGGAAATGGGGGGACTTCAATACCGAAAAGGAAACATTGATCGTGCAGTGAATTATTGGGAAATGGGAATTAGACGAGATCCCAATTTCGCAAGTAACTACTACTGGGCTGCAAAAATGTATCTCAATTCTTCTGAAAAAGTATGGGGTGTATTTTACGGCGAATTGTTCATGAATTTAGAACGCAATAGCAAGCGAACTTCTGAAATGGGAGAGATGCTTTTTGAAGCCTATCAAGGTGCTTTTCATCCCGAAAATGATTCAATAGGTTGGTTCAGTTTGAGCGAACGTGCGAGGACTTACCGCCTATTAATGTTTGAAGATCAGGGGCAAGTGCCTTTTCAAGTGGCTTATGGTGAGGCTTTTGAGGAAGTGTATGACAAATGGTTGAAGGCAGATAGTACTGCTACTTCAAAAACGGCTACTTTAAGCATCGGAGATATTGCAACTCTTAGAACCCTATTCACTCAATATTGGTTTGACCACAATCGCTATACGCCTTATCCCAATATTTTGTTGGATTGGCATAAAATATTGATAGACAAAGGTTATTTTGAAGCATACCACTACTGGCTATTGATGAAAGGAGACTCCGATGCCTTTGGAAATTGGGGACAAACTCACCAGAAAGTATTCAGTGAATTCATGAGTTGGTTTAAAGAAAACCCATTGAGACTCAACGAACACAAAAAATTTCACCGATTGCAATATGTTGAAGGAAATCAACCATTGAAGGATTTTTGAGAAAAACAATGCATATTTCATCGAAAAACGCAAACAATTTCAAGCTTTAGCGTTTTCACTTATTTCATTTTCATTTTCATTTTCATTTTCATTTTCATTTTCATTTTCATTTTCATTTTCATTTTCATTTTCATTTAAAGCTATGTCATACCTTTCCGCATTTGAGCGTCCGCTATTGTTAAATAAACTGTCTTCCAATCACTATGATTTGGTCATTATTGGAGGAGGAATCACAGGAGTAGGCATTGCTTTGGATGCTGCTTCGAGGGGTTTAAAAACCGCATTGGTCGAGAAATACGATTTTGCATCAGGAACAAGTAGCCGTTCTACTAAGTTAGTACATGGTGGGTTGCGGTATTTGAAACAGTTTGAAGTGGCTTTGGTGCGAGAAGTAGGACGTGAAAGAGCGATTGTGCATGAATTGGCTCCACATTTGGTAATTCCCGAAAAAATGCTTTTACCGATTGTGGAAGATGGTACTTTTGGAAAATTCTTAACTTCAATTGGTTTAATGGTTTACGATGTTTTGGCAGGAGTGGAAAAACCAGATCAAAGAGAAATGCTGTCAAAAGAAGAAACTTTAGAACATGAACCTTTATTGGAATATGCTCATCTGAAAGGAGGGGGGCTATATGCCGAATACCGAACAGATGATGCCCGTTTGACTATTGAAGTGATGAAAACGGCTGCAAAGTTTGGCGCAGACAGCATCAACTATGTAGAAGCAGTCGAGTTTGAATACGACAAGGAAGGAATTGTATGCGGAATCACTTGCAAAGATTTACTCAACGATATTACTTTTGTCATCAATGCGGATTATGTGGTGAATGCAGCAGGGCCGTGGGTAGATGACCTTCGCCAAATAAACCATTCGATGAACGAGAAACACCTGTTTCTGACCAAAGGTGTTCACATCGTATTGCCGCACCATAAATTCCCTGTTCAACAATCTATTTATTTTGATGTGCCCGACGGGAGGATGATTTTTGCCATTCCTCGTGGTAAAGTTACCTATGTTGGTACAACCGATACTGAATATAAAGGCAATGTAAATCATATCATTGCGAATAAAGAAGATGTGGACTACCTACTCAAAGCCATTGCCCATACTTTCCCACAAATCAAATTGGAGGCTTCTGATGTAGTGTCGAGTTGGGCGGGTGTGCGTCCATTGATTCACGAGGAAGGAAAATCCGCATCTGAAATTTCCCGAAAAGATGAAGTATTTGAATCTTCTACGGGTTTGATTTCTATTGCAGGAGGCAAACTTACGGGCTACCGTAAAATGTCGGAAAAGGTGGTGGATTTGGTAGTCAAAAGACGCTACAAAGAAGATGGTACAAAGCCCCCAGTTTGTCAAACAGAAAGCATTGACCTTTGTGGGGGAGAAACATTGCCGAATAACAAAGCAGTGAATAAATACATCCAAAAAATCTATCAACAAATCGAAAAAGGAGGGTTGACGGAATACGATGCTTGGTATTTGGTGAGTAATTATGGTACTCAAAGCGATGCGATTGTGAATCGTTTTTTTGAATTGAGACCACTCAACATTGCTCCAATAGCACTCTTAAAAGCAGAACTTTGGTTTACTGTAAATAAAGAGATGGTGTTTGGTTTGCTTGATTTTTACATGCGCCGAACAGGGCGTTTTTACTTTGATATTGAGAGTGTTTATTCTTCACAACAGATTGTTTTGGAGGAATTTGAAAAATATTTTCATTGGAGTACCGATAAAATACAACAAGAAATAGTTGAATTGGAACAAGCATTGCAGGAAGCGGCAAATTTTGAGTGACGGAACACGAAATCACGGAGGTACAGAGTTCATGTAAGCCTTCATAAAATCAATCACTACCTCACCTGCCCACTCCCAAACACAAACCATTTATTGGTCACCAACTGCGAAAGTCCCAAGGGACCTCGATGGTGCAGTTTGTCGGTGCTAATCGCCAACTCTGCCCCCATTCCAAACTGCCCGCCATCCGTAAATCTAGTTGAAGCATTGTGATAGACGGCTGCTGCGTCAATATCGGTCATAAATTGAAGGGCAGTAGCTTTATTTTTGGTCATGATTACCACCGAATGTTTGCCCGAATAATGGTTGATTTTTTCTATTGCAGTTTCCATCGAATCTACTGCCCCCAACACAATTTTCATCGCCAAAAATTCTTCTGCCCATATTGCTTCGTCATCAATGAGCGAAACCGTTGAAGCATCGAGTAAACTGTAAAGCGTTTTATCCACGGTGACGGCTACTTTGTGCTGCAATAAAGCTGCTGCCAATTCTTGTACTCGTGCATTGAAGTCAGGTAAATTTTTGTAAATCAAAACCTTATCCAAAGCATTGCAAGCACTGATTTTTGCCGTTTTTGCGTTGAGGATTACCTTCAATGATTGCTCCACATCCGCATCTTCGTGAACATACAAAAAATTGTTGCCTCGTCCGCTCACCAAAACAGGCGCAGTAGAATGGGTTTTCACATATTCAATCAAAGCCTCGCCGCCTCTAGGCACAATCAAATCAACAGGCTCAGTCGGTTGCTTCAAAAAAGCCTGTGTTTCGGGTCGGGTAAATTGCAAGTATTTTACCCAATCTTTCGACAAACCATTCTCCTCCAATGCCTGATGCCAAATCTCCACCAACTTCAAATTGGACTGAACGGCCTCTTTTCCTCCCTTCAATAAAATCCTATTTCCAGCTTTAAACGCCAATGCTGCGGCTTCAATGCTCACATCGGGACGAGATTCGTAAATAATCAAAATCGTACCGAATGGAGAAGTTCGGTTTTCTATCTGCAAACCGTTTTCGTGTTGAAACTCGGACAACAACTGCCCAACAGGGTCGGATTTTTCCATCACTTCCGTCACCGATTGAATCATACCATCTACTTTTTTGTCATTGACTATCAAACGGTCGTACATGGATTGGTCGCTTCCCTTGTAGTTGTTAACGTCTATTTGGTTGCAGTCCAAAATGGCTTTGCGCTTGGCTTCTAAGAGGGCAGCCATGGTGTTGAGGACTTTGTTTTTTAAGTTGGTTTGCATAAGGGGTTTCGTTTTTTTTGAAGGGCGAAAATAGAGAATCTGTGGAGGATAGTGTGAAAATAGGGTGGGTTTTTTATGTTGTCACCTGTTGTAGGACAAGATTGAACCAAAAAAAACCGCCCTCTCAAAATCCTTGAGAGGGCGGTTTTTTTTGCCTTATTCAAATGTATCAAAGTTATTCAATACATCCATTTTTCGTCAGTTGGTTCTTACCCTTCTTCACCAAAGTCAAAATTCAATTGGAAACGAAGTGTATTGTCCAATGGACTTGGTTGGCTACCAGCAGGAATGATGTAAGAGAAGTTCAATCCAAAAACGCTGTATTTCAAGCCAATACCAGCAGTGATGTATTTGCGATTGCCTTTCAATTTGTGTTCATTGAAGTGACCCACACGTACTGCAAAGCGGTCGTTGTACCAATATTCAGCACCGATAGAATACATCAATTCTTGTATTTCTTCGCTGAATCCACCTGGAGCATCGCCAAACGAGCCAAACATACCACTCAACAATCCTTTTTCACGGTGTGCGAATGTTGGATCATCAGGGTCAGGAGTAGGTACCATCAATTTATTGACATCGAAAGTGAACATCAAACTGTTGTACTCATCCATTTGCATGTCAATAGCTGTACCGATACCCAAGTTGATAGGAATAAAATCTCTGGTTTGGTCTTCGGTATAAGATACCTTATTACCGATGTTGGTAATCGCTGCACCCCAAGAGAAAGTAGCCTCATTGCCCAAGAACGTAGCATCAGGATTTTGGTAGTAAACAGAAATATCTGCTGCTACCACGTTTGCTGCTTTCACAATGTTGCCGCTGCTGATTTCTTGACCTCTCGCCAAGTCAGAACGACCGTATTTCAAGGTGATACCTGCCGACATTCTATCCGAAAGTTTACGAGCATAACCCAAATCCAATGCAAATTCATTTGGATTGTAGTTTCCTGCATCACCACCTACAATGTCGGTAAATTGGATGTTACCCAAGGAAAAATAACGGAGAGAAACTCCAATAGATTGAAGGTCGTCAATGCGTTTGTAACCAGAAAGATAGGCTAAGAAAATATCGTCTACCAAGCGAGTTAACCAAGGAGTATAGGTAAGCCCTAAACTCATGTCTTGTTCTACAAAAGCGAGTTTAGAAGCGTTGTGGTACAATGCTCCTGCATCTGGTGAAGTCGCAATACCTGCTTCTCCTAAACCACCTGTTCTACCATCTGGATTGATTCGCAAAAAGGGGATAGCCGTAGCTACTGTATTGGGTGCGTCTTGCCCGTTGGTAACGCCAGGCCCAGGAAGTTGTGTACCTTGTGCTAGTGCAATGTTAGAATTGGTCATCATGCACAAAACAACAATAATGATGAATGAAAATGAAAAATTTAGCTTCATAATACCTTACTATAATTTAAACTAAAGAGTTGGTTACGGAATTAATTGTTTGTTCAGACTTATAACTGTTGAGTCTTGTTTTTATTGCCGTAGAATGGGGTAGAATTAGGAGAATAATAATAATTTATAAATCTTTTTTTATTCGGTAATAGGTTCAATTAAGGGCAGAAAAAATCAATTTGAATCTGCAAATTTACACTTTTTTTAAGACTTGTATAAACCTTATCAAAACACCTATACCTTCTACTCCTTGCTATAACTGTACCAAAAATAAATCCCTTCGTCTATTTTGAAGGGATTTATGTAAAAAAAATGTTTTTCTATGCTTTCCAACGGATGATAATTGAAAAGGGTTGCTACTTCAAAATTACCAACTGCTCATGTTTGCGAACAGTTGTATTGTTTGAATCCGTCACTTTCACCTCATAAAAATACATTCCTGTACTCAATGCTTGGCCACCACTATCCAAACCATCCCATTCCACTTCAGAGCGAAAACCCGTAGCATCAATCGTTTGACCCAGCGATCGAACCAAGCTTCCAGCCGTGGTGTAAATATTGATTTCTACCTGCAATGCCTCACCTGCCCGATTGTGTTCAAACAAGAAAGCCGTTTCGTCAATCACAGGATTTGGATAGTTCAGCACTGCGTCCAAAGCAAGCGTTGCTGATTCTGCTACAATAAATTCGGTAAAACCTTTGCCCGAATTGTTGTAAACATCCCAAGCCTTCACTTCAATTTGATGCAGACCTGGCTCCAAGTTGGACAAGGGGTAATAAATAAAACCCTCTTGATAGCTATCCAAAGTTGCTTTGTAGTGTTCGTTAAGCACCAATGTATTCGCCGTTTGTTCATTTAGCAAACCCGTAATGTCATGTCCAATACCCGTACTGACTGTATTGATACCACTTTCGTCCTTCAATTTGACAAATAAAACAGGGTTGGGACTTGTCATCCCACCTGAAATAAAACGGTCATCATTCATAAAAACCTGCACTTCTGGGCCTTCGTTGTCTTGTGTAATGTCTTCATCATCAATCCCTCCAATCACAATCTCGTCATTGTAGCCATTCGCATCAATTGTACCATCTTCAGCATAATAACTAATTCTACCCTGACCAAACTGATAAGAAATGTCTTTTGGCATGACAAAAGAAAAACTAAATTTTCCATTAACGGCACTCGCTCGCCCTTTGAAAATCACACTTTTGCGAAGGTCAAAATCCGCCACTTCACTTCTCGCATCCTGTCCAAGTGTTTTCAAGTGTATCATTTTATCATAAATCGTTGGATAGACCACTCCATTGAAGGATTCAAGTAGTTCGCCATTTTTACCGACCACTTCTCCTGTCACAGTTACGTGTGTTAATGCTTTTAGTGTATCTGCTGTTTCACTCAATTCTTGTGTAGAAATAGAGGTTGTCACCACATCATAATAAGGGTAAGCCAATCGAAGAGAAGGGTCTCCCAAAAGTCCAAACTTTCGGTTGTTTTTTCCTGTATTTGCAGCATCATTTTTAGCCAATCGAGCAATTTCTCCAATGCGAGGCATTTCCCCGTTGATAGGTTTGAATAAAAAGCGTAAAAAATCTTCGTTCAATTGCATATTCGAGTTTGCCAATACTACTCGTGTTGTGGTCATGATGGCAATAGACCCACCTTTGGGAGATAAAACTGTTTCCTCACCTGCTGAAACCCGAGCAGGATCATCAAAACGGCTGAAACTACAAGTTGCAGTGATGAAAAAAGGCATTTTATCCAGATTGTTCCAATTAGTAATATCGTTGACTCCCAAAATTCTTTCATGCGCCCAACTTTCTTCGCTACCATGCCCTACATAGTTCATCACCAAAGAACCATTGAAGACACGGGTATTGATAGCCGTATTGACTCCTGGATAACGACCACCTCCAGGAGTAGCGACTTGTTCAAAGGCATCCAAATAAATCTTGTCAATCAAGTATTCGGGGAAAGAGTCCTGTATCAATGCCGTATGACTTTCTGCATCTTTGAAGTGTCGGTTGTTGTCCTCATCATCTGCAATGAATGTCAAGACATTGCGCCACTCACCGAGTGAACTGTTGCTGGCATAATGTATCAACTTGTCCACCACAGCCTTAGCATCGGTTTGGGTAGAAATCGGCAGTCGACCCACTCCAATGTCCAAGCGGTGTTCGATGCTGTTGATATTGCTCCCCTCATTGTCGTCCAAAAATGCAAAATAATCATCACTGCAGTAGGTATTCAAAGATTGAATAGAGGTTGGTGTTTCGTAGGTAGGTACAAAATTGTGGTCCTCCCCTGGTAAAATGCCTTTGTAGTCAAAAGAAGCATCACCAAACAATAGTAGGTATTTCACCACTTCGCCACCATTATCTGCTCGGTCATAATACATTTTCATGTAATCACGAATAGCAGTAATATCAGGCGTTCCAGACGAAAATTCGTTGTAAACTTCTTCAATCAGCACCACTTTTACATCCAATCCATCGTTGGTCAATCGAAAATCCGCCAATCGGTTTGCTTCTTCCAGAAAGTAAGGATGGGTAATCAAAATCATGTCAGGAACATCTGCTGTATGCAGGTTTTGTCGAGCGATTTTGCCAACCGCCTTTGAAGGAGTGAAATATTGCGTACCATCAAAAGCAATGTATTCTCGCAGTTCATTTGTATTGTTTACAAACGTATGGTTGCTTCCTGTTTTCGTCAAGGTCATTTTCTGAACATTTCCCAAATCTGTCACCTCCCAAATTTTTGTAGCATCTGTCAACCCCCCAACCATAAACTTTGCCACACCATTGTTTGATACCGATTGAGCATCTCTAAAATTCATTTGTCCACCACCAAAAATAAGCTTTCGGCGCACGTTCAAGGCTATGTAATCCAACCAACCTGTTGCATCAATATCATTGCGACTGTATTGTAGACTTACTGTGATAGCATCGTCATTAGCTTCAAAATCACCGTTTAGTGTAGAAGCACGGGCATAATCATCTGTTTGTTCACCACCTACTTTTGTCATACTATGCGTATAAATTGGCTGTCCATTTGCCCTCACACTGATCGTATTGGTTGTTGCAGTAGAACGAGAAGCCACACGGGTTTCGACATAGGCAGGAATATTAGGGTCGAGATTTTTGAATTGGTCAAAAACAAAATTCATTGGGTCTGTACTTTTTAAAATCTCTCCATACCAAATTCGCCCACTCAGATTGAGGTGTTGTGATTCGGTTTCGTGAAAAGCGTAGTCATCAAAAGTATTTACTTCAACAGTAGGCGTTGCAGCATTTCCCTGCAATGCCACTCTTTTGCCCACCCCCAAATCAAAATTCAAAAAATAAGTGTTGGATGTTGCATAGGCATGAACAGCATGTTCGAATCGTTGAGAATTTTTATTGTACTTCCATTGATTAGGCCCTTCGGCATAAAACAAGATGTAATCTTGGTCATCTAATTGACCATTGTTGTTGTTATCCACTACTTCAATGGCGTTTTCGAGTAAATCGTCAATGCGCTCTGCACCAGCTAATTCAGGTAGCATCCCACCACCATTGCCATACACACGAATATTCTTGATCGCAATATTTCCTGCAAAGCCCAATTCTCTAATGAAATTGAAATCTATTTTGTGAATACCCGTATTGGTCACTTCAAATTTATAGAAATCACCTTGGTTCAACACTGAATTGCTGGTATAAGTCCTTGCTTTTTGGCGGCTATTTTGACCTGCAATGGGCGTGTATTGCAGGATTATATCGGCACTGATGAGTTTTTCGTACTTGCCAGTAGCCTTATTTTGGCGAATAGGAATAAAAGAAACTACCGCCATTGTTTGCTTGCGATCATGTGCAAGATAGGTGGAGAGGGTAATTTCGTTGGAAATATGGTCGTTAATATTCAGTACTTTTGGGAGTGTAATGGGTTCAAAAACAGAATTTTTAAGAACAGCCGTTACCTGTTCACTTTCTGCAATCGGAAAACTTTCGACAAAAATAGGCAGTGTATGCTCCTCCAATTGAAAAACTGCATCTTTGAAGTTTGCAGCTTTTGAAGTTTCTACACCAAAAGAAGTATCTTCGACAATAGTTTGTTCACTCCATTGAATTTCTATTGAGTTTTCGAGTGTAGATTGTGCATACAAACTGACGATAGACAACAAAGTGAATAGCAAGAGTGATGTTTTTTTATACATAATGTGTTACTTTTGCGAACTACAAAAATTTAAAACTGAAATTGGAAATCGAAATTACAATGAAAAGAAGTATCTACCGTTCCTTAAAAGGTAATAACGATTTACAAACATAAAACGTTGGCTTTTGCCAAAAGTAATAGAAAGTAAACCTTTTTTTTGTTGTAAGCGAGACAGATAGGTTACTTTTGTGAAATTTGAAACGCAAGATTTCTTCACTATCAGTTACTTGCTTTCTAATACAAAAACAATACAAACCCAAATGCAAGTAATTGTTGCAGCGTTTATCACTGAATTTTTTGAGTTAATATGAGCATTAGAGAAAATTCAAAAATACTATACCCATTGAAGTTCCATCGTGTAGGTGTTTATGTCAAGAGATTTTTGAACTTCAATGTAGGAAATGATTTTCTTAAAATATTCTACTCGTTCCTTTTATGGGCGGTAATGGCAGTGAATGTGCAAGCACAAGATGCAGAATTTAGCCAGTTTTATGCGGCACCTGCTTACCTCAATCCTTCCATGATTGGTTTCACCAATGAAGCAAGGGTAGGCTTGAACTATCGCCTGCAGATGCCCGATTTTGGAGATGCCTTTGTGACAATGGCCCTCGCTTACGATCAACATTTTTACAAACAAAATAGCAGTATAGGCTTGTTGTTGGTAGGAGATAGAGCGGGTCAAGGCTTGTTTAATACTTACGGAGTGAGTGCTTTATATGCCTATCAATTGCAGTTGAATAGCTCCATGACCATGAAAGCTGGACTTTCTTTTGGAGTATTTAATCAGTCTATCAATTGGGGAGAATTGGTTTTTGGTGATATGATCAATCCTTCAACAGGAGCAGCGATTATCCCGACTTTAGAAGATACACCTGCTCGTACAAGTTTGACCAAACTGGATTTTGCCGTAGGAATGACGGGTTTTACTGAAAATTTCATATTCGGATTATCTGCAAAACACATCACTCAACCCGAAACCTCTTTCACTGATTTTGACGATTCAGACAATCATTTGTCAGTGAGAGTTGCCCTAAATGCAGGATATGTAATGTATTTGGGCCCCAAGTCACAAAGTAGAGAGCAGTTTTATGTTAGCCCCAATGCTTTGTTTGTCCACCAAGCCAAATTTAATCAACTCAATGTAGGTGCTTATGTCGGACAAGGAGCAATATTTGGAGGACTTTGGTATAGGCATACTATAAGTAATGCAGATGCGTTAATAATGTTGTTGGGACTCAAAACAGGAATATTTAAGATTGGCTATAGTCATGATTTTAACGTTTCTAACCTTGGAACACCAGCAAATGCCCATGAATTTTCTGTTATTTTTGATTTTGGAAAGACTTGGGATGCCAATAGGCAAAACAGATTGAGAAAGGCAGCAGAGTGCCCAGAAATGTTAAAGTAGAAAAGTAATGGAAAATTATTTTATTTTTGCTTGCTTTATTGGATAAAGATACGATTTAAGAAATTTATTATCAATCATCATTAAAAAATTGGTATAAGGATGAATAGGCTTTTTAGACTTGCCGGACAATTTGTGTTACTCCTTGCTATCATGGGAATGTACTCATGTAGCAAAAAACAAAAATCTTCTGCTACGGGATGGGAATACAATGACCCTGAATGGGGTGGATTCTACGTAGCTGAAGAGAAAGAACAAAAGACAGGCCCAGGATTAGTGTTGGTACCTGGTGGTACTTTTACTATGGGAAGTGTGGAAGAAGACGTTTTATACGACTACCATGCTACTCCTCACCGTGTAACCGTTTCTTCTTTTTATATGGATGAATCGGAAGTGACAAATGTGGACTATCGGGAATACCTGTACTGGTTGGAGCGACTTTTTGGAGATACTTATCCAGAGTTGTACCAAAAAGCAGTACCTGATACCTTGGTTTGGTTGGAAGAATTGGCTTACAATGAACCTTTCGTAGAAAATTATTTCCGTCACCCTGCTTACAACAATTACCCCGTAGTAGGTGTAAGTTGGTTACAAGCGAATGAATTTTGCAAATGGCGTTCTGACCGTGTAAACGAAATGCTTTTGATTGAAGAAGGTATCTTGGATCAAGACCCTAATCAGTATGGTGCAGAACACTTTTCTACAGATGCTTACCTATTAGGTCAGTATGAAGGTGTGGTAAACAAAGGAATCAAAAACCACGATCCAAATGGTGCTGAAACACGCTCTGTTCGTTTCGATGATGGTATTTTGTTGCCTGACTATCGCTTACCGACTGAGGCGGAGTGGGAATATGCTGCATTGGGCCAGATTGCAGAAGGAAATGAAGAGCGATTCACTGACCGTAAAATTTATCCATGGAAAGGTAGCGGAGTACGCTATGGCGAACATGGTAAATGGCATGGTGATATCCTCGCCAACTTCAAAAGAGGACGTGGTGACTACATGGGTATTGCAGGTAAATTGAACGACAATGCAGAGATTACTGCCCCTGTAAAAAGCTACATTGCCAATGATTTTGGATTGTACAATATGGCAGGTAATGTGAGTGAGTGGACATTGGACGTGTATCGTGCGATGACTTCTACAGACGCTCAAGACTTCAATGCTTTCCGTGGTAACGTTTTCAAAACCATGGAAAAAGATGAAGAAGGTCGTATCGCTCCTAAGGATAGCTTGGGTAGAATCAAATACCGTGAATTGACCGAAGACGAAATTGGCAATCGCACCAACTTCCGCAAAGCCAATGTAATCAACTACCGTGATGGTGATGATGATTCGGCAGTAGGTTACGAAACCAATACTACTACTTTGATCAGTGATAAATCGCGGGTAATCAAAGGTGGTTCTTGGAAAGATGTCGCTTACTGGTTGACCCCTGGAACACGTCGCTATATGGATGAAGATCAAGCTGCTAGTTGGGTTGGTTTCCGTTGTGCAATGATTCGTGTGGGTTCACCTGATGGAAAGAAATTTCCTAAGGCTAAGAAAAAATAATCAGCAGAAAACAAATCCTGTTTTTTGATACAAAAGCCTCAAACGATGTTCGTTTGGGGCTTTTGTTTTTTTCCCTATTTGTATCTCCTTCGTCCAAAGTCTAAATCTCCTAAAAGGTGTATTTGCTACTTGAATGTAAGTAACAATACAGTCATGTAAATGTAAAAAAAAACAATTATTTAAAAAATAATTTTGTTTGTTATCTTCAATTGCTTTACCTTAGACACATCAAACGTTCGATAAAGCACTATTTTCAAGTGCTTTAAGTATTTTCTTTTAGTTTTCCCCGAATTTAATAGGCAGCCAAAAATGGTTGCATCACCAACCCAAAACAGCTTTTTGGGTTCTGTGACAATTTTTGTGTAAGTAATAAAGACTTCGAAAGTTTCATTTTTGATTTTATAAGCGGCAAACTTCCGAAGTCTCAAATCACAGATTTTGTCAAAGAACCCCTTTTTGATTCATTTCGTTATAATTGTACGGATACCTCTTTGTAGGTGTTGTTTTATTTAATTTCGCTAAAACCAATTGTTTATGCAAACAAAATTACTTTGTCTTACTATATGCTTATTCTTCACGCTATCCATCCATGCCCAAGTTCTCTTCTACGAAGACTTCGAAACCGCAGACGGAACGAATCCTCCAACTGGCTGGACTCAAGAGACTTTCTCAGGGACTGCCGAGGATATTTGGCGATTTGATGATCCTAATGGGATTAATGACAATGATTTTCATTACCCTGAACTTCAAGGTCAATTCGCCATTTTTGACAATTGGTTCTATCAACAAAACACCCCCAGCGAACTCGACAAAGATGCTGTTTTGGTCTCTCCTGAATTGGATTTCAGCGAAGAAACCGACTATATTTTTGTTTATTTCACCAATTATTTCTGGTATGGTTTAGATACCAAAATGAGTGCAGAAGTATTCAATGGAACTGAATGGATTGAAGTCTATGAGCGAAAAAATGGCGATTTGAAAGTCAGTTTCATTCAATTTGAAATCACCGAACAAGCTAAAGGAGTTTCCAATGCTCGTATTCGTTTCCGCTTTCAAGATGCCCAAAATAGCTATGGATATTGGGCAATTGACCATTTGGAAATTGTGCGTAGAAAGGGTTTTGACTTGGAGGTGGTTGGTACACAAGCTTACAATGCTTTGGAGTGTTGGAGTCAAGAAGTCAGTTTGTCTGTCACTTTGCGGAATACGGGCTATATTCCCATTGATTTTGCAGAACATCCGCTTCAATTGAAGGCAACGATCCGCAATAAGGAAGTAGAGGAATTACTTTATGAAAATACAGTAACAATGGGCAGCTTGGCAATTGGAGAGGAAAAAGAATTTACCATTACCTCCAATGCCCAATTTCCAGAATTTGAAAAAACTTTCTATATCATTGAGACAGCCATAGAAGGAGAATTCAATCCTAAAAACGACCGAGGTGGAGAGCAGGTAGATAGGTGGGGACCGAATCATTCTCCAACTCGCACTATTTTTGGAAAACCCAACTCTAATAATTCAACCAATTCAACAAGTGATTTTCATTGGCGACCTGCAATCGGTACTCCTAATAATTTGGCGATTGACCCAGACAATGAAAATGGCTGGAAACAGGTTTCTCATTTTGTGAACAATCCCAATCACGAATACAAAACAGGGGCAATGTTGCGAATGGGAGAGGTGTCTGTTGATGCATGGTATGTCAGCCGTCCTATTTTTGTGACTGAAGTTAGCCATTTGATTTTTGAGACCGCTATGACACAAGCGGGTAGTATGGAATCAGCTACTTGGGGCAGTGATGATTTCTTGGCAGTTTTGGTGTCGACAGACTGTGGGGCGAGTTTTGAGGAAATTCGGCGATTCGACCAAAATACACCGATAGACAATCAAGCGAGAAAAAAAATCATTCAGCTAAGAGATTATGCCGACCAAGAGATACAAGTAGGGCTGTATGCAAGCAACGGAACAGAACAGGTCGGAACAGAGGTAGAATTGTTTTTGGCAAACTTGTACTTTCAAGAAGTTCCTGTTTGGGATACGGCTTTCGGAGAGGTAGATGCCGAGGCGATTTACTGCAATGAATCGGGGGGCAATCTGTGGGTAGAAGTACTCAATTCGGGTTCGAGTTCTTTGCCTTTTGTCTTGAATCCTTTGGAACTCAACTTGAAGGTGTTTTATGGTAGCAATAAACAATATTTCAATACTGTCATAGATGAAGGCATATTAAGTGCCAATGGCTCAACATGGGTGGGTATTCCCTTAATAGACTTACAGCCTTTTACTTCTCATGAGTGCTTGGTAGAACTCAGCATGTCCTTGACAGAGGAACAAAATGAAAGTAATAATTTCCAAAAATGGACAGAACCGCTTCGCAACCCTTTTCTGGGGCATGTGCTTAGTGTGGATTTTCAAGGACATTACAATCATTTGCCTTTGGGAAATACATTTCCAGGTTGGTGGGAAGGTGTAGGAGAGGAAAAGCCTACGGAGTCAAACAGTAAATGGGAAACCAATAATACTGGTGGTGGACTGATAAGCGTACATTTTGATGAAGGAGAAAATATTGAAGAGTGGGTGGTTAGCCCTGTATTTGTTCCCGAAAACAATACCGAATTGCGATTCAATTTTTCAATCAACAGTTGGCCCAATCGTAATTTCGGAAATGATGATGTTTTTAAAATCCTAATCAGTACCGATTGTCTGAATTTTGAGCCTTTGATGGTGTATGACAGTACGCATGTTCATCCTTTTTCTAAGTTGGAAGATGTGTATGATTTATCGGCTTATGAGGGGCAAGAGGTGATGATAGCTTTTCATGGGAGTTCAAACGGAGTGGCAGATAAATATGCGATTCTTGTTTTGTATGATGTGTATATTGGTCCCGCTTTGGAAACCAATATTTCGGAAAGTTCTTTGGAGGAAGAAGATTTTTTGAGGGTGTTTCCGAATCCGAGTAAGGGAGTGTTTTTCCTCGATTGGGGAGACAATAGGCGGATAGAGGAAGATGGGGAGGTCATGGTAACAAATGCTGTGGGGCAGGTGTTGTATCGAGCTGCTTTGTCCTCGCTTCTAACAAATAGCGGCAATGGCAATCAAGCTGTGATTGATGCGAGCGATTGGGAGGAGGGAGTGTATTTGCTTTTGTGGCGGTATGGGAATCAATCACATAGTCAAAAACTGGTGAAAATGGGGGGGTAAAATGTTGTATTGTTGATTTTTTTGGGTTTAATAAAAGTAGGTTTATGAAAGCTATATTCTTGTTTTTCAGTTTGTTGGTGTTTTGTTTTTGGGAGGTAGAGGGGCAGGTTCCCGATTTGCCTTTGAGTTTTACGAATGAGGAGGTGAGGAGGTTTAAGGAGAGTGTTGAGCCTTATTGTTTGTCTTACTATGAGGAAGAAATTGAAAGTTTTGAAAAGAATGAAATCCTTGATCTATCTATTAATGGATTGGGGCAAAAATTAAAAGTTAACATTCTACAGAAAGGGTCAAAAATAAGTGTAGAAGGGGGAAGTTTATTTTTCTATAAAATTGAAAGCCCTAGTTCTCAAGATTTAAAATTGAACTTTAGTGATTTTTATTTAAATACTCATTCTTATTTGTATATATATAATGATTTTTATTATAATTCAAATCGAATATTTACAGATATTAATACTATCAGAAAAAATATCATTTTATTAAATTGTTTAAATAACAATGATGTTTTTCATTTCAATATTGTAAAAAAACATCCTTTTTTTGGTAATAGATTAATAATCGAATTTTTTGAACCTCACAAAACTATACAGAGTAGTGAACTAGTAATAGGAGGAATAGTTAGATTACGATAATCGAATTACATTAGTCGATTGATTTTCAAATACCCCTTTAATTAATATTTATTCAATTCATAAAGGCAATACTTTAGCGTATTGATTATTAGGAGAGTATTTTTTCTTTCGCCCCCAGAATTCAATGAAAGCTAAAATTAAAAAGAAAAAATGAGTTGTTGGGTATTCTATTTCTTAAAGATTAGTTAAGTGAAAAATTGCATTTACCATTTGAATCTAAGTTTGATAAGGGGTTATTTTTTTATAATACATATATTCATAACACAATACTCTACTAAAAAATAGCATTAATTTTTACCAAAACATTTTACCTTAAAATTATTCTTTAAACATGAAAACAATATTATTACTTTTTAGTTTTTTGTTACTTCCTCTTACTCTATTTTCTCAAAAAATAGATAGTTTACTTCCTAGTTTTACTAATAAAGAGATCTATAATCTTAAAAAGGAAATTAAAAATTATATGCTTCCTTATGTTGATATAGAGGCAGAGCTTAGGGAACTTGATGACTCGAGACGTGCCTCTATTGTTAGGCTTGGAGAAAGAATAAATATTGATATACTTAAAACTGCAAATAAATATGATGTAGGAAATGGATATCTATATATCTTTAAAATGAAAGCGAAAAAGGCTTTAAATATTCTTTTACATTACCGCCAATTTTTCTTAGCAGAAGGAGCTTCTTTCTTTATCTATGGTGAAGATAGAAATTTTTACTCCGTTACTTCCAAAAGTAATCGTTCTGATTTGAAAAGAATAGGAGAAGTTATAAATGGCAATCAACTTACCTTAGAACTGTTTGAATCCAAAAATACGAAAAATAGCAGTAAAATTATTATTGATACAATAATACATGGGGTTTAAAAAATAAAATACCCCTTGTAAACTAATCTAAAATTACCCTTAACAATGAATAAATTTATACTAATCAACTTATTTTTCATCTCATTTTTAAGTGAGTTATATTCTAAAAATATTAATAATGTTCCGCTTAGTTTTTCAATTGAATCTGTTAAAATCTTTAAAAATAGCATTAAAGAACATGAATTATCGTTAAGCTATACAGAAGACAAAGCACAGAATTTTATTGATAGAATTAATAAACAAGGTGTTAATTTTAGTGGTTTCGCAATACCTGTAAATATTGATTTATTAAAAAAAGCAAAAAAGTATGATATAGAGGATGGATATTTATATATATACAAATTTAAAGCAAACGCTGCATTGAATTTACAATTATTTTATAAACATTTTTTCATAAATGAAGGTGCATACTTATATATATATACCGAAGATAGAAAACAAATAATTGGTCCGTTAACACATAAAGACAATTCTCCTAATTTAAGAAGAATGGGACCTGTTTTTCATAACAAAAAAATCATTATTGAATATTTTGAACCAAAAAAATCAATAAACAAAAGTAAAATTATTATTGATGTAGTAAAATATGGAGTAAAAAAACAACAAAAACATGTCCATAAAACTAAAAATGAAGGACTTAACTGTTTAGTTTGGGACTGGATAGTAAGTCCAGTTTTCGTACCTCAATCAAACACGGAATTTCGCTTTTCATTTGGAATCAGCAGTTCTCCAGAGCGAAATCTTGGAGGAGATGATGTTTTGGAGGTAATGGTTAGCACCGATTGTTTAAATTTTGAAACTCTTTATGCTTATGACAGTACTTATGTCCACCCACCTATGATGGATCCTATTAGCATCAACGATTTATCAGCTTATGAAGGACAGGAAATAATGGTGGCGATTCGTGCCAACTCCAATGGGGCTGTTGATAAATCGGTTTATTTAGGTCTTGATGATATATACATTGGCCCCGCTTTGGAAACCAATATATCGGAAAGTTCTTTTGAGGAAGAGGATTTTTTGAGGGTGTTTCCGAATCCGAGCGAGGGTTTGTTTGAACTGAAATTGCCATCGGAGCAAATACAAACACAGCAAGGGGATTGGAAAATTCGGGTGCGGAATATGCAGGGGGCTTTGGTGTATGAAGATGAAAAACGACAGCTAACAAGTGGTGAAAATGAGTTTCGGTATTTGTTGGATTTGAGGGAGAGGGTGAGGGGAGTTTATTTGGTGGAGGTTTGGAATGGAGAGAAAAGATGGATTCAGAAGATTGTTAAAAAATAATAATATGAAATTTTTTAAAATACTGATTTGGTGGAGTTTGATGTGTGTGAACTTTGCTTGTATGCGAGATACTTTTACAACGACTGTTCTTCCATCTGAACAAGGAAAAAGCTTGCAGTTTGGCTATATACAGGATATAAAAGCTTGTCCAGATGGGGGGTATGCGCTGTTGGGGTCAGGAAAATATGAAAATAATCAGAAGGTATTTTTGATGAAGTTTAATCAAAAAGGGGAATTGAATTGGACAAAGTTATATGATGGAGAGTTCGAAGAAGTTGCTGTTTTTAAAAAAGACTTTTATTATGGATATGGAGTGAATCATTTGAGTGTGGATGAAGCAAATAATATTTTATTTCCAATGGTAACTGAAAAATTTCGCAATGGAAAATTTATTAATAGATACTTGACTTTATTAAAAACAAGTCCTACTGGCAAAATTATTTGGGCAAAAGAAATGGGAGGAGAAGATGACCGTATAACGGTATATGATATACAATATTTAAACAATAAAAGCTACATGATTACTGGTCAGTCAATGATAAATGGAGCTACTCCTAAAATATTCATCATTCATATAAGTAATGGGGGCGAAATTATCTGGGGAAAGACTTACCATCATTTGTATCCCCCTTCTCATTTTGACAATCATGGTCTTAGTATCGTTCAGTTAGACAATGGAGAATTGATACTTTTGGCTCGAATAACAGAAGAAATTGGTTGGTCAGGTGTTCCTATACGAGGATTGAAAACTTTATACTTTCGGATAGATGCACAAGGAGTACCACTTCAAGTGGAGCGTTTTTCACTGAACAAAAGAGAAGTTGAACCACCACACACTTTGCTGAAAATCAGCAACAATAAATTGCTGATGGTAGGTCAAGACTATCTCATACAAACAGATAATACATTTAGTTATCAAAACATTTACCAACTTACTTCTGCTAAAGTACAGATTGAATATGCTCGAAGAGTAAATGAAAAAAAATGGGTAGGGAGTGGTTATCTTATTTCAAGAGAGGTTGGTAATGGGGGAATTATTCTACAGGCTGATACAAATACGCAGCAGATAGAATGGGTGTATAAAGAAGAAAATGACTATTCTGAGGGAGCATATTTTGGCATTTTTCACCAACAAAAATATATAGTAGGTACCAAGTATGTTTTTCCCAAATCATCGGGTGGTCGCTATATTTTACCTGCCTTGTTTTCTTTCAAAAATATCTCTAAGTCAAAAAAATCAAAGATGAAAAAAATTCCTACAAAAGAAATTTCATTCCAAAAAGTAGATAGCTTGCATACACATACGGTCATTCCAATTGATAGAATTCAAGTAGAGGATATTCCACTCTCTTTTGAAGATATTGATATTGAAAGCTATACCATAGACTTGAAAACTACCAATACTTGTATGAATTAAAAAAATCTGCCCACCACCTCAATCTCAAGCAAACTCTTCTCCTACAATTAATACCAACATCACACCGCCACAAAAAATATCCCCTCTCATATCTCAATGCGGAAGCCAATATCGTTTCCACCAATTCTGAAAAACCAACAATTTCCAAAGCGTAATCGCCGAATCTTCGGGATTGGTTGAATGAATTTGCTTCAATAATTGATCAATCGCTTCAAAATGAAAAATGCCTTGGTGTTCGATAAACTCTCGACCAAACAGTTCTTTGAAAGTCTGTTGGTGCATATCAGTGCGAAACCATTGAAGTAGCGGCACTTCAAAACCTTGTTTGGGGCGGTTGTAAAGCTCGGAGGGAAGAAGATGGCGAGAAGCATCCTGCAAAATGCGTTTTTTCATCTTCGCATTGATTTTGTAGGAACTCGGCAGCGAAAAGGCAAATTCAACAAGGCGAGGGTCCAAAAATGGGGTGCGTACTTCGAGGCTTTGACACATACTCATGCTATCGACTTTATGAAGCATATCTCCCTGCAAAACCAAGTGCATATCGGTGTAAAGTACCTCATTGAAGTCACCATCTTTTACGGCAATGAATTGCAAAACCTCTTGTTTTCGGTTTTCATATTCAATGTGGTCAAAGTCGGCTGCCATGTACTGCAATGCTTTTTCGGTGCTTAACCATTGCGCCCATTGCCAATAGCGTTCCTTGTTGCCCGCTTTTATTCCTGTGGCAAATCGATCTAATTGACGCGCCAAATTGCTGCTTTTGGAGTGACGACCCTTTGGCATCAAGCGCCAAAAAGGGCTGCCTATTTTTACCAAACTGGATATAAATCCTCTCTCTCTTGCCCTATGTTCGGCAGCGTGTTTGTTGTAGCCAGCCAACAATTCATCCCCTCCATCTCCCGATAGAGCCACTGTGGCGTATTTGCGGGTGTGCATACTCAAAATATTGACCGCCAGTGCTGATGAATCTGCAAAAGGTTCGTCAATGTAGTCCAAAACCGTTTGAAGGTTGGCAAATAGTTCTTCATTGGTGAGTCGAAAAACTGTGTGATTGGTTTTGTATTTTGCAGCAACTAATTCTGCATAGTTTGTTTCGTCAAAGTGTGGTTGGTCTTCAAAACCAATAGAAAAGGTATTGAGTTTTTGGGTGTATTGTGAAGCCAATGCAACGATAACCGAAGAATCTATCCCGCCACTCAAAAATGCACCCAAAGGCACATCTGCAATCATCCGCAGTTGTACGGAATCTTCTAATAATTGCAGCAATTGTTTTTGGGCATCTTCATAAGAGGGGGGATTTTTTTGCAGCCAAGCATTGAAGGGAATCCGATACCATGTTTTTTGAAGTATTTTTTCTTTTTTTTCCTTCAATCGAATCATCAAATAATCACCAGGGCGAAGTTTGCGAACTCGGTGGAAAATGGCATGAGGCGGAGGGATATAGTTGAACTCTAAATAATTGAAGAGAGAAACTTTGTCCAATTGACGGGGAATAGGGAAGGCAAGTAGGGCTTTCATTTCGGAACTGAAAATGAGTTTTTCATCGTCTTGATAGACCAACAGGGGTTTGATACCCATTCGGTCACGGGCAATGAAAAGTGTTTCTTCTTGGTTGTCATAAATTGCAAGAGCAAAAAAACCATTTAATTTTTGTAGCATTTCTACGCCCCAGTGGATATAGGCATATAAGAGAACTTCGGTGTCACCGCTTGATTGATAATGAGATGCGGGTAAGTTCAATGATTTTTGGACTTCACGAAAATTGAAAATTTCACCATTGAAGACGATGGTATAACGTTTGGAAGCATCTGTGAAAGGTTGGGAGGCCGCATCGGAAGTGTCGATAACAGAGAGACGGGTATGCCCAAGTGCTACGTTATGATGTCTGTATATACCAGAAAGATCAGGCCCTCTTTGTTCCAAAGCTTGCACGGCTTCTGAAATAGGGTCGAATAGATGTTCTTTTTTTGGAGTCAAAGCTACAATACCTACAATCCCGCACATTTACTATTTATTTTAATTCCAAAAATAACTAAAATCTGCTTGATACTCAAAAATTAGTTAAATGGCAGTTCTTAAAATTCTAAACCTCGTTTGATTCCATCAGATAAAGATTTATATTTGCACTCCAATTTTAACATAGATGATAGATCTGGCTAATGCATCTACTAAGATTGGGTTTTATTATAGTAAGTTAATTATATTATTCTCTCAAAAAATTTAAATGGTATAACCATGCAGGCAAAAGGATTAGTGAAGTTTTTTGGAATCGCTCTAGTACTCGTATGCCTTATTCAGTTATCGTTTACCTTTATAGCCAAAAAGGTAGAGGGAGATGCACAAGATTATGCTTTAGCAGAAATGGGAGCTTCAGACGTTCCTTCCGAAACTGCCCCTTTGGCGGATTATCGGGCTATCAGAAGGCATTATCTTGATTCTATGTCCACGCAACAGGTATATCCTATTTGGAACTTTACCTACAAGGACGTGAAGGAACGCGAACTGAATTTAGGATTGGATTTACAAGGCGGTATGAGTGTGGTACTACAGGTATCCCTCGAAGAATTGGTTAGAAAAATGGCGAACAACAGCACAAATGCTACGTTTACACAAGCCGTTGCACAAGCCAAAGAAAAGTTGAAAAGTGATAACAGAGGTTTTGTTACGCTTTTCGGAGAGTCATTTGAAAGCATTGATGGCAATGCTCAACTAGCTCCTATCTTTTCTACGGTAGAAAACCAAGGTATTATCGGACCTAACGATTCCAATGACGTAGTATTGGCGGCAATCAAAAAAGAAGCCGATGATGCGGTAAAACGCACGTTTGAAATCTTACGTGCTCGTATTGACAGGTTTGGAGTAACGCAACCCAATATCAATTTGCTCCCTGCTACCAACCGAATCGTTGTGGAACTGCCTGGTGTAGATGATCCTGAAAGGATTAGAAAATTACTTCAAGCGACGGCTCAGCTAGAGTTTTGGGAAACTTATGCACTTAGTCAGGATTTGGTGAATCGCTTTGCAGAAGCAGATAGAATCGTTAGAGAAAGATTGGATGCAGAAAAAGGGATTACTAGTGCAGATAAAGCGGAAACGAATACAGAAGTAGCTGTAACTGACACAACAAATCTCGAAGATATAGCAGAATCAGCAGATACAACTGCTACTGAGGAAAACAGCCTTTTGGCTGCTAATGACTCAACAGACAATACTTCTTTGATTCCTGATGCAGACAATGCGAATGGCAGTGTTCAAAATCCTTTTATGAGTTTGATTCAATTTGGAGGAACAGGGTCTGCTATTTTGGGATATATTGAAGGAAAAGATACTGCTCAGCTTTTTCAATATCTGAAATATCCTGAAGTACGTGCTGCTTTCCCCGAAAACTTCAAATTGTTATTGGGTGCAAAAGCTGCTGGTATTGCAGATAATCCCAATTTGTACGAGTTTTATGGAATTAAAAGTCGCTATGGTAGTGACTTCAAAGCTCCAATGGAGGGCGACGTGATTACGGATGCTCGACAAGACAATGACTACAATCAGCAGATTGTGGTAAGCATGGATATGAATGCAGAGGGAGCGAAAAAATGGAAGCAACTGACACGAGAAAATCTCGGAAAAAGTGTGGCAATCGTATTGGACAATCGGGTGTATTCTGCTCCTGTTGTACAAGCTGAAATCGGAGGCGGGCGTTCACAAATTACAGGTAATTTTGACCTTGCAGAGGCGCAAGACCTTGCAAATATCTTGAAAGCAGGTAAACTTCCTGCAAAACCCTATATTGTAGAGGAAGCTATTGTCGGCCCTACTTTGGGAGCAAAATCTATTCAAGCGAGCTTAACCTCTTTATTGGTGGGAATGTTGTTGGTGTTGGTATTCATGATTTTCTATTACGGAAGTTCTGGAATTGTTGCCGACTTAGCACTATTAGCCAACTTGTTTTTTGTGATTGGTATATTGGCTTCATTGGGTGCAACGCTTACCTTACCTGGTATGGCGGGTATTGTATTGACGATTGGTATGGCAGTGGATGCGAACGTAATCATTTTTGAACGTATTCGAGAAGAATTGGCGAGAGGTACAGGACTGCGAAAAGCGATTCAAGATGGATATAGCAAATCTTATTCTGCAATTATTGATGCGAACATCACAACTTTGATTACAGCTGCAATTCTTTACTACTTCGGATTAGGGCCAGTATTGGGTTTTGCTACGGTATTGATTATCGGTATTTTGTCTTCTTTGTTTACAGCCATCTTACTTACCCGATTGGCGATTGATTGGTGGATAGGAAAAGGCAAAGAAATACAGTATTCGACTAAAATGACAGAAGGAATGTTCAAGAACTTGAGCATTGATTTCTTGAGTATGCGTAAGATTACTTATGTGCTTTCAGGTGCTTTGATCGTTATTGGTTTGATTTCTTTTGCAGTCAGAGGGTTTGAATTAGGAGTAGACTTCAAAGGAGGCTGGACGTATGTAGTGGATTTGAAAAAAGATGTGACAAATGCAGACATAAGAAACGCCTTGGAAAAACCATTGGAAGCAAGTCCATTGGTGAGAGACTATGACACCAATACACAAAAGAAAATCACCACTAGTTATTTGATTGACAGTGATGATGAGAAAGCGGGAGGACAAGTAGAGCAGAAACTATTTGATGGTTTGGGTTCTATGGTAGGTGCAACAAATTTGAAGGACTTTCAAGAAAACTACATCCAAAGTTCTCAGAAAGTAGGCCCTACGATTGCGGATGATATTACTAGAGGAGCTTATTATGCTACTATTTTTGCATTGTTGGGTATTTTCCTTTACATCTTGTTCCGTTTCCGTAGATGGCAATTTGGTTTGGCAGCAGTTTTGTGTGTTTTCCATGATTCCATGATATTGTTAACATTGTTTTCTTTGTTCCCAGGGATTTTACCTTTCTCAATGGAGATTGACCAAAACTTTATTGCAGCTCTGCTGACAGTAATCGGTTACTCTATAAACGATACAGTGATTGTATTTGACCGTATTAGAGAGTATTTACAATTGAATCCTAAGAAGGAAGAAAAAGAAGTGGTGAATGAAGCAATCAATAGTACGCTTAGTCGAACAGTAGTTACTTCACTTACGACCTTGTTAGTTGTCTTAATATTGTTTATCTTTGGAGGAGAGGTTATCAAAGGTTTTGCTTTTGCCTTAACGATTGGTATCGTTGTAGGTACTTATTCATCTATCTTTATTGCAACACCGCTTGTAGTGGATTTATCAGAATATGCAGCAAAGAAAAAAGCAGCTCAAACCCCGCTTGCTAAAAGTAGAAACAACAATAGAAAGGGCAAAAAAGTAGGTGCATAAAAATAGAAACAACTATATTTATATTTGATATTTCCATAGTGAAATATCGTGATTTGAGTAGTGCCTAAATTTGGGGATAAATGCCGAGCTTATTATTTAAGCTCGGCTTTATTCATTTATGGACTTGCTTACAAAAAGCAAGTCTGTCAATATTCGTCCATTTTCATTTATTCCTTACCTACCAAATGTACTTATCATTTCGGACAACTCCTTTTGGATATGTACAGTTTTATCTCTGGCATACCAAAGCTGCAAACGCTTAGAAAACTCAGCATAAGACTCGTTGGGATTTGTTTTGTATTCATAGAGGAGTTCTTGAGCTGGTTGAGGTCGAGGTCCCCAAGTAGCGATTTCTTCTAAAGTAGTGGCATCCAAAACAATCAATTTGGGAATGCCCCTTGCGCCGTTAGTCAAATAAGCATCCATGATGTCCAAATGATGATCTCTCAGGATTAACTTCAATTCAATATTGGGTGTTTGATCAGCCATTGTAGCTAAAACAGGTACAATTTGAGCTGCATCTCCGCACCAAGCTTCTGATATAACCAACCAAATCAGAGGTTTGTCAATAGCTGCAAGTTGTTCTATCAGCGTTTCATTCAATTGGGTGCGTTTGTCCAGTCGTTTCATACGGACTACATTCATTTCTGTATAATGAGTCATTGCCTCGGATTGAATTGGCCCTGTCGTTTTGCCTTCTACCAATAAATCATCTATCAACTGACGATAAGCCTGATACGTCATCGCATTTTGGATGAGTGTAGGGGTGATTACATTTGTTTGAATCATCTTCTTGTTTTTCGGTTAAAATAAAATTTAACAGCTAAACAACATAATAGAATGATTGTTCCAAAATACAATTATGGAGTATTGAAGTGTAAAATAATGGACACTTCAATGCTTGGGAACTTGAAGGGTGCATCCCAAATTATAATGTTTTGAAAAATTATTTGGCAACTGGTGACGGTGCTATGCACCTTAAAAATTTTTATCTTCCACGCTCTACAAACAGGGTCGGAGCTATGCTCCTAAGGGGTTGCGTATCAGGAGCGTAGCTCCGACCCTATTTGTAGGACATTATTGGAGAAGTAAATAAAAGGTACAGCGTACCGACACCACCTTGCGACAATTTGGGATGCACCCAACTTGAAGCATGAAGTAGGTATTCGTTAAAATCCCTTTCTTTCCATTGCCAGACGGTAAGCTTTGAAGTATTCTTGGCCGAGTGTATTCCAAGAAAAATGTTCGGTAAGTCCTTCGGCATGATTCCGTTGAGCAATTCGCTCTCGTCGAGTTTGTTGGACAAAATCAAACAATACATCGGTCAATTGCTCTGCCGCTTCATCAAATGTTTGATTGCGTCGTCGAATCACAAAAACACCGTTGTCTTCTAAGTTTCTAACATTGTGTTTGGCATAATCTCCAAAACCCGCCAAATCACTCGTTACGGCAGGAACTCCTCTTGCAATACATTCCACAGGTGTATAACCCCAAGGTTCGTAATAACTTGGAAAAATCCCTAAATGGCAGCCTCTCACAAACTGTTCATAATCTAGTTTGAACAATGGATTGGTCGAATCAATAAAATCGGGATGGTACACAATTTTTACAGGATCGTCCTTGTAGTTGAACATTTTTCTGTATCGGATGTACTGCAAAATTTGATCGTTGGCATCGTCTATTAAGTTGTGTGTCACCAAGATTGGAAGGTGGTTGCTTTTCCAACTTTGCACCGTTTTTTTGTAGCGAAACTGCCAGTAGTCACTCACGAAACTTCGAAGTTCTGGTAGGTTTGGATCGTCATTTGTTGCCGCTTCGTAAAACAGTTTTTCGCCAATCGTTTCTTGAATAGCATTGCAGGTTTCCTTAATTTCTTCCATATATGCCCTCAACTCCAATACTTTCGGATTGATACTGGTGAAAGGCTGACGGGTGATGAAGAAGGTGACAATTGTGATGTCCATCTTTGCCTTTTTCATACGCTGATTGAGGCGATACAAGGCTTCTAAAGTAAGGTCATACCCTTTGTTTTCAAATTCAAAACGACCAGAAGTGAAGAAATACATCGTTTTGTCGAGGTCGAAAGTATAATTATTGAAGAAATGCCCCATGACAAACTCATGAATTTTTTTCTTGAAAGACAGGTGCAAATTTTGAAACTCATGTAGAGCTGCAAAACGAGTATGATTGATGCCATTTGGAAGCATTAAATCTGATTTTCTTCCCAAGAGATATTCACATTCCACATCTGTCACTCGACTAACCGTAGTCATCACATCGGCACCCTGAGCAGCCATTCGTTCCATTGTCACTTGCGGAACAATTTGTCGTCTTTGAGATTCTTCTTGCCAATTGGTTAGTGAAATACGCTTGTAGAAATTTTTATCACTCATGGCCATATAACGCCCAAGTTTGGTGGCATGAGTCGTAAAAACCGTAGCTACTTTCAGCCCCAGTCGCTTGATATCTGCAATAGGTAAACCTGCCATCCATTCATGGAAATGGGCAATGACTGGACGTTCTGTAACTTCTGGATTAGCGAGATGTTGGATAAATGTTTTGGTTAAATAACTGAATGCTACTACCTCATGTACTAAGTCTGATTCATAGCCGCTATCGGGAATATGCAGATTGTAGTGTTGGAGTAATTCCTGTTTGATGAGGTACATTTTAGGATAAGCCTGCTTGATATTGATAAGAATAGCTTTGGGTTTTCCATCGATGAGCCAATGACCATAATGCACTTCGTAACCCGTAGCCCGCATATTCAACACCGCTTTTCCGTAAGGATCAGAAAAATCATCTGTTGGCTGAAATTCAAATGGAATTTTGTCGTCCAAAACAGGACCTAATACGCAATATTGCGATTTCCAGCGCTGAATAATATAGGGAGTTTTAGATTGAATAACAGTGTAAATTCCGCCTACTTTGTTGCAGACTTCCCACGCTATTTCTAAAAGTAACGGTCCGTAAATGCTATTGGTTTCCAATGAGTTGTATTTTTAGAAGTTGAAAATAATTTATCTTTGTTGCATTTTTAAATGGGTGCAAAAACCCTATAATCATGTATCCAAATTTTCTCCTCAACAAGGGGACAAAGGTTCTGAGGTAAAGGTTTTTCCTTTCCACTTGAATTGAATACGAGGAGTTTGCGTATCATCCTCTTTGAAAATTTTTGAAGTGAAAATCACATCATAACGGTCGCCATTTTGGTCAAAAAGAGCCACCTTGCTACCCTTGATTTCCCACGTCCAGTTCATTTTTGTCAAGACTTCACGCTCTCCGTCAATATTTGCCTGAACTTCTCTAAACTCTACTTTACCCTGTTCAACTCGTTGCCAGTCCACATCAAATTCAAACTCCATTAAGAACTGTCCTGATTCTGTTTCTTTATCGTAACTCGTAAACAAGCCATACTGCATAAAATGGGTCAAACTTGTCACTCCTTCAATAAAAGCATCACCATAAAAATGGATAGGTTCTAATCGCACCATATCAGGAATCACGACCTTATCTTCCGTTGTTCCTAGTTTGAATACCAAACTTGGAAATAACTCATTGATGATTTCTTGATCCGAATAAGTGCCTTCTTTGTATTGCAGTTTTAATCCTTGAATACAGGTGGCACAATCGTAGAAAATAAAAGGCTCAGAGGAAGTTAGCTCTGTGGCATTTCCATTTGCTGTATAGCTAAATTTCACTGCAACTTGGTCTCCACATGGCTCTAATGGGTCGGTTAATTCCATACTAAAATCGAACGGAAGAGCTTCTTTCAGTACAATTTCGGAGATACTGAGATTGGTATCTTCTGCTACTGCCAATTGCCATTCCAAGCCATAAATACTTGTCTGAAGTCCCTCTTTCACCGTAAAATTTTCTGCATCAAAAGTCATATTTATCAACATTGCGGCTACAGGTTGAGCAGATTCAGGAGTGATGGGCTGGTCTGTAGTTGTTTCAGTATTGGTTATAGCTAATTGTTTAGCTGTTTCAGCATCAGAAGTTGCAGTTGTATCATTGCTGTCACTCATGCATGCAACAAGTGAAAAGGCAATCAAAAAACAGGAAAAAAATCTGAACATAATTCGCTTTTTTGTGAATCAAAAATGAAAATTGAAGCTAAAAACCAGAAAAACATTTATTTAGCCTCATCTGAAATTCTATTTGATTTAAATTATTTTAAAAGTTTCACTAAAGTAAAAAAAAGAATCCGAATGATTAATTTAGTCGAATAAAATATTTGGACTTTGGATGAAAGAAGTAGTAAGCAATATGCGAGCTATAAAGAATTGATAATCAAAATTTTAATATATTGATGCGATTAAGTACAAACAATTGATTATCAGTTAATTAAAATCTTATTTCTTGCATGTTTGCTCCTTCGTCCAAAGTCTAAAAAATATAAAAGCTAATATAAACATAAATGTCATTTTTTTAGCAAAATAGAACGAACATACCCAAAATAACCAAGAAATGAAATATCTATCTATTTTCACCTTGTTTTTACTAATACAAACCACTTGTAATCATCAAAATACATCCATGTTAACTACTGCAAAAGTTGAAACTCAAATCACTGAAAACCAATTTGTGCCGCCCATTACCCTCGTAATTCATGGAGGAGCAGGTACGATTCTCAAAGAAGATATGTCGCCAGAATTAGAGAATGCATACACTTCAAAACTTACCGAAGCCCTAAAGGCGGGTTTTGAAATATTGGAAAACGGTGGAAGCAGTATAGATGCTGTCCAAAAAGTCATCAATATCTTGGAGGATTCTCCACTCTTCAATGCGGGAAAAGGAGCAGTTTTCACAAACGATGGACACAATGAATTGGACGCTTCAATCATGGACGGTAAAACCCTCAATGCAGGTGCAGTGGCAGGTGTAAAAACTGTCAAAAACCCCATTGATGCAGCTCGCAAAGTGATGGAAAACTCACCACACATAATGATGGCAGGAAATGGAGCAGATATTTTTGCCAAAGAACAGGGCTTAAAATTGGTGGATAGCAGCTACTTTTTTACCCAAAAACGATGGGATGCTCTCCAAAAAGCATTGAAGTATGAAAAAATGGAACTCGACCATGACAGCAATGATAACGATAAAAAGAAAGGTACAGTCGGTGCAGTGGCTCTGGACAAAAATGGTAATCTGGCAGCAGGAACTTCAACGGGTGGCATGACCAATAAACGCTGGGGCAGGGTAGGAGACTCGCCAATCATTGGAGCAGGTACGTATGCCAACAACCAAACTTGTGCGGTATCGAGTACTGGACACGGTGAGTTTTTTATCCGAAATGTAGTAGCGTATGATATTGCAGCCTTGATGGAATA
Source organism: Chitinophagales bacterium (assembly GCA_041392475.1). Classification (NCBI taxonomy): domain Bacteria; kingdom Pseudomonadati; phylum Bacteroidota; class Chitinophagia; order Chitinophagales; species Chitinophagales bacterium. Next base: position 176,882 of record JAWKLZ010000002.1, on the reverse strand, counting down.
TGGTGGTAAAACTTTGCAGGAGGCGGCTGATTATGTGGTGAACCAAAAGTTGAAAGAACAGGATGCTCGTGGCGGAGTAATTGCCTTGGATGCAAAAGGGAATTATGCAATGCCATTTAATACGGAAGGGATGTATCGAGGAGTAATTCAAGAAGGAAAAGAGGTGGAAGTGTTGATTTATAAATAGTTTAGATATGCGAATTGTTAAACCCCTAACACTACATATTGAGCGATAATATTAGGATTTTGCTCAAAAGTAAGAAAGGGTAAGTATCCATCTTAGGTTTCGACCACTTGATTATAAGAAAAAAATATTTGTATATTAGTTGCTAAGATAAAGTCGGATATCAAGGACAAAAACAAGTTTATAGTATGAACTTAATCAAACAAGGAATAAAGCTAATAAAAAGAAGTGCAGGTGAAGCATGTTTGCCTTTGGTGATGCCAAATGAAGAGGAAAGCCAAATATTGCAGTTCTTGATAGATAAAGCCCATCAATTCACTTTGTAAATATCCTGTTCGTAAAATCCTACAAATAATTGTATTATAAAAGTAAAAAAATAACATGAATCATAAAAATACGTTTAAAGCTATCAGTCCGATTGATAGCCAACCGCTTGAAGGGGAATTTGAGATAGCAGATAAAAAACAAATTGACAAAGCAGTTCAAAAAGCGGTGGCAGCTTTTGATATGTATCGAAAAAAGAGCAAAGAAGAAATTGCTCAATTCTTAGAGCAAGCCGCTGCTGAAATTGAAGACTTGGGTGAGGAGTTAATCGAAAGAGGACACCTCGAAACGGCATTGCCACATGGTCGCTTGACAGGAGAACGGGGTAGAACCTGCAATCAATTGCGGCTTTTTGCGTCAGTAGTGGGAGAAGGTTCTTGGGTAGATGCTCGAATTGACAACGCAAATGCGGATATTCGTCACATTCATATTCCGTTGGGACCTGTTGCCGTTTTTGGTGCGAGTAACTTTCCATTGGCATTTTCAACAGCAGGTGGTGATACGGCATCGGCTTTAGCCGCAGGTTGTCCAGTGATTGTAAAAGGACATCCAGCACATCCTGGAACGGCGGAATTGGTGGCAAAAGCGGTCATTAAGGCGGCTGAAAAAACGGGAATGCCTGAAGGTACATTTACCTTGATTCAGGGGAATTCTTATGAAATCGGTGAGTACTTGGTGAAACATCCAGATATCAAAGCAGTTGGTTTTACAGGTTCTTACAAAGGCGGAAAGGCGATTTGGGAGTATGTAAACACACGCCCAGAACCTATTCCTGTTTTTGCAGAAATGGGTAGCACCAATCCAGTATTCATTTTACCCAATGCGATGAAAGAGCGTTCATCAGCCATTGCAACGGATTTGGCAGCTTCTATCAATCTAGGCGTTGGGCAGTTTTGCACCAATCCAGGTTTGGCTTTTGTTCAAACAGATGAACATGGAGCAAACTTCAATCGAGTGTTAGCTCAAAAAATCACCCAAACGCCTGCCACAACGATGTTAACTTCGGGTATCAAAGCTGCTTATGACAAAGGAACAGCAGAGCTTTTCAACTCCTCAAATGTCCAACAGTTAGCCAATGGTGAGGATGAAAACGCACCAAACCAAGCGGTTTCAAAAATTTTTCAAACTACGATTGACCATTTTTTAGAAAATGAAATGCTGTCTGAAGAAGTCTTTGGCCCTTCAAGTGTATTGGTTGGTTATTCTCAAAAGGAAGAAATCCTAAAAGCTGCAAAAGGACTGCAAGGTCATTTAACTGCAACGGTACATGCTACTGAAGCTGATATTGCAGAGTACCAAGAATTGTTCGATATTTTAGAAAAGAAAGTTGGTCGAGTTGTTTTGAATGGTTTTCCAACAGGTGTTGAAGTGTGTCATGCGATGGTTCACGGCGGACCTTACCCTGCAACAACTGTACCCCAATCGACTTCGGTTGGTACAAATGCCATTAAGCGATTTGTACGTCCTGTTTGTTATCAAGGTTATCCTGACAGTTTGTTGCCAAAAGCTTTACAGAATAACAATCCTTTAGGAATTTGGAGGTTAATCAATGGGGAATTGACAAAAGGTTTTGTTTAAATATTATAAAAAATATAAAATTTTTTATAATCTTAGTCGCATGGAAAATGTCCTTATTGGTATTGTGGTTTTATTGGTAGTTATTGCACTGACTTTCAAAGCGTATAAACTTTATTATGCCCAAAATACACATTCGCATTGAGCAGTATTTTGGTCTTAGGCTTGCTGTTGAGAATGTATGTAGCTACTGATTTATACGTTCACGAATGGGATGAACGTTACCATGCTTTGGTCGCTAAAAATCTAATCCAACATCCTCTAACACCCACTTTATACGAAAATCCTGTACTTTCCTACAATTACAAAGGATGGACCACCAATCATGTATGGTTGCACAAACAGCCTGTTGCGCTTTGGTGTATGGCACTGAGTATGAAAGTATTTGGAGTGAACGAAATTGCACTTCGATTGCCTTCCATTCTGTTTTCTGTTTTAGGAATTTGGCTCACCTTCCAAATTGCGCTGCTCCTTTTTGGGCGAAAGGTTGCATTCATTGCAGCTTGCACGCTATTCATGGCTTGTTTATTGAACTTACAGGAGGCAGAGTACCGACTGACCATATTGACATTGCTTTTCAGTTCTTCATCGAATTGGGGGTGTATTTTGGTCTGCTTGCTACAAAAAAAGACAGCAAATTGTCCGCTGCTGCAATTGGAATCGCCATAGGTTTTGCCGTTTTGACCAAATGGTTGACAGCTTTGATTGTTCTACCTATTTGGTTGTTGTTGAAGGTTCGTTATCAAGGACTTCAATACAAAAAAATAGGAATGGAATTGACAATGGTAGTGGGCTTGGTCATTGGAGTTGCTTTGCCGTGGCAATTGTATATTCACCATACCTTTCCTTTGGAGGCAGAATGGGAGCAATTCTACAATACCCGTCATTTGTTTGAACAATTGGAGGGACTGAATCGTCCGTTTCTCTACCATTTCACAACAATAAGAATTGTTTTTGGAGAGTTGATTTACCTTCCTTTGATTTGGTTGGTGGTCATGATTTTTCATAAAATCCAAGTTAGAAGACTGCATCTATGGGCTTTGGGTGCGTGGATTTTTATTCCCCTTGTTTTTTTCACCATTGCAGCCACCAAAATGCAGGCTTACACTCTCATTTCTGCTCCAGCTTTTTTCATTCTTACTGCTTTGTTTTTTAGATATTTATGCCAGATTTTACCTAAAATCAAACAAGCTAAAATTGCTTTCTTTGTGAAAGTGATTGCAGTTTTGATGATTGCCCTACCGATTCGATACAGCATCGAACGCCTCAAACCTTTTCATTCGGTTGACCGAAATCCCAAATGGGCGCAAGAATTGAAGTATTTTAGCCAAACTATAAATAATGATACACCTAAACTACTGTTTCAAACGGAACATGCCATTGAAGCTATGTTCTACTGCAATCATTTGACTGCTTACCCAAACTTACCCAATGAGTATCAACTGGATAGTTTGTTAGAAAAAGGGTATCAAATTTATATTCAGCACCAAGAAATCGTGAAATATAAATAACCCATTTGATCTGCAATGGCAGTTATGGTGTTTTTTTGTGTTTGTAAAATAGCTGACAATCCTGCGGTCAGAAATCTGTATATTGGTACTGGAATTCATATTTTCACCTTCAATCTTTACCATTATCAAAAATTCCACCTACCCCCGCTATTTTCTATCCTCAGTTGTCAAAAATACCCTGATTCTTTTGTGTTTGTCGCTTGGCCTCACACAATCAAGTTCTGCCCAACAAGCGAAGCAGGCGATTATAGGCATGAAAGGAGGAGTGAATTTCACAAATTATCAAGGAAATACCGATAATCTAACGGCTAGTGTAGGATTTCATGGAGGCATGTATTTGAGTGCTCGTTTTTCCCATCGTTTTGGTTTGCAGCCTGAAATACTGTATTCTTCGCATAAAATGCAAGATTTGTTAACACCTGGTAGTCATATTTCCTATGGTTATCTTATTTTTCCAGTGACTGCAAAAATATTCCTCACAAGATTCCTAAACCTTCAGGTGATTCCACAAATTGGAAAATTGGTAAATGCCAAGTTACGTATTATTGCTACGCCACCTCTCAATGGTAAATTCTTATTCAAATCAGCAGATTTTTCGATTGGTGGGGGATTGGGTATGGAGTCTGCAACTGGTTTAAATGTTTCGTTACGTTATTTTTATGGCTGTACTGATACTTTTAAACCTATTTTGGAGCTGGGAAAAACGACCAAAAATACATTGCAGGTTTCGGTGGCATATACTTTTCTATAATCATGGTTGTTATTTTTAAGATCTATAACTTTGTTTTAGAGATTTTTTGTCAAAAACAATTCATGATTGAATAATACATTGTTTAAAGTTTTATTTATTTTGTAAATTGCTCAAAACAAATGTATCACTCTAAAAACAGTCCTTATGAACTTTATAACCAACATCAAATTTGTGTTATCTTCTATGTTTTTGGGATGGCTGATGCTTCCAGTTTCAATTTATGCTTCTTAAGTTTCGCACCTTACTATTTGGCAATAATCATTTGTTTATCAATTAGATAACGACTTATTTCCAAATTAAGACTTAACAAAAGCTTATCTTTTATTCATTCTGTATTTTAAGGATAACTGTCCCTTCAAATAATCTCCTAAATTGAGTATCGTAAATCATCAAATGCAAATGCTATGAGGCATTTGGGCTTAGCTGACTTGATAGATTCTCCATTTTTGAGAACCAATTCGTCATATCGTTTATTAAAGCGATACAGTATTGTTCGCCAAGGTATCCACTCATTATTTTTGAAACGATAGAGGCTATCTTTTGCACAACCTACCACATAATCGAAAGCATTTTTATACAAACTGTGAACGGTACTTGCGTTTAAATAAGGCATGACCAATAAGGTCAAAAAGAGCATGGTCAATGAATAGCCTTGTTTTTTGATAGGGGCAAATTCAGAAAGTAAACTGTTGAGTTGAAAAGGTTGATAAGCTTTGGTTAAGACATCAACAATATTATTTTTTCTAAGAACGGTTTTAATTTCCTGTACTTTTTGTATCTTGCAATCAGACAGCATAATTTTTGTATTTTGTTTGTAGTGAATCAAATATACATATTTTATGCTGTTTTTTTGAATAACAGAGCGGTTAATTTAAACAAATCTCCTATTTATAGCAAGCAATTAATACATGATTATTTATTTTGTGTATAGATGCGTGAAGTTTGTTTTATTAGTATGGATTTTCCCATTCAAAAGATTATTTATCAATTGTTTAGACCCATTAAGTTATTTGTGAAAATGAAAAAAGGTTACTCATTTTCAAGCAAATAGAAGGTGCGAAACTTAAGTTAGTTAAAATAGTTTGCTATAACATTTATAAAACTAAAATTATTATGTTACTCAACATTAACTCTGACAATCCTGACGAAAGAAAAATAAAGCAGGTAATCGAATGTTTGCAAGATGGAGGAATCATAATTTATCCTACTGATACTGTTTACGGGATTGGCTGCGACATCACCAAATTCAAGGCCATCGAAAAAATCTGCCAAATCAAAGGGGTGAAAGTTCAAAAAGCAAATCTCTCTTTTATTTGCTACGATTTGAGTCAATTAGCAGATTTCACCCTACCTTTCAACAAGTCTATTTACAAATTGATGAATAGAAATTTGCCAGGCCCTTTCACCTTCATTTTGAAGGGAAACAACAACTTACCCAAGTTTTTTAAGAAGAAAAAAACGGTTGGCATTCGTGTACCTGACAACAATATTGCCCGCACAATTGTCCGAGAATTGGGCAATCCACTCTTGTCCACTTCCCTCAAAATAGAGGACGATATCAGCGAATATTTGACCGACCCTTACGAAATACACGAAACCTTTGAGAACTTGGTGGACATTGTGATTGATGGAGGTTATGGTGACAACAGGGTTTCGACGGTCATAGATTGTACCAACAACGAAATCGAAATCATCCGAGAAGGAAAAGGAGAACTCATACAGTGATTGGTGCTTAGTCATCATTTGAATTTCGGGCTAATCTTACCCGACATTTTAAACTTGACAGAACATTAGTGACTTCAACACCTCAACACAATCAATACTTCACCGTGAAAAAAACTCGCTCGGCATCGCATACATTTGCTTACTGGTTTCCTGCAAATCAAACAAAAAACCATTGACCACTGCATAGACAAAAGTACCATCGCCTGCCTGCAATAAAAAATCAGAACTGCGATTCAATTCAATTTTGTTGGTAACACTGCGGCTAATAGAAGTCAAGCGAATAGGCAATTGATGGTAACGGTTATCATTTGGCACTTCCCGCACTTTGACATTCGTATATCCCTGTTTCAAAACCCCCAACATATCCAAATACTTCAAATCCTCCGCATTGTCAAAAATCTGCGGATACAAAAGTCCAGGAACCACCTTCAATCCTTTGGCGTTCAATTCTTGATAGCCATGAAAAACCGACAAATCACCCATGTCTTCAATTTGATTGTAGAAGTAATACTCCCGAAACTGATTGTACTCCGCCTCATAACTTTTGAAGGCAATGTCCATAACATACTCTTTACCTTCTTTCTCCAACACCACATTTCGCAGCAAGAGGTGAAACAAGGTTTTTTCATTCTCAGGAATCGCAAAATAATCTTGCAGTGTTTCCTGCCGATAGCTTTCCTTTGCAATCGTTTCGCAAGCCTGTAATAGCGTAACAAAATGCAATTGTCGGTTGTATTGTTTTTCGTAATCCTGGTGATACCCCCCCGCTTCAATCAAAATAGCACTTGTTCCCCATTTCTGCATATTGTCGCCAAACGCTCTCGGCTCGTATTCGTCATCGTATCGGGCAACTTGTCGAGGAATGTGTACTTGCAGTATTTTATTGAGGTGGCTCACTACCTGCATTGCCTTAAAACGATTGGCATTGATATCATTAGCATAATTGAAGGAAGGGGCCAAAAATGAAAGTGTAGCTGCTGACGAACACCGTCCAGCACTGTATTGTGTGGTTTGGTCGTGCAAATTAAAAGCAAAATCTGGGTGAATTTGGTCGTGTATTCGCTTCAATATCTGAGCTTCGGGCGACTGCAAGCGCACCGCATCTCTATTCAAATCAATGTCCAAAGCATTGCGCCTTTCAAAACGCTCTGTACCATCGGGATTGAGCATCGGTATAAAATAAAGGGTCAGGCTATCCAACAATTCGTTTTTCCAACGCATCAAATCATCTTGTTGCCGAAAAAAGTTGAAAATATCCAGCAATGCCATGGTTGCCGTAGGTTCATTGCCGTGCATTTGCGACCACATCAACACCTTTTTTCGACCATGCCCCAACTTCACCATATAAATATTGCGCCCTTCAACCGATTGTCCTTCAATACTTACCGCAAACAAAGGGTCTTGTTTGAGGTGTTCAATCATCGGAATGATATCTGCTTGTTTGAATCGCCTATCGGTGATAGCATGTTCTTTGTATTGTTGGTAGCGTAGGTGCAAAGTTTGGTGCATATCGCCCGATGTAGGAGCAATGAAGGCTGGATTTTGTGCGAAAATAGTGTGGCTAATACAGAGCAATAGTAAACAAAGTGTGACAAAACGCATATTGGAGTATGGTTTAAGTTCAGTTCAATGGTGTAATTACAAAACGACATTTAGGATGGAGGTGATACAAAATAAGGGAAATTCTCAGACTTAACAACCTATAAGCACTAAAATTGACAATCTATTGTCTTGAAAAACTCAAAAAAAATCGCCAACTTTGTTTACCTTCTTATTAAATAATGTATTTTGTATAGAAGGACTGTAAAAAATTAAACGCCCGATACCATGCCCATTCAAGTGTATATATTGCATCACGAAAAAGATGTGCGATTTTTAGAACAGATTGAATTGAGTCTGACTGTGCCGATTCGCAACAATCTATTGAAAATACAACACGCCAATTCCATTTTTGGAGGACAGCACATAGAAAAAAAAGTTCAAGAAAATCTGAGATCGGCAGATGTTATTGTAGTTCTCTGTAGTTCTGATTTGTTTGCTAGTAAGATAACTTGTAGGCACTTAGAGCAAATCATTATTCTACAGCAAGAGGAAGACAAAGTAGTCATTCCTATTTTGTTGCGTCCTTTTCTATGGGAAGAAACCGAAATTAGCACCCTATCTAATATTTTGCCAAAAAACAAAAAATCCATATTGACCAATATTGAAGGGAATCCAGATGAAGCCCATTATCAGATGGAGGAGGTTTTTTACCAAACCATCAAAGATTTTCTTCAAATCATTCGACAAAACTTTCCAGACCAAGACCAACAACTGAAGGCGGAAGTCGAAATAAAAGAAAATTATTCCTCAAATAGAATCAATACTAAGCTATATGAAATACTGAAAGCCTACCTAAAGAACAATGAAGCACACACACAAACCATGTTTGCACTTGCCTATCCAAGTAGCCTTCCTTTTTTAGAAGACCTGACCAGCAAATCCTATATTGGCGTTCTGCGAGCAGACAACATCCTCAAAGAAGAAGAAAGAGGTTGGTTGTTGGATTTTAAATTATCAGAATACTTGAGGCAAGAGTTTGAAATAGATAGCCTCCAACTTAACGATGCGGCACAAAAGGGCATTGACATATTCAAAGAAGAACTACAAGAGGCTTTGGAAGTAGGAGGTGCCTTCTTTGAGAAAGAAAAGTACAACATACAGGATTTGTTCAACGTGATTCATTTACTGTTTCATCTGTATGTGAAAAAAAAATATAGAAGTATTGAGGATCAAATCACTGCTGCCTTTTCCATCATTAATTTCCGCAAAGCCAATGATCCGCTTGCTGTCAAGAAATTGCTGAACGAATTTTTGCGACACATTCACAAGTTCAAAATCAAGCCAGAACTGCGGGTGAAAGCCATGAACAATTTTATTGCTGGACTCGATACACTGGGACATTATGAAGAAGCATTGAAGCACCTAAGGGAAAATTTAGAATATGGCGAACAAAACTTAGCCAAACAACACTTAGAAATAGCCAAAAGTCAAGAATTGTTTGGCAATATATACTACGAGATGGGCGACTTCAAGGCATCTATTCAAGCCTATTTGAAGTCTCTCAAAATTTACAATGCACATCCAAATATTGAAGATATACATTTGGCAATTTTGTATCAAAACATTGCCCGACCTTATTATCAGTTGGGCGGAAAGAACCGAGAGAACGCCATTCAACTATACGAAAAAGCACGGAAGGTATGTACGAGACAAATCAATCCCAATGCCCGTATTCAGCAATTGATCCCTACTATTATAGCAAACTTGGCAGTCCTCTATGAAGCTGTCGGGGATTACGATAAAGCCATTAAATACCAAAACGAAGCCATACAAATCAAAGAAAAATTGTGGGGCAACAACAATCCTTCAGTAGCCTTTAGTTTGCACAATTTGGGAACACTCTACCAAAAAATGGGCAAATATGCTTTGGCTGTAGATACAACCCTCAAATCTCTAAAAATCAGGCGTGAAAAACTGGGCAGTCAACATCCGCACACCCTTCTGTCTTCTTACAACTTGGCAACCAACTATTTTTTGATGGAGCGGTACGACGAAGCACAAAACATCTTGGAAGAGCTGCGCCCCTTATATGAGAACAACAACAGCACCACCTACTTTCTCATTTTGGAGGTATTGGGACGCATACATACCCAAAAAGGGACTTTTGAGGAGGCATTGGACTTGTTGGAAAAATCTTTTGAAGAAAAAAAGAAGTTTTATGACGAAACACACATACGGATGAATAGCTATGCGATTGATGTAGGCAATGTTTATTACCGTCAAAAAAACTACAAGGCTGCTCTGGAGAAATACGAAGAAGCCTTGATTGTAGCAGCCCACAGTTTGGGACGAGAACATACGGAGGTCGCTTTTGCTTATTTCCTCAAAGGCAAAACCTATCTAAAAACACACGAGTACCACCAGTCTTTAAAAAATCTCTCTAAATCCCTAAAAATCAGACAAAAAACACTGCACGATACACACCCCGACCTTGCCCTAACCTATCAAAAAATAGCACAGGTCTTTCGCTTGAACAAAACCTATAGTGAAGTAGTGGACTACAACGAAAAAGCATTAGACATACACCTCAGCAATCGAGATACGTCAAAGGCAGCCGTGGACTTGGCTTATCTGATAGATGCCTACCTGCAAAACCAACAAATCGAACATCCTCAATTTTTAGAGCATCTGAATATGGCAAGCAAAATACAAGATGGTCAAGCTTATAAATTGACAATAAATATATTAATTAAACTCAAAAGTTTTGAGAATAAAAATATTGATACTATCTTGCAATATGGAAAAAATAAACCGTCCATACATACTTTCTTGAAAGATTTAGGGCTAACTAAAAGTGAAAACAAGAAATCAACGATTGTAAAAAACGATGCTGAAGAAAAATCCTTAGAAGAAAGTATGGATGATATGTTGAATGCCATCTTTTAAAGACAGAAATACCTCCATAGTGTTGTGACTCGTCATTTTTTTTTACGAGCTGTATATTAAAATAGTCGCTTATCTAAAATTGTAGTCGTCATTTGACTGAATAAAATGTATTCGTATGGTGTTTGTTACACCTGATTTTCAACGAATACCATTTTCAGAATGGAAAAGCTATACTTATTTTTTATACATTACTAAAAATGCTCAACCGTGAAACTCATTCAATCTTACCTAAGCGTATTTCCGTTATTTATTTACTGTTTATTCTACTCTTCTGTTCCTATATCTGCCCAAAAAATTATTTGGGAAGAGAATTTTGGAAGTGTAAATGAAGATAGAGCCTATTCAATTGTTCCTTCCCCTGATGAAGGATATGTTTTTGCAGGACATTCCTTTAATGCTAGCACAAAAAATGATTTTTACATTGGCAAAGTAGATGACAACGGATTTCTCCAATGGGAATATACCTATGGAGGAAGCGGTGAAGACATTGCTCAAGAGATAATCCCAATAGTTGATGGCGGGTATATCCTAGCAGGTTCTACTGCTTCTAGTGATGGAGATGTGACAGATACCAACAATGGCAACGAGGATATGTGGCTGGTGAAAGTGGATGCCAATGGAATCAAACAGTGGGACAAAACCTATGGAGGGTCAAGTATAGACCGCCTTCAATCCATATCCTCTACCCTCGACGGAGGATATATTTTAGTTGGATATTCCTACTCAATGGATGGAGACATCACTGATGGAAACAATGGCAGTGCTGATTTTTGCATTCTCAAAATAGACGATACTGGTAATATCCAATGGAATAAAACTTATGGTGGTTTGAGGCAAGATTTTGCAAACTCGGTTGTATCGACTGCTGACGGCAATTTTATTGTTGGAGGAACAACACGATCTGTCGACTTTGACTTAGCTGATAATTTTGCAGATACGGACGGAGATATGTGGGTCATGAAGATAGACCAAAATGGAAATAAAATCTGGGATGAAACCTATGGAGGTAGTAACATTGATTGGCTTCAAGATATGACAGTCACCCTTGATGGGAATTATGTATTGGCAGGTTATTCCAGTTCAGCAGACAGAGATTTGACCTCCAATTACGGTCAAGAAGATATATGGGTTGTCACCATAGATGATTTGGGAACTATTCTATGGGAAAAAAATTACGGTGGAAACAATAGAGATCAAGCAAAATCTATTTATTCAACCAATGATGGCGGCTATATTCTGTCGGGCAATACCAACTCTACAAGCAATGATGTTGAAAATAATCATGGCAATATGGATGTATGGTTGTTGAAAATAAATAGAAATGGTGTTGTTGTTTGGAACAAAAATTTTGGCAGTACAGGTTCCGACATAGGTCATTCCGTACTGCAAACTTCTGACGGAGATTATGTGGTAGCAGGACGCTCTCAATTCAATGATGTTGATGTGAGCGGAAACAATGGTGATTATGATGCATGGATTTTTAAAGTAAGCGAACCCATCACAGATATCGAGTCTATTGATTTAACAGATATTACTCTATCTCAAAACCATCCCAACCCAAGCAATCAACTAACGACTATTAGATTTGCCCATATCTTCGACAACATGGAATTAGTAATCGTGGATATTTGGGGTAAAAGAGTATTCCAAGAATACATTCCGATAGGTTTAGAAAGTATTTCTATCAATACTTCCAAATTAGACGCAGGGCTATATTTCTACCAACTACAAACGCCCCAACAACAGGTCTTAGAAAAACAGAAAATGCTGGTTATACACTAAATTCAACAGATTTAAACCCCCAGTTATTTTTGGATAAAGACTTAATTCTCACTTTTTAAAATACACCACTAAATGAAAAACCTACTCTACTCTTCTACAAAATATTTGTTAATTATTTGTTTTGCTTTATTGTCATCCTTGGTTGCCTACTCTCAAGGAGTCGTATGGGAACAGAACTATGGCGGTAGCAATATAGATTACCTACATTATATGATTCCCACTAGTGGAAATAATTTTATTTTAGTAGGTCAGACTAGTTCAAATGATAATGATGTAGATGGAAGTAATGGAGGAACAGACATGTGGGTAGCAGAAATAGATATAGATGGAAATATTCAATGGGATAAAAATTATGGAGGTAATTTATTTGATGTAGGAAGATCTTTATCTATAACATCTGATGGGGGATATATAATAGCAGGTTATTCTACCTCAAGTAATTTGGATGTAGTAGGTAACTATGGTCAACAAGATTTTTGGGTAGTAAAAATAGATGCTAATGGTATAATAGACTGGAATCAAAACTATGGTGGTAGTGACCAAGATTTTGCTTACAATATTTTATCTACTTCAGATGGCGGCTATATAATTGGAGGTTTATCAGAATCATCAGATAATGATGTAAATTCAAATTATGGTAATCGAGATTTTTGGGTGGTAAAAATAGATTCTAATGGAAATATTCAGTGGGATAAAAATTATGGCGGAAGTGATGTAGATGAATGTTTATCTATGGCATCGACTACAGACGGGGGTTATATATTGTCAGGGTTTACTATGTCAAATGATAATGATGTAGATTTAAACTATGGGGGTAAGGATTTTTGGGTGGTAAAAATAGACGCTAATGGAAATATTCAGTGGGATAAAAATTACGGAGGGAGTGGTGATGATACAGCTGAATCAATCATTCAAACAGTTGATGGAGGATATATTATAGGAGGGAATACGAATTCTGTTACTGATGATGTAGATGCAAATAATGGAAATACTGATTTTTGGGTAGTAAAAACAGATTCTAATGGAAATATTCAGTGGGAACAAAATTATGGAGGTACTGGTAGAGATATTGTTAACTCAGTAGCTTTATCATCTAATGGTGGTTATATAATTATAGGACGATCTGAATCTAGTAATGGAGATGTAGGAGGTAACTATGGGTCTAGTGATGTATGGTTGCTTAATATTGATGCAAATGGAAATATTGATTGGGAACAAAATTATGGCGGTAGTGACTATGAAGAAGGAGGTACTATTTTACCTATTTCAGAAGGGTATATTTATGGAGGTTATTCGGAATCTATAGACAATGATGTAAGTGGAAATTATGGGAATTTTGACATGTGGCTATTTAGTATATATGCCCCATTAGGAGGTACTTATACGGTAGGGCCCAGTCCTTCCTCTGATTTTATCAACCTACAACATGCCATGGATTCCTTGTCTCAAGTAGGGATGTACAAACAAGTCACCTTAGAAGTAGAAGCAGGAATTACTTTAGATGAACAGGTTCATATTACAGACTATGTAGGATTGACAGCTACGGATAGCTTGACCATCAATGGCAATGGTGCTACATTGACTAATAGTTTAGCGACGTGTACGAATCCCGCTATTATCCAAATAGATGGAGCAGACCATGTCATCATTAATGGTTTGAATATTGAAGCCTCTCCCGTAGCTACGGGCGCATGGGGCATTCACCTCAAAAACCAAGCGGACAGTGTCTATATCCGAAATTGTACGATAGATGTAGGAGTGAACGAAACGAGTACTTGCTATATGGGCATAGTGGCATCGAACAGCGATAATTCTATCAATGCACCCGACCACTATGGCAACAATGCCAACCGAACAGTCATTCACAACAATAATATCAGAGGAGGGCATACAGGGATTGCCATCTTGGGAAACAGCGATAAAAGTATGAAGGGTCCTGTCATTCAAGACAATGTCATCGAAGACAGTTACGATACGGGAATATTGTTGGGCTACCTCACTAATTTCTTGGTCAAAGAGAACATCATTAATTTGATCATTGACCGTGTCTCACCTAATCTAAATCCCGACAACACAGGCATACAACTGCGCTATGCCGAATCCCAATTGGAAGTATTTGAATACGGAATCTATGCGGGAGAATCCCAACTCGAAGTAGCTCAATACAGCGTTCCTGGCATTGAAGGAAATGAACTCTACAATATATCGGGTCAAGGCATTTACATTGAAGACAGTGGACAAAACCCAGCTGATTCTGCCAATGATCCGCCCTATATCGTGAACAATACGGTCAGTGGAAATTTTGGTGGAACGATGCCAAGCGCAGGAATCGTATTTGAGAATGGAGATTCTTGGTGGGTCTATCACAATAGCGTCAATGCAGAAGGCAATGGAGATGGCATTTACATAGATGCAGCAAGTTCGGACGTAGATGTACAAAACAATACTTTTACGACAGATGGAGGTATGGGCTTTCCCGCTCATATTGAGAATGAAAGTAGTATAAATACATGGGATTACAACAACTATTTTTCTCCCAATGCAGGAATAGTAAACATTGGAGGTGCTATCTTCAATGATATTCCTTCCTTACCCGACAATGATCATTCGGTCAGCATCAATCCTATTTTTATAGCTTTTAACAACTTACACATCTTAGACATTACCCAACAAACCAATGCAGCCGATCCTGCGATAGCCGCCCTGTTCCCCCTCGACATTGACGGAGAACCTCGACCCGATGGCACTACCCAACTGCCCGATATGGGAGCAGATGAAATCTTGCCTTTGGTGATATTGGAAGAAACGCTTTGCTATACCGTGGGAGACAGCATTCACCTATCCATCCCCGATACCCTAAACAATCCACAATGGATAGATGTGGTCAATATGACCTATAGTTTGGTTTCTTATGAGGAGGATTTAGATACCTTAGCCTTCGCTGTTACGCCCACTTATATAGGGGTAGGGAATACAACAAATGCTACTTATGCCGTCATTTATACCATCCATACTTCAGATGCGATGGCAGACAATAACAGTCCTGTTTGTGAGGGAGAAGATGTTCAATTGACAGGAAGCACTACCGTATCGGGAAGCAGTATGCCAACATACCAATGGTCGGGTCCTGATAACTACAGTTCCTCGACTCAAGACCCCTTATTGTCAACAGTAGAATTAGCAGATGCAGGAGAATACATATTGAAGGTAACGATAGATGGGTGTCTTTCAAAAGGAGATACCACGGTCGTTTCAATTTCTGAGCAACCCGATGCAACAGCAGAGGTAGATCAGGGAGCAGCTTGTATAGGAAAGGATATGACCTTAAACGCTCTCACGACTTCCTCCGCCACAGACATCACCTATCAATGGTCGGGACCGAATACTTTTAGCTCTACCGAACAAAGTCCCACATTGACCAATGTGGCAGTAGGAGATTCAGGAAATTATACGGTTGTCATCACCGCAGAAGGTTGTGTCTCTGACCCTGCCACTGTATCTGTAACAGTATTGTCTGTACCCAATGCTTCTGCCTCCAATACGGGAAGTCCCGCCTGTACAGGTGACGACATAACTTTAAATAGCAGCACTTCTACAGGTGGCAGCACCATTGGCTATGTCTGGAGTGGTCCAAACAATTTCACTTCCACCAATCAAAACCCCATTTTAACTGATGCGACCACCATTCAATCAGGCACTTACGCCGTCACGATTACAGTAGATGGTTGTACTTCCGATCCTTCCACTACCGACATTACCATCAATGCCGTTCCTTTGGCAACCGCCACCAATGACAGCCCTGCTTGCATGGGTGCAGATGTACAATTGAACAGCAACACCTCCACAACAGGTACTACTGTCGCCTATCAATGGAGTGGTCCAAACAGCTTTAGCTCCACCGAACAAAATCCAATTGTTTCCAATGCAGATGCTGCCAGTACAGGTGATTATAGCGTGACCATCACAGTTGATGACTGTGTATCACAAGGCAGGCAACTGTCACCTTCAATGGAGTGTAATCGTCAATGCAGATGCGTTCCCATTACAGTTGATGGTTGCATCTGACCGCCAATGCCGTTCCAATGACAGCCCTGCTTGCATGGGTGCAGATGTACAATTGAACAGCAATACACTCCACAACAGGTACTACTGTCACCTATCAATGGAGTGAGCTTTAGCTCCACCGAACAAAATCCAATTGTTTCCAATGCAGATGCTGCCAGTACAGGTGATTATAGCGTGACCATCACAGTTGATGGTTGCGTATCACAAGGCGCAACCACTTCTGTAATCGTCAATGCCGTTCCATTGGCAACCGCCACCAATGACAGCCCTACTTGCATGGGTGCAGATGTACAATTGAACAGCAATACCTCCACAACAGGTACTACTGTCACCTATCAATGGAGTACCAATAGCTTTAGCTCCACCGAACAAAATCCAATTGTTTCCAATGCAGATGCTGCCAGTACAGGTGATTATAGCGTGACCATCACAGTTGATGGTTGTGTATCAACAACTTCTGAATCGTCAATGCGCAACCACTTCTGTAATCGTCAATGCCGTTCCATTGGCAACCGCCACCAATGACAGCCCTACTTGCATGGGTGCAGATGTACAATTGAACAGCAATACCTCCACAACAGGTGGTGCTACTGTCACCTATCAATGGAGTAGTACCAATAGCTTTAGCTCCACCGAACAAAATCCAATTGTTTCCAATGCAGATGCTGCCAGTACAGGTGATTATAGCGTGACCATCACAGTTGATGGTTGTGTATCACAAGGTGCAATGACTTCTGTAATCGTCAATGCCGTTCCATTGGCAACCGCCACCAATGACAGCCCTGCTTGCATGGGTGCAGATGTACAATTGAACAGCAACACCGCTACAACAGGCACTACTGTCACCTATCAATGGAGTGCAGCTTTAGCTCCACCGAACAAAATCCAATTGTTTCCAATGCAGATGCTGCCAGTACAGGTGATTATAGCGTGACCATCACAGTTGATGGTTGTGTATCACAAGGCGCAACCACTTCTGTAATCGTCAATGCCGTTCCATTGGCAACCGCCACCAATGACAGCCCTACTTGCATGGGTGCAGATGTACAATTGAACAGCAATACCTCCACAACAGGTGCTACTGTCACCTATCAATGGAGTGTACCAATAGCTTTAGCTCCACCGAACAAAATCCAATTGTTTCCAATGCAGATGCTGCCAGTACAGGTGATTATAGCGTGACCATTACAGTTGATGGTTGCGTATCTGAAGGCGCAACCACTTCTGTAATCGTCAATGCCGTTCCATTGGCAACCGCCACCAATGACAGCCCTACTTGCATGGGTGCAGATGTACAATTGAACAGCAATACCTCCACAACAGGTACTACTGTCACCTATCAATGGAGTGGCCCCAATAGCTTTAGCTCCACCGAACAAAATCCAATTGTTTCCAATGCAGATGCTGCCAGTACAGGTGATTATAGCGTGACCATCACAGTTGATGGTTGTGTATCACAAGGCGCAACCACTTCTGTAATCGTCAATGCCGTTCCATTGGCAACCGCCACCAATGACAGCCCTACTTGCATGGGTGCAGATGTACAATTGAACAGCAATACCTCCACAACAGGTGCTACTGTCACCTATCAATGGAGTGGCCCCAATAGCTTTAGCTCCACCGAACAAAATCCAATTGTTTCCAATGCAGATGCTGCCAGTACAGGTGATTATAGCGTGACCATCACAGTTGATGACTGTGTGTCACAAGGCGCAATGACTTCTGTAATCGTCAATGCCGTTCCCGTTGCAACCGCCACCAATGACAGCCCTGCTTGTATGGGTGCAGATGTACAACTGAACAGCAACACCTCCGCAACAGGTGCTACTGTATCCTATCAATGGAGTGGACCCAATAGCTTTAGTTCCACCGAACAAAATCCAATTGTTTCCAATGCAGATGCTGCCAGTGCAGGTGATTATAGCGTGACCATCACAGTTGATGACTGTGTATCACAAGGCGCAATGACTTCTGTAATCGTCAATGCCGTTCCATTGGCAACCGCCACCAATGACAGCCCTGCTTGTATGGGTGCAGATGTACAATTGAACAGCAACACCTCCACCACAGGTGCTACTGCCACCTATCAATGGAGTGGCCCCAATAGCTTTAGCTCCACCGAACAAAATCCAATTGTTTCCAATGCAGATGCTGCCAGTGCAGGTGATTATAGCGTGACCATCACAGTTAATGACTGTGTATCACAAGGCGCAACCACTTCTGTAATCGTCAATGCCGTTCCCGTTGCAACCGCAAGCAATAATGGTGCGTGTATTGACGGCGATTTGCAATTACTCGGCAGTTCAGATATTGGAGGAACAACTGTCACCTACAATTGGACAGGCCCAAGTTTTAGTTCTATCCAAGAAGACCCACTTATCAACAATGTGGATGCGACCAATGCAGGAACTTATGAATTGATAGTGACGGTAGATGGCTGTGAATCGGAATTGGTCAGTACAGAAGTTACGGTCAATGAACCTCCAACGGCTACACTGAACAATCCTGCCCCAATATGTAATACAACTGCAGGTGGCTCAATTGTAAACTTTAGTGCTTTGATCACTGCTGGTGATGCAGGCGGAACATGGAACGATGTAGGTGCTTCTGGAGTGGATATGAGTGACTTGACTTCAGTAAATTTTGACGGAATTACTCCCAATTCCTATCAGTTTGACTATACCACCAACAGCGCTGATCCACCCTGTTCAGAACAGGTGTATTCCATTACACTTATCATCGAAGATTGCAACTGCCCAAGTATAGCCATATTGGCACCTGGTCCATTATGTGCCGATGCAGCTTTGATTGATTTGTCAGACAATGCGATACAACTTACCAATTCATCGGGAAATTGGTCTATGGCATCTACACCTATAGGCACAAATCCTGCCTCATTGGTTGATTCTATGTTTGATGCCACGGGCGCAGATGCAGGGGATTATACACTGACCTTTACCTTAGACATGCCTCCTCCGCCAGGCTGCAACCAAAGTGCCTCCATCACTATTGTTGTTGTTGAGCCTGTTGATGCAGGAAGTTCATCCGATTTAAGTGTTTGTAACAATGATGCCACTGCCATACTGTTGTCTTCATTGCTTGCAGATGCAGATAGTGGAGGAATTTGGAAATTGACATCGGGAACAATTAACGGAGGTGTTTTTGATGATCTGAATGGTACTTTTAACCCTTTGGGTCAATCCGCAGGTATATTGGAATTTACCTATACTGTCACGGGTAATACACCTTGTAGTAATGCCACTTCAACAGTAGAAATAACCATTGAAGATACACCGAATGCGGGAACAGGACAAAACACAACAGCTTGTAGTGATGATGTTACTTCAATTGATTTGAATGGACTTTTGACAGGCGCAGATACAGGAGGAATTGGACGCAAACCTCTGGAACAATTAACGGAGGTGTTTTTGATGATCTGAATGGTACTTTTAACCCTTTGGGTCAATCCGCAGGTATATTGGAATTTATCTATACTGTCACGGGTAATACACCTTGTAGTAATGCCACTTCAACAGTAGAAATAACCATTGAAGATACACCGAATGCGGGAACAGGACAAAACACAACAGCTTGTAGTGATGATGTTACTTCAATTGATTTGAATGGACTTTTGACAGGCGCAGATACAGGAGGGAATTGGACGCAAACCTCTGGAACAATTAACGGAGGTGTTTTTGATGATCTGAATGGTACTTTTAACCCTTTGGGTCAATCCGCAGGTATATTGGAATTTACCTATACTGTCACGGGTAATACACCTTGTAGTAATGCCACTTCAACAGTAGAAATAACCATTGAAGATACACCGAATGCGGGAACAGGACAAAACACAACAGCTTGTAGTGATGATGTTACTTCAATTGATTTGAATGGACTTTTGACAGGCGCAGATACAGGAGGAATTGGACGCAAACCTCTGGAACAATAAATGGAGGTATTTTTGATGCTACAACTGCTACGTTCGTTCCTTTAGGTCAAACAGCAGATATATTGGAATTTACCTATACTGTCACGGGTAATACACCTTGTAGTAATGCCACTTCAACAGTAGAAATAACCATTGAAGGTGCGCTCAGTGCGGGAACAGGGCAAAATACAACAGCTTGTAATGACGATGCCACTCCAATTGATTTGTTCTCAAAACTCACCAATGCAGATGCAGGTGGAATATGGTCTTTGACTTCTGGAACGCTTGACATAGGTGTATTTGATGCAACAAATGGAACGTTTACTCCATTGAATCAAAGTGCTGGCACATTCGAGTTTAGCTATACCCTTTCTGCTTCTGGCCTTGTGGGAGCGATATCTCGACTGTTACCATCAACGTTGTAGCATCTCCTACTGCTACCCTAACAACGGATGCAAATACTTGTAATGCAAGTGCCGATGGTTCAATTATTGACCTCACCAGCTTGGTAACAGGTGGTGATACAAATGGTACTTGGGCAGATACGGATGGTTCGGGTGCAAATATAATTGACTGGACAGCAGTTGATTTTGATGGAGTGACAACAGGTACTTATACTTTCACCTATACTTTGACGGATGTTAGTGGTATTTGTGGTGATGTTTCTTATGAGGTGGAAATTTTGGTGCAAGATTGTGCATGTCCAAATGTGGCAACCATAGCTCCAACGAGTGGTTTGTGCAACGATTCAGGAACATTGGATTTGAGTACGCTTCAAGTTACCACAGAATTGGGAACTTGGGCAATTACCAACACACCAGTTGGCAGCAACCCTGCAACCTTCACAGGCACTACTTTCGATGCCACAGGAGCAGATGCAGGGGATTACGAACTTACTTTCACCTTAGATGCTGCTCCACTTACCAGTTGTCCAGATTCATCTGTACAAATACTGACCGTTCAAGCGGCGGTCAGTGCAGGAACAGGCAGTTCGGAAGATGTGTGTAATGACGATGCCACTCCAATTGATTTGTTCTCAAAACTCACCAATGCAGATGCAGGTGGAATATGGTCTTTGACTTCTGGAACGCTTGACATAGGTGTATTTGATGCAACAAATGGAACGTTTACCCCATTGAATCAAAGTGCTGGCACATTCGAGTTTGATTATACCCTTTCTGCTTCTGGCCCTTGTGGGAGCGATATCTCGACTGTTACCATCAACGTTGTAGCATCTCCTACTACTACCCTAACAACGGATGCAAATACTTGTAATGCAAGTGCCGATGGTTCAATTATTGACCTCACCAGCTTGGTAACGGGTGGTGATACAAATGGTACTTGGGCAGATACGGATGGTTCGGGTGCAAATATAATTGACTGGACAGCAGTTGATTTTGATGGAGTGACAACAGGTACTTATACTTTCACCTATACTTTGACGGATGTTAGTGGTATTTGTGGTGATGTTTCTTATGAGGTGGAAATTTTGGTGCAAGATTGTGCATGTCCAAATGTGGCAACCATAGCTCCAACGAGTGGTTTGTGCAACGGTTCAGGAACATTGGATTTGACTACTTTACAATCAACAGCCGAATCTGGTTCATGGCAAGCTATCGAATCTTCGACTGGAACTATTGTTCCATTAACAGGCGATACTACATTTGATGCCACAGGTTTGTCGGCAGGAGAATACACATTGACTTTTACATTGGATGCTGCTCCAATTCCAAACTGCCCTGATTCTTCGGTGCAAGTCTTGACAGTACAACAGGCTGTCAGTGCAGGCATAGGCAGTTCACAACCTGCTTGTAATAATGAGATTGCCTCTATTGATTTGAAAGGATTCATATCAGGTTTTTCTTTGGGTGGAAGTTGGGTCGAGCTAAGTGGAGGTATAGACAATGGCGGCTTTGATGCGGCCAATGGCACATTCACTGCTGATGGACAAAGTGCGGGAACATTGCAGTTTGGCTATGTAGTGACGGCTACTGCACCTTGTGAAAACGATACAGCTTTTGTAAATATTGAAGTGGTCGCTCCTTCAAGTGCAGAAGTAACAACAAATACGACTGTTTGCGATTCAAGCATAAGCCCCCAAGGTTCAATTTTGAATTTGATGGGTTTGATTGTTTCTGGTGACACAAATGGTACTTGGGCAGATACGGATGGTTCGGGTGCAAATATAATTGACTGGACAGCAGTTGATTTTGATAGCGTGACAGCAGGAGAATACACTTTCACCTATACTTTGACGGATGTTAGTGGTATTTGTGGTGATGTTTCTTATGGGGTCGAGATTTTGGTGCAAAATTGCGCCTGTCCAAACGTAGCGACAAAAACCCCTGTGGATGGTTTGTGCAACGATTCGGGAACATTGGATTTGACTACTTTACAATCAACAGCCGAATCTGGTTCATGGCAAGCTATCGAATCTTCGACTGGAACTATTGTTCCATTAACAGGCGATACTACATTTGATGCCACAGGTTTGTCGGCAGGAGAATACACATTGACTTTTACATTGGATGCTGCTCCAATTCCAAACTGCCCTGATTCTTCGGTGCAAGTCTTGACAGTACAACAGGCTGTCAGTGCAGGCATAGGCAGTTCACAACCTGCTTGTAATAATGAGATTGCCTCTATTGATTTGAAAGGATTCATATCAGGTTTTTCTTTGGGTGGAAGTTGGGTCGAGCTAAGTGGAGGTATAGACAATGGCGGCTTTGATGCGGCCAATGGCACATTCACTGCTGATGGACAAAGTGCGGGAACATTGCAGTTTGGCTATGTAGTGACGGCTACTGCACCTTGTGAAAACGATACGGCTTTTGTAAATATTGAAGTGGTCGCTCCTTCAAGTGCAGAAGTAACAACAAATACGACTGTTTGCGATTCAAGCATAAGCCCCCAAGGTTCAATTTTGAATTTGATGGGTTTGATTGTTTCTGGTGACACAAATGGTACTTGGGTAGATACGGATGGTTCGGGTGCAAATATGGGTGATTGGACAGCCGTTGATTTTGATAGCGTGACAGCAGGAGAATACACTTTCACCTATACTTTGACGGATGTTAGTGGTATTTGTGGTGATGTTTCTTATGGGGTCGAGATTTTGGTGCAAAATTGCGCCTGTCCAAACGTAGCGACAAAAACCCCTGTGGATGGTTTGTGCAACGATTCGGGAACATTGGATTTGACTACTTTACAATCAACAGCCGAATCTGGTTCATGGCAAGCTATCGAATCTTCGACTGGAACTATTGTTCCATTAACAGGCGATACTACATTTGATGCCACAGGTTTGTCGGCAGGAGAATACACATTGACTTTTACATTGGATGCTGCTCCAATTCCAAACTGCCCTGATTCTTCGGTGCAAGTCTTGACAGTACAACAGGCTGTCAGTGCAGGCATAGGCAGTTCACAACCTGCTTGTAATAATGAGATTGCCTCTATTGATTTGAAAGGATTCATATCAGGTTTTTCTTTGGGTGGAAGTTGGGTCGAGCTAAGTGGAGGTATAGACAATGGCGGCTTTGATGCGGCCAATGGCACATTCACTGCTGATGGACAAAGTGCGGGAACATTGCAGTTTGGCTATGTAGTGACGGCTACTGCACCTTGTGAAAACGATACGGCTTTTGTAAATATTGAAGTGGTCGCTCCTTCAAGTGCAGAAGTAACAACAAATACGACTGTTTGCGATTCAAGCATAAGCCCCCAAGGTTCAATTTTGAATTTGATGGGTTTGATTGTTTCTGGTGACACAAATGGTACTTGGGCAGATACGGATGGTTCGGGTGCAAATATAATTGACTGGACAGCAGTTGATTTTGATGGAGTGACAACAGGTACTTATACTTTCACCTATACTTTGACGGATGTTAGTGGTATTTGTGGTGATGTTTCTTATGAGGTGGAAATTTTGGTGCAAGATTGTGCATGTCCAAATGTGGCAACCATAGCTCCAACGAGTGGTTTGTGCAACGATTCAGGAACATTGGATTTGAGTACGCTTCAAGTTACCACAGAATTGGGAACTTGGGCAATTACCAACACACCAGTTGGCAGCAACCCTGCAACCTTCACAGGCACTACTTTCGATGCCACAGGAGCAGATGCAGGGGATTACGAACTTACTTTCACCTTAGATGCTGCTCCACTTACCAGTTGTCCAGATTCATCTGTACAAATACTGACCGTTCAAGCGGCGGTCAGTGCAGGAACAGGCAGTTCGGAAGATGTGTGTAATGACGATGCCACTCCAATTGATTTGTTCTCAAAACTCACCAATGCAGATGCAGGTGGAATATGGTCTTTGACTTCTGGAACGCTTGACATAGGTGTATTTGATGCAACAAATGGAACGTTTACTCCATTGAATCAAAGTGCTGGCACATTCGAGTTTAGCTATACCCTTTCTGCTTCTGGCCCTTGTGGGAGCGATATCTCGACTGTTACCATCAACGTTGTAGCATCTCCTACTGCTACCCTAACAACGGATGCAAATACTTGTAATGTAAGTGCCGATGGTTCAATTATTGACCTCACCAGCTTGGTAACAGGTGGTGATTCAAATGGTACTTGGGCAGATACGGATGGTTCGGGTGCAAATATAATTGACTGGACAGCAGTTGATTTTGATGGAGTGACAACAGGTACTTATACTTTCACCTATACTTTGACGGATGTTAGTGGTATTTGTGGTGATGTTTCTTATGAGGTGGAAATTTTGGTGCAAGATTGTGCATGTCCAAATGTGGCAACCATAGCTCCAACGAGTGGTTTGTGCAACGATTCAGGAACATTGGATTTGAGTACGCTTCAAGTTACCACAGAATTGGGAACTTGGGCAATTACCAACACACCAGTTGGCAGCAACCCTGCAACCTTCACAGGCACTACTTTCGATGCCACAGGAGCAGATGCAGGGGATTACGAACTTACTTTCACCTTAGATGCTGCTCCACTTACCAGTTGTCCAGATTCATCTGTACAAATACTGACCGTTCAAGCGGCGGTCAGTGCAGGAACAGGCAGTTCGGAAGATGTGTGTAATGACGATGCCACTCCAATTGATTTGTTCTCAAAACTCACCAATGCAGATGCAGGTGGAATATGGTCTTTGACTTCTGGAACGCTTGACATAGGTGTATTTGATGCAACAAATGGAACGTTTACTCCATTGAATCAAAGTGCTGGCACATTCGAGTTTAGCTATACCCTTTCTGCTTCTGGCCCTTGTGGGAGCGATATCTCGACTGTTACCATCAACGTTGTAGCATCTCCTACTGCTACCCTAACAACGGATGCAAATACTTGTAATGTAAGTGCCGATGGTTCAATTATTGACCTCACCAGCTTGGTAACAGGTGGTGATTCAAATGGTACTTGGGCAGATACGGATGGTTCGGGTGCAAATATAATTGACTGGACAGCAGTTGATTTTGATGGAGTGACAACAGGTACTTATACTTTCACCTATACTTTGACGGATGTTAGTGGTATTTGTGGTGATGTTTCTTATGAGGTGGAAATTTTGGTGCAAGATTGTGCATGTCCAAATGTGGCAACCATAGCTCCAACGAGTGGTTTGTGCAACGATTCAGGAACATTGGATTTGAGTACGCTTCAAGTTACCACAGAATTGGGAACTTGGGCAATTACCAACACACCAGTTGGCAGCAACCCTGCAACCTTCACAGGCACTACTTTCGATGCCACAGGAGCAGATGCAGGGGATTACGAACTTACTTTCACCTTAGATGCTGCTCCACTTACCAGTTGTCCAGATTCATCTGTACAAATACTGACCGTTCAAGCGGCGGTCAGTGCAGGAACAGGCAGTTCGGAAGATGTGTGTAATGACGATGCCACTCCAATTGATTTGTTCTCAAAACTCACCAATGCAGATGCAGGTGGAATATGGTCTTTGACTTCTGGAACGCTTGACATAGGTGTATTTGATGCAACAAATGGAACGTTTACTCCATTGAATCAAAGTACTGGCACATTCGAGTTTAGCTATACCCTTTCTGCTTCTGGCCTTGTGGGAGCGATATCTCGACTGTTACCATCAACGTTGTAGCATCTCCTACTGCTACCCTAACAACGGATGCAAATACTTGTAATGTAAGTGCCGATGGTTCAATTATTGACCTCACCAGCTTGGTAACAGGTGGTGACACAAATGGTACTTGGGTAGATACGGATGGTTCGGGTGCAAATATGGGTGATTGGACAGCCGTTGATTTTGATAGCGTGACAGCAGGAGAATACACTTTCACCTATACTTTGACGGATGTTAGTGGTATTTGTGGTGATGTTTCTTATGGGGTCGAGATTTTGGTGCAAAATTGCGCCTGTCCAAACGTAGCGACAAAAACCCCTGTGGATGGTTTGTGCAACGATTCGGGAACATTGGATTTGACTACTTTACAATCAACAGCCGAATCTGGTTCATGGCAAGCTATCGAATCTTCGACTGGAACTATTGTTCCATTAACAGGCGATACTACATTTGATGCCACAGGTTTGTCGGCAGGAGAATACACATTGACTTTTACATTGGATGCTGCTCCAATTCCAAACTGCCCTGATTCTTCGGTGCAAGTCTTGACAGTACAACAGGCTGTCAGTGCAGGCATAGGCAGTTCACAACCTGCTTGTAATAATGAGATTGCCTCTATTGATTTGAAAGGATTCATATCAGGTTTTTCTTTGGGTGGAAGTTGGGTCGAGCTAAGTGGAGGTATAGACAATGGCGGCTTTGATGCGGCCAATGGCACATTCACTGCTGATGGACAAAGTGCGGGAACATTGCAGTTTGGCTATGTAGTGACGGCTACTGCACCTTGTGAAAACGATACGGCTTTTGTAAATATTGAAGTGGTCGCTCCTTCAAGTGCAGAAGTAACAACAAATACGACTGTTTGCGATTCAAGCATAAGCCCCCAAGGTTCAATTTTGAATTTGATGGGTTTGATTGTTTCTGGTGACACAAATGGTACTTGGGCAGATACGGATGGTTCGGGTGCAAATATAATTGACTGGACAGCAGTTGATTTTGATGGAGTGACAACAGGTACTTATACTTTCACCTATACTTTGACGGATGTTAGTGGTATTTGTGGTGATGTTTCTTATGAGGTGGAAATTTTGGTGCAAGATTGTGCATGTCCAAATGTGGCAACCATAGCTCCAACGAGTGGTTTGTGCAACGATTCAGGAACATTGGATTTGAGTACGCTTCAAGTTACCACAGAATTGGGAACTTGGGCAATTACCAACACACCAGTTGGCAGCAACCCTGCAACCTTCACAGGCACTACTTTCGATGCCACAGGAGCAGATGCAGGGGATTACGAACTTACTTTCACCTTAGATGCTGCTCCACTTACCAGTTGTCCAGATTCATCTGTACAAATACTGACCGTTCAAGCGGCGGTCAGTGCAGGAACAGGCAGTTCGGAAGATGTGTGTAATGACGATGCCACTCCAATTGATTTGTTCTCAAAACTCACCAATGCAGATGCAGGTGGAATATGGTCTTTGACTTCTGGAACGCTTGACATAGGTGTATTTGATGCAACAAATGGAACGTTTACTCCATTGAATCAAAGTGCTGGCACATTCGAGTTTAGCTATACCCTTTCTGCTTCTGGCCCTTGTGGGAGCGATATCTCGACTGTTACCATCAACGTTGTAGCATCTCCTACTGCTACCCTAACAACGGATGCAAATACTTGTAATGTAAGTGCCGATGGTTCAATTATTGACCTCACCAGCTTGGTAACAGGTGGTGATACAAGCGGAACTTGGACTGATACCGATGTTACGGGAGTAAACATGAGTGATTGGACAGCCCTTGATTTTGATGGTATTACAGAGGGAGCTTACATTTTTACCTATACCTTAAACTCTGCTAATGCACCCTGTACAAACCCTTCTTATCCAGTCACTGTTCTGGTCGAAGATTGCAACTGCATCCAACCTTCAAGTCCTACTCCTTTAGTGGGTCTAATTAGTATTTGTGACAACGAAATAAACAATACTTCTTTTGAAGTCAATACAGAGGTAGGAACAACAGTCAATTGGTACGATGCTACAACAGGAGGCAATTTATTGGCATCGGGTTTAACATTTATGCCAACTGATGCAGGTATTTATTATGCACAAGCTGTTAATAATACGGATGCATGTACAAGTGAGATGGTAGAATTTGTGCTTCAAGCAAATTCTACTCCAATAGCTTTATTCGATATTTCCACTGCCACTTGTAAAAATGAACCCATAACTTTTATTTTTGATGGAATTGCAGATACAGATGCTATTTATACTTGGGACTTTGGAGGAGGAGATATAATGGACGGAATAGAGCCACATTCCTACACTTGGACAAATACAGGCGAACAAAACGTTACTTTGACCATCGAACAAAATGGATGTATGGACAGCTATACATCGAGTATCACCATTTCAGAAGTGGAAGTAGGAATCACTACACCAAAAACGATTATTCCAGCAGGTGAAGTTTTGCCATTATCCGCTACTGGGTTTTCCAGTATGGGAGATGTGACTTATACTTGGTCTTCTACTGGGAGTTTACCTGATTGTTTGGATTGCCCAGAAACATCCGTCAAAGTAAATCAAAATTCAAATATTACCGTTGTCGCAAGTGATGAATTTGGTTGCTCAGATGATGCTACCATAGCAATAGGAGTGCTTTATAAAGATGAAGTATTGATGCCTGCCGCTTTTTCTCCTAATAATGATGGAGTAAACGATGAGTTTGGAATAACTCCTATCAATGTCAGCAAAATAGAAACATTTGAAATTTATAGTAGGTTGGGCAATAAAGTATTTAGCACCAATGACCTTAACGAAACGTGGGATGGTAACTATAAGTTTGTACCCCAAGATATAGGACTATATGTTTACTTTATTAGGGGAACAGACAATGATGGGAAGGAATTTTTGGCTAAAGGGAACGTTATGTTGATAAGGTAACTTTTTGGAGGGCTTGGAGTGAATTCTTTGAATTAAATCTACTCCAACCCCTCCAAATACCCCTTCTCCAACTGCTCCCCCAATTCCCGCGCCTTTTTTGCATCTGCCAAAGCTTTCTTTTTGTTATCCAAAGCCTTGTAAGCCTGCGAGCGACTCACATAGAAAGTTCCATTTTTGGGTCTGCGTTGAATCGCTTGGGTAAAATCGGCAATAGCAGCAGGAAAATTGCCCATGTTTTGCAGTGCCAAACCCCGCCAATAAAACGCCAAAACGTGATTTGGGCTTAGGCGAAGCAATTCATCAAAATCCGCCTTTGCTTGAGGGTATTGCCCCAAAACACTGTGTACCACTCCCCTATTCAAATACCCATCCTCATAGTTTTTGTTCAGTTCGAGCGCTTTGTCGAGGTCTTGCAGGGCTTTTTGGTATTGCCCCATGCGGTAGTAAATCGCTCCACGGTTGCCCAGAGCACGGTGGTTTTTTGGGCGAATTTGCAGGGCTTTATCGTAGTCTTTAAGGGCAAGCAGGTCTTTGCCGAGCCGAAAATAGAGGTTGCCACGGTTGTTGTAGGCATCCACAAAACCGCTGTTCACTTTGATGGCTTGGTCATAATCCGCCAATGCTTTTGGAATATCGTTTTTGCGGCCATAATAATCTGCCCGATTCACCAAACCCTGCCATGCACGAGGGTAATGCTCAATCGTATAGGTCCAAAGTGTTTCATCGTTTTTCCAGACTTTCGAGTGCTGAAAAGTATAAAAAGCCAAATTGAGAAGATACAAAGCAGAAATGCTTAGAATGACCGTCTTCGATTGCGGAAATTTTTGCAGCAAATAATTCAAGCCCATTCCCATCACAAAAAACAAACCGAGGTAGGGAATATAGGTAAACCGATCGGCTGTAAAAGCTGCTCCTGCTCCTACTACCTGCAATACAAACACCACATTGAACAAGAAAAACAAAAAGCCAAAAGCAAGCACTCTCGTATGTTTCAAACTCCAAAGCACTCCTGCCGTCACCGCCAACAGCACAAGAGGCGCAACATAATAAACCGTTGGCAACCAACCTGCAATACGATTGGGATAGGGATAAAAAGTCGCCATTGGATACGGAACAAACAGTTTGTAGAGATAGACACACAGATTGTAGGGCGCAAACAATAGTCGCTCACTCAAACGGAATACATCATTGGAACCCAATGCCCCCGTTTTGTCCAAAAAAAACACACCCATCAAACCGAAAGTCAAAGACAAAAGGAAAAAAGGTGTTTTCTCCAACAACAGCCTGAAACTCAAACGGCGTTTGAAGTAATAATCTAAAGCGAGCAGGGAAAGGGGCAAAGAAACGGCTTGTATTTTGGAGAACAAAGCAGGGATAAACAAAGCAAAACACCACCAAAAATATTTCCTAGCTTTTTGCCTCTGCTTTTCCTTCAAAGCCCTGATTCTGTAGGTGTAGGCTATCAATGCTGCAATGTAAAACAAGCCAAACAACACATCTTTGCGTTCGGTAATCCACGCCACTGATTCTACCCGCATGGGATGTATGCCAAACAAAAGACTGACAAAAACCGCTACTTCCCAGCGAATCCGCATCGCCAATATCAACCAAAACACCAAAGCTGTTGCGCCTAAATGCAGTAGGACATTGTTGAAGTGATAAGGAAAAGGATTGAAGCCAAACAATTGTTTTTCAATAGCAAAGGTAAAAATTGGCAAGGGATTGTAGTTACTTCCAACGGTGCTTGTAAATATTTTCCGAACCGTTTCAAAGGACAAAGGTTTGAGTTGATTGTTGTTGGTAACATACACCCCATCATCCCAAGTGCGAATGAAATCACTGGTCAAGGTTGGAGTGAAACACAAAAAAGTAATCACCAAAATAGCAGCCAAAGCCATCCATTGGTGTGTTTTTTGTGGAAAAGTTATTTTTGAAGGATTGAACATAAGTGATTATTGGCTGATTTACAGAAACCTTATAGAAGGACAAATATAGAAAATCAGTAGAGATTTTACTTTTCTATTCTTATAATGTAAGAAATGTTGCTTTATGAGAAAAGAAAAAAAAACTTACCTTTGCAGAAAAATAGACTCTATCAAAAAAATAGGCAACATATTATTTTTTATAGCAGGTTTTTTCCTCTTTCTGCACAATGTTACACCTCATTTGCACCACAGCGAAATGAGTGAAACAAAGCACAATCAGGAACACCAAGCGGCTAACAATCTGTTTGATTGGCTGTCTTTGACCTTTCACAACGATATGGGTAAAGGGCATTTGGAATGTTTTTCTCAGGGGGATAATTTTGAATTTCAGTCTGATTTTCAACTCCTTCTATGGGACGCACTTCCATTGTTTGCTCACTTGCAAAATCTTTTGATGGAAGATGCCGCTATTTCCTTCAACCTTGAATTCCAAACAAAGGACAATCTACCAGCTCCGTATTATTTTTCCCCTTCCCCTCTTCGTGCGCCTCCTTGTCTCGCTTAATTGAAGAACCATTTTTCTTATTTATCAAAGATTTTAGTGATAGGAAACTTTTGAAGTTTATTCTTGAATATATGAGATGTCTGAAAATCCATGTATTCTTAAAAGGAAACTTCAAAAATCTCTTTCCTCTCGCCATCCAAATCTTTTAATTTTCAATTAAAGCGTACAAAAAAATATGTTTGATAAAATAATTCGTTTTTCACTGGAGAACAAACTTCTGGTGATGCTCGGTGTATTGGCACTGATTGTCATTGGCGTTTTTTCTGCCTCCAAAATTCCCTTAGATGCCGTACCCGACATCACCAACAATCAGGTGCAAATCGTCAGTACCGCCCCCACTTTAGCCCCTCAAGAAGTCGAGCAGTTGATTACCTATCCGCTCGAAGCAGCTATGACCAACATCCCAAATGTATTAGAAGTGCGGTCCATTTCTCGCTATGGATTGTCGGTCATCACCATCGTTTTTGAAGAAAGCGTCCCTATCATGACGGCTCGGCAATACGTTCAAGAACAACTCAATGTGGCAAAAGCCGAATTGCCTACGGACTTGACCGAACCCGAATTGATGCCCATTACCACAGGTTTGGGCGAAATCTATCAGTATGTCTTGACGGTAGATAAAGCACACGAACACCAATACGATGCCACCAAACTACGCACCATCCAAGATTGGATTGTCAAGCGTCAACTCAATGGTACAAAAGGAGTTATTGAAGTTAGCAGTTTTGGTGGTTATTTGAAGCAATACGAAGTCGCCCTCAAGCCCGACATGCTCAAAACCTATGGACTGACGATTCCCGATGTACTACACGCTTTGGAGGAAAACAACCAAAACAGCGGCGGAAGTTACATCGAAAACGGTCCCTACTCTTTCTACATCCGCACCGAAGGCAAGGTTGCCACCATTGAAGAAATCAACAATATCTTGGTAAAAAACCAAGCAGGCGTTCCCATCAAAGTGAGCGATATTGCAGTAGTTGGCATAGGTAGTGCCAAGCGTTACGGTGCAATGACCATGGACGGAAATGGAGAAGTTGTTGGAGGCATTACCTTGATGCTCAAAGGTGCAAATTCGTCCGAGGTGCTTCAAAACGTAAAAACCCGAATCGAAACCATCGCCCAATCTCTACCCGAGGGAGTAACAATTTACCCCTACTTGGATCGCTCTAAACTCATCGGCAAAACCATTGACACTGTTCGGACCAATCTGACAGAAGGCGGTTTGATTGTGATTTTCGTCTTGTTGTTGCTACTCGGCAATCTACGAGCAGGCTTGATTGTGGCATCCGTCATCCCACTTTCCATGTTGTTTGCCCTCATCTTGATGCGTTATTTTGGCATTTCCGCCAATTTGATGTCTCTGGGAGCGATTGACTTTGGGATTGTCATTGATGGAGCGGTGATTATTGTCGAAAGCCTGCTGCACACATTGACCCTCGGCTATCTCGGCAAAAAACTCAGTCAATCCGAAATGGACGACATCGTGCAAGTTTCCACTTCAAAAATTTACCGAGCCGCAGCCTTTGGCGTATTGATTATTTTGGTGGTATTCATCCCGATTCTCACCTTAGAAGGCACCGAAGGCAAAACCTTTCAACCTATGGCACAGACTGTAGGTTTTGCCATTATCGGTTCGATGATTCTCTCCTTGACCTACGTACCTGTGATGGCATCGCTGTTTTTGAGCAAAAAAATCAAAAGTGAAAAAAACTGGGCTGACCGATTCATTGATTTTTTGAAGAGAATGTACCAACCTACCCTACGCTTTTCCTTCAAAATCCCAGTGCTTACCATATTGGCTACCATCCTTATGTTTGTATTTTCTCTGTTCTTATTCAGTCGTTTAGGAGCAGAATTTGTACCAACATTGGAGGAAGGTGATATAGCCATGCAGCAATCCATCAAGCCAGGGAGTTCGCTCAACGAAAGCATACATACTTCTACAATGGCTGAAAAAATCCTTTTGGAGCATTTCCCCGAAGTCGAGCATGTAGTTTCCAAGATAGGAACTGCCGAAGTTCCGACCGACCCTATGGCAATTGAAGATGCAGACATTATGATTATTCTGAAAAACAAGGAAGAATGGACTTCTGCCGATTCGAGAGAAGAATTGATGGCAAAAATGAAGGAAAAACTTGCGCCCATCACCTGGGCGGGTTTTGAATTTACCCAGCCCATCCAACTTCGCTTCAATGAGTTGATGACAGGCGCAAAATCGGATATTGCCATCAAAATATTTGGCGAAGATGTCGCCTTGCTGAAAAGCAAAGCGGATGAAGCCGCTCAAATCATCCAGCAAATCAATGGTGCAGGGGATGTAAAAGTAGACCAAACCGATGGTTTGCAGCAACTTTCGGTACAGTACAATCGAGGAAAATTGGCGCAATATGGCGTGAATGTTTCGGAGGTCAATCAGGTTATTCGAGCAGCGTATGCAGGCGAGCAGGTCGGAGATGTTTTTGAAGAAGAGCGAAAATTTGACTTGGTGGTGCGAATCGCTCCCGAATATCGACAGTCCTTAGATTTGGCACAATTAACCATCAACACCGTCAATGGACAGCAAATTCCTATCAATGAAATTGCCAAAATTGAAACCATTGAAGGTCCCATGTTAATTTCTAGAGAACAAGCTCGCCGTTTCATCACCATCGGAGTCAATGTACGAAACCGAGATGTAGCGAGTTTGGTAGAGGACATTCAGGGGCAATTGACT
This sequence comes from Chitinophagales bacterium, assembly GCA_041392475.1. Taxonomy (NCBI): domain Bacteria; kingdom Pseudomonadati; phylum Bacteroidota; class Chitinophagia; order Chitinophagales; species Chitinophagales bacterium. The sequence continues at coordinate 142,334 of JAWKLZ010000002.1, read as the reverse complement.
CAACAATTGAAACTTCCTGCAGGATATGAAATTCAATACGGCGGACAGTTTGAAAACCTTCAAAACGCCCGCAATCGCTTGTTAATTGCTGTCCCCATTGCATTGGCACTCATTCTATTATTGCTGTATCTCGCCTTTTCTTCGGTAGTAGATGCCCTGATCATTTTCATGGCAGTGCCTTTGTCGGCAGTTGGAGGAATTTTGGCATTGTGGATGAGAGGAATGCCCTTCAGTATTTCGTCAGGAATTGGTTTTATCGCTTTGTTTGGTGTATCGGTGCTGAACGGAATTGTTTTATTGAGTGCCATCAAACAATTAAAATCTGTTGATTTTGAAGACCTTAAGAAACTAATCAGCACTGCTTGTTTGTCCAGATTGCGTCCTGTGTTGATGACCGCATTGGTGGCAGCATTGGGTTTTCTGCCGATGGCGATTTCGACAGGCAATGGAGCAGAAGTACAGCGACCTTTGGCGACAGTCGTGATTGGCGGATTGATCAGTTCTACGCTGCTCACCTTGGTCATTTTACCCACGCTTTATTACCTGCTTTTCAGAAAAAAATGGCTCAAAAAAGCTGTATTGACCTTGCTCTTTCTTTTGGGCTTCAATGGGATTTCTTATGCCCAGAGCCTCGAAAATTTTGAAGAAGTATATGAATATGCTTTGACGCATCACCCACTAATTCAAAACCTTGCATTGGAGAAACAGAGCGAAGCCTTGAACAAAGATGCAATCGGTCAATGGTCGCCTTTTTCGATGGAATACCAAGGCGGACAAATCAACGATTTGGGCTTTGATCACCAAGTCAACATCCGTCAAGATATCAGTCCTTTGCTTCAAAAAAAGGCACAAACGGCAGAAAAAGAATTGATTGACAGTAAAATAGCTTTATTAGATGCCGAACAAAAATGGATGCTCACCGATCTAAAATTCGACTTGCAAGCTGCCTACAATGATTGGCAATACTGGAACAGTAAACAGCAGTTGGGCGCAGACATCCTTCAATTGTACGAGACATTACAGCCCAAAATCGAATTGCAGCACCGAGTCGGAGAAATTGACATCGTTGATTTTGAACTGTTCAACAGCGAAAAAATCAGCCTCCAACAGACTCAAAACCAAACCAAAAGTCAGACAGAATTGGCAGAAGCGAATATCCGAAAATTGGCTTTATTGGAGGATAGCATTTCATTGAAAGCTACAACTTTGCAGCCTTTAGCCAAAAATGAAGTGATTTTGGATGCCGACAAAAGTATTTACCTGCAAGTGTATCAACGCAAAAAGGAAGCATTGGACAAACAAATTCAGCTCGAAAACATCAGCTCGAAGCAAGCCCATTGGAGTGCGGGATATTTTGCCCAATCACTTCAAAAAGCCTTTGTTTTTCAAGGCATTGCAGTTGGTGTTCAAATTCCGATAGATAGGCGAGCGAGTAAGGTGAAAATGCAGCAATGGGAGATGGACCAGCAGATGCTCCACAACAAACAAAGTCTTCAAATCCAACAATTTGAACACGACATTGCTGTCTTGAAGAATCATTTACAAAGCCTTGAGCAATCCATTGAAGTCCACATAAATACACTCCTCCCCAAACAAGCCATTATTTTGGAAAAGGCGAGAAAACAGTATGAACAGGGCGAGATTGATTTTTTGCGGTTTAGCCAAATACAAGAGCGTTTGCTCGCTCGTCAAAATACCTATTTGGAGGATGTAAAGTCCTTCAATGAGCAAGTGCTTCAACTCAATTATCTAACACAAATTAAATAAAATCAGCAATGAACAAAATATATTTCATTTTAATTATCACCTTATTTTTTCAGGCTTGTCAACATTCAGACGAGCCACAGGAAACCACTGCAATTGCAGAAAATACAGCCGAATCAGAGGAAGAAAATGCTCCTTTGTTGGTGAAAGACGTTTTGGCGGCTAATTCATCGGTCAAAATTGGGGGGTTGCAAATCAAAGTCATTCAACAAGATGTGAGTTGTACGGGGCGAATTGAAGTGCCCCCAACCGAGTTAATGTCGGTACACAGCAAAAGTGAGGGTTTCATCGAACACCTTCAATATTTGCCAGGAGATTATGTCAAAAAAGGAGCTTTGTTGTTTACGATTGTGAATCCCAATCTAATCGAAAAACAGCGTATTCTATTGGAAACCAAAGCCGAATTGATATTGGCGCAAAAAGACTTTGAGCGCAAACGTTTGCTGCAATCGGAAAACGCTACGCCCCAAAAAACCTTTGACGAAACGCTTTCTCGAAAAGATTTTTTGACCGCCAAATACAAGGGATTGAGGAGTGAATTGGAGCTATTAGGTATTGGAGTAGATGCTTTGGAGCAAAATCAAGCTTTTCAATCTAAAATATCCATTTATGCCAATCAATCGGGCTATGTACATGAGGTTTTTGTGAACAAAGGGCAGATGATACAACCGCAAGATAGACTAATGGAAATATCCAATAATGACCACATTCACTTGGAGTTGCAGGTATTGTCCAAAGATGTTCCTTTGTTGAAAAAAGGGCAGAAAGTGCTGTTCAGTTTGCCAGATAGTCCCAAACAGTTTGAAGCAGAAATTGTGAAACTCAATCCTATGATAGACGAAGAAACGGGTACATTGAAGGTGCATTGCCATATCGAAAAAGGACAGGGTGAAATTGCAAAAGCGGGAATGTTTGTCAATGCGGAAATTGAAGTAGCTCCACACGAAGTAGTCGGTTTGCCTTTGGAGGCTGTAGTGAAAGAGGGAAATGATTATTATGCGTATTTGATTGAAGGCGATTTGTTCAAAAAACGATTGTTGGAGGAGGTGCAAGTAAATAGTGATTTTGTAACCTTCAAAGAACTGAACTCACAAGAAATGGTCGTTGCAGGAGCCTATTATTTGGAGTAGTGATTTGTTTTTAGACTTTGGACTTTGGACGAAAGAAGTGGGAAGCGATATAGGAGATATATCGCTTGTCTCATTTTTACGCTCCCTCGTCCAAAGTCTAATTTCTCTTATATTTCTAGCTACAACGTAACCTTTGTTACACAGCTAAAGAATGAAGCTGCCTATTTTTACACAGTCAAAAAACAAATCAAATGAGAAATATACTTTTAGTTTTCGCACTTTGGATATCATCATGGAACATCCATTCACAAACTCCCTTCAATATTCAATTAGAACCCATTGATATTGAAGGAGTAGGAGGCATACAGTCCTACGCTTTTGGACAGCACAATGGCAAATGGCTCATTGTAGGCGGGCGTTTGGACGGATTGCACCAAAGACAACCCTTTGCAGCCTTTGATGCGTCGGGAAACAATACCCAGTTGATGGTCATTGACCCCGTAGCAGGACAATCGTGGGCAACTCCATTGAGTTCATTGTCAGTCGGTATGCGGGAACAATTGAGTTCCACCAACATGGAGTTTAATCAAGAGGGAGATTATCTATATGTCATTGGAGGCTATGGATATAGCAGTACAAAAGGGGAACATACGACCTACGCTAATTTGACCGCCATCAACGTTCCTGCTACGATAGAAGCGATTGTGAACGGAACTGATTTTGCAGAGAATTTTAGGCAAATTACAGACCCACAATTTGCAGTTACAGGCGGGCATCTCAATAAAATAGGTGCGGTTTACTATTTGGTAGGCGGACAAAAATTTGAAGGTAGCTACAACCCGATGGGACCTGACCATGGTCCAGGATTTACCCAAGAATACACCGATGCCATCCGAAAATTTGAAATAGACGACGATGGGACAACTCTAAATATCAGACATTTAGAGGGCATCACTGATACCGAAAACCTCCACCGCCGAGACTACAATGTAGTGCCTCAAATCATGCCCAATGGCGAAGAAGGATTGACGGCTTTTTCGGGAGTTTTTCAGAAAACGGCCAATGTTCCCTTCCTCAATTGTGTGAACATTGATGCGGAAGGTTATGAGGTAAACAATTCATTTTCTCAGTATTACAACCATTACCATTGTGCCGTATTGCCTGTATTCGGTGCCGAACAAAACGAAATGCACACCGTATTTTTTGGAGGTATTGCACAGTACTACGAAGCGGATGGAGTCTTGGTGCAAGACGATGAAGTGCCTTTTGTCAAAACCATCGCAAGGGTGACGAGAACGGCAGATGGCACGATGACCGAATACAAGCTCCCTGTGGAAATGCCCGCTTTGTTGGGCGCAAGTTCGGAGTTGATTCCCATTGAAGGGCTGTCAAAATATGCCAATGGAGTATTGAAACTGGATGATTTGGAGGCAGATACGACTTTGGTGGGCTATATATACGGCGGCATCAGCAGCTCGGCAAAGAATATATTTTGGAGCAATACGGGAGCGCAGAGTGAAGCGAGTAGCCAAATTTTCAAGGTATTTGTGGTGAAAGAAAAAACCGTTGGAATAGATGAAATCAACCTTCAAAGCATTGCAGACTTGCGAATGCAAATGTACCCGAATCCCTACAATGGCGTGTTGAATATTGACTTTCAGATGGCTTATCAAAGCGAGGTTGAGCTTCAAATTTTTGACATTGAAGGAAAAATCGTGCATGAACAGAAAGTTCCCAAAAACGAAACGGTTGTTGGCAAAAATCATCTATCGCTCACTTTGAAGGAAATGGAATATGGTACAGTATTACTAGTTAAGTTGGCTACAAAGAAAGACCACCTTACGCAGAAATTGATTATCAATGATTAGCCTCATCTTCCTTGATCGTTTTTAAGGAAATTTTTGAGACATGAGCAAACTTCAATAAACCGAGATAGAATAGAAAATAGTGTTTGAGAAGGTTGTAAAGAAGTCAAATAATTGCTTATCTTTCTCCGAATAATCAAAACCTTTACCATTATTCCCTATGAGAAAACTGCAATTACCCACATTCTTTACATTTATCTTATTCATTTCCTTTTCCTTCAATTCCGATATGCACGCTCAAAAACAACCCGCTGCAACGAAAGCCATCAAACGCATCGCAGATTTTGACCAACGGCAAGCACTCCAAAAAAACGCCATTGTCCAAAACATCCCTTTTCGCTCAGTAGGACCCACGGTGATGAGTGGACGTGTGACCGATTTGGCGGTCAACCCCAAAGATCCCACTCATTTTTATGTGGCTTATGCTTCAGGCGGATTGTGGGAAACCAAAAACAACGGCACAACTTTCTCTCCCGTTTTTGACAATGAGGCAGTTATGACCATTGGGGACATAGCCGTCAATTGGGAAACTAGCCCTCAAACGATTTGGGTTGGAACGGGTGAAAACAACTCCAGCCGCTCGTCTTATGCAGGCATGGGCATGTATAAAAGCGTGGATGGCGGCAAAAATTGGCTGCAATTGGGTCTGTTGGAGTCACACCATATCGGAAGAATCGTCTTGCACCCCAAAGATGCCAATACTGCTTGGGTGGCAGTGTTGGGGCATTTGTATTCTCCCAACGAAGAACGGGGGATTTACAAAACAACCGATGGCGGAAATACTTGGAAACAAACACTCTATGTGGACGAAAATACAGGCGGCGTTGATTTGTTGATGGAAGGTGATAACCCAGAAGTGCTTTTTGCAGCCATGTGGCACCGAAGCCGTCGAGCATGGGATTTTGTAGGTTCAGGCGAAACATCAGGCATTTACCGAAGTGTGGATGGTGGCGAAAATTGGACACTCATGACAACTCCCGAAAGTGGTTTTCCGACAGGAGAAGGTGTGGGGAGAATCGGTTTGGCGCACCACAAAGACGGCGGCATTTATGCGGTGTTGGACAATCAAAACCGCAGAAAAGACGAGGATAAAGACGACGAAAAGGACAAACTGACCAAAGACGAGTTGCGGCAAATGACCAGAGAATTGTTCATAGATCTGCCTGTAAAACGCATTGAAGCCTTTTTGAAGGACAATGGTTTTCCTAAAAAATACACTGCCGAAAAAGTCCAAACGATGGTGAAAGACGGTCAAATTTTGCCGATTGCTTTGGTCGAATATTTGGAGGATGCCAATTCACAATTGTTTGATACGCCTGTTATTGGAGCAGAAGTCTATCGCTCGACTGATGGCGGCAAAACTTGGAAAAAAACGCATGAGGACTATATTGATGACTTGTATTATTCCTACGGTTACTATTTCGGTCAAATCCGAGTCGCTCCCCAAACGCCCAACAAAATCTACATCATGGGTGTGCCTATTTTGCGGTCAGAAGATGGTGGCAAAACCTTCAAATCCATCAATGGCGACAATGTGCACGCCGATCATCACGCTCTTTGGGTCAATCCCGACAAAAACGGACACTTGATAAACGGCAATGATGGAGGAATCAATATTTCGTATGACGATGGCGAAAGTTGGATCAAATGCAATTCCCCTGCCGTTGGGCAGTTTTATGCCATCAATGTGGACATGGCCGAACCCTACAATGTCTATGGTGGGCTGCAAGATAATGGCGTTTGGAAAGGAAGCAGTGAGTATGAAGCAAGTACGGCATGGCATCAATACGGAGTGTATCCCTACAAAGGGCTTTTGGGAGGTGATGGAATGCAGGTAGCGATTGACACTCGTGACAACAATACAGTTTATACAGGTTTTCAGTTTGGGTATTATTACCGCATTGATGTTGAAAAAGACGATTACGAATTTATCCGACCTGTGCATGAATTGGGTGAACGTCCGCTTCGCTTCAATTGGCAAGCACCAATTCACCTATCCGTTCACCAACAAGACATTGTGTATTTTGGCTCCAACAAATTTCACCGCTCCATGAAGCAGGGCGATGATTGGCAAACGCTTTCGGGAGATTTGACCAAAGGCGGGCAAAAAGGAAATGTTCCGTATGGCACTTTGAGCACGATTCATGAATCGCCCTTGAAGTTTGGCTTGATATACGTCGGTACAGATGATGGCAACATTCACATCACCAAAGATGGCGGCTACAATTGGACCAAAATTTCGGACAAATTGCCAGAAGATATGTGGGTCAGCCGAGTCGTTGCTTCTGCCCATCAAGAAGGTACGGTTTATGCTTCCTTAAATGGCTACCGTTGGGATGACTTCAATGCCTACGTGTATGCCTCGTTTGACTACGGCAAAACGTGGAATCAAATTGGTAAAAACTTGCCAAAAGAACCCGTCAATGTTATCAAAGAAGACCCCAAAAACGCCAATGTTTTGTATGTTGGCACTGATCATGGTGTGTATGTGTCGCTCGATAAAGGGCAAACTTTCATGGGCATGACCAAAGACTTGCCTGCTGTTCCTGTGCATGATTTGGTGGTCCATCCGACTGCAAATGATTTGGTAATTGGTACACATGGACGCTCAATTTACATCGCTCCCATCGAACACCTCCAAAAAACCACGCCTTTTATTTTGTCCAAACCTTTGTATGTATTTGACATTGAATCCATTTCTGCAAGCAGTCGTTGGGGAAATAAACGCAATGCTTGGCGGGAGGCAGATATTCCAAAAGTAAAAATTCCTGTCTATGTGAAAGATGCGGCTACGCTGCAATTGAAGGTCAAAACAGCGGATGGTTTGGTATTGAAGGAGTGGGAACAACCTGCTACTTCGGGCTATAATTTTGTGGAGTACGATTTGAGCCTTGAAGCGGATAAAGTTTCGGATTATGAGAAGGAATTGAACAAGGAAACCTCCCTTAATCCCTCCGAGGGAGGGAAATCTTTGACATTGAAGAAGGCGGACAATGAGGTGTTTTATTTGAAGGCGGGGAAGTATCAGGTGGTGATTGAAGGGAATGGGGAAAGTGTGGAAGAGGGATTGGAGGTGAAATAAAAGCGAATAAAATGCGGATAAAAAGCAAATAATTCAATATGGAATCAAAGCTGTCTTTTGACTTTAAAACGAACCAAAAAAACTCAATACTCTGGCTTTTATTTGCTTTCGTTCTGATGGGCTTCACGAATGAAAAAAGAATTTCGGTTAAAGAGGAAAACTCCGAATTACCCGAAAAAATCAGAATACACTATCATCTTGGTTATGATTGGCGAGGTACAATCAATCAAAAAGAAATTCGTGGAGGAAAAGTGAGGAATGAAAAAATCACCTATCGCCTTTCAAAAAACAAACAAAGATACATCGCTGATTATCTTTTTGTTGAAAATGACATTATGGAGTTCAAGGATGGAGAATTCGGCGAGAATTTACTTGAAGACTGTTGTAAAACACAGAATATAAACAAATCGTTTTCTGCTTCAAAAATTCAGTATTTGGTCGACAACTTGTGTGATGACTATCAGCAAAATGAAGAGAATGGAAGTAGGTCGGAATTTAACATTAATAGACCTTATCTGGTAGAAGAATTGGAACTGAAAATGTTTGACTTAACCGAGGATAAGTTATTTAGTTTGTATGACCAATTTGTAGGGAAAACAGATAGTCTTACGAGTAGTGAGATAAATAGAATATTTTTGGATGAATTAATTGAATGTAACTCAGCTATAGTCATGAGTTCTGTGACGGAGTGGATTTCTATAGGGTTTCGATACAAAGACGAGGATTACCAACTGAGTCAAAGTACTTTAGTAGAAGGAAATATTCGTTGGGAAATGCGAAAAAACAATCAAAGCTATAAGTATGGGTTTGTCTCACCAAAAATAAATGATGAAATAGCCTACATGCTTCCCAAAAAAATGTTTGCTAAGAAACGACTACAATTTTATAAAAGCGAGAAGGGAATAATGAAGTTTTTAATTGATAGTTTTGGACAAAGTATGGAAGCGGAGGAAAGGTATTGGATGAAATATGAGAAGAGGAAAAAGTGAGTGAGTGAGTGAGTGAAAGATAGTTTGTAGGTGAAGTAAGTAGTGAATAAGAATGAAAAATACTGTTAGTAAACAGGAATCTTTGAAATTCTTATTCCCCGCTATAACCATCATTTTTACACACATTTCGCCACCAATAAATCCCTATTGCTCGCCAAAAGTGTTATTTTCACAGAAATTTCGCAAGCAATAAATAAATTATTATGCAAAATACTTTGGTTATCAAATAAAAATAAATACAGGGTAAAGTAGAATAAGTTTTTTTTGTATTGGTAGTGACAGAAGATTTGTTTGAAGAAGCTTAACGATTTCAGATTAAATAGTACCTATTAGAGTTGCCTTATTGCTATAAAAACCAATATCATCAACCCTCAATTCTCGAAGAGTTTTTGAGTAGATTTTCGTTCTTCTTCTTCGGAAATACATCCACAAGGACATTTTTCTATCTTTCCATTCAATTGATATTTGTTGAATAATTTATACAGATTTTCTATTATACTATCTATCGTCATTTCTTCTTTTTTATTGGGAGCTAATAATACTTTGCAGCAATTGTGCAGTTTTTTCAGGTGCTTCTAAAGGGAACAAATGTCCTCCTTCAAAAGGGATAAAAGTAGCTGGGGGCGAAAACGTCTGTTTCAAATACTGCAAATCCTTTGGTCGCAATACGCCGTGTTTGGTCGCATGGATAAAATAGGTAGGTCGCTGCAATTTTGTATTCGATAGGTAATAGGGCGTGCTGCAAAAATTGTTGTATTCCACTTCTCTTGAAAAAGCCAATTCTATTCCATTCCCATCCGCTGAATCTTTAAAGCCGTGTTGAATATAATCCTTAAAACATTGTTCGTCAAAGTTTTTGAACAGTGATTTTTTTCTAAAAGATTCATACACCTGTTCCCTACTATCGAAGTGCGTACGTCGATTCTTGGCTTTTTTAGCAATCGGCACGAAGTATTTCGACAAGCCCAAATAGTAATAAATGCCTATTCCTACACGCACCCAAGGACTGAAAAGCGGAGGGTCGAGTATCAGCACTATTTCAAACAACTCGGGGCGTTGAATGCTTGCGAAAAGTGTGAGGACTCCACCCAGTGAGTGTCCTGCTCCAATGACAGGTTCTTGGTGTTTGGCTTCAATGTCTGCAATCAATTCTTGGGTCAATTGCTGCCAATTTCGGCCTGCTTTGTAGGCTCCATGTCCGAACATATTGACATAACTGAACTGATAATCACTATCAAAGCACTCAAAAAAATGTTGGTAACTTTTTGCAGGAAAACCGTTGGCGTGAGAAAATTGTATGGTTGACATTAAATTACAAATTTTAGAATTTAGACAGATTTCGCAGATGAATCTTCGAAGTGTAAGTTATGTGTTTGTTTTTGTGGTAATGATAAAATTCTTGCTTATCATATTTCGTATCACATCTTCAACAACCTCCAAACCTGATGTCCATTCCCTTCTAAGTTATTCACCTTCAATAAATACACTCCTGAAACGGTCATCACCTCAGATAGTTTCAAATCACCTGTCGAATCATTCGTTGTCGTTTGCCAAACCGTTTGCCCAGTAGTATTGAAGAGTTGCCATTGAAGGTTTTTTGTGCCTTCGATTTGGTAATGTATTTGCAGCACATCTTCAAAAGGATTGGGTTGAATGGTCAATTGCAGAGGCGTTATTTTTGAAGCAATATCAGTAGTCATTGTCATTTCAAAGTCGGTTATTTTGGGTAAATGGTCGGAAGCAGTTTTGGTATCATTGGCATTGAGATTATAGTAGTCCAAATCTTGAAGCGGCATCAAGGTTGTGTTGAGTGTGTAAGCCTTTTTTACCTCCATCACACTGTTGGAGTGAATCATAAAATCCAAACGACCTGCGGGAAAACTGCTGTCTTCCCCCAACCATGTAAAGGCCATGTAATCACCCGTTTGAGGAGAAATAACGTCTTCCAAATCACTGTCATCCCAATCCAAGGTAGCATCTTCACCAAAAACAAAATTGTTGACAATGTCGCCCGTCAATAAAGTGGTCAAAGGCTGTGAAGAACCGACCAAATTGAGGTCTCCTGCCAAGACGAAAGGCGTGTTTTCGGGTAAATCTATCCTACCACCAACCGTTTTGGCATCTGCAATAAATGCCGCAAAAGCATCCGCTTCCACTTGTCGCCTTGCATCACCATCTCCACAACATTTGAAGTGAGCATTGACAACCAGCACATCTTTCGGAAAAATGGTTCGTGGCAATTGAATGAGCGAAGCAGTGAGTCGATTGCCATCCAATATTTCCCAACTTTTCAGAATCGGATAGCGACTTGCGGTAATATTGCCATCGTCCAATTTTACGGTATGCCAGCCTGATCCATTCGGTAAACTCAAGATATTGTCCATGAAGTTTTTGGCATAAGTAGCGGTGACATCCCAGCACTCATTGAAGGTGATAATGTCGGGCTGAACGGCCTGTATAGTTCGCCGAAAAGCTCCTGCTCTACTGCCGTCTGTTAATCCATTTTGCAGTGTATTGTAGGTCATCAATCGGAGGTGATTTTCCTGCGTCCTTTCTATGTTAATGTTTGAGTTCGCTTCGGGGGTGTTTTCTTCAAAAGAATAAGTGAACACGCTGCCATTGTTGGGCATAGCATCTCCATTGAAGGTGCTTTCGTCTTTAAAAAGTGCTTTGATAGAACTATTTGAGAAGACAAGCGTACTATTATTGGGCATCAAAGCATGACGACTAAGGGCGATTTCGTGTTGGAATCCACTGACTGTCGGCAAACTGCGAAAGTCGATGCGGTCAAAATTGTAGGTAAAAAGGCTGTTGGCAGGATACATATAGAGCAGCCTGTTGCCAAAGTCAATACCAATTTCTGCTCCAATTCCGTTAATAGTTTTGCCTGTTTGTGAATTGTCATCGGTATCGAGGTATAGAAATAAGTCGTTGTTTTCTATCAACTTGATGTTTTGATTCAATTGAAGTCGAATGAATAGGTAGTCCTTGTTGTTGGTCATCGAGAAATTCAATAAGTCCAAGCCAAATGCACCATTCGTATCTCCAATCGGATCGGTATATTCTGAGGAGATATTGAACCAATCGTCAAATCTGCCATCTAAGAAGATAGGCACATTTTGGGCTTTCGCCTGCTCAAACAAACAGCACATACTCACCCAAACCAATATGATAGACCCAAATTTGCGAACTCTAACCATGTTCGTTTTCTTTTTTAAAATAATTGTCAAAAATGAAAAAGTATCTTATTAACATCCCAACAGCCTTGCTGTTTTTGCTTTCATTCAGTCAAGTGACTTTTGGACAAACGGCGAGCATCCATTTTACCTTTCCAGAGGATGCTGGCGAGAACCGTCCACCTTTTGAGGTATGGCTCAACGATGTTCAACAAAGTGCAAAAAACGCCAAAGCGGTAATCGTCACAGACATTCCTACGCCTGTTTGCCGACTTCAATTGATATTATCGGATAACGGAAACGCCGAAAAAATACTGCAAAATATTTATTTACACGAAAATACAATTTACACCTACCATATTGCCAAAAATAAATTTGACAATTATGGAGTGTTTTACGACAAGGAATCGCCTATCACAACGAACCCCAAAGGCATTGTAGAGATTGCTTATAAAACTGTCTCGGATGCTTCCACAGCGAGTGTACCTGCTGCTCCTAAGTCGGGTCGCCTGACGTTTTTTAGTGTTCCCGACCTTTCTCCTACGCCTCTGTGTACTACGCCATTGAAGGATGCGGAAATTGTGAACCTTAAATCGTCGTTGGTAAAAGAGGAGTTTGAAAACCGAAAATTGCAGGCTGCCAAACAGCTGATTAGTGGAAAATGTCTGCAATTTAAACAATTGAAGGAGTTGATGACCTTATTTGAATTTGAAAAAAGCAAACTGGACTTGGCAAAATTTGGCTACCACTATGTCCAAGATATTGACAACTACAAGGTTGTTCAAGAAACCTTTGAATTTAGTGAATCCAACAATGATTGGCAGGAGTATATTGTTTTTTTGAAGCAGTATCGGTAGGAATTTGGGGCTTTGATATTGGATATTTCAATATTAGAGGTGAATTTTTAATTGGCAACTGTTCTTCAAAAGAACTATTTTTGTGGTAGAATTGTTGAAGAGTACATAAAAAAACACAGTATCATGAGTGAATTAACAAAAGAAAGACCAACTACTTTATTAGATACGCCTCCTGTTCAATTTACACAAGGTGCAATTAATGAACTGAAAACCTTGCTATACGAAAAAGACGTGCCTGATACACATCAATTAAGAGTCGGCGTGAAGGGTGGAGGATGTTCTGGCATGAGTTATATTTTGGGCTTCGACTTGAAGAAAGACGGAGACATGGAGTTTGAAGTGGATGGCATTCCGATTATTCTCAACAAAACACATACGATGTATTTGATTGGGATGGAGGTCGACTACGTGAATGGATTGAACAACAGGGGTTTTGTGTTCAACAACCCCAATGCAGAATCGACTTGTGGTTGTGGCAGTTCTTTTTCTGCTTAGACTTCAATGGGTTTCCAAGAAAATAAACAAGAGCTGGAGGAATCTGGCTTTTCAGTGATTGCAGCAGTTTACACCGAATCGGAAATTGCTGCAATTTCTGTATGTATGGATGCCATAGATTCAGAAGAGGCTTCTTTCATGAAAACGAAAAATTTGTTTGCAGTGAGGCAATTATTGAAGAATGTCCCTGCATTGAAGCCCTTACTTTTCACAAAGCAATTGATGCAACTAATTGAAGAAATTGGAGGAAAAGACTATTTTCTCACCAAAGCCATGTATCTTGACAAACCCAAAGACTCCAATTGGTTTGTACCTTACCATCAAGACCTTAGCATTTCTGTGAATAAAAAAGTGGCTATCGAAAACTACAACAGTTGGACTTTCAAAAGAGGTCAATTTGGTGTTCAGCCTCCTGCCGATATTCTCGAAAAAACCATTACCATAAGAATTCACTTGGATGATACGGATGAAAACAATGGCGCATTGAAGGTAATCCCAAAATCTCATTTGAAAGGCGTTCGTAGGTTCGCTTCAATCGATGATAGCAATAAAGAATCTGGCACTTACTGCAATGTCAAAAATGGCGGTGTGATGTTGATGAAGCCCTTGACTTTTCACGCATCGAGCCGAGCGATTAACGAGCGACAAAGGCGTGTAATCCACTTGGAGTTTTGCAACCAACCTTTGGTTAAACCTTTGGAGTGGGCAGAAAAATTATCGGTTTTTTATTGACCTTCTTGCTTCAATTTCATTTCTCGATTATTCATCAACCCAAACCCTCACCTTCTTCCCCTTGACTTTTTGATTGTCCACTTTCTTTACCAAACCATTCATTTTCTTGCTTTTGACAGCCACAAGTGAAAAGAAGTGTTTCACTTCAATAATTCCGATGTCTCCTTTCTGCAATCCTCCTTGTTTGATTAAGAAACCAACAACATCGCCTTTACTCACCTTGTCTGACTTACCTTTGTTGAGCGACAATGTTTGCCATTCAGGTTTTGGAGGAGGAGATACATTTTCGTGAAGTTCAAACGTTTCGAGTGTATTGTTTAGATAGTCAGGGAGTTGTTCTTGTGGAGATTGTAGCAAAAAAACCGTTCCTGTGGCGTGCATCCTTGCAGTTCTACCATTTCGATGCACAAAAATATCTTCTTTGGGGGCTAAATGGTAATGGACAATGTACTGGATTTCGGGAATATCCAATCCACGAGCCGTAACGTCCGTCGAAACTAAAATTTGATAGGTTCCGTTTCTGAACTTCAATAGTTTTTTCTCTCGGTCTATCTGCTCCAATCCACCATGAAAATAGTCGTGAACAATGTCTTTTTCGTGCAAAAAATTACTAACCCGCTCTACGGTTTCTCGAAAATTGCAGAAAACAAGCATAGACGCATCTCCCAAATTACAAATCAACTGGTAAAGCGTTTCGAGTTTGTCTTTATCGGGGGATTTCACCAGTTTCACCTCCAATTGTGGCATCTGTTCTTCATCTTCAAAATCCAGATAGGTAGGATGGTTTAGCCCCACAAAAGAGGGTATTTGCAGGGAGTGGGTTGCGGAAGTTAAAATCCGCTTTTGCAGCAAGGGCAATTGACCAATGATGTACGCCATTTCGTCCTGAAAACCAAAGGCTAAAGATTTGTCAAACTCATCCAATACCAACATTTTTGCCTGTGATATGTCAATATGGTCTCGCCATATATGGTCTTTCAATCGCCCAGGAGTAGCAACTATAATATCGGGGATATTTTTGAGGTCTTTCTTTTCAAGCCTAACAGGGTGTCCGCCATAACAGCAGCTTACTTTGTAAGGAATTTTCATGCTTTGAATAACGCTCGTCACCTGCAATGCCAACTCTCTGGTAGGCACTAAAATGACCGCTTGCACTACTGTACTTTCTGGCTTCAAACGGCTGTAAAGGGGCAGTAAAAAAGCAAGTGTTTTCCCCGTTCCTGTGGGTGAACGCAGTACAATGTCTTGCGTTGTTTTCCCCGCTTCAATGGTTGTCAATTGCATCTCATTGAGGGCTTCAATATCGAGGTTTTGAAGAATTTCTTGGAAATTTGGAAGCGTACTGTTCATGGTTTTTGGAGTTTTTCCTATTGCTACAAATATTAAATAAATGGCAGTTTCTTTTTACCTAAAACTTCGACTTAATCGTATTAAAGAACTAATAAACAGCTAACTAATCACTGTACTATATTATTTGAAGCTCTTATTCGATGAAGAGCAAAGATACAGCGAATAATTTATCTGCTTTTGTTTAATTTGTCCTATACCAGCATTATGAAAAGAAATTGAGTTGTCAAGCAGAACGTTTTACATCATTTTTGCATTTTATAGTATATCAAGAACGCTGCTTTTTGAATACTTAAAAAATTAACAACATGAAAGCCACAGGAAGAATTATTGGAATGTTATTATTATTGATAGTAACAGCAATGGGATGTTCTCAAAACCAAAATCCCAGCAAAATGGCTATGGATAAATCTGAAATAGAAACTTCTGCAAAAATAGTGAAATTGCAGGATGATACAGCCATAACTTCGACAGACCAGGACAAATTACCTTTTGAAAGGGTACAAAAAACAGAAGCGGAATGGAAAGCTCAATTGACCGCAGAACAGTATTATGTAGCACGACAAAAAGGTACAGAACGTGCCTTCACTGGTGAATATTGGGATAATAAACAAAAAGGAACTTATCACTGTGTCTGTTGTGATTTACCCTTGTTTTCATCCGAAACAAAGTATAAATCTGGTACAGGATGGCCCAGTTACTGGAAACCTATTGAAGAAATAAATATTTATGAAAACGAAGACAATACTTTTGGTATGAAACGTGTTGAAGTGATGTGCAATCGGTGTTTTGCCCATTTGGGACATGTATTCCCTGACGGTCCACCACCGACCAATTTGCGCTATTGCATCAATTCAGTGTCTTTAAAATTTGAACCAAAATAAAATTAAGTTTGAAAAATACATAAATTAGTATTAACTTTGATATAGAGTATATCGCTGCTTCTTTTATCCCCTATATAATAAAGGTAGGGGTTCATAAATTTGACCCAACACTACTTACTTCCACTATTTTACTTTACAATAAAAATTCTACTAACCCAATAATTGCCATGAAAAGGTATATTCAAATACCTTTTATTTAACGAGTAATAAAGATTTTCTGAATTACTTATTGAAGTTTAAAAACTTTACCAAAGAGTATAATTATATGCCCCGTCCACCCTCTATTGAGAAATCAATGATGGAGAGTTTAACCAAGTCCTCTGTATCAAAGCCTACATACGAAGAACTATTGTGTAAGTGTAAGGCTCTTGAAGAACAGGTAGAAAGAAGTGTGTTGGTAGAGCAGCATTTAACAGAAACAAAACATGAATTGGATGAAGAACTAAACCGTTTGAAAATCATCCAACAATACGATGACAAAACCATGCGTATTCAGCGAATATCGGATTTTGCCCTCACAACTGTAGGTCATTTTGCCCTTGCCTTCAAACTTCCAAAATGTATTCTTTTCGAGTTTGACGAACTCAATCACCAAATTTCCACCTTGGCACAGCACGGAATGTTGGAAGTTCCTGAATGTTTAGATTTTGATGCCGATATAGTATCTCAAAAACACAGTTTTATCGCTACTCCTCAGCATCCTATCTATTTATATTTAAGTAATATTCAATTTACAGAAGCTATTGTTTGTCCGACATTTAACCACATTGGCGATTTGTCGGGTGTGATTGTGACAGGCAAACAAGCGGTAGATGAACCCTATTACAGCAAAATAGATTCTAAAGTGTTACCTTCTTATACCGTAATGGCCCATAAAGCTGGTGCACTATTTCAAAACCTAAAAACAAAACACCAGTTAAAAGAAGAGATTGAAGACAGGAAACGAATTGAAAAAAAATTGGCAGAACGGGCTTTTGACCTTATGCGCTCCAATTCTGACTTGGAGGAATTTGCCTATATCGCTTCTCACGACCTGAAAGCTCCTGTACGAACCATTTCCAGCTTTTCGCAGCTATTAGAGCGAAAATATGGAAACCTTTTGGATGGAGAAGCCAAAGAATACTTGAATTTTGTGGTCAATAGCACTAGTCAGATCAATCAACTCATTGATGATTTGCTTCAATATTCACGTATTAGCCGAAACCGAGGAGAACTAGAACAAGTTGACTTCAATCTATTGGTAGAGATTGTGAAAGGAAACATCGTCAGTACAATCAAAGAAAACAATGCCCAAATTGTTGCAAAAGACTTACCAACAGTCGATGCTAACTACCTGAACATGATACAACTGGTGCAAAACTTGATAGGTAATGCCATCAAGTTCCGCAAAAAAGACGAAACCCCTATCATTCGCATCAGTGTGCAAGAGGATGAACATAATTACATCTTCAAAATCGCTGACAACGGAATTGGGATTGATGAAGAATACAAAAACAAAGTATTCGCCATCTTTCAACGACTACACAACCGAGATGAATACGAAGGTACAGGAATAGGCTTGGCCATCTGCAAAAAAATTGTAGAACGTCACAAAGGAAGAATCTGGTTTACCTCCAAATTGAATCGAGGCACCAATTTTTACTTTACCCTGCCCAAATAGTCTGCCCATTCGATAAAAACCAAAATTCGTCTAAATGGTTACATTAATACTTTTTAACCAATTTCTTAACATCTTACTCCCCAATAATTATTTATCTTTACATAAAAATTACGAAATTTTTTATTAACCAATCAAACAACAAATTTCATGAAGAATTTATTTGCACTATTAGTAGTTGCTGTATTGTTCACACTTGGAAATGACACTTTTGCTCAATGTTCTAAGTCCGCAGCTGCTTGCAGTAAAAAAGCTGCAACTGAAACAGCTGCAACTACTCAAGAAACAACAAATGGAGTAACTGTGGTAAAAGCTTCTCTTCAAGAAGACGCTACTACTGCAAAGAAATCTTGCTCTAAATCTGCTGATGCTGCAGGCTGCTGCTCCAAAAAAGCAAGTGATGCCAAAGCTGCTGCAACTACTCAAGAAACAACTGATGGAGTAACTGTTGTGAAAGCTTCTCTTCAAGAAGACGCTACAACCGCAAAAAAATCTTGCTCTAAATCTGCTGGTGCTGCGGGCTGCTGCTCCAAAAAAGCAAGTGATGCCAAAGCTGCTGCTGAAACAAAAACTGAAGGTACTACGACTGTAAATGCTGAAGTACCAGCAGTAAAAGTTAGTGTTGAAAACAACAAATAAGTTTCAGTTGAAGTTTCAGTTGAAGTTTCTTCTGATAAAATGCTGTATGTTAAAATCCAATGTTTTTGAGAATAAACTTCAATAGGAATCTTTTGAATGAAGAACTGCTGATTGCCAATGTGCAATCAGCAGTTTTTTTTTGCAGTTTGTTATGATTTTTTTTCAAAAATCAATATTATTGTATAAATTGACGAAAATTTTCAATTATAGCATTAAATCAAGACTGAAAACGTTATTAACAATAAAAAAAACCTTATATGAACTTTTTTCCTAAGCTATTGATATTTTTTTTATCACTTATTTGTAGTATGCCACTATTGGCACAACCCACTCCCATGAAATTTGGAGATATTAAAATGAGTGATTTGAAGATGGAAAAATTTGAAGCCGATCCTGATGCCGCCGCCATTATATTGGGAGATTTTGGCGAAGTAGATTTCGAATTGGGACGTGGCTATACTGAATACACACGGCATCGCCGCATAAAAATCCTCAACAAAGCAGGTTTCGATTGGGCAGATATTAGTATAGGCTATGCAGCAAGAGGAGGGAAAATCATCAATATCAAAGGGATGACCTACGTATTGGATGGTGGTAAAATGGTAGAGCACAAATTGGATAAAAAAACCATCATTGACGAAGAAGTCAACAAGAACTACAATCAAAAGAAAATTTCGATGCCTGCTGTCAAAGAAGGATGTATCATTGAATACATATACACCGTTATTTCTGAAAACTATATAGTGCCTGATTGGTACTTTCAAACTTCTGAGCCTATTTTACATTATACAGAGTTATAGGGTAAAAATCCCCAAATATTTTATCTATGCCGACTACTATGAAGGTTCTCACTTCAAGAAATGCGGACAAGAAAATTACTCCAACACAGAAATGCTATCAGGCAAACCCTTCAATTATTCGGGAACTTACTATCGCAGAATAGCTGAAAATGTTCCCGCCCTTGAAGAACCTTTTATGACCAATCCAATGACCACCTCAAAGTTGGCTATCAACTTGCAAACCATCAAATTTCCTCGTAACATTTTATGGAAGATTATAAAAAGCGAAAAAGCTGCTTTATGGAAAGATGAAGATTTTGGTTTGAGTTTGAAGGGATACAGCAATGGATCTGTAAAAAAAGCAGTACCCGATGTTGTGGCAAAAGAAAGCAATAAAAAGAAAAAATGGTGGCTATCTATGATTATATACGAAAAAATATGGAGTGGAATGGCTACTACAACAATTGGACAAGCCAAAGCCTCAACAATGTTTTCAGTGAAAAAACAGGAAATAGTGCTGATATCAACCTCATGTTGTGCTTAATGCTTAGAGAAGCAGACATAGATGCAGAACCAGCTATTTTGAGTACTCAGAAGTCATGGTAAAATGAACCCACATTTACCCCTTTTTAGACCAATTTAATCACGTCATTGCTTATGTCAAAATTGGAGAAGAAGAATATTGGTTGGATGCCATTCACAACAATTGCCCCTATGATTTATTGGACGAAAACGACCTCAATCAAATGGCATTTGTGGTAAACAAAGACAAACCTGAATGGAAATCGCTGACTTCCAAACAAAAATACCAACACCTCGCCAATGCTACCTTCACCTTGAGCGAAGAAGGGAACTTGGAAGGAACAATTGCGTGTTCCGACAAAGACTATTCTGCATTTTACAACAGAATCAGCCTAAAGGAAGATGGGGAAGAAAAATTTGCACAAGATAGATTTAAGGAAGACATCACAGACATGGATATGAAAAAATACACTTTCGAGAACAAAGACGATGTTTCTGAACCCTTAAAATCTGAATACCAAATCGACATCAAATCTGTGGCTACCATTGCAGATGGACGTATTTACCTCAATCCCATGCTCAATGAAGGTGTAACAGAAAACCCCTTCAAACTAAAAGAACGCACTTTTCCCGTAGATTTTGGCCATGGGTACAGCTATACCTACATCTTCAATCTGGAATTACCCGCAGGCTATGCAGTAGAAGAAATGCCTGAAGCAATGCGCCTTGTACTTCCCGAGAAAGGTGGTTCATTTACCTACAATATCAGTGCAAATGAAAATAAATTGCAGATGATGAGTAAGTTATCTATCAATCAAACACTTTTTAAGCCAGAAGAATACAAAGCAATCAAAGAATTTTACGATTTGATAGTAGCCAAACACGCCGAGCAGATTGTATTGAAGAAAATGGAATAGTTTTGTCTTATATCTTTTGTCAAAAAAACAGAAAAACAAAATGAAAAAAATTACCTATTTAATAACGTTATACATCACCATTTTTATAGTCCAATACAGCAATGCCTCCACCACCTACGCCGCTGGTGATGCACCCATATATGCTGCCCGAAACATTCCTCCCGAATTGGTGAAAGGAGCAAAAGCCGTCATCCGAAACTCCGTTGAAAGTTTCACCGTCAAAACTGAGGGAACTGCCACCTACAAAAACTATTGCGCCATTACCATCCTTAACGAAAATGGCCGAGATTTTGGGTACATCAGCGAACAGTATGACCAATTCACCAACATGAGTAAAATCACGGCTACACTGTACGACGCCAATGGCAAAGCTGTACGAAAACTCAAAAAAGAAGAGGTGAGCGATATGAGCGCCACCACTTTTTCGAGTGGCTACGGCGACAACCGTGTGGTAACAGCCAAAATGGTGTATGATGATTACCCCTATACCATTGAATACGAATACACGATCAATTACAAAGGGTTGTTGTTTTATCCAGCTTGGTATCCTCAATCTGAGGAAGGATTAGCTGTACAAAAGTCAAACTTTATCATTGAAGTACCCAATTCACTACCGCTTCGCTACTATTCCGAAAGCGATGAATTGAAGCCCAAAATTGCGAAAGAAGCTGCTTCTACCATTTACACATGGAAAACTGAAAACCTAAAAGCCATTGAAATAGAACCCTATGGTCCTGCTTGGTCGGGTCAAGTATTGCGTGTATTGACCGCCCCAACTGACTTCAAAATTGACGGATATTCGGGAAGCATGGATAGTTGGGAAAGTTTTGGAGAATGGTATTTTGCCCTCAACAAGGGCAGAGATGAACTTTCGTCCGAAACCATCTTGAAAGTGCGACAACTGACCGAAAATGCCAAAACCAATAAAGAAAAAGTAAAACTTGTTTACCAATACCTACAAGATCACACCCGCTATGTGAGCATTCAATTGGGCATTGGAGGATGGCAAACTTTTGAAGCTAAGGATGTCGAAAAAAACAACTATGGCGACTGCAAAGCCCTGACCAACTACATGCAGGCGATGCTCAAAGTCATTGACATCCCTTCAAAACCCGTATTGGTGAAAGCAGGGCGAAAAGCCTCCAAAGTATGTGCAGGATTTTGCAGCAATCAGTTCAACCACATTTTCTTGACCGTACCTTTGTCCGAAGAACAAGATACGCTGTGGCTCGAATGTACAAGCCAACAATCTCCCCTCAATTATATGGGCGATTTTACAGACGACCGAAATGTATTGTTGATTGATGAACAGGGCAGTAGAATTATTCGCACCCCCGCCAGCACTGCAAAAGACAACAAGCGGGAACGCAGCATTGAAGCCAGAATATTAGAAGATGGAGGCATTGCTGCAAAGGTGGACATTCGATACCGAGGATTGCAGCAAGATTACCCACGAGCAGTCGCAACTTTGGCTTCACCGAGAGAACAGGAAGAATGGCTGCAAGAGGTAATTGAATTGAGCGGTGTCACCATCAACGAATACGAATTTACAACCGTCAGCAAAGACGAACCTTTGGTAGAATTGCAGGTCGACATCCATGCCCGTCAATACGCTTCAAAAGCAGGTAAAAGACTGTTGATCAACCCCAACTTGTTGAGCCGCATCACCACAGTTCCGAAAAAAATGGAGGAACGCACGCAACCTCTTGTATTGCAGCGCCCTTACTCCTACGAAGACGAAGTACATTACACCATTCCCGAAGGTTTTGCCATCGAAAGTATGCCCAGTGAACCCGTCAAAATTGAATCAGAATTTGGTACTTACCAAGCTCAGTTTTTTATGAGTGAAGATGGTAAACTGCAATACAGCCGCAAGTTTCAGCAAAATAAAGTGGACTTACCCGCCGAAAAATACGAGGATTTCCGACAGTTTATGATGGAGGTGAACAAAGCGGATAAGACGCAGGTGGTGTTGGTGAAGGGGGAATAAACTCACCTCACCAACACCACAAACCCTTGCTCCAATCTCGGTGCTTTTGCATCTTTTGGTAAATATTCCACCGTCCAAACATACGAACCAATCGGTGCATCTTGGCCTTTGAAAGTGCCATCCCAAGCAGCCGAACTGCCTGATGCTTCATAGATTTTTTGCCCCCAACGATTGTAAACCGTGAAACGCAATACTTCCGCCAAACTGCTGACAGGCTTCAATACATCCTCCAATCCTTTCACTGCAAAAGGCGTGAAATCGTCTATCTGTACCACCAATTCTTCCCAATCACTAACCACTGTTCTGATATCGCCACTCGCTCGAATATTGGCATCATTGATAACTTCTCCATTCCCGTCCAAAGGCAATAACCAATCCCGACTGAAAATAACCGTAGCGTCTATACTCAATTCTTCAAACCCATCACAAGAAATGCTCACATAACAGCCACTTTCTGTATCTCCCGTTATCATTTTTCGCAAAACAATACCCGATTTTTGCTGACTAATCGGGATATACACATCCGACATCAAACCCAAACGAGCATCTCCTACTATTCCTCCTTTTTTGGTAAATTTGATATTGTCCGAACTGCCCCCACAAGCCCATAAACAGGACAATAAACAACCATTTACCAATAGGTAGTATTTTAGGCTTCATACACCAAAATTTTCTTTTATGTTAGAAACTCAATTTTCTTAAGTAACTCGGAATCTACTCCGAAAGGCAGCTAATCTTTAGCTTACTCTATCATCAGTTTTCCATTTCCCAAAACAATATCTCCCTCTCGTAATTCAAAGAAATACATCCCTGTTTCCAAACCTGCTCTTTTCAACAAAATACCTTCTTTTGTTTGGTCATAAGAAATAGACACTTTTTGACCGATAGTAGTATATACATTTAAGGAAACTTGCTTACCCAAAGATTCGGGAAAAACCAATAGGGTTTCTTTATCAAAAGGATTAGGTACAACCTTGATTTCTGTCAGATAGTTAGACACTTCAATATCATTGATTACATCTGAAGCCCAAATTTCCACATTGCTTTCACTATTCGTTACCAACATATGTAAACGTTCTCCTATCACAAACAATCGTCTTATGCTACTACTGGTAAATCCAAGATTAGATAGAGAGCCGTTTAGCAATATCGTTCCATCAGCTGTTCCATCGGATTGATACAAGCCTATTTTCCCCTGTTCATAGTCGGCAATAAAATAAAGTAAGCTTCCCAAAGTAACTATGTGTCTGGGATTACTACTTCTAAACCCCTCTCTAATGTCAATAATGATTTGTGTACCTTCGGTAGTGCCATCTGTTACCCACAACTCTTTACCTTCTCCCAAAACTTCTGAAAAATCAGGAGCATTATAGTTATCACCTACAGACAGATAAACCTTATCCTTGAATACAGTCAAATATTCGGGATTATTTACAAGGAAATTATCCTCCTTGTACGTTCTGATGAGACTCGTTCCAGTAGGTGTACCATCTGTTGCCCAAAGCTCACCATCTGAGAAATGGTCACCGTTGTTAAATAAAAGTATGTCTTTGTAAGGGGTAAACTCTGACCAGGGAGAAAAATTACTAGCATTATATATGTCTAAATTTATTTTTTCTTCTGTATTCACATCCAATCGCCACAGAGTTTCATTATCTGTTATAAAGTAGAGGAAATTATCAGTAGTTATAAAATCTTCAGGCTCACCTTCAAAGTCAAAAACCGTTTCAGAATTAGTTCCTCTTGTTGTCTTCTTACGCAACCGAAAGTCAGTAGCAGCAAAATACAATGTTTCTCCTATAACCACTCTATGCTTATTTAGCATTGGAGAAATTGAAGGGTTACTGGGTTTTGTCAGTTCAATCACTTCTTCCAGCACTATATTACCTGTTCCTAATTCAATGCTGTACATATTCATCTGCTCATCGCTCTCCTCCGTAAATGTCCAAAAGTAAACCGCATCTTTAAAACCCACCATTGCCATCGGCATTGCGTTAGCACTTCCTTCTGCTAAATCGGTCAGACGATAAGTACCATCTATTGTTCCGTCACTACGCCATAGTTCTTTTCCATGTTCTTCATCAAATCCACTAAAATAACATACTCCTTGATACACATCCAGTTGAGGATTTTGAGGTAATTTGTGTAAAAAAACTGTGCCTTCTTCTGTTCCATCTGTTACCCAAAGGTCCAACTGTACCGATCCTTGAAAGGGGCTAATTGTAAAAAAAAGCTTGTCTTCACTTGAATAAATTGTTCTGCTATAATTCAATTCATTGGCAGAAATCTCCTTCACCAAAACCATCTCCTGCCCAACCACCCAGTCAGAGTCAGCAGCCAAAAGCCCAAAAACCAAAAAAATAAGTGTAAAAAATTTGTTCATGTCGTGCTAATTTTAATTTTAAACTTTAAAAAAATATTCACAAAAAATAGAGATTTCAAATTTCGGCATCTTTTCAAATTTCCACAACCGTTTACAATCTATAATTGAATTACAATGATAAAATGACTTATACTAACCAATATCCAGTATCTCAATATCTAATATCCAAATACCTCATTCCACCGCCTCAAACTCCTGCCTCAATGTCCCCAAAAAACTACTCGTCTCCCAAACCAAGCGGGTTTCAGTCAGTTCGATAATGTCCACATTTTGGTCGTCGCCACCTGCTACAATATGGATTTTGTTGCCATCGTCCACCAACTCCCAAGTACCAATGATTTCCTCAGGGTCATCCGAAAAACACTTCTCCGCCCCATTGTTGTATTCATAAGTGCCATCCGAACGATAGTAGTAGCGGTCGTCAAAGTCGCAATCGCTTAGACTTTCCTCCAAACCACCTACCGAGCCCGCCACTATCTTCCAAGCCGTACTGCTCAACAATTCCGTATTTGGATTCTCCTCCTCTTTGCTACAAGAGGTAGCGAATAGTAGAATGCTGAGGATTAAAAGGGTGATTGTTTTGTTCATTTTTTTGGTTGACATTAACACATATTTATTAATTCGAAATAAAATTTATTCTATCACATAACTCAATTGTCAGGCTAATCTCACAAATCCATTTTCCTTTTATTATTTGTATCCGTCCATAAGGTTCCTTCTTTATTATCTGGGGGGATTAATCTTACATATATTTTCTCATCTATAGATAGTCTTAAGTAGTTCCATATATAACTAGGAGCTAAGTGAACATGAATAAGACTTCCATCATTTAACTCTACCATATAAGTTTTTCTAGATAGCCTTTGTCTTACTATTCCTTCAACAATATTATTATTCATTTATATTTAATATATTAGTCAATGATTTCAACTGAAAAAGTTAAGATTTTTGACGCTTTTTGATAATTGGCACTGTTATAATACTCAGCTCCTAATTGACTTTCTGGAATAGCATTGGGGTTTGCTTTCGAATAGTCAATGATTTCAACTGAAAAAGTTAAGATTTTTGACGCTTTTTGATAATTGGCACTGTTATAATACTCAGCTCCTAATTGACTTTCTGGAATAGCATTGGGGTTTGCTTTCGAAATTCGCCATTCATCTAAAACAAGATGAATTAAATCTTCTGCTTCTTCAGCACTAATTGGTATCTCTCCATTGGGAACAGGAGAAGAAATCATCTCTTCAACACTAGGAACTGGATAAGGTTTTAACTCTCCATCATTTAGTATGTTTAATTTTTTACCTCTAATACATAAAACCTCATACTCTTTATTAGCACGAGAAAATGGTTGAAAATCAATTATTTTAATGGAGTTAGGATTACTGACTTCAAATATAAAATCTTGTGTATTAGTTGACCACATATTCTGAGATGGTTGTAAAAACGAACTAAGTTTCGATTTAGTTGTAGATATGAAATGTGGATAATTCAATTGTTTCCCTGTTGAAATCAAATTAACTTCATTAGCAGGACTTCGACTGTCCAACCTAAGTAGCATAGAACTTGTATTATAAGTAGGTAATTTTTCAAAAGCTTCATCTAAAAATCTTAAAACATTATTAGCGTGTTCTTCAGTCCATTTTGACATATGCTCAGGCAAAATAGGTAACTCTCTAAGCCAAAAATTTATTTGGTAGCCTGAAGTAGTTGAATAATAATTTAGAGAGACAATTGCTCCAGGAGTCAAATCAGGATAGTCATCAAATAATTTAGGTTGTTCACTTTTTATCCAATTTAACGCATATTTCACATCATTATCCTGAAAGAATTTTACATGAGCTAAATCCGCTGCATAATGACGGAGATTTGTAGGTAGTTTGGTATCCAAGAAATCCCATGTATCTACCAATTTCGGGTTATCAAAAATACCTAATCTAAAATCCTCTTTATTCCTCAAATCCTCATAAAAATCCCTAAACTTCTTAGTCTCCCACCCATCCATCAAATCAAAAATATCCCCATCCTTATTCTTAATCGCCTTCCAAGCATCAATCAACACATTTCCTCCATTTCCGTCAGCCCCTCCTGCAAAGGTCTTCAAAATATTTTCATTTCCAGGATTATTTCCTAATCTCTCAGAAAGCATCTCCAAAAACTCAATCTTATCAGGATCATTTTTTATTGCAGCGGGAAAATCAGTGTTCTTAGTCGTAAGATAATAGACTTGTTCGGCTCGATAATCAGTGAATAATAAATTATTGAAAATATTTAATGATTTATTATTTTATGCTTAAAACACTCATAAACAAATGTTTTGAAAAAGAGTCCTATATTTTGATTATAACAAATGTTTTTCAAGAGGAAAATAATTGCACACAACAAATCACTTTTCACATAACTCTATCATAATCAAATCCGTACAAGTCTAATTTTCAATTTGCAGGTTTCTTTCTGGACTTGGCGGAGTATTAAATTTACCATACCCATTGTAGAAATCTTGAGCCTGTTGTTCATTTAAGCCCAACGAACTTTCTAATTTCTTTATGATAGGTAGTTTCGGAGGTCCACCTCCACCTCCGCCATTTCCACCTCCTTTTGTATTTTTTGAGAAGTAAAACCTAAATTTATTATTCGCCTCACCAATCAACTCATAAATATCAAAACTACTCATGGGAATTTTAACCCCCGAAGGTGTTAGTACTTGCAGTTCTGAACCAAAATGATAGTTGTCTATCCATTTATACAAAGCAAAATCGGCAAGATACTCTAAGGGTTGCACAACCGCCCATTTTATGATTCCCTCTACATCATGAAGAACCATCTCCCCATGTTTCTTATGAATAGCCACCACCTTTTGGACACCATCCAGTTTGTAAACAACAGAGATATTCGTTATTCAGTGTTCGATATTCCCTACTCTGCCGCCTCAAACTCCTGCCTCAATGTCCCAAAAAAACTACTCGTCTCCCAAACCAAGCGAGTTTCGGTCAGTTCGATAATGTCCACATTGCGGTCGTCGCCACCTGCTACAATATGGATTTTGTTGCCATCGTCCACCAACTCCCAAGTACCAATGATTTCCTCGGGGTCATCCGAAAAACACTTCTCCGCCCCATTGTTGTATTCATACGTACCATCCGAACGATAGTAGTAGCGGTCATCAAAGTCGCAATCGTCTAAATCTTCCTCCAATTCGCCTATCGAACCTGCCACTATCTTCCAAGCCGTACTGCTCAACAATTCGGCATTTGGATTCTCCTCGTCTTTGCTACAAGAGGTAGCGAATAGTAAACTACTGAGGATTAAAAGGGTAATTGTTTTGTTCATTTTTTTTGATTGGTTGAATTTATATAATTATATAGACACTGATTCATCTTCTAATGAAATGATATGCAACTTTAATCCACCATCTCTTACCAAAAGTTTATCTTTAATCAGTTGCATATCAGCAATAATTATAGATTCATATTTATCTCCGTAGAAATCATTTGCAGATAGTTTATCGACAACTTTGTAAGTGGATTTGTCAAAAAATAGAATCCATCCCTCCAATCTTACTGCCATGATAATGTATTTATCACTGACCAAGAATAAACGTTCACCACGAGGAACTTTGTATTTCTTCAATTCCTCAGCATAACTGACTTTTTCTAAGACCTCTCCAGTATATACATCAAATTGGTAAATAAACTCCAAATTAAAGGCATATATTACATTTCCAACAACAACAGTGTTTTTACCTCCAAGTCCAATACCTTTAGAGGAAGTATCCCATACTACTTCTCCTCGTGATTCTTCAATCACTACCAATCGGTCACTCAATGGCAAAACTATTTTATCTTCCACAGCACTTACCTCCCCTGTTATTTGTAGTCTTTCCCCCCAATAGTCTGTCCCCAAACTACCAAAATCAAAAGTCCATTCCTTTTCTCCTGTAAGTAGGGAATGTGCATTAGCAATCCTTCTATCCCAATCTTGAAAAATAAATTTATCTTTTGTCACACAGATAATATTACCTCTACCTTCATATTCTGTTGACCATAGTTCAAATTCAAGTTTTGTATCACTTTCTAATTGAAGACGAATAAATTCTTGTTTATCTTCTTTTAATCTAATAGTCAAGAAAATATCCTCACTACAATACATAGGATAGTGGTGTGTTTTTCTTAGTACTTTCCCATTCTCGTAGTTGGTAAAATAACTAACGCCATCTGCTGTAAAGCAAAAACATTCAAAATTAAATGGAAAAATTTCAACGATACCTCCGTAGTTAGAAGGAATGAAATCTGTAATAGGAAAACTCCATTTATCTTTAGATTCAACCAAATCAAAACAAATAATATGACGATTTCTTTCATGCAAATTTTGTCCTGTGTTATTATAAGCCACAAAAATCAAATAATTTAAACAATTGCTAACAGTATTATAATTAGATATTTGATATTGTGTAGAATATACTATTTTCATATTATTGTGGTAAAGAAGTTATATTAATCCAATGATTACTTACAAAGTAAGTAATATTTTGTGAAGTAATCTGACTTTGTCCATCCTGCATTCCAAAAACACTTCTTAGAAAAGCTTTATTATTAGATTGAGTAAACATATCATTAAGTTGTGGTAATATATTATTCATCGCATTAGTAATAGCCGCTTGAGTAGGTGGAGTCTTAAACAACCATTTCAATTGATCTATATTTTTTATCAAAAACAAATCATTTGGCATTTGTTGGTGAAAATCATTAGGAGGAAAAGTAACTCCTGCCTCAATGTCCCCAAAAAACTACTCGTCTCCCAAACCAAGCGGGTTTCGGTCAGTTCGATGATGTCCACATTTCGGTCGTCGCCACCTGCTACAATATGGATTTTGTTGCCATCGTCCGTCAACTCCCAAGTACCAATCACTTCCTCGGGGTCATCCGAAAAGCACTTTTCCGCCCCATTGTTGTATTCATACGTACCATCCGAACGATAGTAGTAGCGGTCGTCAAAGTCGCAATCGCTTAGACTTTCCTCCAAACCACCTACCGAACCTGCCACTATCTTCCAAGCTGTACTGC
Organism: Chitinophagales bacterium; assembly: GCA_041392475.1. Taxonomy (NCBI): domain Bacteria; kingdom Pseudomonadati; phylum Bacteroidota; class Chitinophagia; order Chitinophagales; species Chitinophagales bacterium. The sequence continues at coordinate 112,123 of JAWKLZ010000002.1, read as the reverse complement.
TCAACAATTCCGCCTTCGGATTCTCCTCGTCTTTGCTACAAGAGGTAGCGAATAGTCAACTACTGATGATTAAAAGGGTGATTGTTTTGTTCATTTTTTTTTTGGTTTTTGAATGTTTGTAATTAAATTATACTTACTCTTCCAAATGAAATCGCATTTGTTGATTATCCTCTCTTTGGAAAACAACTCCCTTTAGTTTTGATTCATAAAGTGCTTCTCTAAGTTCCTTCCTGACCATCAAACGATCAATGAAAACCAAATCATAAGGTTTTTTATAAACGATGTCTCCATAAACTTTTACTTTTACAAAAGTATGTTTGGCTTTTAATCGCTCATATTCCTCAACTAATTCTTCATAGGATGAAATTTCTCCTCCATGACATACTCGAAGTTCTCTTCTATCATATATATCATATTCATAATTAAAAGTAATTATTAATGACGGAAAATATATATCTTCAAACTGCTCTAAAATAGGCATATACAATACATAATATCGCTTTCTGATTACTTCTTCTGCCTTATTTGCTTCAGATGCTCTTACAGCATCACGTACTATAGTAACCTCAGCTTCTACTGGAATAAATATATGAGCAGGTGGTAGCCAATATTGCTCTAAAACGATTTTTACTTTTTCACTGACCACAACCATCCTGTTGAGCTGTAGTGGATACTCCTTCTCTGGAAGCATTCTATGATGATAAAATAACCAATCAGGGATTCCTCCAAAATAATTCGTACACCATGCTCCCCTATCTGTTGCCTTTATTTTCAAAGTAACTTTTTTCTGCATAAACTCCCTCCAACCATCTTCTCCTTTACTCAATAAAGCTAAATCTTTCATTGAGGCTTCCGTAAACCTATGGTCAAAAATGTCTCGATAACTCGCTGTCGGTCTGTATAGATTCATAATTGTCAAATATTTTGAGAATTCTTACTTGAAAACCCTGTAATAATTGGATATTCATTCCATTCTTTGAGTTCTACTCCTAATAAATCCACTTTTTCTAAAGCAGCCTTCACTTTTTCATTAAAAATTATGGGGCCCATTTTTCCCCATAATATATCATACCCTTTCTTATAGATAAATTCATTGGGGTACATTTCTACAGACAAATGTTTATTCGCCTCGCTTATAGTATTCCTAATATCAAACCAATGTTTTTTTGATTGAACATATCCTTTTTTAAAAGCCTCAATGGTCTTTTCATTTTTTGTAGAATCTGTGTATTCCACACTAAAACTTATTTCTTCGTAGAGTAATTTATCATAAGGCGAAAATAATAGATGAAATATATAATACGTTCGAATTTCTTGCGAGTGTAGAGCCTTTACTTCAACCTCATAAAAACGATGATCAGGCATTCTAAACGTTTCAATAACTTTCTTAATTTTTGGACTAATCACCCATATTCTTCCGTCAATTTGCCCTCTAATAGGAGGATTGTGTAAGGAAGAACCTACCCATTCATGAAAATCACAAAATGAAGCGGGATTGTAAAAACTGTTTCTTACATTATACTTCCACAATATGAATTGAATTATTTCTGGCTTATTCCAAGCATACATATAGTCAATTTTTTTTTCTTCAAACAGTCTAAGACGCTCCTCCTCTTCATAGGGCATCCCTACGCAATACAACTCAAATTCTTTTGAATTAGTAATTTTATAATATTTCATCTATCTCTTTTTAAAAAGTATAATTATCCAATACTTCGTTTACATTTTTATTTCCTAATAAACATTGTTCTATAAGTTCTTCTCTGATTCCTTTGGCAATTTTCTCTGCCTCCTTAAATAATGCATCAGCCAATAACTCATCATCATCGTAATCTCCTGTCTTTTCTAATTTTTCCTTTTCAGCTTTCATATGATTTCTAATTTTCGTAGTATAGTTGGGATGTGAAGCATGAATTGTATTCACTCCTCTTTTATGAGGAAGCATAATTCCATTTTCAAACCCTCCAAAAAAATCTCTCCTCAATTCTAACTTCTTTTTTAAATTTGCTTTTTCAACTGAATTTGTACTACTATTCATCTTATCCTCCAAAGTTTTAAACATAAACAAAAAAGTACTTTCTGTTCCACCAACATCATTAAACAAATCTACGGGATTAATATGATGAGATTGATATGGTTTTAGAAATTTCTCAACATTTTTATTCGCAATGAAATACAAATAATCGCCTACTACAATTGAGCTTCGGGGATTGCTGTCCCCTTCTCCCACATTAATATCTGTAAGTATAGTTGTTCCAGTTTCAGTCCCATCGGACACCCAAAATTCCCGACCATGTTCTTCATCGTCAAAAACAAAGAATAACTTCTCTTGAAATCCTATTAAACTACCATAAGAAGGCAAGGGCAGTATTTTTACTAAATTAGTAGTATTTTCTGAACCTTCTGTAACCCAAATTTCAATGTTATCATCGAAAAAATCAGGCTGATAAAAAAAATATAACTGATTTCCTGCTTTCCTTACTCCAACACCTGGTTTTAAAGGATAAGTTCCCGAGGATGTTCCATCTGAACGCCATAAAAAGTTGGAAATTAAATTTTCTACTTGTGCAATAGCAATAAAATAGGATATATTATTTTCTGCCGTAATTAGCCCTACTGGACCATCTGCTGTACTTGTTTCCGTAACCAACATTGTTCCTTCGGAAGTTCCATCTGTTTTCCATAGACAAAACTGGACACCACCTGATTCTGCTCCTAATGTGAATAAAATATCATTTTGATTAATTGTGTATTCCTTCAAAGTAAATTCATAATCATTGAAGGTATTTTCACATACAGAAATCTCTTTTATCATTTCAACATTAGTTCCGTCCGTTCGCCATACTTGACTATAGGTAGCACCATCTTCTTTCTTTATATATGCCCATATATATAATTGTCCATTTAATTCTACAAAACCAGCAGGGTGACTATTCTCCGTACCTTCTGCCAAATCTGCAAAAAACTTTGTACCTTCTACAGTTCCATCAGACCGCCAAACTTCTACTCCATGCTCGGCATCTGTTGCTGCGAAGTATAACATTCCTTGATAACTTCCCATATACAAATGAGCTCTGGAACGAAATGCAAAAACATTGTCTTCCAATAGTTTTTTTGTTCCTTCTTCAGTGCCATCAGTTAGCCATAAATCATTATTAGCAGCATCGGCTTCCATAAAAAACCACTGATCATCAATCTGTTCTGAAGCAAGTAAATTGAGGTTATTTACAGTACCAATATCCTCCTTCACCAACACCATCTCCTGACCCACCACCCAATCGGAGGTAGCAGCCAAAAAACCAAAAAAATAAGTGTAAAAAGTTTGTTCATGTCTTGCTAATTTTAAAATGTTCACAAATAAATAGAGATACATAGAGATTTTTGGTACTTCTTCAAATTTCCATAACCGTAGTAAACCAAACTATTTTTAAAATAACATTCTGTTTTTCAACATCCTACTCCACTGCCTCAAACTCCTGCCTCAATGTCCCAAAAAAACTACTCGTCTCCCAAACCAAGCGGGTTTCGGTCAGTTCGAGGATGTCCACATTTTGGTCGTCACCACCTGCTACAATATGGATTTGAGTGCCGTCCTCCGCTAACTCCCAAGTAATTTCCTCGGGGTCATCCGAAAAACACTTCTCCGCCCCATTGTTGTATTCATACGTACCATCCGAACGATAGTAGTAGCGGTCGTCAAAGTCGCAATCGCTTAGACTTTCCTCCAAACCACCTACCGAGCCCGCCACTATCTTCCAAGCCGTACTGCTCAACAATTCCGCCTTCGGATTCTCCTCGTCTTTGCTACAAGAGGTAGCGAATAGTAAACTACTGAGGATTAGAAGGGTGATTATTTTGTTCATTTTTTTTTGGTTGGTTTTTTAAATTGATATAGGTTTTTGGTAATCTTCAAAAAAAAGTAATATCTTTTTTAAATCATCTAAGATGTAGTTATTTTCATTAAATATATAGATATACTTATCTGTCAATTCTTTTAATCTAGGGTTCTCAATAAGATGTGCTGCAATTATCCCTGACAGAACCTCTCTTTTATGCAAAGGATGAACCAGAAGGTTACTTAAATTATTCTCTTTAAGAATTTCCCATGGCAATTTTAGTATTCTATTATTCAAGTATTCATCTATACCTTTCAAAGTATTATTTTTTTCAAAAAAAGGTATACCAACTTTGTCCATAAAATCAATATGATCTGCGATGATAGGAGATAAATTCGTTTCCATTTCTATGTTATAGAAATAAGATTCTCCTCCTTCAGATTTATAATTATAACGAGAGTTTTTAAATTTTTTTATTCCCATTTCTTGAGCAAACTCATTACTTTGACCTCGATGAATTACACTATTCAATTGGTTTTTATTATTAAAAACCTTTATCATTATACTTTTTATGGATTCATTGAATACCCATAATTGAGGTCTAAATACTAAAGAATCAATATGCGTACTCGCTTCCCCCCAAAGAACCCAAAAATCATTCTTAACAAAATTAGCGATTGTCTTTTTAAATATAAATCCTTTTTCCTCGTAATATGGATATAACTTTGAAATCACCTTACCTCTTAAAATATTCTTATCCTTTGATTTCATGTGAATATATAATTTATTTTACAACAACAACTGTATTAACTGATTGCATCCCAGGGTTACTACCTATTATTCTTAAACTTGTATTAGCAAAAGTTATAGGGCTATTATTACTTAAGTTTCGCACCTACTTTTTTACTGAAAAAGAGGCTTAAAACAATTATATGCAATCGGCTTAAATGAGCTAAATCTTTGTGAATTACTCTCCTAAATCTCGAATTCCATTTAAGGAAAGCACTTTTTCGTCACTATAATTACTATAAATAAATATTTATAATTTATTTACATACAAAGTGTTTTGAAGAAAATTAACTTGTTTGTTAAAGAGGAAAAACAGCATAAAATATGTATATTTGATTCACTATAAACAAAATACAAAAATTATGCTGCCTGATTGCAAGATACAAAAAGTACACGAAATTAAAAGCCTACTGAAAAAAAATAATATTGTAGATGCTTTAGCCCGAGTTTATGAACCTTTTCAATAGAAAAGCTTGAAACGATTGGCGGCTTATTCAGAGCTATCAGAGACCAATATATTCAAGCAACGATTGCTCAAAGGCTGTGGCAAATCATGATTTCAATTCTCACACGATTGGTTCAAAAGATAGAATGTGATATGGAACTGGTCTTGCAGTTAATTATTCATGACAACGATTTCAGGCAATTATTTTCGGGTATGGTGCAGCTAAAGTACAAGATGAATAGGAGATAAGCATTTGTTTAGAACCTAAATGGAAAAATATAACTAAGTGACTTATTTAAAATTATTTATAACTTATAGGCATCTATAAATATCTTATATTAAAACATAAAAACAATTAACTAACAAATGCTTATTTTTTTAAGTAGCGATGCGAAACTTAAAATTACTTTTTACTGAAAAGTGATTTTTCTAAAAATATGTGTTGGTCTTATTTTGCATAGAAAAGTAACTTTGCTTACAATTTCCCACTCAACGCTATAAAAGAACAAATAAGAATCCGTATTTTACACCTCAATTCACTTCAAAAGCACCCCATTATGAATCGATATATCTATTTCATTGTCACCTGTTTATTTCTATTTGCCAGCACCTACTTATCCGCCCAAGATTTCTACGATGCCAACAAAATTCAAGAGATTCGCCTTACTTTTTCGCAGTCCAATTGGCACGAAATATTGACGAGTTTGAAGGAAAAAGGAGAGGAACGTTTGTTGGTGAAGGTCAGCATCAACGGAGAAGTCTTTGATAGTGTAGGCGTTCGCTACAAAGGCAACAGTTCCTTCAATGCGGTAGAACAAAAAAAGCCTTTCAACATCAAATTGGACTACAAAATCAAAGACCAAAACTACCAACAAAACGAAACGGTTAAGTTGTCGAATGCTTTTAGAGATCCCAGCTTTGTGAGAGAAGTATTGGCTTATGAAATCGCTCGAAAATACATGCCTGCTCCAAAAGCCAATTTTGCCAAAGTGTATGTCAATGGCAAGTATCATGGCTTATATACCAATGTAGAATCCATTGACAGCAAGTTTTTGAAGGGGTATTTTGGAGAAGGGAAAAAACAACCTTTCTTCAAATGCAATACCGATAAAAGCAAAGCAGTAGCATCGGGCTGCAAAACATTGAAAGGGGCCACATTGGAGTATATTGGCGACAATCCCAAATGTTATGAAATAAAGTTCCAATTGAAGAGCAAATCCGAAAACGATTGGAAAGAATTGCTCAAAATGATTTATACCTTGAACAACGAACCTGACAAAATCGCTACGGTTTTGAATGTGGATGCCACATTGAAGTATTTGGCCTTCAATAGTGTTGTTATCAATTTGGATAGTTATTCGGGTTTGTTTTCCCACAATTATTACCTCTATCAAGACGCAACAGGGCAATTTCAGCCGCTTGTTTGGGATTTGAATATGGCATTTGGAGGCTTCAACCACAGTGGTCAAAAAAATTCCTTATCGCTCTATGAAATGCAGAACCTCGACCCGTTTTTGCATGAAAACAACCCCCAACGTCCACTGATTCACCAACTCCTAAAAAAACCTGCTTACCGCCAAAAATACATCACCTTCATGGAAACCATCTTGTCCGAAAATTTCACAAGTGGCTGGTATGCAGAACGTGCAAAAGAATTGCAGCGAATCATTGAAGTAGAAGTCAAAAATGACCCCAACAAACTCTATTCTTTTGAAGCCTTCAAAAACAACCTTGCTACTACCGAAAATTTGGATGGCAACACTAAATCGGTCGGAATTTTGGAATTGATGCAGGGAAGAAGAAGGTTTTTGGAGCAGCAGTTGGAGATGTAGTGAAAGTTCAATTCAAATTACAAACGCAAATAAAACGCTGTGTCTTTGTCAATAGTTCGTGTAAAAATCACAATAATTTAATTATCAACAGTTTAGAAAATAAATTTTATTTCACTAATTATTTGATAACCCAAACTCTGTGCCTCCGTGCCTCTGTGTTCATTAAAAATTGCACGAACTATTGTTTGTACCTCTATGTTCAATAAAAATTACCTTTGCGAGCGTTAAAAAATCCAAATAGAAATATGCAAGCAACCATCATCACCATCGGCGATGAAATCCTGATAGGTCAAACCATAGATACCAATTCCGCATGGATGGGCGAAAAGCTCAACGAAATCGGTGTGAAAGTCTATGAAATATTGTCGATTGGCGACAGCAAAGAACACATCGTTCAAGCCGTTGACAAAGCACTCAATGACTCAGAAATTGTGTTGATTACAGGCGGTTTGGGTCCTACCAAAGACGACATCACCAAAAAAACACTGGCAGAATACTTTGATACTGAGTTGGTAATGGACGAACAAATCATGGCAGATTTGGTGTCTTTTTACGAAAAACGCCAACGTCCGCTTTTGGACAGTGTGAAAAGCATGGCCTACTTACCCAAAGACTGTGAGGTCATCCGCAATTTGAAGGGAACGGCTGCTGCTATGTGGTTTCAGCGAGGCGAAAAAGTGCTGGTTTCGATGCCAGGCGTTCCCTACGAAATGAAAGATTTCATGCGCCGAGTAGTCATTCCACGCATACAAGCACAGTTCAATACCCCCATCATTATCCACCAAACGACGCTGTGTGCAGGCTTGGGCGAGTCCATTGTTGCAGAAATGATTAAGGACGTGGAGGACAACCTGCCACCGCACATCAAGCTCGCTTACCTCCCCCATCTCGGCATTCTTCGCCTTCGATTGAGCGCAAGCGGACTAGACGAATACCAATTGAAGGAGGAAGTCAGCCATTACACCAACCAAATCAAAGCCATCATGTATCCGAAATATGCGTTTGGGCACGATACCGATACATTGGAGGGAGTGATTGGCAATTTATTGAAGGAAAAAAACGCCACTTTGAGCACTGCCGAAAGTTGCACAGGGGGGTTGATTGCCCACAAAATCACAGCTATTCCTGGCAGTTCGGCTTATTATATGGGCGGTGCGGTGACTTACTCCAATGAACTAAAAATGAAGGTGTTGGGCGTAAAAGAAAGCACCCTTCAGGCGCATGGTGCAGTGAGCGAAGAAACGGTCAAAGAGATGGCGCAAGGTGCTATCCTCCAATTTGGCACCGATTATTCGATTGCCGTTTCGGGTATTGCAGGACCTGGCGGTGGCACTCCCGAAAAACCTGTTGGTACGGTTTGGTTGGCAGTGGCAAGTCGTGAAAAAGTGGTAACAAGGCACTACAATTTTCCCGCTTCTCGGATGATTAACATTGGTATTTCTGCAACAATGGGCTTGGCTTTGGTGAGGCGGTTGATAATGGGGATATTGTAGGTTTTTGTGCTTAAATCAGTAGGGTAAAATTTTTATGTTTCTCTATAAAGTTGACTATATTTCCTTCAAAAAAAATCATCGGATGAGCGTATCCATTGAAGTCAATCAATACTTCATCCGATGAATAGGAAAATAAATTTTACAACTCATTTTCGTCACTCGGAATACACTAAAAAGCCTGAGCTTAAATGGGGTACTATTCATTCACAACACAACTGTCATGAATGTTTCATGGAGAAAAGAACGTTTACAATAATTACTATTACTTGCGTTTTGTTTCCAACAAAAATAAAAGTATATGCTTAATGAGATTGCTATTATTCGATAAAAGGAAAGAAATGTTAGATAATCGGCATATCATAGAGATGGAACGTAAAGTTTAAAATCTTTTTTTATCCTAAATAACCACTGCAATACGTCTATGGGAGCGAAATTATTTTTTTGTATCCTTAAAAAACATAGACTGATGACAAATCAACAGATTTTACTCATTCAAGATTCTTGGAAATTGGTGACCCCCATTGCGGACACCGCAGGAAGTATTTTTTATACACGTTTGTTTGACGAAACTCCCGCTTTACGGCATCTTTTCAGAGGTGATTTATCTGAGCAAATTAAAAAACTAATGACCATGTTGGGCTTGATTGTGAACAACTTAACTCGATTGGAGCAAATTGTTCCTACCGCCCAAAAGTTAGCAGTCCGACACATTGATTATGGCGTTGAAGTAGCACATTATACGGCTGTTGGGAATGCGTTACTATGGACATTGGAGCAAGGACTTGGCGAAGTATGGAATGAAGATTTAGAAAATGCTTGGGCAACAGCTTATGGAATACTTTCAGGGGTGATGATTGCAGCGCATCAAGAAGCCATTGCAGTGACAGCATAAAAGAGAAATACACCCATGAACTATTCTAAAAAGTAGGTGATGTAGGAAAAAAGGAAAGGTTAAAGTTTAAAATTGGAACTTTTTTGCAGTAATTTGCGATTCTTAGAAGGATGCATATAGTAAAATGATATTTTAAAAAGAATAATTTGCTGAAATACAGTATCTTATTAATTAACTTTTCATTTTTATAGCCTCCTTAATTTATTATCATATTTTAAACTTTTCATTTTTCTAGAGAATGTTAGAAATAAACCTCATTAGAACAGAGCCTGATTTTGTCAAAGAACGATTGAAGGTCAAGAATTTCAAACAGTTGGAATTGGTAGATGAAGTAATTGCGTTGGATGCCGAAAGGCGCAGACTCCAACAGGTGTCGGAAGCTGCTCAACATGAAAGCAAATCCATCTCAAAGGAAATTCCTATGCTTTACAAACAAGGCAAAGGAAAAGAGGCAGAAAGACTGAAATTGCAGGCAAGTTCACTGAAGGACAACATCAAAGACTATTTGGATGATCTGAAAGTGGTGGAAGAAAAACTGCACAATGCACTGATTGTACTCCCCAATTTACCCCATGAAAGTGTGGCAATGGGCAATGGTGCGGACGACAATGAGGTGGTGAAAGAACATGGAACACATCCCGATTTGGGTGAAGATGCCAAACCGCATTGGGAACTGTTTGAACAATACAACATCGTGAGCCTTGAATTGGGAACAAAGATTGCAGGAGCAGGTTTTCCTGTCTTTATCGGCAAAGGTGCACGACTGCAAAGAGCGATGATTAACTTTTTCTTAGACGAAGCAATCAAAGCAGGTTATCAAGAATACATGCCGCCTTTGATGGTGAACGAAGCATCTGCTTATGCCACAGGACAACTGCCTGATAAAGAAGGGCAAATGTACCATGTTACCGCCGATGATTTGTTTTTGATTCCAACCGCCGAAGTACCTTTGACCAATATCTATCGAGATACGATTGTGAAGGAAGAAGATTTCCCAATCAAATTGGTGGGTTATACGCCTTGTTTCCGTCGAGAAGCAGGTTCGTATGGCGCACACGTTAGGGGATTGAATCGGGTACATCAGTTTGAAAAAGTTGAGATTGTGCAATTGGCGCATCCCGAAAAATCCTATGAAGTATTGGAACAGATGGTACAACACGTTGAAAGTATCCTTCAAAAACTGGGTTTACCTTACCGAATCTTGCGCCTTTGTGGTGGGGATGCTACTTTCACTTCTGCCTTGACCTACGATTTTGAAACCTACTCTGCGGCTCAAAAACGCTGGTTGGAAGTTAGCTCTGTTTCTAATTTCGAGACATTTCAAGCCAACCGCATGATGCTAAGATTCCGAGACAACGAAACCAAAAAAATGCGTTTGGCACATACGCTCAACGGTAGTGCTTTGGCTTTGGCGAGAATCGTGGCAACGGTTTTGGAAAACAACCAAACGCCTGACGGCATTGTGGTTCCTGAAGTGTTGCGGCCTTATACGGGATTTGATATCATTGATTGATAGACAGAAACTTTAAGCAATTTTTTGATGTTAAAAGATAGGTTATCACTTAGGGGCGACCTAAGCGGTAACCTATCTTTATTTTCATAAAAACTCAAACATTATGTTTGCATCTCCTAATCTTGTCGGGAAATTAATAGTAGGTATTCACCAAAATGTTTACAATCCTTCTAATACCATACTTCAATCAAAAGTAGAAGATATTGTAAATTCTATCAAAAGTAGAATTCATAAAGATGGAGTAGAAGTAGTGGCCATCTCCTTGATTCCTAATATTTTCAAACTAAGATGTGATGTTTTAGAGTGGACTTCAAAACAGAATATACCACTATCAGATTATTTGCAAACTATTCAAAAACAAATCGTTAAAAACATTCAGTACCAAACAAATCCCTTATTGAATGATACTTTGAGCGATATTCTGGCTTTAAACCATACCATTGCCAATTCAATCTTCGAATCTGCTAATATTTCCAATTTTAGCCAACTGAACCAAACAACTACTACTTCCTCCCTGTCAGATAAAATTATAGCAAGTTTTTATTTGTTCCCAAATCCTCTATATTCAAAAAAATGGATGGATGAATCTTTGAAGTTAGAATTTGCTTTGATTTTAGCAGATTTGATTTTGACAGATGAAATTTCTTTTAGCAAATCCCGCATTAAAAATGAATTGATTCCATTTTTGAAACAAACTATCGTTCGGTACGGTGCTTATGCCATTTTCATAAATTTATGGTATCCAAAGGAAGAAGATGAAAGCAACTACTTAAATAGCATGAGAATATTGGCAGCAACCACGGCAATGGAAAACAAAGCGACTGTTGTTCAAACAACCACAAAAGAACACTTACATCACTTGCTTCAACAATAAAAGTGCCTCATGTCTTATCCAATCATCTTATCAGACCAATTCAAAAAAGATATTCCAAAATTGAAGAAAGAAAATGCGAAATATTTAGCTAAGGTATGGGAATTGGTTTTGAACATCATGGAAAACCCTTACACTGGAATTGGTGAACCAGAAGCCCTCAAAGGAGATTTATCGGGATGGTGGTCTCGAAGAATTACACCAAAACATCGGCTCATTTATAGGATTGAAGATGAGAACCTTGAGATTGCATCTTGTTATGGTCACTATGGCGACAAGTAATTCCATTAAGTTGCTCTTTTAATTCTTGTATTCAAATTAGATAAACGGTAGCTGTTTAGTAATTATGATACAAATCAAAATCAAATATTGTCTATCGCACATCATATATACACCATATTCAATAACTGTTTTGCATACATTATCAGGCAGATGTGATATTTAGGATTACATGATGTATGAAGTTTGATGTTGAAATTTTTAAGTTGCCATTTATTTACTTTATGCTGTACTAGAGCTTCACCGCCTTCGTCATCTCCCTTTTCCCCGGAGGGCCTGGCAATCCCACTACTTCAAAGCCCACTTTCTTCAAAGTCCGCTTCACCACTCCTTTCGCACAGTAAGTAGTCAAAATGCCGTTCGACTGCATAGACGCATAGATTTTTTCAAAAACCTCTTCTGTCCACAACTCCGCCTGCACTTCGGGCGCAAAAGCATCGTAATACACCACATTGAAGTGATGGGGCGGCAATATCGCCTCCTCCAATTTTTGCTGCAATTTAGTCAATTGGAAATTAGGAGTAATCGAAACAGGTTCGTTCCAAGCACAATCATGCAAGGCTTCAAAAATCTTTCTTCCTCCTTCCTGTTCAAATAAATCAGCGTAATTGAGCTTCCGTACCGTTTCATAATCAATTGGATAAGCCTCTAAACTTGTGTAGTGAATGATGCGTTGGGGAAAGGTAAAAAGGGTCAAAAAAGCGTTCAAACCTGTGCCAAAACCCATTTCCAAAACCTTCAATGTTGTATCTATCGACTTCAATTGCAGGTTTACTTCATCAGACTTCAACCCCGCTTCAATGAATACATGATTCGATTCTTGGATAGCTCCATGTTTGGAGTGATAAGTTTCGTTGAGTTCGGGAACAAAAAGCGAATGAGAACCATCGGCGGTTGTGATGAGTTTTGGAGCAATCATACTATTTTCTAATTCAATTAAACTTTAGAATCAACTACCAACATCCGATTCGCTTCCATTTGATACACTTCAGCATTCGGAAAAACGGGTAAAAAACGTTCTTCAAAAAAATGGTGCGATTGAAGGTAAGAGCTATTGGAAATCGTCATCGTATTGTAGAAAAGCAGCCCATTCGGACGCATCAGTCGCTTCAAATTTTGCAGAAAATCGAGGCTTCTAAATTTCATAGGCGTTAAATCATCCAAAAAAATATCTACTGCAATCAAATCGTATTGCAAATCATCACGCCCCACAAAATCGTAGGCATCCTCACAAAAAATGGTCAATCGCTTTGATACTTCTGGGTCAAGGTATTGGCGACACAATTCGACTACAACTTCATCAATTTCTACTGCAAAAAAGTGCGTTTTGTTTTGCTGAAACCGACTTGAAAGCATCGAAGCCACGCTTCCCAAACCCAAGCCCAATATCAACACTTTTTGCAGTTGGTACTTTTCTACATGGTATTTGTTGAAGCTTTTGAAGTAGTTGTCATACAAATCCTCAAAAGAATAGGTTGCATTTTCGGTGCTCAACTGAAAACGCCCTTTGCTCAAACTCACCTCCAAATAGGGATTGAACACACTGCTGGTCGTTTGGATCTGTTGTTCCCAAACATAACTCAGCCAACGTCGAAAAAGGGAAGGGCGATATGGAACGGGTGTTGTGAAAGGCATGGTAACAAACAAATGAAAATTAAAAATATACTTTGCAATCAGCTATTTATGAAATGAATTTGTAAAGTTATTTTTGAAGCGTTGCTAACAAATATCTGGTCGGTTAGGAAAACTTTATTTTGGCAAACAAATCCCATACAACTACGCCCACGCTGACCGCAATGTTGAGAGAATGTTTGGTGCCAAATTGAGGAATTTCGATACACGCATCCACCAATTCCATCACCTCATCACTTACTCCATTCACTTCATGCCCAAAAATAATAGCGTATTTACCCTGTGGCTCAACTGCAAAATCCTGCAAAAAAATGCTGCCTTCCGCTTGCTCAATCGCAATGACTTGGTAGCCCTCAGCCTTCAATGACTGCACTGCTTCAACGGTTTGTTTCCAATAGGTCCACTGAACCGAATCGCTTGCACCCAAGGCCGTTTTGCGAATGTCTTTTTGAGGAGGGCAGGCAGTGATGCCACACAAATGCAAGGCTTCCAACGCAAAAGCATCTGCCGTTCGGAATACCGAACCTATATTGTTAGCACTTCGCACATTGTCTAAAATGATGATCAAAGGTGTTTTGACTGTTTCTTTGAATTCATTGACCGACAGGCGGTTCAATTCACTCATAGACCACTTTCGCATATCCGATATTACTTGTTGGTAAGTATGAGGAAAATTAAGTAGTAAAAATAGGTATTTCAACGCACCTTTCCAAACCCCAACACATACCCGACTTCAAACGATAACATCGAACCGTTGCTAAATTTTACTACACATCAAATTATTTGAATGTATTTAGTTTAAGTTTCGCATCGCTACTTAAAAAAGTAAGCATTTGTTAGTTAATTGTTTTTATGTTTTAATATAAGATATTTATAGATGTTGATAGATTATAAATAATTGTAAATAAGACACTTAGTTGTATTTTCCATTTAGGTTCTTAACAAATGCTTATCTCCTATTCATCTTGTACTTTAAGCTGCACCATACCCGAAAATAATTGCCTGAAATCGTTGTCATGAATAATTAACTGCAAGACCAGTTCCATATCACATTCTATCTTTTGAACCAATCGTGTGAGAATAGAAATCATGATTTGCCACAGCCTTTGAGCAATCGTTGCTTGAATATATTGGTCTCTGATAGCTCTGAATAAGCCGCCAATCGTTTCATAATCTGAAAAGCGTTTATGCAAACTCAACATAACATATTGAATCAAAGTTAAAGTGGTATGAGCAATATGAGCATCAAAATCTCTGGAAGCACATTTTTGAATACCTAAAAGTTGCTTTACTTCTTTGAAAAAGACCTCAATAGACCATCGAATAGCATAGATTTCCATAGCCTGAGTAAAACGAAGGCTTGTTTGGGTAGTCAGTAAAAGTCTCCATTTGCTTCGTTTAGTATACCTAACAAAAAACAACTTGACTTCCATACCTTTATAATCCACCACCACGGTATAATGGTCATGAACTTTACTGATACCTTCGATGGTGTTGCCTGTATGGTTCACTGGGCTATCACCAGCAGTCAAACACTTGTACTTCAGGTTCATAGAAGGTTTTAGTGGAAATCCATAAATTCGACTAAAATTCGTCTCCTAAACCTCTCAAAATCATCAAAGCCAAAGGCTCTTCTTTTAATCATTTTGATTCGATTATTAATAGACTTGCTGTAAATTGACTTTTAATTACTTATGTAGTAATAGAAAAGTTCCAGAGAGCAGCACATATTACTACAATATCATTGACGTGAATATTAGATTTACAACGATTTCTTCTAACTAATATCTGATAACGTTTCATTCCTCCAATACTATGCTCCACTGCAATACGTTGCTTACCTACTTCTTTGTTATATTGTTTTTGTTCGATTGTTAGTTCATTATTGACACTTTTTTTAGCACGTTTCTTTTTATAAGGAATCACTAATGCTCCACATATATAAATACTCGCAATACCTTGAAATCCCATTTGTGGTGAAAATTCCTGAAACAGCGGAGCCTTTGACTCCAATTTTATCGGTTATTCCCCTTCAATTGCTAGCCTATCACATTGCGCTGATGCGGGGCTGCAATGTGGACCAACCTCGAAACTTGGCGAAGTCGGTGACGGTGGAGTAAGATGCAAAAACGCAAAAAGGGCAGTCAAAATTGACTGCCCTTTTTATTTTCCCAAAAAATGATTTGATATTATTACTTTCCGACCAATACTATTGTACAATCATCTTTCGGGTCCATCTGCGATTGTCACTGATTGCTGTGATAAGATAAGTACCTGGCAAGATGTAGTTTCGACGATAGTAGGTTAATTCATGTCGTCCTGCATATACATTTTGCTTAGGCATCACTATGTCAATCAATCTTCCCATCATGTCATACAGATTGATTTGAACATCTGCCGATTCACTCACTTCAAAAGACATGGTAGTGTGCGTAGAAACAGGATTAGGATAGTTGCTAAGACTTGCCAATACATTGACGTGTTCTACAACTTCTTCTTCAACTGGTTTTGTTTCTCTTTTGTGCTGAATGTTAAACACATAAACTTTACCTTCAAAGGTTTCGCTGCATCCTTCATTGTTAGAAATCGTCAATGAGAAAACATAAATACCTGCTTCTTCATAAGTATGTTTGGGATGGTTGTCAAAGGATGTTGTTCCATCTCCAAACTGCCATTCCATTTCGTTGTAATCTCCTTTCGATTTGTTATCAAAACTAACTTTCAAGCCCTTGGTAGCATACGAAAATTTGGGGCTTAAATCACAATCTGCATATGCAGTATTGAAGATAAAAAGGGTGATTAATAAAAGTAATAAGTTTCTCATGGGCTTTGGGACTTGTTATTCTTTATCTTCATATACGCCTTTTTTGTCACAGTAGTTTCATATTTCAACAAAAAGATTGAATAATATAACAAAAGGCAATTAATATATTGGATTTCAAATGGTTAATAAAGGAGAGCTAAAAAAAGGCATCGAAGATGGCAAAAAAAAACCTTTCTATATTGAAATAGAAAGGTCCAAAAATGGTAATTTTTTGAAATAATGTTAACTCTTTAAGCTTTACTGTTTACACAATTATATTTACGGAGTTCTTTTATAAATAGTTTCAAAAAAAAATAAAAAAAGGGAAAAAAAATCAAAAGTTTGAAAGATTTTAGAATTGTTGTAAACTTGTAAATCAATTTACAAACAATCTCCTACATGAAATACGAGGCTATCAACAATAAATTATTCAAAGAAAACAGAGCCCGCTTTGTTGCCAAAATGAAGCCCAACTCTATCGCCATTTTCCAATCCAACGACGAAATGCCCCGCAGTGCGGATAGTCACCACACTTTTCGTCAGAATCCAGATCTTTTTTATCTGTCAGGCATTGATCAAGAAAAGACCATTTTGATTTTGTTTCCAGATTGCGTCCGTGAAGAAATGCGGGAAATTCTGTTTATCCGCAGCACCAACGAAACGCTTACTATCTGGGAAGGGCACAAATATTCGATTGAAGAAGCGAAGACAACCTCTGGCATAGATAAAATCTTTTGGACAAACCAACTTTGGACTTATCTCCCCGAATTGATGTTTTTGGCAGAAAACTGCTACCTCAATCTCAATGAACATGGCAGAGTTCCCTCTCCTGTGTTGGATAAAGAAATGCGTTTTGTTCATGAACTTCGACAAAAATATCCCCTTCACCAATATTATCGTGCTGCTCCTATCCTACACGAACTGCGTGCAGTGAAATCTAATTTGGAAATAGCACTGATTCAACACGCCTGCAATATTACCGAGAAAGCCTTCAGAAGGGTATTGCAGTTTGTAAAAGCAGGGGTATATGAATATGAAATTGAAGCTGAAATTCTACATGAGTTTTTAATCAATCGTGCCACAGGTGCAGCTTATCCTTCTATCATTGCTTCGGGTGGAGATTCTTGCATCCTACATTATGTTGACAACAACAAACAATGCAAAGATGGGGACGTTTTGTTGATGGACTTTGGAGCAGAATATGCCAACTATGCAGCCGATTTGAGCCGCACGATTCCTGTCAATGGCAGTTTTACCGAGCGGCAAGCAGCAGTTTACAATGCAGTATTGCGAATCAAAAACGAAGCTACAAAAATGCTGCGACCTGGTATCACCTTAAAGGACTACAATGAGGAAGTCGCTAAAATTGTAGAATCTGAATTGATTCAACTGGGACTATTGGACAAAAAAGCGGTTGCGAATCAAGACAAAGACAAACCTTTGTATAAAAAATATTTTATGCACGGCACTTCCCACTTCTTAGGCATAGATGTTCACGATGTAGGACATCGCTACCGCCCTATGGAAGCGGGAATGATTTTTACTTGTGAGCCAGGAATTTATATCCAAGAAGAAAATTTGGGAATCCGCATAGAAAACGATATTTTAGTCACAAATGGTGCCCCTGTTGATTTGATGGCAAATATTCCTGTTGAAGTAGAAGAAATTGAAGAGTTGATGCTGGTGAGTATGCCATTTTAAGAATCAAATGAAAATAAAGATTTAAAATGCACTTCAAAATCACCTTATTTATGAAATTGATTTTGTAGAGTTTTTTTGAAGCGTTCTTAAGATAACGAAAAACCCAACTGAGTGAAATTCTTTAAGAGAACATATATTCCCAATCTTCTGACGCTGACCAATCTTTTTTTGGGTTGCTTGGCGATTGTAGCTGCTTTCGATGATCGTTTGATTGCCGTTCCTTTCTTGTTATTGGCCGCTGGTTTTGCCGATTTTTTTGACGGTTTTGCAGCTCGCTTGTTGAAAGTGACTTCTACAATCGGTAAGGAGTTGGATTCTTTGGCAGATATGGTAAGCTTTGGGATTGTCCCTGGGATTACACTCTACAAAATGCTCGAAATCACTTATTTAAAAACAAAAGGCATTGAAGAAATAGAATTATTCTATTTAGCTCCCGCTTTTTTGGTGTCCATTTGTGCGGCTATTCGATTGGCAAAATTCAATGTAGATGAACGGCAAACCGAAAAGTTTTTGGGTTTGGCCACTCCTGTTGCTACGGGTGCGATTACCTCTTTGATTTGGGTTATCAACGATGTGCGTTATGCTACTACCTTTGAACCATTCATTCTGAACCTCTATTTTCTTTACACGCTTACTCTCCTGATTTCTTATCTAATGGTGTCAGAAGTTCCCATGTTTTCCTTCAAATTTAAGAAACGTGGCTTCAAAGCAAACTTGCTTCAATTGATTTGCTTGGTATTCAGCTTTTCTGCTGTCTTTATTTTTGGATGGGCAGGTACAGCATTGATTGCACCTGTTTATCTGTTCTTGGTATTGGTGGACAATGTGTATTGGAGCAAACGAGTGGAAACGATTAAGCTTTGAAGTATGTGGTAAAACTAATGAATAAATGACAATGACAATTAAAAAGCATACTGATAAACAGTTCTCGATACTTCAATATTTGAATTCGATTCTAAAATATTGGCGTGTTTCCTAAAAGGTCAAAAGTAGTGGACACTTTTACGCATAAAGTTAAGCTCGAAAAAGTAGGAAAGCACAAATGTTTCCTACCAAGAATAAAGCACCATTTATGTGGAGGCAGATAATTAGCCTACTATGGTCAAAAGTTGTTCGACCCAATTCTTCTCTATCTTTTTACCTGAGAGTAACTCAAAAGGAGAGTAGCCTTTTCTCTTGCCTCTTTTATAGACCCTATGGTTGAGGTAAAATCGAATCAGATTGAGTTGTTCTTGCGATATTTGATTACGAGCACTATCCATATAAGGTCTTAGTAGAGAATTGATAGTTTCAACTAAAGCGGAACTTTGTACAATAGCATCTAATTTATCAAAGACATATTTTTTGAGTTCCTGCCACTCTATGTCTGATTTACCCTCTGTCTCATAGTGTTCTTTGAGTAATTCTAAAGCAGTCAAAGCCTTTGTTTTGAAATACTTAGCTTTCTGATTGTTTTTAGTTTTCCGATTTTTCTTATCATTTTGCCAAGCATATATCCAAAAATAAGCGGGAATGATTCCCAATTCTTGTTGTAACTGAGATTGGATGAGTCCAGCTTTTGGCAAATAATCAAATAAGTTGGGTAGTAACTTCTCAATGGCTTTAATTTCCTTGTCCAGTTTTGGAATATTCAACTCTTTCATACATTGCAAGGCACAGGCTACTTCTTCAATTACCTGAACACGACTGCGAGCATTGTACCTGTAATCAAAACAATTCAGTTGATTGTAGATACAAGTATAGAGAAATTGAAACTGCTCATATTGCTCTATTGCCTCGATGGTTTGTTCGCAAGATTTTTCATACTTTGCTATTTTAGCTGCTTTTACCCGTACACTAACAGCTCTTTGAGCCACTCCCTTCTGTTTGTATTCTTTTTCGATAGCCTTATATGCTTTTTTTTCTAAGCGAGCCACAAATACGCCCAAACGATGGCTAATTGCATGAAAACTATCCGTTTGAACAGGTATCGCTGAATGAGATGTTTCATGAGCAGCTTTCATCAATACGCCTTCATCCTTCACTAAACCCAAACATTTTATACCTGCATCTTCCAATGCTTGCCAATGATTCTCCCAAGCTTCTTTCGTCAAGGCTTCAAACAATTCCATGCGTAAAATAACACTGCTCACAGGATCAACCGTCACTAACACGGGTTGATGACCTATCATGTAAATCTCGTCACTTGCATAATGTACTGCCCCTTTCCATATCACCATCTTCCCTAATCTTGAACCTAAATCTTTCAATGTCTTGCTAATAAAGCAAGTAGAATTAGGTAGTTTAGACTTTGGACGAAATTTGTGTTTAGTGATTACAAATTTTGTATGGTATTGAACCAGTTACGATTAAACCAACCATTTAAGGCAGCATTATTTGGACTCTTGAAAATTACCCCATAAGTTCAAGAGTCCAAATAATGGTTTGAGTCACAAAAAACTAACTGTCAAATACTTGAAAACAAGCATTTTTCAAGTATTTGATAACTCTAAATCTGTCCAAAGTCTAAAGGTAGTATAGGGTCTGATAAACCAATGAATTCACTAATCGAATTCAAACTACATTTGCCTATCAAACGAAACTCCAAAATTTTTCGCACCGACTCAGCTCGTTTTTCAGCACAAATCAAATTCGCTTCAATAGATGCTTCAAATAGTCCGTCCAAACGAGTTTCTACGCGGTTTATTAATTCATAAACAAAGGTGCGACAGACCGAATATTTTCTTGATAATCTCGTGATTTGCCCATGCTGTTTGAAAAAATAGCCGATTATCCCTATTTTTAAGCGTAAATCTGAATCTATATCTGCTCGGCGGATAAATTTATACGATTTTGTCAAAGAACTTGGTTCTGCTAATAAAGTGTTCATGTGTAGTTCGTTTTCTCGAAAAAACTAAATGTACACATCTTTCTACTTTTTAGTAGAACCTTTTTTGTAGGACGATTATTTAAACACGCCAAATCAATTTACTTTTGATTGCAGGACTAAGGGAGGGTTTCTAAATATCTCCCGTTGTGTGATGTTAAAATGAAAAAACCTCCAATTCTGTGTATCGAATTGGAGGTTTAGTGGCTGTAAGGGAAGGATTCGAACCTTCACGAAGTAGTTAGTCTTTTTCGTTTAGCTAATGCGGAAAAGATTTATCCAGAATCTCCACCCCCGAGACAAGAGGGCATGTCTGCCAATTTCATCACCTTACAGTGTGCTGTTGAAGTTGTTCAACAGTTGGAAAATTCAGTAAAAAAAGAACGGTTTGGCTGTAAGGGAAGGATTCGAACCTTCACGAAGTAGTTAGTCTTTTTCGTTTAGCTAATGCGGAAAAGATTTATCCAAGATCTCCACCCCCGAGACAAGAGGGCATGTCTGCCAATTTCATCACCTTACAGTATTGCGTGAATGAAATTGAAAAATTAGGAATGATGGATAATTTTTGGTTATTTAGCGTCTTTTTATTTTCCATCACTCATATTATTCAACTCATGTCACTGAAACAAAGAACGATTAGGCTGTAAGAGAAGGATTCGAACCTTCACGAAGTTGTTAGTCTTTTGCGTTTAGCTAATGCGAAAAGATTTATCCGAAATCTCCACCCCCGAGACAAGAGGGCATGGCTGCCAATTTCATCACCTTACAGTATTGATAGACGAAATATTAAAAAAATGATTGTTTGTTTAACTTCCGTCAGCTTACAATCACAAAGTTAATATAAACGAACATTTCTTGCAAATTTATTAATGAAATGCTTTAAAATTTACATTTTATTCAATAATTTGCATTTTTATTGAAAAAATGATAAAATTAGCTTTTAATGGAACAGAAAAATTATGATATTGATAATTTAGATCTTCAGATATTATCAATCTTGATGGAAGATGCTAAAATTCCCTATACAAAAATTGGAGAATTGCTCCATGTATCACCAGGAACGGTGCATGTGCGGATGCGGAAAATGGAACAAATGGGAATTGTCAAACGACATCAACTCGTGGTCAATCACGAAAAATTAGGTTATGATGTTACCGCTTTTTTAGGTGTTTACCTTCAACAAAGTTCTATGTATGATGATGTTGCAACTGCATTGAAGAACATTCCCGAAGTAATAGGTCTGAATTATACCACAGGTACTTATAGTATGTTCGTCAAAATCATCTGCAAAGACACCAATCACCTCAAGGAAGTATTGCACGATAAAATACAACCCATCAAAGGTATTCAACGTACAGAAACGTTTATTTCTTTGGAAGAAACCATCAACCGTCCGATTAGACTTATTGAAGAAGAGATAGAAATAATTTAAAAAAAATAAAACTCAAAACCATTGTTACAATTTACTGGACCTGAATGAAAAGAATACTTATCATCGGCAGTGGAGGCTCAGGTAAATCTACGCTATCGATTCGACTGCAAAAAATCTTGCAAATTCCTCTCATTCATTTAGACCAACACTATTGGAGTGCAAACTGGGTGGAACCCACCAAACCTGATTGGGAACAAAAAATAAAGCACTTGATGGATGGTGAAATGTGGATAATGGATGGGAATTATTCTAATACCTTGGAAATGAGGTTGGCCAAAGCCGATACCGTCATTTTTTTGGATTTTCCGAGATGGAAGTGCATCATAAGAGTCCTAAAAAGAAACCTTCAATACCACGGTAGCGACCGTCCAAGCATGGCAGAGGGTTGTCCAGAAAAAATCTCTGTAGAATTTTTGACCTATCTGTGGAAATTTCCCCAACGAAGCCGCCCAAAGATGTTGCGTTTATTGGAGTTTGCAAAAGAAGAGGTTACAATCTATATCCTAAAAAGTGATGGTGAAATTGCGAACTTTCTAAAAAAACTCTCCTCTCCATAAAAACTTTCCGTATCTACACCTCAGTGTTCAATTTTCAAAACCAAGTGTGTAAAAAAATATATGTATATAATTGATTATATGGACAATAAACTACTTAAAACAACAAGCGCAGCCACTAAAAAACTCAATATCCAAGCTATCATTCGCCAATTTGCCAAATTTACTACCTTCAATCGTCGAAAATGCGCCTGACACATCACCCCAAAACTTGCGACAATGGCAAAAGTAGCTCCACCAATAGCAATAACTTCATTCGGTATCCATGCTACAATACCCATACTCACGATATAAATACCCAAGCCCATGAGCATTGTTGTAGCCAACTGACCAAAATATTCGATGCGGGTTCGGTTGTTTGGTATAGATAAAAAAGCCATACAGAAATAAATTCCCCAAGCTATGACTGCAATCATCAATGTCGCAAAATTGAAATAAGCAAGCGAAGGTACAGCAAAAGCTTCCGCCATTCCATTTGCAAACCAATAAACTCCCAAAATGCTCACCAATACTGCCAAAAAGATGTAAATCAAGCGATAACCTACATGAAAATCTGGCGTACAGTCGTAGCTATGTGTTTGTGTTTGTGTTTGTGTTTGTGTTTTTGCAGCACCCACAATGACCCGCCTATTGTAAGACACAATGTTGTAGAAGGTTTTGAAGAAAGCACGAATGAGGCGAAATTGAAGCAACCAAGCAATAAAAGGCATTTTTTGGCTCAAAATAAACTCCAAGCTATCCAATCCATACAAGGTTTCACCTCCTTTCAAGTCTACCAAAGGAATTTCGTGTTTGCTGCGGTGAATATCCATATTCGCTGCAATGTCACTTTTGTTTGTCAATTCATTGAAGGAAATGCGGTTGTGTTTTTCTAACATTCCTGTTTTGACAAAAGCACTTGTGTACCAAACACATAATGGGCAGGTATCGTCGTAAATGATGGCTTTATTTGCAGTTGCTTTCATGATTAATGGGTTTTAAAAAAGGAGAATAGAGTTCAATTATTGAAGTAGTTGCTATTGCAATTTAAGCTAATTTTCTGAATTTTCAAAATTTATTGAAAATTCAGAAAATAACTTTATATTCATGTGAAGCTTCTATTCTGACAAAAAGAGAAAGGGGCTTTGAAATTAATTTTTCAAAGCCCCTTCCCTTCAGGATATTCCACAAATGATGTTGGAATATGGTTGTTATTCAAATGTATGTGAAAGTCTTACCATTGTCAATCTTCCCAATTGTGGTGCACCTACCGACTCTTGGTGTACCTCATTAAGCAAGTTTTGAATACTAACAGAAAGGTAGGTTCCTTTGCTTCCAGGAAAAGTATAGCCAAGATTCAAATCAACAACTTGATAAGCAGGTACTTCTCCAATGTAAATACCTGATTGCAGGTGAAACGCATTCTGCCATCTGAATTGTGAGCCAATGTTTAACCCAGAGTTGAAGTGGTAACGTGCGCCAATGTTAACCTTATTTTTAGGAGCGTTTAGGGAAAGTACTTCTCCTTTTTCTCCTTCAAATAGATCCTTACTCATATGAGCATAATTACCATTGATTAACCATCTATCACTGGCTTCATACAAAAAACCAAGCTCTGTACCCCATAAGGATATATCACCGAAGTTAGTGTAGGAAAAGACCATATTTGGATTGTTCTCATTGGTAGGACTGACGGTTCCAAGGGGAATGCTGGCAGCAGAGGTAGTCAAAAGTGTGACCAATTCATCAATTCCCGAACCATTGCTATTGCCTACAATAGGAATGGTACTTCCGTCTGCTTGATCTAACAATTGAGTCAAAATATCCAGCAATGGGCCATTCTCTGGATTTTGAAGGTTGTAGAAAATGCCGTTTACAAGGGATTGACTGACCGAATTAGGTTCTAAAAATACATTTGGAGTCATGATTTGAAGGGGGCTGATAACGTCTGAGATATGGGTATAATAGAGGTTGCCAAAAACGGTTAGTTTGTTGTTGATAATACCCTTGTAACCCAATTCATAACTTTGTGTGGTTGTATTCTTAATTTTCGCAACATCTTCAATTGAAGTAGGAGATACAGGTTTGTAAGGAAAATCTTGTTCAAAGGTCAGGCTCATTAGATTGTGTTCAACTCCAACAAGATATTCGGGTAATAAATTGCTGCTGAACATTTCTACCAATGAAGGGGCCATTCCTGCTTGTAGAAACTGCTGCAACAATCCTTGTCGAGCATAGGCATATACAATGTTGGAGATGGAAGGGTCGTTTAGATTAAAAAAGGTACTTTCACTTTGATTCAGCAAAGGAGCAAAAGGTGTTCGGAATTGTGGCAAACCATTGCTGCCGTAAGAAAACTGCAAGCCTCTATTACCTGATGCTTTCACACCAATACCAGATTGCAGACCCAAGGTAGTACGAAAATCAAAAATATCGTCCGATTCAGTAATGTCTATTGATATGTTCAAAGGGCTTGGTGAATCGAAAGCCTTGTTGTATGTAGCCCTCACAGTATGGTTTTGAGCAGGTTTGTAAATGATTGCAGCACGAGGAGATACAAACCATTCGTCAACAAAGCTATTTTTGTCAGTTCGCAAAGTTCCCAATAACTTTATTTGACTGTTGACATCAAAACCTGCTTGTAAGTAGCCGCCATATTCGTTGATAGCATCATCGTTTTCATTGCTTCCATGAATACTGTATTCGGTATCAGAGCGAGTGAACATGGCATCTAATCCATACAAAAGATTCACCCTATTTTTGAAGATACTACTAGAGTTTTGAATTTGTGCCACATATTGTTGAGAGCTACTTTTTAGAATTGTACCTGTCCAAAGTAAATGGGTATTGCCTGCCGAACTTCTATTGGTATATACTTGCGCAAACAAAGATTTCCAATTCAATCTGGCTTGTAAATAGCTATAACTCCAATCTGCTACTTGCACTGCTCCAACGCCTGTCATTTCTATACCCGAAAAGTTGCTAATACCTGAGGAGAGTACCAAATCTGTATTTCTATTGAAGCGAAAATCCATTCGCCCATCTAAAAACATAGTTCTTTCGGTATTGTCACGTTCATTGCTAACAGATTCTCCCACGGTTTCTTTTCCTTCAAGTGTATAACGGTTTTTCACAATGGTTTTGGGTTCGTTAGGATCATTAAAGCTCCACCCATTGCCGCTTAGATATTGCCCCGAAATTTTGTAGCCAACTTCTAAAAGTCTATTAGGATTGGTCTTGATTTTGCCCAAATGCCTAAATGAGGTCATCGAAATCAATTTGCTGCCTTGGTCAAAAGGGGTATTGGCAGGTAGTGGGATGATGGGTTCTTCAATGCTTGCACGAATGCCTATGCCTGTGCTAACTGTAGTGCTGTGATCAGCTCTTATATCTAAAGGAGAAAGGGTGAGGAAGTGAATAACCCCTCCCGAACTGTTGGGTCCGTACAAGGCTGATGCAGGGCCTTTTAAGACTTCAATGTGGTCGATGTCAAAACTGTTAAATGAAAATAACTGATTGGCATTGAAGTGAAGAGCAGGTACTCGTACGATTCGGTTGTCAACCATTGTGAGGGCAGTGCCTGTAAATATATTATTGAATCCTCGAATAGATACATTTGAAGTAGTTAGACTGGTTTGCATGATGTCTATGCCAGGAGTTCCCTTCAAATAATCAGTAGGCGAAACGGCATTGACCATTTTAACATCACTTGATTTGATGATACTTATATCGGCAGGAGCATCCAATGTTCGTTCTGCATTTTTACCTGATGTCACACTCATCTGGTTCATTGGATTGCTTGTTCTTTTCAATACAACATCAATTTCTCCAAACACTCCAACTTCTATCTCTTGTGGCTCGTAACCATCTTTCACAAACACTAACTTGGGGTGTTCTTCAGGAATAACGATAGTATATTTCCCGTTTTTGTCGGTGTACGTTTTGATATAAGCCCATGTTTTCACAAATACCAGCACTTTTTCAATAGGCTTGTTTGTCATATTTTCTTCTGTAATCGTACCTCTAATTTTCAGTTCTTGCGCAAAAGCAGTATGCTCGGATAGGGCAAACATACATATCCAAAGTAGGAGAAAGTAATAAAATTTTCTCATTTTAATTTCTTTAAGATTTATTTTAAATAATAATATTAATAATGACTAAAAGGCAGGTTTTAGAAATAAAAAGGTAAGATAAGTATTGGGTTATTTTGGTATTTATTTTTTCGCTTTTGTGGTTTTTTGGTAAAGCGTTCAATACATACGAAGCAAAAAGGAGTTTGGTTTTTTTCGATAGGATATTTGACTAAAGTTATTCGATTAACTTATCTTATTCGCCTTTATTGATTTGGATAACAATTCCATTAAAATTGGTAAACACTGTTCGGCAGCAATCTTTAGTAATATTGGGTATCACTAAAAAAAATAGGCGCAAGAACTTTTTTGCTCTTACGCCTATGAAAATAAATTTTTAAGATTTTTCAGCCTTATTGGCCATCAATCGCTGTTATTTCGCCATTGATTTTCTTGTAGTTTCGCTTCAATCTGCTCACTTCCTTCCATTCACCTTTGTCATTGGTTTTAGAAATGATGATAAATTTGTCGGTTGTTTCTTGTCTCCAACTCGAATTGCCTACTACATTGGTAAACTCATCGTTGGCCAATTCTTTTTTGCGTTTGGTATCTGCTGCATTTTTGAGGAAAGCCTGATAGTCTTCTTCAGTAATGCTGCCAATCGAAACCCATTTCTGTCCGCCATTGATGGTACTCCAAGCATAATATCCTGGGTCAGGCACATCACATTCATATATCACCAAACCATTGCGTTCGTCGGTGAATTGGGTGATAAGTGGTAGGCACAAGAAATCGTTTTTAGGAATAGCACTGATAAAATTCCAGCTTTTGCCAGCATCTGTAGTCTTATAGAGTTTCAGGTCACCCGCACCTTCCACTACCCAAAAGTTAATCAAATAACCCACTTTTTCGTCCACAAAATCAAGGTGTAAGATTTCGTAGCCAAAATCAGGAGCTACTACCTGTTTCCAATTTTTACCTCCGTCTGTTGAAGACAAAAGTAATGTTTGAGAATACATATCACCTACATAAGCCATGCGCCCTTCTAAGAGTAAATTATCATCGCTAATTGGAAAAATAGTTCCTTCGATGGTGATTTTATCCTCTGCCTCATTGCAGCCTATACAATTGATCTCGTCAATAAGGTCAATATTTGCGATGGCAGCAGCACCCATTTTATCACTCATAGGAAGCGGTTTTCCACTTTCATCACGGTTATCGACTACATCAACTATCATCTCCTCATCTTTGGTATCATTTTCAGCATCCGCTTTTAGTATTTCTCCATCATCATCTTCTTCAATATCAGATTTGTTATTTTCTGTTGGAGGTGTAACTACTTTTGATTCAAAAAGTAATTCCAATTTTTTTGAAGCTACTTTTTTTACGAATGCTTGAGCATATCCCGCTTTTTTTGCCGCATCAATTAGAGCTTTTGCATCTTCCGCTTTTTCTTTTGCACCCAAAACAACTCTTGTCCAATCTCCTTCGCTATTTTTGTAAACACTAGCATCTTTGCTCAATGTTTCAAATTCTTTCTTTGGGACATTGCTTTTGAAAGCAGCCAATTGTACTACATACACCTCATCTGGAAGCACGCTATTGTCTTCAGGCATAGGTTTTTCAGTTGTGGTAGTTGTACCAATAGGTTTGTCTATAACCTCTTTTTTAGGAGGATCTTCTTTATAGTTTTCACTTACATTTATAATATCCTCCTCTTTTTTGGGTTTCGTATCATCTACCGTTGAAGGCTTAGGTTCTTCTGCAATCATGCGTCTAATAACAAACGCTGTTCCAAAACCCTTGTCTTGAGCAGCTTTCAAGGAGACTTCTGCTTGTTTTT
This sequence comes from Chitinophagales bacterium, assembly GCA_041392475.1. NCBI lineage: Bacteria > Pseudomonadati > Bacteroidota > Chitinophagia > Chitinophagales > Chitinophagales bacterium. The sequence goes on along the minus strand of JAWKLZ010000002.1, from coordinate 83,293 downwards.
TTTGTGCATACTCTCCAAGCAATACCCTTGTCAAACCTGATTTTGTTTTTTCTTGGTGTATTGGTCCAATCTCCTTTATGCTATTAAAGGCATCCATATTGGGTTTCTGAAAAGCACCCAATTGTACACTATAAGACTGAACGTTTTGTGCTTGTAAAGAAAATGTGATTAGTTGAAAACAACTAAATAAGGTAATGATTTTAAGCAAATATTTCATAAACTATAAATTTACTTGGTATATCATACAAAGTTACTCCAAAAAAAATTTGTTTCCTAATTAGTATTATCGTATCTTTGCGATAAACGATTAATCTTGTATATGGCTTACTCCAAAAAAAATCAGTTTTCTCCTATCGAAATTCGGCTGGCCGCTTTAGCCAAAGCTTTGAGCCACCCTGCACGCATTGCGATACTTCAATTACTGATTAGCAAAAAATCCTGTATATGTGGTGATATAGTAGAAGAACTTCCTCTTTCTCAATCTACTGTTTCTCAACATCTAAAAGAGTTGAAAAATGTAGGTTTGATTGAAGGAGAAATTGATGGCCCTCGTGTTTGTTATTGTGTAAACAATCAGACGTGGCAGGAAATGCAGGACTATTTCTCTAAACTGTTTCAATTGCCTCACAACTGTTGTTGAAGTCAATCGAGATTGGCAAAATTCTATTTTATTATATTTTGAAACGGAATAAAATTTATTTTGTTCATTTAATCTTATATTTACGATAAACGATTAAAATAATTACATCATGCAAACATTAAACATTCAAGCACTTCCAGTCGCTATTATTGGTTCAGGCCCAGTGGGTTTAGCAGCGGCGGCACACCTTGTCAAAAGGAATATGTCATTTATACTTTTTGAAGTGAAAAATAACATTGCTGCAAATGTCAAAAGTTGGGAACACGTTCAAGTTTTTTCTCCGTGGGAATACAATTTGGACGCAGCAGCGGTTGAATTATTGAAGGAAAACGGTTGGCAATCACCTGATAAAAAATCACTTCCCACTGGAAAAGAATTAATAGAAGCCTATTTAGAGCCTTTAAGTGAACTTCCTTCAATCGCTCCCTATATTTACCGAAATCACCGAGTCATTGCCATCAATCGAAAAAATCTGGACAAGCTAAAAACCCAAAATAGAGAGCGAGAACCTTTTGTGGTTCAGACTTTACACAACGGACAATACCAACGTTTTGAAGTGCGTGCAGTGATTGATGCTTCGGGTACTTGGCAAAGTCAAAATCCAGCGGGATCAGGAGGTGTTTTGGCAATGGGAGAATCCGAAAATTCTTCCAACATATTTTACGGGATTCCACCTATTTTGGAGGAGGCAAAAGAACGCTATGCCAATAAAAATATCTTAGTTGTAGGCAGTGGTCATTCTGCTGCACAGGTATTGTTTCATCTTTCAGAGTTGACAAATGATTACCCTAATACCCATATTCACTGGGTTATTCGCAAAGCAAATGTGGATGCGGTGATTGGCGGAAAAGAAAAGGATCAGCTGCCTGCTCGTGGGGCGATTGGTCAAAAACTGGAGCGACTACTTCAAGAAGAAAAACTTCATTTACATACGGGGTTTCATCTGCATCAAATTGAAGCAAATAAAGGAAAATTGAACGTAATTGGCCTCCAACAGGATGAAATGACTGTGATTGAAGGGGTAGACGAAATTATTGCTTGCACGGGTAGCCGCCCTGATTTTTCGTTTCTGAGGGAAATTAGATTGGATATTCACCCCGCGGTGGAAAGTGTGCCTGCTCTGGCTGATTTGATTGATCCCAATGTACATTCTTGTGGTACGGTTCCCCCTCATGGTGCGGTAGAATTGCAGCAACCTGAAAAGGATTTCTATGTGGTGGGTATGAAAAGTTATGGACGTGCGCCGACTTTTTTGATGGCTACGGGGTATGAACAGGTTCGCTCGGTAGTTGCAGCATTGGCGGGGGATTGGAAAGCAGCGAAAAAAGTAAATTTGGTATTGCCTGAAACAGGGGTTTGTGGGGTTGCTCAACCAATTTCAACATTGAAAGTAATTGCAGGTGCTTGTTGTGGTGGGGAAACATTGAAGAAAAAGAAAGCAGAGGGTTGTTGTTGATCTTTACAAACAAAAAAGCCAAACTATTTTTAGTTTGGCTTTTTGTACTTATTTTGAAGGAGTTGAAGATAAAGTTTATTTTTTTGGCTTCAATGTATTATTGTTTAATGTTTTTTACATCATTAAGTTGTACGCATACATATCATTGAAGTCAATATTGGCTTTCTGAGCTTTTGCCGCATATTCTTCGTCTGACATAGGAACGATTCTTTTCTGAGGACTCAACGTTACAGTTTTTGTCGGTGTTTTTTTACCAAACAGTCCTTGGAATATATTGTTTAAGAATTCGGTTGGGATATTTAAAATTGTCATAATAATGTCTGCGTTTGTATTCTTATACTGAATGGAGGCAAATATGTTTCTTTTTTGAGAGAAAAAAAATTTTTTATTGAATGATTGCTAATGCCATCATTTGCAAACAAGTTGGAGAAAAAATAAAAAAGGCTATTGAAGTTTATCCGAAACTTCAATAGCCTTTGAAAAAAATAAACTCACGCAAACAAACAAAGGGGCTTGTCGTAGCCCTCTTAATTCATTTATGGAGATGCTAAATATCTTTCGATAATCCCCTTGCTCTTTAATAAAACTTAAAGAGGTTCTGACAAGTCAGAATTGAGGCCCGCTCTAGAGACTCTAAGCGTGTCACCAATATTATTCCTGTTAGGTCTAGCAAGCAGTATTGGAATGTCCACGTGAGTTATTAAATGCAAAATTAAGCAAACTTGATTTACTTTTTGTACCAATGAGGATATTTTTCTACTCCTCGATGGTTTTCAAATATACACTAATTTTATTAGAAAAGCAAGCCTTCTCACAATGATTTATAAGTAGCAGTCAAGAGGAATTAGGTAAATGTGTTTGGTTGTCAATATTTTAATACATTGACAATTACTTTTGTGCCTTGCCATTGTTATACCAACTCAGGTACATCTGATTCAATATAATTAAGAAACAACTCCAATGCCTCCCGTTTTGATGCATCTAAATCATAACTGATATGTTTTTGAAGGTAAGTCAATACATCAAAATTTGGATATTGACTTTGGTAAGATGCTGCTACTTCTTCTATATTGGACATGCCATTTCTAAATGCATCATTGAGCCCTTCTACAAAATCAGAAGTTATCTTTTTTCGAGCCACCCACGCTGCAAATACGAAGGGTAATCCTGTAAACTCTTGCCAAGCTTCTGCCAAATCATATTCATATTGGTAGTCTTTTGCCAATCGAATAGCTCTATCTCCAATGATTACTCCAGCAGCATCTCCTTTTATTTTATCCTCATATCCATTGAAAGCAGGTAAAAAATTGGGATATATTTGCCAATAATGCTCACACAATATCTGAGCGAGTCGTATGGAAGTCCGAGAATGATAGTCTAAATAAACGGTTTTCACTTGCTGCAATGGAACTTGACTGTAAATAGCCACCGTTTTGACTGCTCCAACAGCACCAATACAATAGTCGGTAATAATTTCGTACTGAGGCAATTGCGGTAAAATAGCTATTGGAACCAAACCAATGTCCACTTTCCCTTCTATCAAATGCGCTGCCGTTTTGGAGGGTATCGCCAATTCGAGATTTATCACCTCCTTCAATGGTGAATTTTCTAAACCCAACAAAAATGGCTTTGTATTGAGATAAGAAACAGCTGATAATTTATACATAGTTTTTTGTTTATTGGTGTTTGATGATTCGCTAACTAACTATCACCCAGATGTTCCACATTGTTGTAGAAAGCCAATTCATACTTTTCGCCAGCCGCCACCAATTTTGCCACTCCTGTATTTTGGTGTATAAAACCCTCCATTTCAGACATTTCCCAACCCAAAAGCAAACAAAATAAAATACGAGAAGTCCGTCCATGTGAACAAATCAATACCTTGTCATGACCCTTTTGGTGAAGGTCATCAAAAAATAACCTCAACCTAGTTTGCACTTCGAAAGGACTTTCGCCTCCTTCAATTCTCGCATGGTAGTTCCCATTATTCCACTCCTGATTGATTTGTCTATATTCTTCCCTTAGTTCAGGCATTCCTCTCTTCCCTTCATGCACGCCCCAATCTATCTCATCCAAATTTGGGGATTTCAGAATTTCATATCCCAAAGCCTCAAAAGGTTCAACTGTTTGATGCGTTCTTACCAAAGCAGATGCATAAATCGCATCAAAAGCATGGTCTTTGTAACCCTCAAACAATGCCTGTGCTTGCTTTCTTCCCTTGTCATTCAAAGAAGAATTAATACCCCTTCCTTGCACTATTCCCGCCTTGTTGTAATCCGTTTCTCCGTGTCTAACAACAAAAAGTTCTTTTACTAAATTCATATATTTTTTATAAACCATTAACAATTTGGACTTTGGACGAAAGAAGTAGGAAGCAAGATGCGAGATATAAAAAATTGATAATCAAAATTTTAACCCATTGACGCAATTGGAAACAAACAATCGGTTATCAATCAATTAAACCCTTACTTCTTGCAGCTTTGCTCCTTCGTCCAAAGTCTAATAACAATGAAATACTATCATCCCTCTTCCTACTTCTCACTTCCTCCTTCCCTCTTCTCAATTATTAATCACAGGCAAATCTATAAAAACATCTTTCGGTTCTTCAAAAACTTCGTCTGTGTAGTCCTTCAATGTGTCATAGACCGTATTTCTTTCAATAGGACGACGACCCACATTTTTAATCAATTTGACCAGTTGCTTGGTTGTCAAAGCAGGGTTTTGTTCTTCTGAACCCGCCATAGAGTAAATTTTTGTCGTATCGTCAATCGTACCATCAATATCATTTACTCCAAAAGCCAAAGACAACTGCGCCGTTTCTCGGCCAATCATAGGCCAATATGCTTTCAAATGCGGAAAATTGTCCATGTAAATACGAGCTACCGCATAATTCCGCAAATCCTCCAGCACATTCACCTCTGGAATATGCGACATTTCATTGTTAGAGTTTCGGAACTTCAATGGAATGAAGCAGTTAAAACCACCTGTTTTGTCCTGCAAAGTGCGTAGGCGATTCATGTGGTCGACTCGATGATGGTACTTTTCGATGTGTCCATACAGCATCGTTGCATTGGTAGGAATGTCCAGTCCATGCGCTGCTTCGTGAATCGCCAACCATTGCTCTGAATTGCACTTATCCTTGCAGATAATCTCTCGAATTTCCTCGTCAAAAATCTCCGCACCGCCTCCAGGCATGGACTCATAGCCAGCATCCTTCAATTGTTGCAAACCATCGGTATAGCTCAGTTTGGCTTTTTTGAACATGTAAAACAGCTCGACAGGAGTAAAACCTTTGATGTGCAAATCAGGGCGGTGCGCCTTGATGCGGCGAATCAAACTTGTGAAAAATTCCATATTCATGTGTGGCAATACGCCTCCAACGATATGCACTTCTGTGACAGGCTTACCATCGTAACTTTTCACAATGTCCATCATTTCGTCCTCTGTATATACCCAACCCTCATCTCGCTGCTTAATCAATCGAGAATACGAACAAAATTTGCAGGTATAAATGCACAAATTGGTAGGTTCGATGTGAAAATTGCGGTTGAAATAGGTCATATCTCCGTGCTTTTTCTCACGTATGTAATTTGCCAAAGCACCCAAATAGCCCAACTCTGCCTTTTCGTACAAAAGGACACCTTCTTCAAAATCAATACGTTCTCCATCTTGCACCTTTTCAGCAATGCGTTTGAAGCGGGGATCTAAAGTGGGATTGTTGATGATGGTTTCTAACATTTTTCTTTGCTGTAATTTATGTGTTTGTATTTTGGAGCTCTTATGTGTAATTCTTACAAAAAAGGAATTTTTTGTTTGTATGGGATTCTTGAGAAAACCTAAATTCCTAATTGTTGTATCTCTCCAACAAGTTCCCAAAATCAAAGTTTAGGAAAATTGAAGGATAATAGGCAATTTACTGCAAAAAAAGGAATTTTCAAAATTTTCTGAAAATTCGATAAATTGTCTCTCATATAGGATTTGCAGTGTGATGATATTTTACTACATTTACAAAAGTTTGGAAAATTCAAAATAAGCAATATTTAGACTATTTATTATTCTCCAACTAAAATCCGACACCTATATATAATATATATTTAAAAAATATTGTAAATTTTAAACATGCTTTCACCAAAAATACGCTCAAAAGTTTATAGTCTCTGGACAAAATTTTGGTCATCTGGAATGACCAATCCACTTACTTCTATTGAGCAAATCACCTATTTGATTTTTCTCAAGCAACTGGAAATATTGGACGCAGAACGAATAGAAAACGGCTTGCATTCTATTTACAGTTCTCGTGATTTTGGGAATGAAAAATGTAAACTTCCACATCATGGAGATGATAATTATGATAAAGATAATGAGATTTGTCATGGTCATGCTTCTTGTAAGTGGAGTGTAATAAAAGAAAAAGGAAGCCCAATACATTTGAGAGATATTGTATTTCCTTGGTTGAGAGAGTTAGATACGACTTTGAAAAAATTGAGTGGAGAAAGCGATGAGTTACTTTCTACTACTCGATATATGGAAGATGCTTTTTTCCAACTTCCAAAAGAAAAAGAGCGGACGCTTCAAGCAGCTATCAAAACTATTGATGAACTTTTTCAAGATGTGGGCAGCCGTAGTGCAAATGCAGATTTAATGGGTGATATTTTTGAACATATGTTGGAGCGCATCCAATCTTCTGGTCAAAATGGACAATTTAGAACGCCTCGCCATATTATACGATTTTTAATCAATTTATTAAAACCTGAACTTGGTTCAAAGATTTTGGATCCTGCGGTTGGAACGGCTGGCTTTTTGGTCAATAGTATCCAGTATTTGAGAGAACAATTAACACCGCCCGAACAAATTGTTTATGAATGGAACGGTACACCGCATAGATTAAAAAATCCTACGCAAGAAGAGATACAGCAATATTTTACAGGACAGAATTTTGTAGGGTATGACATGGATAGAACAATGGTTCGTATCGGATGGATGAATTTAATTTTGCATGGTGTTGAAAATCCAAAAATTGAGCGTAGAGACGCGCTTAGTCAATCTCTGCCCGATGAAGAAAGCATAAGTTACGATTATATTTTAGCAAACCCACCTTATTCTGGCAGTATTGATAAAGGCGACATTCATAGAAATAGGTTTCCGCCAAATCCAAAAAATAAGAGAATAACTGGCACAGATGATATAGAACCGATAACTGATAAGACAGAATTATTATTTATCTGGCTGATTTTAGATTTATTAAAAGTTGGTGGAAAAGCAGCGGTAATTGTACCAGAAGGATTATTATTTGGGTCAAGTTTGGCACATAAAGCACTTAGAAAAGAACTATTGTTGGAGCATAAAATGCACGCTGTCATTTCCTTGCCAGGAGGTGTATTTGAGCCTTATAGTGGGGTTAAAACATCTATTATTTATTTTGAAAAATGTGAACCTCGTACTAATAAAACGGATGCTCCTAATTCTGAAAAGGTCTGGTTTTATGAAATAACTGCCGATGGTTATACACTCGACAAAAAACGGACTGAACAACCTAATTCCGACAATGATATTTGGGATGCTCAATATAAGTATGATAACGAAACATCTAATCCAAAAACTTATTATCAACCTGAAATTAGTCCTGCTCGGTGGCGAGTAGTAGATGATAAAGTAGTAGAGTTATTTCCTCATTTAGCAGAAAGAGAAGGTGAAATATTAGGTATTGATGAACGCTTTCCTACTGAAAATAATGGTGAGCCTTTACCTGCCAACCCTGAAGAAGCTAAGGTAATTATTACTAAAAAGGGTACAAGTCAATTAAAGCAAATGTACCACGATTTTGTAGGACAGGCAAGAGCAGACGCAGAAGAAGCAAATGCTAATAAAACGGAAAAGGCAGATAAACGCAGAGTGGTAAAAAAAGCATTTGATGAGAAATTAAAAGAACTCATCAGAGTAATCAAGGAACAACGAGAGAAAATTTTAGAAGAAGCCTATAATCGGGAAGGCGGCTTTGGTCGTCAGGCTTTCAAAATCAGTCAGGATGAAGCAGATAGTTATATTTTGGATTTGATAAAAAAATGGACTTCTGCTATTGTCAATGATGAAAGCTTAACAGGCATTGGAGGAAGTGATACCGAAAATGATTGGCAAACTGAAGTAATGGATTTGCTTAAAATATTTGCTCAATTGGATGGCTATGATGTGATGTTAAAAAGCAGTCCACCACTTCCGCAAGAAGAATTATTGGAAACTCGAAAAGGTTGGTATGCACCTGTTCGAGTGTGGGTAGAACAGGAAGCTTGGGAAAATGAAGACGGTTCAATAAAGGGCAGTCACGACGCAAATGGTAAAGTTCGCCCTGAATATATCACAGCACAATTTGATGAAGATAAAGAGGAGTTGAATACTGATGCCTTGGATATTGATTGTATTGAAGCGAATGATTTTAATATTTCGGCTGGGAGATATAAACCTTTTGAATTGGAAATTGATGATATTGAGCCGCCTGCGGAAATAATTAAAGCTATTCAGGGATTGGAAAAGGAGATTTTGGTGGGATTAGATAGTTTATTAACAATGGTTCAAGAAAATTAAGATGGTGGAAAATATCAAAAATGAGATACCAACATCTTGGATAATCAGGAAACTATCTGATGTTGCTACAATTATCATGGGACAAGCACCAGATGGAAAGAGTTATAATTCTTCTGAAAATGGAGTACCTTTTATCGCAGGTGCAGGTGATTTAGGAGAATTGTACCCAACTACAAAACGGTGGACTACCTCACCAACTTCATTGAGTAAAAAAAATGATATTATATTTTGTATTCGGGCAACTATTGGAGAGTTAAATTTTTCTGATAAAGAATACTGTTTGGGTCGAGGAGTTGCAGGAATAAGAGCTAATGAAAATCTGGTCGATACCTTTTTTCTTTATTATTGGCTGAAATTGAACAAAGAAAGATTTATAAATAAAGGAACAGGAACTACTTTTTTACAAATTAGAAAAAAGGATTTAGCAAACTCACTTGTGTATATTCCAACTCTACCCGAACAAAAAGCAATTGTAAAAATTTTGCAACAAGCAGAGAGGTTGAAGGAGTTGCGGAAATTGGCAGATAAAAAAATCAAACAACTTAAATCTGATTTATTCTATGATATTTTTTTGAGAGACCAAGGCGCTTTAAATAGTTGGGGAAAAATTCCTTTGGAGAAAATGACTACAAAAATAACGAGTGGTTCACGAGGATGGAGTAAATATTATTCAGACCAAGGAGCAAGATTTATTAGAGTACAAGATATTTCTAATGGAGAAATTAATTCAGATAACCCTCAAATGATTACTCCTCCTGATACAGCTGCTAAAGAGAGGTCTCTGATTTTTGCAAATGATATTTTAATTTCAATTGTTGGCTCAACTGGAAAGATTGCTCTATTTTCAGATGATATAGGTGAGGCATATGTAAGTCAAAATGTAGCTATCATTAGATTAAATGAGGGATATTCACCATTATATGTGTCATCATATTTAAGACATCCAATGGGAGGTATGAGAGATATAATTAAATTAAGTTATGGACAAACCCAACCAACGATTGGATTAAATCATTTAGCAAAAATACGCATTCCAGTTCCTCCTAAAGATTTGATAGACAAACTAAATTTAATTTATGAACAATATTTTCTATTAAGAAATGCTGCTATTTTTTCAAATAAAAGATTGGAAACTCTTAATGATTCTCTGAAAATCCAAGCTTTTACAGGGAAGCTAACCCAAGGTTTTCGTCAAAAAGAGCAATTTTCTATAACCACTCACGCCAAATTAAGAGACGAAACTTTACAATTAAAATCTACTTCTAAATCTATTCTTCAAACCGATGAATCAACTGATTTATTGTTAATAACAATCAATTATCTAAGTGAAGATCAGCAAGAAATTTTAGACAGTATCAAAGGAACAGAAGGATACATTTTAGCAGAAAATGATTTTAACGACTTGGATTTACCTCCTAACCAAGTACAACGCAATTTGGATTTATTAGCAGAAATTGGATTAATTAAATCCGTTAATATTCCAGTTGCTCCAGGAGAAATTGGTCATGTTTTTTATACTGCTGCTTATCGTTCTTTAAAAGAAGAGGATGATACAAAATTGGCAGATATGGATAATCTGGAAAAAGAGACGATTATATGAGGCTACGTTACCTAAGTCTTCGAGATGCGCCACCGTTGCAGGACTTGGCAATCCCTTTCTGGCAGGAAATGGTGTTGGGAAGGGCTTGTGCCATTCGTTTTGTAGTGGGCGTAAATGGAAGTGGTAAAAGTAGATTATTACAAGCCTTAGCCCAAATTTTTCTTACAATTGAACGTTTTCCATCAGCAGAATTACCTTTTTATGTAACCTTAGTGTATGACCTTGGAAAAGGAGAAGATAAAAGAACTATTTTTTTGCAATATCAAAAGAAGCAAGAAGAAACAGATAGTGCAGAATTAAAATTAATAAGATTTAAAGAAGGATTGCCACAAGACAAAAAATATGACTGGGAGAACTTACTTAATGAAGTTTCAGATATTGAATTTGAAAAATTTAGAGGAACTGCTTCGGATAGGGAGTACTTCTTGCCAAAAGCATTTATTGCTTACACATCAGGTGTAATTCCCCCGTGGAAAAGAATATTTTCTCCGCCTTTACTGACATTAAGCATTCCTCAATTAGAGGAAGTAGAGGAAAGACCTTTAAATTGGGAGGTTGGAAAAGAACGACAATATTTAAGAGAGCAGGGATTAGTGGAAGCCGCAGACAATTTAACTACTTATGATATTAATAATCAATCAGAAAAAAATGCTTTATCTAACGGATTTCTTATTGATGCTGAACAATTAAGATTGGTTGTATTGGCGGTAACACTAATGCAAGCAGCAACGGATTTTAAGAAAATGACCAATCAAGCCGAGGAAGATATTTTATTAAAAAAATGGGATGATGCAATAGTAGAAAATTATTTACAGAGTGGATTTAGACCATTATTAAATGAAATTGGCTGGCGGTATCCTGTAACTATCGGGTTAAAAATCAATTTTCAACCCGACGATTTGATGCCTTCAGATAGATTTAAAATGCAAAAAATCTATAAGGTTGCTTCACGAGTAATCGGAGAACCCGAACCTGGCAATAAAAGAACAGTACTATTTGATTTACGGGAGAAACAAGGAAAACACTTAGTAGTAGATGCCTTAATAAAAGCATTTAAAGAAGATGAAAAGGAAATTACCTCTTTTGATATTTTTAAAACGCTTTACCATTGGCAGCAGGTGGGAATTTTGGAAGGCGTTGTTATTGCCATGAAAAAAAGAGGAGTAAAAGATTTGATGTTATATGATTGGTTGAGTGATGGAGAGCAACTGTTTTTGGGAAGGATGGCAATGTTCCATTTGCTAAAAGGAGAAGATGATGTTTTGGCTTTGTTGGATGAACCTGAAACCCATTTTAATGATGTATGGAAAAGGCGAATTGTGGATGTAATTGATGATAGTCTAAGAGATAGACACAACGAAATTGTGATTACTACCCATTCGAGTATTGCACTTACTGATGTATTTAGAAGAGAAGTAACAAGATTGAAATTTGAGGTAGAAGGAGGAAAGGCACATTTTATAGAAAATTATATTGATACATTTGGAGCGTCTCCTACGGTAATTATGCGTGAAATCTTTGGTGCGCCTGAAGGTGTTGGGCAACGAGCAGCAGAATTTTTAGATTTAATTTTGATGTTGGCAACTAAGCCAAAAGAAGTAGATGCAATATGGCAACAAAATATTTCTAAAAAGAAATTAGAAAAAAGTGTTGAACTAAATCAATTGGTTATATACATCAAGGAAGCCCAAGTTAATGACCAACTTCCACATGATTATGGCGATGATAAGGAACTAAAAGCCTATTTGATAAAAATCCTGATTAGTGTTAAGAATTATGTAGAAAAAGTTAAGCAAACTGATACGGTAACAGTTGTTGATGCTTTGCTAACCTTAGAGGATAATATTGGTGAAGGGTATTATCAATTCGAGTTTCGTCGTCGGTTAAGAGCTTTACAAAAACTATAAAAACAATCCCATGTTACACAAAGTTAATCTGCCGAGTTGTGTTCCTCAATTAGAGGAGATTGTTAAATTTCAGCGAGAAGTTTTAAGGGCTGCTTGTGAAGGAGATTATCAGTTTCCATTCATAGCAGATGATGTCAATAATGAAAATAATATTAAAACTATTTTTGGAGATGACCGAGGTGCTTGGTTTTGGAAAAAATTGTGGTCTCAGCCTACTAAAAAAGATAACAATGGGAATTTACCTCCTAAGAAAAAAACGACTATTCATACAGGTCTTGAAAAATTGACTGCTTATTACCAGCAAAACTCACAAGAGGGTATAGCCACTTTATCAGCTTTTGATAATGATATTCAGTTTGCGGATAAGTTGAATGATGCTGATTTCCGATTTAAATATCCTGATTTAGAAAAGAATAATCAAGAATTGATTAAGCTTTTGATGATTACTTTTTATGAGGATTTGTTAGCTGCGGGTTTCATTGCAGCTATTCATGGAGGCTCAAAAAAATTAGATAGAGATGGATTTATTGCTTCTTATTGGAGTGAGAACGTAGGATTTAATGTATGTTCCGCATGTGATAGGGAACGCTCGGATGTAATAGACTTTAAAATTTACGATGATGCCGACCATTTTTTACCAAAATCAAAGTATCCATTTTTGTCGCTCCATCCATATAATTTATTCCCTTTATGTGTTTATTGTAATCGTTCTTTCAAAGGCGATAGAGATATTATTGATGACCATAACGACGCTCCATTAGCAAACATTTTCCATCCTTATAAAAGAACTGTTTTAGAAAAACTTGATTTAAAAGTGTACCGAGACCAAAAAGGTGTATCAAAAATAGGAGAATTTACAGATAGTGATGGAATGCCCTCCCGTAAAATGAATAGTTTGAATAAAGTTTTTAAGTTGAATGAAAGATGGGTTGACCGATTACGGATTCAAAAGGAAAACATTGTTGATTTTGTGTTATCTGAACGAGCAAACCTTGAAAGAAGAAGACTCTACCAATTCCTTAATGACAATGAGTTAAAAGAAATGTTAATTGATAAACAAAAGCAGACGTTTGCAAAGTTTGGAAAAAAACCAGGTTATGTTGTTCAAAATAGTTATTTGACTTGTGTTTTGAGTGATACTGATGAATTTGAGGAACTATCGAGATATTTCGCCCCATGAAGTGAGGTGATTCAAAAAAAACAAGACATATTTTTAATATAGTTACAAATTTTCACGAATACTCTTTAGAGATTTTAAATAGGTTAATTTATCATAAGTCGTCTTGTTATGTTTAAAGTTTAAACATTCAATACTCCAAACTCCCCCTTCCCCTCAAATCAAAAGCCCTCATTCTCACATTTTCTCCAACCTTCAATGAATCCCGATACAATTCCGACTCCATAGTCGGTTCACTTCCATCCGTAGTATAGCGAATCTGCAAACTAGGAAAAGCCACATTTGCCCGCAACAAACTATCCTCACCCACCACAAAACCCACAGGTGGCACACGGAAATTGAAGCCCTTGAAAATGTAATTCAAGCGAGGCAACTCACGCTGTCCAAGTGTATTTGCAAACACATTCCACGCACTTTCCAACGCCGCTTCACGCAATACATCGTTTTCGATTCGAACCCATTCAGGTTGCCCAGCCCAAGCCCTTTCTGCCAAACCAATCATTTTGGGAAGGAGGTAATATTCCAGCATCTCCTGCCCTTTGATGGTTTCGCTCCAAAGTTGCGCCTGAATACCAATGATATTTTTTTGATTTTCAGGCAGTAGCCTCTCCATGTCTTTGTAGTCTTCCACAATGTCGAAAGGCCTACCCATCGGGTCGTGTGTCGTTGAGTGAAACACATCGTAGGGCGAAAACTCATACGCCTTTCGGGTATTCACAAAACCGCCCCAATACTGCCCAGGTTCTTCGGGATGTTTGTCATAAGCTAAGTCGAAATAAAGGTTGGTTACATTGCAGAGAACAACAGGATAACCAGCATTTGCCAAACGATAGCCCAAATCTTGATTGCCCCAAAGGTTGTTCCACACATAAGGCAGTAAGTTATTGTCCACCAAATCGGGATTCGCAATGTAGCGACCACTCGTATCTTTTTTCATGGCGATTTCCTCCCAGCCTGCCAAAGTCAAATTGCGCTCGGCAAACATCTGAGCAAGTCCACGCACAAAATAGACCCGCAAATCTGGATCAACAGCAGTTTCGTCTGTTCTTCGATTTAATTCGTAGCAGGCAGGTGAACCTTTCCACACACCATCAGGCACTTCGTCGCCGCCTGTGTGAATAGTAGTTAAAGACATTCCCGCTTGTTGATATAGTTTGATAACTTCATCTATCACCTTCTCATAAAATCGGTAAGCAGAAGACTGACAGATATTTACCACATTGTCGGGATAATGTTGCACCGATTCATAGCGTGACGTATCCGCCAAATCCACCAACAAAAATTCCTTAGCCGCTTCCTCTTTCCCTGCTCGCTTCAATCGTTCATAACGTACATTCATCGCTTTGACGGCTGCCCGTGCATGACCAGGAAAATTGATTTCAGGAATGACCTTAATATGTCGGTCTTGTGCATACTGCAAAATTTCGATAAAATCACGGCGAGAATAATAACCGCTTCCATACGATTTTTCGGCATCAGTAAAAGCCCCTGAACCATAAGACGGATGTAGAAAAGCTGTATCCGTCAGTGTATGACCTCTAAACGCTCCAATTTCAGTCAATTCTGCTAAACCTTCAATCTCCAATCGCCATCCTTCATCGTTGCTCAAGCCCAAAACAAGCGTATTGAGTTTGTAAAAAGCCATGATATTCAGCATTTTGAAGATGGCCTCTTTTTTATGAAAATTTCGGGCGGCATCCAAATAAATGGCTCGATACGGAAAACGGGGGGCATCCAAGAGGGTAATCATGGGAATTTTGAGGGTTTCCATTGGAGTTTTGTAGGCTTCAACGGGCAACAAAGCAAGAAGGCTTTGAATACCATAAAAAATCCCGTGTCCATCATTGCCTGTAATGCTGATACCTTCGTCTTCTGTAAACTTCAAATGGTAGGCTTCTGTACTTACACCATTGACCTGCAATGTAGTATCACGTTTGAGGTGAATCGCCTTACGGGTTTTGGTATTGCCGACTTCAATTCGCATTTTTGCGCCTAAAACAACTTCCATTTTTTGCGCCAAAAACAGGGCTTCTTTCCGCAAACCTACCTCATGTTGAATCGAAAAAGAACGGTCTATCTCCATCGTTCCCACAGAATTGCCGACTTGAAATGGCGTTGGAATGACCTTCAATAAGTCCTTTGAAGGCAGCAAACTCAGTTTAGAATTATCTGCAAAGATGGAAGCGTGTGTTGGAATCGGTGTTTGGTCGTAGGTAAATCGGTTGAGTTGTTCGGGCGTATTAAATGCTTCAATTTCGTAGTCTTCAATCGGAATAATTGCCTGATTGTCTTTGCCTTCATTGAAGACCATATAGACACCACAAGGAGCATCGGCAACTTTTATCATCGAACCGTGCATTTCATATTGAATCGTCAAGGTATCTCCTTTCTGCAATTCAAAATCTTGGGTAGGTGATATTCGGTAAAAATCACCATTGATTTGTTGAATCAGTACATTGTTTGTCACAGAATCCTTCACTATTTTGCGTGGCGACTGATTGAAGTACATCGCCCAGTTTTCATTTTCTAAAGTATGGTCACTGCGGTTGATGAGTGTAAATTGTGCCAAAGATTGCGCCTCTTTTTTATCCGCAAAATTGGTGAGGAGTTTCCATTTGAGGGTGAAATCTTTTGCAGAATAGAGATTGTGTCCTACTTTTTTTGGAGTAATTGATTGTTGATTTTCATTGCAGGAAAATAACAATAAGAACAAAAAGCCAAAGATTGTGACAAATAAAGGAATGGAGTGTTTCATATTTTGGTTTTTGATTGAAGTAGAAAGGTAAATATTTTTAGTCCTTCAAAGTCACTTCAATTCTTTTGTCAGGGATAAACCACATAATCGCCACTGCGATATACAATAAAATACTAATAACAGGAAAAAAATAGGATGCCAAAATTCCTATAAAATAGATGAAAATGGATGATGTTCCTTTAATGTCACCTTTATAGGCGGTTGCTAAAATCGAAGATTCACCCTCATTTTGAATAACCACATAACTCAATAGTTTGTAGGCAATAGCTGCCATGAATAAAACTAAGCCATATAACGCAACTGGATTTTTCTCAAAATGATTTTCTCCCATCCAACCTGTTACAAAAGGAAACAAAGACAACCAAAACAATAAATTCAAATTCGCCCAAAGAATTTTACCATTCACCTTTCCTGTTGCGTGCATTAAGTGGTGGTGATTGTTCCAATAAATGCCTATGTAAATAAAACTCCCAACATAGGTTAGGAAAACAGGCAACACATCCTTGAGTGCCGAAAAACTTGTTCCCTCAGGAACTTTCATTTCCAATACCATAATCGTGATGATGATGGCCAATACGCCATCACTAAATGCTTCTAATCTATTGGTTGTCATATTTTAAATTTTTAGTCAAAGTTTCCTATAAGAAAAATCCCTAAAATGTTTTGTCAAATTCATCAACGTCACTTTCATATAGAAACCAAAATACTACTTTTCCCTCCAAACACCAAAAGAATCTAAAGCACAACTAAATCAAGCCAAACCAAAAGAAAAACCGTACTTTTGTAAACAGTTCAGCAATAGTTTATACACGCAATGAAACAAGCTATCTTTATATTCTTCTTCTGTTTATTCACCGTATCCAACCTACAAGCACAAACCTTTGATGTGAATCCCAAAAGTGTGCAAGTGACCGAAGACAATCGATTTGAAATCAGCTATACCCTGCAAAATGCAAATATGGATGATTTTCAAGCACCCGATTTGTCCGACTTTTTTGTAGTGAGCGGCCCGAACAAACAGCAATCCGTTCAAATTATCAACGGCAAAATGACCCAATCCGCCAGCATCATTTATTATTTGATGCCAAAGAAACAAGGCGTTTTTTACATCCCCTCAGCCACTGTCAACAGTAATGGGAAAGCATTGAGAAGCGCAAAGGTGAAAGTCGTAGTAGCCAAAGGTTCGGGGCAAAACAAACAACAGCAACAAGCACAAGGACAAATGCAAACACCTGCACCTACTGCCGATGTCAAAGACATAGAATCGCTTATTTTTCTGCGAATCATCACCGACACCCTCAACGCCTATCAAGGTCAGCAAGTAGATGCCTATTACCGCCTCTATACTGCACTCGATGTCACCGACTATACCATCACAGGAACACCTCAATTGACAGGTTTTTGGGTACAAGACCTTACGCCCCCTCGATTGGAAGCAGGCAACATCGAAATGATAGACAGCGTATCTTATCGAACTTATGATTTGAAGGAATATGCTCTTTTTCCACAACGTTCAGGTACACTTACCATTACTCCAATGGAAGTTGAAATCGTTGTACGAATTCCCACAGGCAATCGCCGTTCGTTTTTCCCTTCCTATCGTCAAGAAAAAGTACGTCTTTCTAGCGATACCTTAGACATCAACATTCTCCCATTTCCCGAAACAGATAAACCCGAAAGTTTTGCAGGAGGGGTAGGAGATTACGAAATGACTGTCAAAATAGACCGCAGTGCCATTCGAGAAGGTGAAACTGTACAATTGACCATTGCTATCGGAGGAGAAGGCAATGTCAAATTACTGGAGGCTCCAATATTGAAGGTGGCAGAAGGATTGGAAACCTTTGAACCAGAAATACAGGAAAGCACTTATGAGCAGAATGGGAGAGTGAAAGGCCGCAAAACTTTCACTTACGACATTCTCGCCAATGAACAAGGTCGCTACGATATTGGCCCCATTGAATTTAGCTACTTCAATCCCGAAACCCAAACCTACAATATCACCAATAGTCAAAAATACAAACTCGTGGTGATGAAAGGAGACGGCACAACTCTACCCGAAGAAACTGCCACAGATACGGATATTCGTCCGCTTAAAATGGAAACTACGCTTCATAAAAAGCAAGCAGGACAACCCTTCACTTCCTTATGGTTTTGGATACTTTTTATCTTGCCATTTTTGATTTTTCCCGTTTTTCTTCAATGGCATCGCCGCCGAGAAGCCATCCTGTCCGACACCGTTTCATTGAAGCGCAAGCTAGCACTGCAAGTAGCCAGCAAACGATTGACAACCGCCGAACAATGGATGAAAGAAAACAACAAACAGGGATTTTACAACGAAGTAATCAAAACAATTTGGGACTACCTAAGCGATAAACTCAACCTGCAAACTACCGATATGTCGAAGGACAATATCCGCAGTTTGTTGGAGGCAAAAAACGTTCCGACTGCAATGATTGACAAACTGATAGCGACCATTCGCTATTGTGAAATGGCACTTTTTGCTCCTGTTGCAGATGCAGACAATTTGCAGGGAACTTACACCGATACGCAAAATTTAATTGCAGATTTGGAGGAAACGGTCTAAATGATTGTGGAATTGTGAGATGGAAAGATTGTAAAACTGTATGATTGTAGAATTGTTGAGAGTATCACCAAAACACCAAAACACCAAAACCTCCGTACAAAATCAAAGCACCCCAAGCCGCTTCAATTCCCAAAAACACCTACTCGTAGCTGCAATATCCGCTGCAGCATTGTGTGCATCCGAAAAAGATTCTGCAAACAGTTTGAAGTACAATTCCTCCAATTTAGGCCATTTGTAGCCATAAGGCCCTGCTATTCTACAAAAATCAGTAGAAGCCTTCATCGTACAAATTTGATTTTTTGAAGGAATCACATTTCGAAATCCATTTCTCAAAAATTCTGCCCCCATGATTTTTTCGTCAAAACTCATATTGTGCGCCACCAAATAGGTAGATTGATGGATTTTTTGTTCAAAATTAGACAAAACAGATATTAACTCTTCTCCTTCTGCCATTGCTCTTTCGGTGGTAATGCCATGC
This sequence comes from Chitinophagales bacterium, assembly GCA_041392475.1. NCBI lineage: Bacteria > Pseudomonadati > Bacteroidota > Chitinophagia > Chitinophagales > Chitinophagales bacterium. Next base: position 64,117 of record JAWKLZ010000002.1, on the reverse strand, counting down.
ACATTTGATGCTCCAATGGGAATTCTAAACCCAATAGGTTTGATAATTTGGTCGTCTTGTGCAACCATATTTCCCTCATTGTCATACAATGCCCAGGCCAGTTGGACGAGTCTGGGCCAATTGTTTACATTCGTAACAGGAGCTTTCCAGTCTCTGGGCAAACCTGTTGTTTCGGTATCAAAAAATAAATACATAGTGTGTATTGAAGTTTAAATAGATAGCTAAATTAAAAACAAAAACTCGTAATAAACCCAAATTTGGTTTTTGGTGTTAATAGGCTATATTTGTCAAAATCAAAAATAGGATTTCTATGCAATATAATAAATTAACCCCTGAAGAAGAAAGAATCATTAACTACAAAGGCACAGAAATGCCTTTCAGGGGAGAATATTATCTACACAAAGTAGAAGGTACGTATGTTTGCCGTCAATGTGATGCGCCACTTTATTCTTCTAAAGATAAGTTCTCATCAGGTTGTGGCTGGCCTAGCTTTGATGATGAAATTGAGGGAGCTGTGACAAAGAAAACCGATGCAGATGGTCGCCGAACAGAAATTTTGTGTAGCAATTGCGGGGGACATTTGGGGCATGTATTTGTTGGAGAAAGATTAACCGACAAAAACACCCGACATTGTGTCAATTCCCTTTCGATGAGATTTATTCCCGAAGGAGAAGCATTGCCAGTGGTGAAAGACGGAAATTGAATAATCACAAAATCAACAAAAAATGAATAATAAACAAGAAGGTTTGGAAGTGGCTACTTTAGGTGCAGGCTGTTTTTGGTGTGTTGAAGCCATTTTTCAAAGGTTAGAAGGCGTTTATTCAGTTGTGTCGGGCTACTCGAATGGACATGTCCAGAATCCAACTTATAAACAAGTTTGCGGAGGAGATACAGGACATGCCGAAGTTGCACAAATCACCTTTGACCCCTCGGTAATTACCTTTGAAGAACTACTCGAAGTATTTTGGACTACACACGATCCTACAACTCTTAACCGACAAGGTAATGACGTAGGTACGCAGTATAGGTCAGGCATTTATTACCACAACGAAACCCAAAAAGCCATTGCAGAAAAATCGAAAAAAGAAGTAGCATCGAGTATTTGGAGTGGCACGATTACCACCGAAATTGAAGCAATTGACAACTATTCTGCTGCCGAAGACTACCACCAAAACTACTTCAATCAGAATTCAAGTCAAAGTTATTGTGCCTATGTCATCAATCCGAAAGTGCAAAAAATGAAGAAAAAATTTGCACATAAATTGAAAGAGGAGTACAAGAATTGAATTGCTTTATGGTTGAATTGCTTTATGGTTGAATGGCTAAATGGCTAAATGGCTAAATGGCTGAATTGCTAAATGGCTGAATTGCTGAATTGCTGAATTGCTGAATTGCTGAAAATGTAATTTTGAAAAAATATTAATTAATCATAGCCGTCAAGCTAAGGTTTTGTTGTTTCTCATACAACTTTGAACAGGAAGTTTTAATAAAAAAGAAGCACACTATACAGAGGAACTATAAGAAAGCTTCCTTCCTATTATTTGTTCTTGTTCAAGACTTAATGCTTGTGTTAATTACTAAACTTGATGGCTATGATAACCATACAACCATAAAGCCACACAACTATGATAACCATACAGCCATAAAGCCACACAACTATGATAACCATACAGCCATACAACCATAAAACCATAAAACTATGATAACCATAAAACCATAAAACCATAAAACTATGATAACCATACAACCATAAAGCCATACAACAACACAATCAAAAACGACTTAAGAACATGACGAAACTTACTACACTATCTGGTCTATTCGTAATTGCTCTTTTGATAACCGCAAGTTGCAGTGCGCCAGAGAGAATTATAGTAGAACCCACCTTCAATGACGATGGCACTGTCACGATGCCTGCAGGTGCACACTACAAAGCAGGAAAAGGAAAACGTGCTTTTTTTGGAGAACACTATCGAGATGCTTGGACTACACCCGTCAAAATTCCCATTATTCAATTGGGAGAAGTAGAAGGAGGTTTGAAACCCATCAAAAAAGGTGGAGGAATGCAGACACTTTCACTGCGATTAGAGAATGAAAACGAAAATCAGTTTGTACTCCGAACCATTGACAAAGACCCTTCTTCGGTAGTTCCGGAGGAGTTTAAAGAAACCTTTGCAGTGGATTTGATTCAAGATCAAATTTCGGCAGGACATCCTTATGGTGCTTTTGCTATTCCTCGCATGGCAGAAGCCATCGGTATTTACCACACCAATCCTAAATATGTATTCATTGGTGAAGATCCGAATTTGGAAGAGTTTCAAAAAACTTTTGCGAATCGCTTGTACCTATTTGAAGAAAGACCCAATGGCAACGAAAAAGACCGCCCATTTTTTGGCAATGCCAAAGACATTGAAGGTACGGATGATGTGGTGGAAAAGATACAAGAAGACCATGACCATGTGGTAGATGAAACTTTTGTGGTACGTAGCCGCTTGTTTGATATTTTTATCAACGATTGGGACAGACACGATGATCAATGGCGTTGGGCTGAAATAGACACAGGAAAAGGTAAAGTTTATCGTCCGATTCCAAGAGATAGGGATCAGGCATTTTACAAATTTGACGGTATTCTGCCTTCATTGACCAATCGGAAATGGGGAATGCGTAAATTTCAATGTTTTGACCATGAAATCCGAGATATTGCAGGAATCGCCTTCAATGGACGGCATTTTGACCGCACTTTTACAACCCGCATTAGCAAAAAAGAATGGCTCGATATTGCCAAAGTCATGCAAACTCAACTGACGGATGAAGTCATTGAAGCAGCGATTAGAGATATGCCCGAAGAAGTATTTCCTATCGACGGGGCAGATATTATCGGTAAACTCAAGTCTCGCAGAGATTTATTGGTTAATACAGCAGAACGATTGTACAATGAATTGTCCAAAATAGTAACCGTTGTGGGTTCAGATGACAAAGAAGAATTTGAAGTGAATTTTTTGAACAACAATGATGTAGAAGTGACCGTAACAAAGTTGTCTAAGAAAAAAGAAGAGGATAAAGGTACTTTTTACCACCGTATCTTTTATGCTGAAGAAACCGAAGAAATTCGCTTGTTTGGCTTGGGAAAGGACGATACATTTACTGCAAAAGGAGACGGCAATAGAAATATTTTGGTTCGCATTATTGGCGGAAAAGGCAATGACGAATTTGTGGATGAAACAACTGGCAATGGCAAAAGAATAAAGATTTACGACACCAAAGAGGGCAATAAACTGCAATCGGCTGGTGCAATGGTCAATAAGATGTCAAAGGATTCAATGGTGAACGACTACAATCGAAAGGAGTTTAAAAACAATGTGGTAACACCAGCTCTATTTTTTGGCTTAAACCCTGATGATGGATTGTTATTAGGAGGAGGTATAACGATTGTGACACACGGCTTTAGGAAAGAACCCTATGCAGCCAAACACATGATTGTTGGGAATGCTTCTTTGGGTGCTGATGCCTTCAATTTTAGGTACAATGGAGATTTTACGGACGCAATTGGCAAGTGGAATTTGAACTTGGATTTGGATGTAAGTTATCCCAATGCAACCCGCAATTTCTTTGGTTTGGGCAACGAAACACCAGAATTTAGTGCATCTTTTATACCTGAGGGAGAGGAAGATGAAAATGACTTCAATAGGGTGCGACTACAACAAATTAATTTCTATCCCAGTATCCGACAAAAATGGAACATGGAACGTCAATCTATTTCTTTTGGACCGCAATATCAGTGGACCGATATAGAAAAAACAGAGGGGCGATTTGTGGCTACGGATGAATCAGGATTGACCGAACAAGATTTTACTGCAAGTCAGTATGTCGGTGCAAAATTGGCCTATCAATACCAACGTGTCAATAGTGTTCAGATGCCACTTCAAGGAGGTATATTCAACTTAGATGTGAGTTACAATAGCCGCATCGACAATAATCAAGACAAAAGTTTTCTACGATTGGGAGGTGAACTAAAAGGTTATCTGCCACTTGGTAAAAAAGCTGTTTTTGCAGTAAGAGCAGGAGGGGCACACAATTTTGGTGACTTTGAGTTTTTTCAAGCCAATACGCTTGGCAATATCCAAAACTTTAGGGGAGGACGAAGATTCCGATATTCTGGTCAAACCAGTTTCTTCCAAAATACTGACCTCAGAATCAAACTGTTCGATATTAACAACTATATTCTGCCTACCACAGTGGGAATGATTCTCTTCAATGACTTTGGACGTGTTTGGGTAGAAGATGATACTTCAACTGTGATGCACCATGCGTATGGCGGTGGGGTGTTTTTTGCACCTTTTGGAATGGCAGTTTTTCGAGTGACCTATGGTAAGTCGAAAGAAGATGATTTATTGACGATTGGAGCGGGATTTTTGTTTTAATTTTGACGTAACGAACACTAACAAAAGAACTTCAAAAAGATGGTAAAAAATATAGGAGTCCTTCCTGGTGACGGAATAGGGCCAGAAGTAGTAGCCGAAGCAATCAAGGTGATGGATGTGATTGCCGAAAAATTTGGGCATGAGTTTCACTACCATTATGCAGATGTGGGAGCGATTGCGATTGACAAAACGGGCGACCCACTTCCTGCCAAAACGTTGGAAGTGTGTGTCAATGCCGATGCTTTTTTGTTTGGCGCAATCGGACACCCCAAATATGACAACGACCCAAGTGCGAAAGTGCGCCCCGAACAGGGTTTGTTGCGTTTGCGAAAAGAGCTGGGTTTGTTTGCCAATATCCGTCCTGTGGTTGCCTATGATGCACTGTTGGATTTGTCGCCATTGAGGAAAGAACGCATACAAGGAGTTGATTTGGTGATGTATCGGGAACTGACAGGCGGTATTTACTTTGGTGAAAAAGGTAGGTTGAATGACGGTGAAAGTGCCTACGATACCTGTATGTACCATGCCCATGAAATTGTACGCATCGTGCATCTTGCCTTCAAAGCTGCCCAAAAACGCCGCAAAAAAGTGACGCTCATTGACAAGGCAAATGTGCTGGAAAGTTCGAGGCTTTGGAGGGAACAGTTTCAAGCGATTGCAGCGGAATATCGGGATGTTGAAGTCGATTATTTGTTTGTGGACAATGCGGCTATGCAAATGATTTTGTGGCCCAAGCAGTTTGATGTGATTGTGACAGGCAATATGTTTGGCGATATTATTTCGGACGAATCGAGTGTGATTGCGGGGTCCTTGGGCTTGCTGCCTTCTGCTTCGGTAGGCGATAAAACTGCCATGTTTGAACCCATTCACGGCTCGTATCCACAGGCTGCGGGTAAAAATATTGCGAACCCAATGGCGACAATTCTTTCGGCTGCCATGCTTTTGGAGCATTTGGATATGCTGGAAGAAGCTGCTGCAATTCGTGTGGCGGTGGATAAGGCATTGAAGGAAGGGTATGTGACTGAGGATTTGAACAAGGAGATTCACTATGGCACTTCGGAGGTGGGAGATTGGATTTGTCGGGCGATTGTTGCGGAGGATTAGTTAGCATTGTTACCCCCTGTTTCTAATGAAATATAAAACAAACTGCATGAAAAATATTTACAAATTTGTTTTATCAAACATTAAAAATCACTATCAATATGAAATCAATACTTACCTTCATCCTATCTTTCTTTTTCCTCCTTCAATATTCTTCCATTGAAGCCCAAAACCAGCCTTTCTATGCAGGAGCATCTGTTGGTGTATGCCTTACTGTTACCCATCTCGACAAAAACATTGGAGATGCCCAACGTTGGGGTTTTAACCTTCCTTTTCCTGCCGAAGCCTTTGTAGGCTATCGCTTTACGCCTTCTTTGAGCCTACAAGTTGTTGGCGGGTACCACAATAAAAGTTATGAGGCTTCGCCCAGTACCTTCTTTCAAACGGGAAATATACCCAATTTTAAAGGTGGTATTGGCGGTTTGGATGGCAACTCACATATTGGAGGCAACGTATTGTTTCGACGACCAATTGGCAAAACTTCCACAAAATTTATCGGTGCTTTAGTAGGATATAGCAAAACTTGGTATCCTTATGATAGTGGTTCAAATACAGGTACTTGTGAAGAACCAGACCCTGCCGTATTTGGAGGGTGTTTGACAGGACTGAATATGGACTATGAGGCATATCAAACAAACAACCATTTTTGGGTCTTCGGTGCATTTTTTGAAAAAACGATTGGCAAAAACTCCAACAGAATGCTTCGATTTGGTCTCAACTATCGAAAAGGCGGTGGAGATGCTCCTCCAATTGTAGGTGAGTTGTATTATGTGGAAAATGGAAACAGGGTGGAAACAGTTGATTTTTATAGCAATGGTTCGATGTTGTCGTTTGAAGTCGGGTATCTGTTGGGGTTTGGAAAGGTGCGTTGAAATACCTATTCAGAACTCCCTAGGAGTTCAACTACTAGGGGAGTTGGTCTTATCGCTTTATTCTGCTTCTAGAAATATTTGATTCTTAAAGGAATCTCCACAGCCACAGTTAAAGCAAGATAAGTATCTGTCCAACTTTAGACGGATAGCCCCAAATGTATAAATTACGCTGATAATCATCCGCTTTAAGAAATTTTGCCCTCCTTGTGTATTCCAATAATCGGTTCCCAAAGAGTCTATCCGTTGCGATAGACGGTTGCTCTTGATAATGAAGTGTACTTTTGGGAATCCCTAAATTTTTACTCGCTTGACGAAGACTCTCCCCTTTTTCTTCACGTTTGTAGGATTGTACTTTTTGCCACAATGTTTTCAACATATTGCTCTTGATTTTTGATAGCTAAGATAATGATTTCCTTCAAACCAAAGAAAATTAAGTACATATTGTTTTGTAACACATTTGTCCTATCATAGAACAATAGCCCATCGTCCAACTTACAAGACAGAAAAACAAAACTAAATACATTCAAATAATCTGATGTGCAGTAAAATTAGAGAAGATTTTGAAGTGAGATTGTCATATATAGTGCCTGAACGAAAACAGGCTTTTTTATTAAAAACAGATTAAAAAAAAACATCTATGAGAATGTTTTTTTGAGTTTTGAGGCAATTTCTTTCTAAATTACTGATATACATTGCATTGCGCTCATTTCGGAGCAGACAATCCCCTATGAAATACGTTAAAATCTTATTTATCAACAATTTATAAAGAAAAGCCTATTTTGAAACTCAAGAGGCTTTTTTGAGCTTTCGTTTTTTCGCTTTTTGCAGTTTCTTGGCTTTCGCTTTTTGCTGCTCCATGCACAATCTGCCCAATCGCTTTAAATTGTAAGCCAATACTCCCCATGCCACATATTTCTTGAAGCCATCCAAGCCCTTATCCGCTACTTTATCCAAACCACCCTGTTCCAATTCATTAATATTTGATTCTACTGCACTATGTTTACGCTTATAAGTTTTGTAGTTATCTGCCTGGTACGCCTCTTTCTCAGCAATAGTTGGTTTTCCTTTTTTAGGCATCACAACTATATCGAATATTTTTTCCATCGCTTCCTTATTTGATTTCAGCCAGAAACCTTTATCAAAACTAATACTATACAATTTGCACTTTTCTTTGAAGCGTTCCTGTAATTCCTTCCCTAATGGAATCACTAAATCCTTATCTTGTTCTTTTACAGCTACTTTGTGATAAACAATAAAGTGAAATTGGTCAGTTACAATCAACACATTATGCCCCAATTCTACATTTGGGTGCACCTTGCCCTTCTTCAACCACTCCGTTTCAGGTTCAAAAATGGAAAATACCTTTTCCGAATGAGGAATTTGTTCGCCTTGTAGAATACGTCTATCCACCAAATCGATATGTTTTTTTAACATATCTCGATAATATTTCAAGCTTTCTAACTTTGTTGCTAAGTGAGGTTTTGAATCAATTATTTCACTCAAAGCTTCTACTAAATCATTCACTTTCTTTAATAAAGGATAGGTTGCTGCCAAATACTCCTCTGTCGAATCTTGAAGGCGTTTTATATAATTATTACCTTTTCGTTTATGTATTCTTGCTGTAAGCGTATATAATCTTTTTATTTTTTTACGTATTGATTTATAATTACGTAATCCTGATATGTCTACTACGCTTTTTAACAGCTTTATAAAACCAATACATTTATGTACACAATCCCACAATAAACGGATATCGGTTGGAAAATGAATATGACGTTCTACTACAAACGAATCTGCTTTGAGATTCAACTCTAAAATTTTACCTTCCTTTTTTTTTAATTGATGACCTTCATTAACTATTATTTTATTGATTTCATTAAGGTTATCTTCAGTAAGTAAACCAACATTATCTTTAATTGTTTGCAAACAATAATGTTTTACATTCGGTAGATAACCTCTCGTTGCTACACCTAATATCCCTCGAAGTGAATGGTGATTATTCGATAAATCATGTAGATTATCATAATCTATATTTAAATTTAGACGGCAACAACCCAAAACAAATAATTCCCATAAACTCATTCCCAAACGACCCGTCGCTTTTTTTTCTGACAAAATAGCCTCAGATAAAACTTTCAGAACGGCTGTTCGAAGTGCTTCATTCGTGAAAATATGCTGTAATCCTGCTAATAGTTGAGGTAGCTCATGACGGCTTCGCATATCTATTTCTACCTCTCCAATAGGAATCGAATCCAATTGTAATTGTGCTTCAAATTCTTTACGCATCAGATAGTAATACTTTTTTACACGAATCTCATAGACAGACAAATCATCATTTGATTCGTAATTAACATTATACAAATATTGCAATTGCTAAGATAATAATTTCTACTATAAAATTCAAGCAAAAAAAGCTCTTTATTTTAATCAATATCAAATATTTGTGCCTTATCGTTCAAGCACTATATAAAAAACAGGTTGCTCTAAAATATAGAACAACCTGTTTCTTTGTTGAGAATAATATTTAAACTGTGCGTTTTATAATCACTCAGTTACTAATATTATGCTCTGTCATATAAGCAATATTTAGTAACCTGGATTTTGCTCCAAGTTAGGATTGGTAGAAATTGCTTCACCAGGAATACAGAACAACAAACGAGTTGCTGAAGAAGGATTTGGTTTTTCTTGCCATGTACCCAAGTAAGTTCCGAAACGAATTTGGTCATTTCTTCTCCAACCTTCCCAATACAATTCTCTTCCTCTCTCATCCAATAGTGTTTGTTCGCTAAGAGAACCCAATTGTGAAGCTCCTCTAATTCCACGAAGTGTGTTCACCATATCCAAAGCCGCAGCAGTATTTCCTTTACGCATCATTGCTTCTGCTTTCATCAACCATACATCTGCAAATCGGAAGATGACAAAATCATTATCCGCAAGATCTCCTGGAACAGTATAATCAACAGGATATTTAATACAACGAATACCTGTTACTTCAAGGTTAGAACCTGTTTCTGTCAATTTAAAATCAGGTGTAAATGACAAAGGACTACCAGTTCTGTCCTGTAATGGATTTCCATCTACATCGTATTGCTGTCCTACCAAAAAACCTGCATTTAGACCAGAATTACCTTCTTGAAAAAGAGGAAGTTCTGCTTTTACACGCTTGTCTCCTTCTTCAAATAGGTTGTACAAGTCAGTCAGAGCTACAAAACCATTCCATCCACTTGGGTTTTGGTTGTAGTGAGTAGTCATGTGAAAGTAGCAACGAACATTACCTGCTGCTGCTCCTGAAGTATTTTCAGAAACAAAAATTAACTCACTTGATTGTTCGCCATTGTCAGGAACAAAGTTGTCAAAATAGTTGTCATCTACTGAATAACGACCACTGTTAATGATGTTGTCACAATATTGAATTACTTTGTCCATGTCAGCAGCATCAAAGCTATAAGGGCCTTCCAATGCACCTCCATCAGCCCCAGTTGCTGCATAAACCGCTTTGTTCAAGTATATTTTTGCTAGAAGTGCGTAGGCAGCATCCTTATTTGCTAAGGCAGCATTGCCACCTTCGGGTAGGTTTCCTATTTCTGCTTCTAATTCACCAATAATAATACTTGGTAATTCTGCACGACCTAAAATTTGAGAAGGTGGATTAACCAAGTTCTCACCACAAGCTCGTCTTGGTAATTTACCAAAAGTATCTAAAATGTAAAAGTCATGTAATGCCCTTAGAAATGTTGCTTCTGCTTTGGTCTGTCCTGTTGCACCTGCACACAAGGCATTGAAAGCACTGAAAGAATTGGTATTCAAAGATTTCCATAGCCTGTTTATATAAGCATGAGCAGTTGTCCATGAGTGGGTGTGTAATACACGCCAGATACCAGCATCATCCCAATCTCGACCTCTTGTAGGCCCTGCCATTTCATCTGTTGTATGGAGAATTATGGAACCCATTTCTTCTTGGGTCTGTAGGTTACGAAGCCCGTTGTAAGCTCCTTGCACCAATTGTGCAGGATCAGCATCCCCTTCTTCGATGACTGTGAAACCATCTTTGATTTCTTCATCCAAATTGGCACAACTTGGGAGAATCAAGAAGGCTAATGTGAAGATTAAAATATAAGAAAAATATTTATTCATGATACTAAATAATTTTTGAAATTAAAACTCTTTGCAATTTAATAAAATCAAGTTAAAAAAGTTCGTAAGGCTTGTATTGAATTGTGTAAGAAAGCATACAGAATCTTATTTAATTTGACTTTTGAACTACATTTTTTTGGAATTAGAATACAAAATTAGCTCCAAAAGTAAATGATGTTGCTCTTGGATAGGTTGAGTAGTCAATACCAAATGAAGGTACATCGTCAATATTTTTGTTCTTGTTTACCTCTGGATCAAATCCATTGTAGTCAGTCAATAAGAATAAGTTTTGACCTGTTGCATAAACACGGATAGATTTCAACCAATCTACGGATGAAGGGATATTGTATCCAACTGTCAAGTTCGCCAAACGGAAGAAATCTGCATCCTCTAAAAACAAAGTAGAAGGTTTTGGAGAATCGCTAGCTCCTTGACCAGAACTCAAAACTCTATCATCCACATTCGCTCCTCCATTCAAAGCAGCACGGTTGAACAACGCCAAAGCGGTGTTGTCAAATACTTGGTGGCCATACAAACCATAACCATACACGCTAACATCAAAATTACCCATAGTAAGAGAAGTTCTAATACCGATGTTCATATCAGGATTTGGATCTCCATAAAAACCTCTATCACCATTTCCTGGGCCAACAATACCACTGGATGTATCCGAACCATCATTGTTCAAGTCTGCATATACACCATTACCTTCGGCATTGAAACCAACAAATTCAGGTAGGTAGAAAGAGTACAATGGCTGATTGTCATAAATCAACTGCGCTCTCTGGTTAGACAAACCTTGTCCGTTGATATCACCTGTGAGGATACCATCAGGGAATACATTAGAAACACCTTTTACAACGTTGTCGAATATACTCAAGTTCAAACCAACATCCCAACGAAGTTTGTCATTGTCGACAACGATTGCGTCAATATTGAAGTCAATACCCGTATTTTCGACTGTAATTTCCTCAATATTTCTCCATACAAAAACATTCGGAGCAGGCTGTGCTGCAGTGACTCTGAACAATAAGTCTTTTGTTTCTTTAGTGTACCAGTCAATAGAACCTGTGATTCTATAATTTGCAAAACCATAGTCAAGTCCTACGTTGAATTGAGAAGTTGACTCCCACTTCAAATCAGGATTACCTACCACTGTTTGGATAATACCACTACCATTGTCGGTAGGTTTGTATTGGCTTTGAGCAGAACCTGATGGGAACTCTTGGTTACCCGTTACTCCATATCCAACTCTCAATTTCAAATCGTCAAAAGCATCAGGAATAAAGTCCTCTTTGTATAGTTGCCATGCAAAAGCAGCAGAAGGGAATACACCATAACGGTTTCCTTCTCCAAAACGGCTCGAACCATCCGCACGAACTGTTGCAGTAATCAAGTATTTTTCACTCAAGGTCAAGTTTACACGACCAAAGAAAGACTGCAATACGTTGTCAGGTTCTTCAAAAGATTTATTTAGTGCAGCAGGGAATGCATTTGCGAAGTTCAAATTAGCAGTATATAGAGCTTGATCATCTACAAGGAATCCGTTTGCTCTTTGAGTGTTTCCTTTTCTGCTCAATTTTTGATAGGCATATCCCACAACTGTATTCAAACCTACGTTGTCGTTCAAATCTTTGACGTAACTCAAAGTATGTTCGTGCAATTGAGAAAATGTTTGAATGCCTTCAATACTTGCAACACCTCCTGAACCCTTGGCAAAGTTGGTATTCATCAATCTCGAAACAGACACTCTTCTTGCAGATTCAGAACGGTCAATACCTAAGTTGTATTTATAATCTAATCCTTCAGCTATATTGAAGTTTGCAGAGATGGTACCAAAAATTCTTGAAGTTTCAGCAAAGTCATTGTAATAGTCCAAGAAAGCCAGTGGATTTCTTTCGTTATCACTAGGTTGAATATAAGTACCATCAGGATTGGTAAATGAACGAGTAGGATTCCAACGCAAAGCAGAAATAATTAAATCTCCTTCTGCACCTACGTTGTCAGACAAAGCTGTTGCTTCATCTTCTACAAAACTACCCAATAATTTACCATCTAAAGTCAATCTATCATTTAGTAGTTTTTGGGAAACACTCAAATTGGCCGTGTATTTTTTCAATCCAGAGTGTCTGATAATACCTTCTTGGTCTAAATATCCCAAAGACATTCTGAAACGTCCACCATTTTCAGATGAACCGCCATAACTTACATTGTAGTTCTTGGTACCTGCTGTACGCAAAATTTCATCAAATGCATTTACATTGCTTCCCAAGTTGATACCAGATTCAGATGCAAAAGTGGCGGCATCTAATAGATTGTATTTTCTATTATCAGGCATAGTACTGGTAGTATATGCAGCAGAGAAGCTCAATTCAGGTGCGCCACGGCTTCCTTTCTTGGTTGTAATTAAGATAACACCATTTGCACCACGAGAACCATAAATCGCTGTGGCAGAAGCATCTTTCAAAATACTGATACTTTCAATGTCGTTGGGGTTGATAAAGTTCAATGGGTTACGAGCCGAAGAACGTCCTGCACCTACATCTGAACCCGCACTTACATCGCTGCCACCCAAAGGTACACCATCCAATACAACTAGAGGGTCATTGCCCGCACGTACAGAAGATGCACCACGAATACGAATATCCACACCTGCACCAGGTTCTCCACTTGAAGAAGTTACCTGAACACCTGCAGCTCGACCTTGAATCAATTGTTCAGGAGAAGTATTGACTCCTTTATTGAAGTCATCGCTAGAAATGGCCAATACGGAACCAGTGGCATCTTCTTTTTTTACCGTACCGTAGCCAATTACAACTACTTCTGATAAGTCTTGACCGGCAGAAAGCTCAACATCAATTACATTTGATGCTCCAACCGTTACTTCTTCGGCTCCGTAACCTACAAAAGAAAATACCAATACATCTCCTACACTTGCTTTGAGAGTGTATTTACCATCAAAATCTGTAACAGTACCTGTTGTAGTACCTTTCACAACTACATTCGCAGTTGGGAGAGTTTCCCCCGTATCGCCATCTGTAATTGTACCTGTAATGGTTTTCTCCTGCGCAAAAGCAACAGTCGTGACCATTAGCATGCTAAGCATAAAAAACTGCTTAGCAAAAACGTAAAGTTTTTTCATCATCATGTTTGTTTATGGTTTTGAATAAAGAATAAAATTTTATAAAAAAATCATTGTAAAGATTACATAGTAAATTCTTATTGTTTTGTGTGTTTCTTTTGAAAGCTAAAACAATAAGAGTTTACTTCTCAAATTTTGGATAAAACTTTATGTAAGGTTAGTAGGATATATGGGCTTGCTCTCTATTGTTGCATAATTATAGAGTAGGTAAGTACTAAAATGTACTCATTTTACTTCAAACAAAAATAAAATTTATTTCTGTTTTTTTAGAGTTTTACAACTTTATTTCTTCGTGTTGGGCATCAAAGAAATGATATTCAGTAAGAAAGTAATTGTCATTCGCAAGAATTTTGACCCATTTTTTGTGTTGCCAAAACCATTGCATTTGCTTTGATCTCCATCCTTTTGTAAGGTAGGATTCTACGAAAGGATGGACAGACAGTTGTAAGTCTTCATAATCCATTTCGTTGAGCAAATAACTTAGGTTATTTGCAATCTCGTCTATTAGCAATACTGTTGCTTTTACTTTCCCTGTTCCATTGCAGGTAGGGCAGACTTCAGAAGTAGAAATTTTAATTTCTGGACGAGTTCTTTGACGAGTAATTTGCATTAAGCCAAACTTACTCAAAGGGAGTATGGTATGACGCGCCCTATCTAATTCCATGGCTTCTTTCATGCGTCTGTAAACCATTTTCTTATTATCAGGGTCTTTGATGTCAATGAAATCAATAATGATGATTCCCCCTAAATCTCTTAGGCGAAGTTGTCGAGAGATTTCATTAACCGCCTCTAAATTAACTGTTAGTGCTTGAGTTTCTTGATTTTGAACAGTGCTCACTTTATGACCACTATTCACATCAACAACATGCAGTGCTTCGGTATGTTCGATTATCAAGTAAGCACCACTTGCCATATTTACGGTCTTGCCAAAAGCTGCCTTTATTTGTTTGGTTATTTTGTAAAAATCAAAAATAGGAGCTTTGCCTTTGTATAAAGACACGATTTTTGCAACTTCAGGAGCAATGCTTGATACGTAAGATTTATAATCTTCTGCTAAATTTGCGTCATTTACAATGATATTTGTAAATGACGCATTCAATAGGTCACGTAGAATACTAGAAGGTTTACTAAGTTCACTCAATACCTTTTGAGGAGCTTTGGTAGTACTCAGTTCTGTTAGAATCTTTTTCCACTTTGATAGAAGGTCGTTCAAATCTTCATGAAGATCAGCCAGCTTTTTACCTTCAGCAGCTGTCCTCACAATGATTCCGAAATGTTTCGGTTTCACATTTTCTATTAAGACTTTAAGTCTCTCTCGTTCCTCAGATTGTTTTATTTTTCTGGACACAGCAACCGCATCACTAAATGGAACCAAAACCATAAAGCGTCCTGCAAGTGTGACTTCACAGCTTAAACGAGGCCCTTTTGATGAAATAGGTTCTTTTAGAACCTGCACCAATACGACATCTCGCTTTTCTAATACATCGGTCACTTTACCTGTTTTGACAATGTCGGTTTCTAATCCAAAATTATCTAACAGGTGTTGTTTACGATTACCAGATAAGCCTTCGTCAATAAACTTTTTTAAGGAGCGAATTTGAGGACCTAAATCCGTATAATGTAAAAAAGCATCTTTCCCATGTCCAATATCTACAAACGCAGCATTGAGTCCTTGAACTACTTTCTTGACTTTACCTATAAAGATATCACCAACTGCAAATCGGTTATTGGACTGTTCTTGATGCAACTCTACCAATACTTTATCTTCTAATAAAGCAATATGAACACCCTCAGTAGTGGAGTTTACAATTAAGTCTCTATTCAAAACTGGTTATTTCTTCTTCTTGTGTCTATTCTTTCTAAGTCGTTTTTTACGCTTGTGTGTCGCTATTTTATGTCTTTTTCGTTTCTTTCCGCAAGGCATATATGTATCTAATTTAAAATTAAGAATTTAGAAGTTTTTCTATGTACTTGTCCAATTGGTCTGCAAAGGTAGGATTTTTCACCCATTTTTTACAGTCTTTGTATGCTTCAATTGCTTTTTCCTTTTCATCTAGCCCTAGATAAGCCTCTGCAAGGTAATAATACGCTTGTGCATTGGTGGGCTCTTTTTGGATAACTATTTGTAATCGAGCGACTGCTTTGTCATATTGTGCCGAAACTATAGCCATTTGACCCAACAATAAATTTGCTTTAGCATTGGTGGAATCTTTTAGAGTAATATCTCGAAGCATAAATATTCCTTTCATCACTTGTTGCCCTTGATTGCCATAACCGTCAATATAAGTAGAAGCCAATTCGATTTGGTAGTCTAAATTGGTGCTGTCAAACACTACTGCATTATTGTAAGCTGCAACTGTGTTTTCTACTAAGTAAGCTCTCATGCTTGAATCTCCAGAAATCCTAAATGCAAATGCCAATTTTTCACCTGCTTCCTTCCACCTTGATTCTATAGAATCTAATTTGGCGGCCTGTTGAAAATAATAGGATGCCAACTCTATATATTGGGCTTTTTCCCAGCTATCTCCCAGTTCTTTGTAGATTTCGGCACGCATCTGATTAGAAGAATCTTTATGTGTTTCCATTTTGACTTCTAATAATTCTATGCTGTCTTTCTGCTCGGGAGTTATTTTCTTTTTTAGATTATCAGATAATTGGTCAAAATTAATTTGAGCTAAACTTTGTTCTTTTTGTTGGGTATCTTCTGCAATGTTGTTGGAAGCATTAGACGTAGAAGCTTTTCTATTTCCGCCAAAATACAACAAACAAACTAGTAGAATCCCAGTACCTACTAAAAATAGCTGCTTTTTATCCACGCTGATTTTTTTTATTTTTTAAACAGCAAAGGTAGCAATAAAAATAAAAAGGCTGGATAATGATCACTATCCAGCCTTTCCATTTCTTATCGATAAGAAGCCATGCGAAACTAGTCCTCAGACTGGTTGTTAAGTGTTTCACTGTTCTTCACATTTTCTACAAAAATCTTAGCTGGTTTGAATGCAGGAATGTGGTGCTCAGGAATCTCAATAGCAATGTTCTTTTTAATGTTTCTACCGATTTTCTTAGCTCTTTTTTTAGTTATAAAAGAACCAAATCCTCTGATATAAACATTTTCTCCTTCTGCAAGGGCTTCTTTAACTTCTTTGAAGAAAGACTCTAAAGAAACCAAAACATCTACTTTAGGCACGCCTGTCTTTTCTGCAATGCGTGCAATTAAATCTGCTTTTCTCATAGTAAAAACCTGTTAGTAATTAATAAAAAATAGTTAGAAATAAAATGAAAGATAAAATCTACTCCTTTCATTTTTATAAATAAAATAAGTAAATCATCACAACAAAGGTAAACTAATTTTTTTTCTTTAACGTATATTTTTTTATTTTTTTTTAAAAAAAGTATTGCTAAGTAAGGTTTTATGTTGGTTTTGTTAAGAGTGTTATATTGATAAAAGGATGTTTAATTGTTTTTAATCATCACATTTTAAAGTGTTTATAAGAATAAATAAAAAATAAATTAAAATTTGGGGAAAAACAAGTTAAATTATACCTAAAAAGGTGTATTTATCACTTTAAAAAAAATAAATTATGGATGGTAATGTTTATTTCTATACAATGTAAATTGCATTTTATGCAATAGTACAAAAATAGAAATTAGAGAAAAAAAAATAACATAGTAAAATTCTTGCTCCAAAGTAGAAAAAATAAATTAATTTTCCATAATTGGAATTATTAATTTCACCTTCGTTCCTTTTGAATTTCCTTTGGAATCATATAAATCAATTATTTTTATGTCAATTTTGCGGCGGCTAAGGTTATTAAGGATGGATAAGCGCTTACTTGGATTCGTTGTCCCTATTTGAGATTTTGCAATACTCCGATTTTGAAGAGCAGCAGCCTTTGATCTTCCTATGCCATTGTCTTCAATTATACATATTAAAATTTCTTCATTCTGTTCAAATTTTATCTTCAGTTGCCGTAAACCTTCTTTTTTTTGCAATAATCCATGTATGATAGAATTTTCTATATATGGTTGTATTAACATAGGTGGTATATAAATATCATTAATTTCTATGTTTTCAGCAACATCTATTTGATATTCAAATTTATCTTTGAAGCGCATGGATTCAATATTAAGATATAGATATATATGTTCTATTTCATCCTCTAAAAGAACACTTGACTTCTTTGAATTCTCTAATACCTTGCGAATCAGTTCAGCAAAAATGGAGAGATATAAATTAGCAGATTTTTTATCATTTTCTGTAATGAAATATTGAATAGAATTCAACGAATTAAAAATAAAATGCGGATTTATTTGCGCTCTTAAAGCCATTTGTTCTGATTCTAATAGTCTATTTTTGAGGTCACTCCGCTCTTTGAAGTATTTAATTATGTAATAACTTACAATTGACAATAAGCCTAAAATGAGTAGGGCAACCAATGTTTTGTACCATGCTTGTTGGGTGTAATGTCGAGCGATATATAGTTGTATTTGAGCAGGTTGCAGGCTTCTATTACCATCTTTATCAATGGCATAAATACTAAAAAGGTAGGCACCAGGAGTTAGTGTAGGGTATTGAATCACATTTTGATCTGTAACTACCCATTTTTTATCTACTCCAATCATTTTGTATTGATAACGCATATTTTCCTGTGATTTATAGGAGAGTCCATCATAGCTGATTTTGATGTTGTTTTGGTCAAAAGCCAAATCATAGCGTTTTTGAAGTACTGTATCTTGGTACCAAACTTGTATTTGGCTGATGTGAATCAAAGGCGGCGTGTGTATTGAAGAAATATTTTTATCAAAAAAGCTAAGACCTGAACTACTTGCTACCCATACGGTATCATTTTCTACCAGCACATCGTGTAGGTGATTAGAAGGAAGACCCTCTAAAGTAGTGTATTTTTGGATGGATAATTTGGAAGTCTTAGGGTTAAATGTAACTTGATTCAAACCTTTATTGGTGCATATCCAAGCATTGTCTTTTTTATCCACAAAAATTTTGTGGCATATATTGCTTATCAAGCCATATTTTTCTTGGAGTTGCAGCAAAATTTTTGGATTACTCGGATTGCTAATATCTGCCAATAAAATTCCATTTCCGTCTGTGCCTATCCAAAGTTGGTTCTCACTATTGATTGCCAAACTGCTGATATTTTCTTGAAGCAAAGAATCTTGGAGAAAGTACAGACTATCTTGGTTGTAATAGTGCAAACCTTGTGTGTTGCCAATCCAAATATTACCCTTCAAATCTTCACACACACTACTCACTTGCAATAAAGGGAGTGAAAAGATGGCAGTGCCTTCTTTGGTGTCAAATTTGATGGGGTCTTGGTATCTTGCGGCCCACACAAAACGCTCTTTTTCAGTGCTGATAATTTCTTTTGTGGGTACTAAATTGACCACAAACAAATCTGTATTTTTAGTGAAAAATAGCAACCCTTCATCTGTTGCCAACCATTTTCGATCATTCTGCAGTAATATATCGTTTACTCGATTGTAAGCATTGAAGGAATAGCTGACACTGTAATTGTCTATTACTGTTCCATTTGTCGCAATTTCGGTTAGTGTACCTTTGCTGCTCCCCAACCAAAGGTGTCTTTGGGCATCTTTGGCAATGGAATGTATATCATCAAAAGCCAAACCGTCTTCTATAGTATAGGTTTTAACGTGTCTATTGGAAAGCATGAAAACGCCTTCGTCGAGCGTGGTGAACCAATAGTTCGCTTCTCGGTCTTTGAGGATGGAAGTGATGGTTTTGTGAGGCAAGTATTGTTCAATTTTGAGGCTATCGGTTTTGTAATTGCGGCAGTGGTAAACGCCTCCTCCCCAAGTACCTATCCATACATTTCTTTCTGTTTCTTTGAATTCGCAACTTGTGGGATAGTCTTTTTGGTTGGGAAGAATATCCCGCTGCAATGAATCACGGCGCAGTAGGAGGGATGTAATGTAGTCAATAATCAAATCACCTGCCTTAATTTGTTGGTTTCCAAAAAGAAGGGTTTCTTCTTCAATGATTTTGTTTCCTTCAATGTGGCTCGTTTTTCCATCGGCAGTCAAAAGCCATATTTGCCCAATGATGTCTTCTTTGATGTCCAGTACATGGTTGTTGGACAGTCCATTGGAGGTATTGAAGGTGGTGAATTCACGTCCGTTGAAGCGAGATGCTCCCATTGCAGTGGCTAGCCAAATATAGCCCTTTTCGTCTTGCAGTATATGGTATATCTCATTGCTTGGCAGACCATTAGCTACTTCATAGTGAAAATAAGATACCTTTTGCGCCCAGCTAACATTGCAGTAAAATAGCAAGCAGCAGGTTAGGAAGAAAAGAGGAAAATATTTGCAGAAAAAATGGGTTTTCAAGTAAATGACTATCAACAGTTGAAGGAAATATTTGCTAAATGTTATTCTTTCTGTGAATGTACTATTAATTTGTTGTTTTTTCAAAAAGAAAATAACCGAATAAAAGAAAGCTGGAAACGACTGATAAAGCAATGCCGATTCCAAAGTTATCTACTAAAATGCCTAATGAAAGGGCAATAATGGAGGCCAATATCGTTCCCCAAAACGACTGGGCTGAAAGGACTGAGGTGAGGATGTCGTGTGGTACATTGTCTGCAATGTCGCCTGTCAGCAAGGGTTTTCGAAGATTTTCTATTACATAAATAGAAACAAAAGTCAATAGAGAAAGTATCCAACATTCGTAGGTGTAAAGAAAACCACACATAATTCCTGCAATGAATCCCGCTTGTAAAGTTAGTCTTGGAAGGTTGGACCATTTTAGATTTGCAGTTTTTGCAGCATTTTTGGAAGCAAAAGATGACAGCAAATAGATAAAAAAATAAATAACTCCAATGATCAATCCGCTTTTTCTTTTTTCTTCCATGTTCATCATAAAAGGAATCAATAACGCAACGTGAACCATCAATGGCTGAATGTAGTCTTTCACCGCTTTTAGGAAAGAAGTGTGAAGGGCGGCGGAGTTGATAATTTGAAATACGTTGGGTTTTCTAATAACTTCCACAAAAGATTGGAAGGTGAGCCAGATTCCGATTCCCTTGACTTTATTCTCCTCTCTTTCTTTTTTGGAAGAAGAGAAATTCAATTCATTGGGATAGGAATATATGTTGATAAAATTGAGTAGATAAGGGAGTACTGAGTACAAAAAAATGCTGCGATAAGTGCCTGTATAAAGTACCAATATTCCTGCAAAAAGTGAAGATATGGCAGAACCTGTCTGTGACCAAGAACGGGTATGGCCATAATAATTTACCTTTTGATTTTGCCAACCATTTAGCTTCAAATAGTCCATAATCATGCCTTTGTGCGTTCCTGAACGAAAAGCATCCCCTATGCCATACAGTACTATGGCAACGAGGAATAAATAGAAATCGCTGGAAAAATAAAAAATCAGAAAAGAAAGAATGTAGGCGAGGAAAGCAGCTATCAATGAGCTTTTGCGACCGAATGTATCGGCAAGAATACCCGTGGGAATCTCCGAAAAATTGATGACTATCTCACGAGTGGCATAAATAACCCCTATTTGGGTGTAAGAAATGCCATTTTCTAAAAAAAATAACAGCAAGAAGGCATCAAAAAATCGCAGGTTTTTCAGAAAACCATAGGCGCAAAATTTGAAGTATTGACCGTTTTTTTCAAATACATGAATGTTACTCATTCCCTTTTCACTATTTTCCAACCTCCTATAGCCCCTACTGCACCTATGATGGGAGCAGTAAGATAAATCCAACAATGTTCTAAGTGTCCTGATAAAAGGGCAGGTGCAATCGAGCGGGCAGGATTCATAGATGCGCCAGAAATGGGGCCCGCAAACATGGCTTCAAGCAGCACCATTCCTCCAATAGCGATACCTGCCATTGTTCCCACTTCTTTTGAACCTGTCGAAACATTCATAATCACCAACATCAGAAAGAAGGTCAGAATGACTTCCAATACAAAAGACTGCCAAGCTGTGCCAGAGGGAAGGGTCGCTCCAAGAGTGGCATGAGTCGGGAAAAGCAGCAACAAGGTCGCACTTGCCAACAATGCGCCCACCAATTGAGCCAAAATGTAGGGAGCTACTTCTTTACCTGCAAAACGTCCTGAGAACCAAAAAGCAATGGTCACAGCAGGGTTGATATGCGCTCCCGATATTTCACCAAAAGCATAAATCATCACCATCACAATCAACCCAAATGTGATGACAATTCCAGTATGTGTGATGCTTCCATTTGTCAAATCGTTCACCACAATAGCGCCCGTTCCAAAGAAAATCAATCCATAAGTCCCGAAAAATTCAGATAAGTATTTACGCATGGCTTTTCATATTTATTTTAAATACCCATATTCTAATTTTATTCCACTTCTTCCACTATAGATTCCCCTTTCGAGCCATCTCCCGAAGTCCAAGTCCACTTTTCATGCAGTCGAATCTTCCCATTTTGCAATATTTCGGGTGTAGAATGGCAAACACCCGTCATCAACTCACCCGCCTGATTTATCTGGTGGTAGCTCATTTCGATGTTTCCATATTCATCTACCAAACCCATCAAATGCCCTTTCAAAATGTTGCCTCCAGAGTATTCAGCTGTCAAAATAGCTCCCTGTTGTTGATACAAGAAAATTGTGTCTTGCGAAGTTTCACCATTTGCAGTATTCTGAATGGCTCGAAATTTTTTGTTGTGGTAGTTCATATCTGCTCCAATTCCTCTCTTGTCAATTCACTCTTTTCATTCCCTGTATTGACCGTTCCCACAGGTTCAAACAACATAAGAGAAACCTCTTCTTCTGCCACAGGTCGATGCTCAACACCTCTCGGCACAATCAAAAATTCCCCTTTCTTCAATACCACCGTTCTATCTCGAAATTCCATTTGCAGTTCACCTTTCAATATATAAAATAGCTCGTCTTCCTCATCGTGTTTGTGCCAAACAAACTCTCCTTTGAGTTTCGCCAATTTGACATGTTGCCCATTCAATTCCCCCACAATTCGAGGATTCCAATGATCAGAAAATAAAGCAAGTTTGCTGTCGATGTTTACTTTTTGCATAGCTTTTAAGTTAATTATCAATGATTATTTCTTCAATAACGTTTTGAGCGATAAAATGCTTCACTCCCATTTTTCTCCCCAAAAAACCAAGCCACCTCTCGTTCTGGGTAAAATTGAACGGATGGCAATGTTTCCCTATCCATCCATTGTATGCCAATCATTCCGGGGTCAAAATTTGTTCCCGCTCCTTCAATAGCTTCCTCCGAAACCAAAGTTACTTCAAAAATATGCTCGACTTGGTGAATCCCTTCTTTCCAATCCTCCACAAAATCACTGCTTTCCTGTATAAACTCATTGACCAAAACCAAATTTCCCACTTCGACCTCCAATCCCGTTTCCTCCTGAAATTCCCTTTTCACACATTCCGCTAAAGTTTCGCCCATGATTTGCTGACCACCTGGCAGTGCATATAATTGTTTCCCACCCATGTCGTAGCAGACAAATAGGATTTGGTTGTTGTGTTGCAGGATGCCTCTGGAGGTGATGCGGTATTTCATGGTAAAATTATCAATCTACTAAAGTTTCTTGTATAACAGCTTTTATATTCTGAATATCAATAGGTTTCAGCCGCCCCATTTTTTTGTGAATCCTTCTTTTGTCAATCGTTCTAATTTGGTCTATGACCACCCAATTTTCTTTCCCTCTTAGTTCAATTAGAATCCTTGTAGGATAAGACTTAGATTTAGAAGTGATAGGAGCTATAATGATGGTTTTTAGGTATTTATTCATTTCATCAGGCGACAAAATAACACAAGGTCTTGTTTTGCGAAGTTCACTTCCCATAGTTGGGTCTAAATTCACGATTACTACATCGTATTGGTTCAATATTAATCCCATGCTTCAAAGTTTTCATCTTCAAACACATCGTCTATCAACAACTCATCGTCTCCATTTTCTGCCATCTGCTTGAAAGAAGCCTCCCAACCTTCTCGCACTTTCTTCACAGGCTTGACAATGAAAAAACCTTCTTTGAATACGACTTCTACTTTATCTTGAATATCGTATTTTTCCAAAATATTTTTTGCCAAGCGAATTCCCCTGGAATTGCCAATTTTTACTACTGAAATTTGCATTTTTAACACCATTAATGTAATTACAAAATAATTACGAATTTAACCATTTTGATTGAATTTTACAAGAGCGTTTCCACTGAACTACAAATACTCTAATCCCGTTTCCTCCATTTCACCCTTTATTTAATATTACCTCACAATGCTCAGTCAAATGTTGTTTCAATGCCTTTATTTCTCCCTCAGAGCGATGATATACCTTTTCTGGGTCAGCTATTTTCCAGCTTTGATAGCGATAGATTTTTCCGTCACATTCTAAGGTGTTCCCATCAAACGGCAACCATCTAACCATAGATTCATTGGTGTTCAAGTCCGTTCCTGTGTGCGATTGTATGTTGGTATTGGCGATATCATTTTCCAAAGAAATAGATGTAACCAAAATGCCATTTGCAGGCACTTCAATTTTGTAAGAGCGTGTCCATTTTGAACAAAATGGAGGAGCATTTTCTACTTCATAAATCGTTGTTACATACTCAGCAGTAAAGTTTTCTGGTAGTACAAAAGTTTTCACTCGATGTGAGAGTGTGGGTATCAGCACCAACAGTAGCAAAATAACCCCTTCAACTTTCACCAACATCGGATAATTGTGGGTGAATTTTTGAAGTAAAAAATCCGCTATCAGCACTCCAACACTAACAATGATCAAAACAAAAATGCCAAAATTGACATATCCATCGCCTTGAACGTTTGGTCTGTAATTGTATATCGAAAAAAGGATGGCTATAAAAGCGGCTACGTTTGCAGGGGAAATGCTGTAATTCATAGAGAATATGATTTGCTGGTTTCTTCAATAATTATGATGAATTATTTGACCCAAAATTTCAATGAAGATACAAAAAAGAATATCAATCCTAAAACCAATTTGACTTTCAACTATTCCTTGTATTTAAACGTTTCTCTGTTCTCTACAATACAAAAACAATCGGCAAAAACCACCATATTTGCATTTAATTTAACAAACAATTCAATCCCATTTTATGAAACGAATACTTTACCTATTCTTGGCTATTTGCCTTTCCATGCCCACAGTATTTGGACAAAAAGTTGTCTCAACCGAACTGATTGCCAGCTTTACAAACACTGAACTCGCAGGAGAAGGTGTTTTTGGAGCAACCTATGGCGTAGAGGTTTACAAACTCATTTACAACACCGTAGATGTGCATGGTGAATCCACGATTGCATCAGGCGCAATGGTCTTGCCACAAACCGATGATGAGAACCTGTGTTTTCCAGTGATGGTTTACAACCATGGAACCGTACTGGAGAAAAACAATGTGCCTTCTCGATTGAGTGGCGAAATATTGGTGGGCTATTTTGCAGCAGCAGATGGATATGTAGCTATTTTACCTGATTATCTGGGAATGGGTGATTCTCCGGGATTGCATCCCTATGTTCATGCAGCAAGTGAGGCAAGTGCCACTATTGACATGGTGCGGGCAGTGCGAGAATATGCAGCGACCAACAATGTTCCGCTCAACGACCAATTGTTTTTGACAGGTTATTCACAAGGCGGGCACGCAGCAATGGCTACCCACAAAACCATGCAAGAGCAATTTACCAATGAGTTCACAGTAACCGCTTCTTCACCAGGTTCAGGCCCTTATGACCTCTCTACCACCAGTTTCAGCGATATTGGAGAAGACAAGCCTTATAGCACAGGTGGTTATGTTCCTTATTTGCTGTTTGCCTACCAAGAAGCGTATGGCAATCTCTACGAAAATGTATCCGATGCCTTAAAAGCTCCTTACGATACCACTTTGCCACCTCTTTTTGATGGCACGCATTTTATGAGTGAAGTCCATGCTGCAATGCCCAATGTTCCCAATGAAATCTTTCAAGATGCGTATTTGGAAGCCGTGAGAACAAACGAAAATCATCCCTATCGAGTAGCATTTAGAGACAATGACGTATATGATTGGTTGCCAACTGCTCCAATTCGTATGTACTACTGCGAAGCCGATGAGCAAGTACCTTTTTCCAACAGCATCACCGCTTTAGAAACCATGCAAGCCAATGGTGCCACCAATGTTGAAGCAGTCAGTGCAGGAGCAATGTTTACCCATAGTGTTTGTGCCACCTTTGCACTGTTCGGTTCAAAAGCCTTCTTTGATGAAAGGAAAACAGGCTGTGTCGAAACAGGTATTTTCAGTCCTTCCAATACTTACCTTTCTCTTCAAATCATTCCCAATCCAAGCTTCAGTGTGGCTCAAATTCACTTTGATAATCCACAACAAACAGCTTATGAAATGGTAGTGACTGACATCAGCGGCAAAATGGTTTATTTTGAAGAAAATATTCACAGCAGTCAGATTACCTTCAATAGCAGTGATTTGACAAGCGGCATATATTTGATTGAAGTACGTGGAGAGAATGTTTATCGGGGTAAAATGATGGTATATTGAGTTGTTTTTTTTTGTGAAAATAGACTTCGGAAGTTTAGATGTTGAAAAATTATAGGATGATTCACCTTTTGGGAAATAAAACTTCCGAAGTCCTTACTGTTTCCACAAAAATTGACAAAGAACTCCAAAAAAATAAGCTATGCACTTTCTCAATTTAGAACAATGGTCTCGCCGAAAACACTTCGAGTTTTTCAAAAACATGGCGAATCCACATGTCAATTTTTGTGCGAATGTCGACATCACCCACTTTCGAGCCTTCATCAAAAAGTCCCAACTTCCTTTCACCCAAACCATCGTCTATATTGTGGCAAATACTGCCAATGCAATCAAGGAGTTTCGTTATCGGATTCGTGGAGAAGAAGTTGTGGTACATGACCGAGTACATCCTTCGTTTACGGTGATGACCGATATGGAAGATGTTTTCACTTTTTGTACGGTCAATTATCAGCCCGAATTGAAACCTTTTATACAGCACACAACAGAGGTGATGGATTTCCGAAAACTCAATCCAACGCTTGAAGATGAGCCTGGACAAGACAATTTACTGTTTTTATCCTCTATACCGTGGTTTTCCTTCACCAGTTTTCAACATCCGATGCACACTCCTTCAATAGATTCTGTGCCTCGAATTGCATGGGGAAAATACTTTGAAGAAAATGGATGCATCAAAATGCCACTAGCAGTTCAAGCACATCATGGATTGGTAGATGGAGTACATGTGGGAAGGTATTACCAACATTTTCAGGACCTATTGGATACACCAGAGCGGTTGTTGAGGTAGAGGAGGACTTTTCTACTAAGCCCCCATCGAAATCGGAAAAGCAAAATAGAAGACCGTTCCTTTTTGAAGTTCGGATTGAAAGCCAATTTGACCGTTGTATTTATCTACAATGTTTTTGCAGATTGTAAGCCCGATGCCAGAATTTTGACCCAAATCACTTCCATTGGCTTGTGAGTCTTTCTCGGACTGATAGAACAGATTGAAAATTTTATTGCCATGTGCTTGGTCAATTCCCTTGCCATTGTCGACTACTTCAAATCGAAGTTCAGAATCAGTGATTTGACTTGCAATTCTGATGTGAGGTTGAGCATTTTGATCTGAATATTTTAGCGAATTGCTGATAAGGTTTTGAAAAATTTGGGTAAGGTGCAAATGATTCATGCGAATATTGGGAAGGTAGGTATCGTATTCGACTACCGCTTTTTTGGAGTCAATCGCATATTGAAGATTGTCGACTACTTCGTTCAGCACTTTTTTGGTGTTGGTCAGTTCTTGATTGGGGCCTTGAATCGAAATCGTAGAATATTCCAAAAGAGCACTCAATAGTTTGTTCATCCGTTGGACTCCTTTGGTCACAAAATCCATGTACTCATTGGCTTCTGCATTGAAATTGCCACCAAATTTTCTTTGAAGGAGATTCACAAAACTACCGATATTTCGCAGAGGTTCTTTGAGGTCGTGTGCTGCAACGTAAGTAAACTGTTGTAGTATTTCGTTGGATTCTTTGAGTTGTATATTTTTTTCTTCAATCTCTACGTTCTTTTTCCGCAAGGCCCGATTGTTCTTTTGAGCAGAATAAAGGATATAAATCAAGAAAAAAGAGATGCAGGAGAACAGGGCAATAATTCCTATAATCAAAAAGCGACTTTGTTGGAGTTTCAAGTCTCGAATCTCTTTTTCTGTCTTTTCTGCATCGTATTTTAGCTCCAATTCTGCAATTTTTTTCACCTTTTCCTCACTCAACAAGGTATCTCTAAATTCTGTGTATGCCTCCAAATATTGAAGTGCTCTATCCGTTTCTCCTTTTTCGGAAAAAATCTGATACAAACCCAAATTGCTTTTTTGACAAAAATCTTTGAATCCAGATGCTTCTGCAATTTCCAAACTTTTTTGATAGTCTTCGATTGCTTTATTGATTGTTCCTTCCGAATGATGCAAGTAGCCCAATTTGGAGTGAAGATCTGCACGTCCTTTTTTGGAAATAAAAGGTTCGTATTGCAAGCACTTATCAAAATAAATTTTGGCTTGCTCGTAATTATTTTGCTCGGTATAAACATCTGCAATGTAGAGTAATGAGCGTGCAATCAAAGGTTTATGTTGCATCAACTCAAAATAAGTAAGCGACTCTTCAAATTTTTGAAGAGCCGTTTCGGTATCTCCCGTCAAATTTAATATTTTACCATAATCAAAGGCAACAATTCCTATCAATACTGTGTCTTTGAGTGAGTAAGCCATTGCAGCAGCTTCTTCAATGGTTTTCAATGCCAATTCTGTATTGGAGCTTTCGGCATAAGTTATCGCCAGAAACTGCATGGTATTGACCATATTGGGTTTGTCACCTCTTTTTTCGGTGAGTTGAATGGCCTCCAAATAATATTGAATGGCTCTTTCGTAATCTCCCACATCTCTATATGTAGTTCCAAGGCCGTGATAGGCATTTTCCAAGGCAACCTGATTACCCGTTTCCTCGGCAATTTTCATAGCTTTCAAGTGATAATCACGGCTAAGCGCATAATTCGCCATTCTTCTATAAACAATTGCTAAGTCGGTATAGGATTTCAGTAGCAGTTTTTGAGGGTTGTCTTCTTTTGACGCAATATCCAAAGTACGGTGATAATAATGGATAGCGCTGTCCAAGTTGTTGTTGTTTTCGTACATAAAAGCGAGTGTGCGATAGATACGAAAATGTTCTAAAGGTAAAGATGCTTGTGTTGCCAATTCTTCTGCTAAGGCTGAATATTCAATGGCTTTGGAAAGATCGCTGTAAGAGTATTGACTGGACAATTCCAATAAGGTAGATATACTATCCCTTACCACACTGTTCTCAATCTTCTGATTGCTTACAGTGCCAATGTTCTGATCTGCCATCATGTTGAGAGTAGCAAAAAAGAACAAATACGTAAATAGTATCCACCGATTTTCCATAATGTTTAAAAGGGAGAAGCAGACGATTTATCGTTTACTAATTTTGGAAAGTGCTTAGGTTAAATACAATTCATATAAAACAATAATTGAAATGAAGAAATTGCCTGATTAAGAATCAGTTTCTCCATTTCAATTAAGGATTTTAATTTTGAATTATTATAGAGTAATGTCTATTACCAATCCAAACAAAAAGTTGTAGTGCCTATTGACATGTGTAAATGAACTCCTAATAATGGAGGGAGAATCGAATTTCTTCTACCACCTTTCTGAATAGTTTGAGTTGATTCCTCTATAGTTTTAACAGAAGGATTTTCGGTTTGGAATTTTTCTAAATTTGTCATTTTTCAAGATATATTTTGAGTGAAAAAAATATTTTACCATTCAATACAGTAAGTATTTCCGACATGAGTAATACACATGCAAGCTTGTTGGTTTTGCAATTGATCACGTTTGGCAGCAAAAGTACTGTAAGAAGTAGTGATGAATCTTCTTCCACCTTTTTGAAGGTTTGCAGTAGATTCTTGGATAACTTCAACAACTGGATTTTGAATTGCGAATTTGAGTAAATTTGTCATTGGGAAAAGTATTTGATTGAAAACAGATTAAAATGAAAAAATGAATTTTCATTACATAAACATGACAGTTCAAAAACCATTCCAATAGCTGTTAAAATTTCCAAATCATTTAAAGTTTGTAGAGACTGAACAAAAAAACTACTTTGTCTATCTTTGCAGTGTGTAAATGATACTATAATCTATTAAATTTTTACACCAAAAAATACATCTCTTATGAGTCATATCCCTCCCAAAAAAATCTTCAAAGAACGCAAGGAGCAATTTTTGACCGATTCGGGCATCGAAATACAAGCAACTTATCCGCCTGTCAATCAAGTAGTAGAAGAACCAGGTGAATTCCCTTTTACTCGTGGTGTTCATTCGGGAATGTACCGCAGCCGTTTGTGGACGATGCGTCAATATGCGGGTTTTTCGACTGCCGAAGAATCCAATAAACGCTACCATTATTTATTGCAGCAAGGAACTTCTGGCCTGTCGGTTGCCTTCGATTTGCCGACTCAAATTGGCTACGATTCCGATCATGATTTTGCGGAAGGAGAAGTCGGTAAAGTGGGTGTGGCGATTGACTCTATCCGAGATATGGAAACACTTTTTGCAGGAATCGAACTGCAAAAAATCAGCACTTCAATGACCATCAATGCTACGGGTTTCATCTTGTTGGCGTTGTATATTGCAGTAGCAAGAAGGCAAGGGGCTGATTTGAAGCAAATTACAGGCACAATTCAAAACGACATATTGAAGGAGTACGCTGCAAGAGGCACCTATATTTATCCTCCGAAAGCTTCTATGCGTATCATCACTGACATTTTTGAATATTGCAGCAAAGAACTGCCTCGATGGAATACGATTTCCATTTCAGGCTATCACATTCGGGAAGCGGGTTCTACGGCAGTGCAAGAATTAGCCTTTACTTTGGCGAATGGAAAAGCCTATTTGAAGGCTGCAATGGCAGTAGGTTTGGACATCAATGTGTTTGCCAAACGTTTGTCGTTTTTCTTCAATGCCCACAATAACTTTTTTGAGGAAGTTGCTAAATTTCGGGCGGCTCGTAGGATGTGGGCAAAAATGACCAAAGATTTGGGCGCAACGGATGAAGGGGCAATGAAACTCCGATTCCATACCCAAACGGGTGGTTCTACTTTGACAGCTCAACAACCCCTCAACAATGTGCCGAGGGTGACGCTGCAAGCTTTGGCGGCGGTATTGGGTGGTACGCAGTCTTTGCATACGAATGGCTACGATGAAGCCTTGTCTTTGCCGACTGAGGAGGCTGCAAAAATTGCGCTGAGAACACAGCAAATTATTGGTTTTGAAAGTGGTGTAACGGATACAGTAGATCCATTGGCGGGGTCCTATTTTGTCGAAAATCTCACAAATGAAGTGGAAGATGCTGCTTGGGCCTACATCGAAAAAATTGATGCAATGGGTGGTTCTGTGCAAGCGATTGAGGAGGGCTATATGCAGGAAGAAATTGCTCGTTCGGCTTATGAATACCAAAAGGCGATTGAAAGCCAAGAAAAGATTTTGGTGGGGGTGAACAAGTACACTACTGAGGATGACAAAAAAATCCCTCTGCTTCGCATTGACGACTCTATCCGTCAAATTCAAACGCAAAAATTAGAAACGCTCAAGGCGGAACGGGATTCGGCTAAGGTGGCAGCTTGTTTGAAGGAGATTGAAGCACGGGCAAAGGATGGTCGAAATTTGATGCCTGCGGTAGTGGAAGCTGTTGATAATGAGGCTACACTTGGCGAGGTTTCGGATGTTTTGAGAGGGGTGTTTGGGGAGTTTTTGGGGTAATATTTGTGTTGAAAACAGAAGATAATTCAATGCGTTTGGTGACTTTAAAAGTTTGTACTTTATTATTTTTTGAAAATAGATAGAAATAATGAAAGACTTCAAAATGGGCTACTCTATTCTGATTGCCCTGTTGCTACTACTGTCAATAGAATGTCATTCTATCAACCCAAAACCCGATATTTTGATTTGGAAAGGAGATACATTGAGTTTTTTCTCCAATATTTTGGGGTGTGAACAGTGCGGACAACATTTACCTAAGGGATAGCGACAGATGGCGGCAAGTTTCGGGCAAATTGAAGCAAATTTCTGTTGGAAGTAACAAACATATTTGGGGTGTAAATAGTGCGGATAAAATTTATAGATGGGGTGATGGCCAACCTGTTCCAAAACCCGCTCCTGCCCCTACCCCTGCTATTTCTACCAGTCTCAGCACTATGTTGACCGCAGAGAATCCTTATTCCTTTGAATCGCTTAGTAATCCCAAATACTATATTCGCTATGAAAATTTTACTGGGAAAATCACCAAGGATGCATCTCTTCCATCCAACAAAGCAGGTAGTTTCAAAATGGTTCAGGGTTTGGCAGGAGACAATACGATGTCTTTTGAATCTATAGAATATCCTGGCTATTTTCTAAGAAATCAAAAATCCCAAATAACATTGCAGCAAGCGACACCTGATGAATTGTTTAAAAAAGATGCGAGTTTTAAGGTAGTCAAGGGTTTGGGGAATTCAACGATGGTTTCTTTTGAATCTTACAATTATCCGATGCACTTTATCTGCAATGACAATTTTAACTTGGTTATCGCCAAACCAGAAGGAGATATAGAGGCGTTCAAGAAAGAGGCGACTTTTAGACCAACAAGGGCTTTATTTGGATTCCAATCTCCTACAAATCCAACTAATAGAGGAAGAGGACGAAATTGAGTATTAGAAGAAGGCTATCTGCCAAAAGCAATTTGAAGGAGTGATTTTTGATATTGATTCTACGAAAAATAGCTTGAGGCTTTGCTTTTTCTTGCTGCAATAACAACCAGCAGCCCATGCTTTATACAAAGCATGGGCTGTTTTTTTTATAGGATTCAATTCCATATATTTATTAGATGGGAACTCATTGTATCTCATTTTTCCTCATGCACATGGCTAATTGAAAACGTTAATTCATTATAAAAGAACCGCCTACTACATAAGCAGTAGACGGCAGATTGTTCACAAAAAAACTACCTCTATCTATGGTGAAGAGGTATAACTCACTCATTATAAACGAAAAAAAACATGCCTACTCTTAATCGTTGTGTTAGATATTGATTTCCATTTTGAAAACAAAAAGTTGCATTTGTCACTTGAATCTAGGGTTTGTTTACGGTTTCTTTTGTAACTTCATCAATCCTGTCGGAACAAACCTACCAAAATCGTCTAATAGAAGTATTTATTTTCTTTATCATTAAATTTTTTTAATTATGAATCGTTTTAATTTTTTTTTATCACTATTACTATTTGGTTGTCTGATGACAACCGATTTATCAGCTCAAAGAGACAGCAGAACTGCATCTTCTAACTCTCCTCAAAATGAACAAGATGTAGAGCAATACAGTCCCAACACATCCGATCGGAGTGTGCGTAGTGTAAGGTCAACCTTGCCGATGCGAGATGAGGTAATAGAATTTGAAGTGGAAATAGTAGATAACCTTGCTATTTATGAAGGTGACATTGTTCTCGGCCCAGCTGCACAATACGATCCGAATGTGGAAAATGCTGTGGCTATTTCGGGAGCAAATTACCGATGGCCAAATGGCGGGGATAATATTTATAGATGGGGTAATGGCAGTCCTGTGCCAACTCCTGCTCCTGCACCTCAACCTATTGCGAGTAAATGGCAACAAATTCCTGGTGGTTTGAAGTGCGTTTCAGTGGCTGCGGACGGTACTGTATGGGGTGTGAACAGTGCCGATGATATTTATCGTTGGGATGGCAGTAAATGGACCAATATACCGGGCAAATTGAAGCAAATCTCTGCTGGTAGCATGAATCATATTTGGGGTGTGAACAGTGCGGACAATATCTATCGTTGGGATGGCAGCAACTGGCAGCAAGTTCCCGGAGGATT
Source organism: Chitinophagales bacterium (assembly GCA_041392475.1). Classification (NCBI taxonomy): domain Bacteria; kingdom Pseudomonadati; phylum Bacteroidota; class Chitinophagia; order Chitinophagales; species Chitinophagales bacterium. Next base: position 30,519 of record JAWKLZ010000002.1, on the reverse strand, counting down.
GAAGCATGTTTCGGTAGGTTCTGACGGTGCTGTGTGGGGTGTGAACAGTGCAGACAATATCTACCGCATGGATGGCAGTGAATGGACCAATGTACCGGGCAAATTGAAGCAAATCTCTGTTGGGAGTAGCAGTCAGGTATGGGGTGTGAACAGTGCCGATGATATTTATCGTTGGGATGGTGGCAAATGGACTAATATACCGGGCAAGTTGAAACACGTTTCAGTGGGTTTTGACGGCAAGGTATGGGGTGTGAATAGTGCCGATGATATTTACCAATGGGATGGCAGCAACTGGACACAAGTCGCTGGAAAATTGAAGCAAATCTCTGTTGGTAATGACATAAATGTATGGGGTGTGAACAGTGCGGATAATATTTATAGATGGGGTAATGGTAGTTCTGTTCCAGCTCCAGCTCCAGCTCTACCAGTACCTGCACCTGCTGCACCAGTTCCTACTGGATATCAAAGACCGGCTGGAAGTTGACATCAAATCCTGCACCTGCACCAGTTCCTACTATTTCTACAAGCCATAGCACGATGTTGTCAGCAGATAATCCTTGTTATTTCATTTGTTATCAAGGATTTATTGGAAAAATCACCAAAGATGAATCTATTCAAGCCAACAAGGCTGGCAGCTTCAAAATGGTGAAAGGTTTGGCAGGAGACAATACCGTGTCTTTTGAATCTTTAGAATATCCTGGGTATTTTTTAAGACACCAAAACTTCCAACTAAAATTGCAGCAAGCACAGGGAGATGACTTGTTCAATCAAGATGCGAGTTTTAAGGTAGTCAAAGGTTTGGGGAACTCAACCATGGTATCTTTTGAATCTTACAACTATCCGATGCACTTTATTAGCAATAACAATTTTAACTTGGTTATTGCCCAACCAGGTGCAGACATACAGACATTCAAAAACAATGCAACCTTTAGACCAACAGTGGCCTTGTACGGGTTTAAATCACCTACAAATCCAAACCCAAATTCACGTACCAGAGGAAGATGTAGAAATTAAGGGATACGAATAAAATAAAATCCCGATTTAGACAATACTCAGAAGGCAATTTCCCATCAATGCTCACAACTTCAACTTTATCTGAATGTAGCCAAACCACCTTGCCTTCTTTATCACAAGCACATACAACTTTGGCATCTCCATTTTCAACATCTGCCAATAAATTACCCAAAAACCAATTTGGTGTTTGGGATTGAAACATGCCATAGCCGCTTCCCAAAAAAATGTATTTGTCACTTGAATCTAGGAATAAGTATTGCCATTGTGTTATTTCTGTTTAAGTGTCTATTTGATAATTTGTTGTATAATCTCTTTGAACATACCCATTCCCGTTTCAAGGATTTCTTCGGGAAAATCGTAGTCTGCATGGTGCAAGGCGGGAGAATCCATACCTGCTCCCAAACCGAACATGGCTGTTTTGTAGTGTTTGGAGAACCATCCAAAATCTTCTCCAAACTTCAATGGGTAGGCTCGTTCTTTGCAGTCCAAACCATTTGCTCTTGCAGCCTTTACCACAAACTCATTGCAGAAAGGGTCGTTGGTGGTGCTGGGAAAATATTCGAGCCAATCTATGGTGTAGCTCAATGCGTATTGCATCCCTATTCGATTCAAGATTTGCTGCAATGTTTCCTTCAATTGTGCCATTACCTCCTCTGTCCATGCTCGCAAGGTGTAGTGCAGTTCTGCTGCGCCTGCCGAAATACCATAGGATTTTTGCCCCATGTTGATGTGAATTGGAGTGAGGAGAGTAAATTTCTCGCTTTGAAGGTCTTGTCTATTGAGTTTTGAAAATTCGGTGATAAGCTCCGCCATTGCCAAAGCTGGATTGGTGCCGTTTTCGGGTTCGGAGGCGTGGGATTCTTTGCCTGTGAGGTGAACAATCATGCTCTGAACGGTTGCCGAAAAACTATTGGGTTTGGTGAGAATGGTGTGGAGGGGTTCGTTAGGAAGGTTGTGCAGGGCAAAAATATAATCAGGTCGGAGGGCTTTGAACTTTGGGTCTTGCAGCACTTCAAAAGCTCCTTTGCCTGTTTCTTCTGCAGGCTGAAACAACAGTATGATTTTGCCTGAACAGAAATCTTGTTCTTTTATCCAAAACACCAAACCTGCTACCATTGCGATATGTCCGTCATGCCCACATTTGTGGGAAACGCCTTTTGTTTTGGATTGGTAATCAAAGGCGTTTTTTTCTTCAATTGGCAGTGCATCCAATTCACATCGAATCATTACGGTTGCTCCTTTTTGTGGGAACTCATATACGGCTGCCAAACCATGCCCTCCTATTTGCTCGATGATTGCAGTAGCTGAATGGTAGGTTTGTAGGAATGTTTTGATTCGTTGGGCTGTTTGGATTTCGCAGCCTGATAGTTCGGGGTTTTGGTGGAGTTCTTTTCGGAGTTGTTTGATTTTTTGGAGCATGGTTTCCATTTTTTTCTTTTATTTTACCACTGTCACCCCAATTTAGGACGGTTTTTTGACCGTAACTCTATTTCAGTACATATTTTTTAAGTGTAAACTTTTTTCAGGACGACCCACACTCTAATTTCGACGGTAATCCCTACCTCACCAAACTCACATTCCCCTGAAACTCCCCAAAACTCCCATCTCGAAACTCCACCATTGCATAAAACACAAACACCCCAATCCCCATTTCCTTGCCCTTATACACACCATCCCAAGCTACAACAGCAGCGTCATCATTCGGGTCAAAATTGTTTTGTTCAAACACCTTCTCGCCCCATCGGTCAAAAATCATAAACGTTTGAACCTGAGACACACTTGAATTGGCAAAAAGGCGGAGTTCATCGTTGATGCCATCGCCATTTGGAGAAAAAGCAGTAGGCACAATTACCTTCACTTCCGTTTCTACCAACACATCAATGCTTGCAGCAGCCGTACAGCCCGTTTCATCTGCAATAGAAAGCATATAAGTTGTGTTTTCAGTTGGCTGCACCCACGGATTCAAACAAGCCACCGAATCCAATGCCACATCACAAGCCTCAAAACCGCCCAAAGGAGTCCAATTAAATTCAGAAAATGCACCCGCCAATGTCGGAACAATTTGCACACTATCGCCCAATTGTATCACATTAGAAGCCACATTCAATACCAATGAAACCGTCAATTCTTCGGGTTCTACAATCTCAAAAGTCAAAGCGTCCGTACAGCCATTCGCATCCACCACCTCTACCGTATGGCTTCCCGCTTCCAAACCCTCAAATACTGTTTGCTCACCCAATTCGTCTCCATCCAGTGAATACTGAAAAGGCTCAACTCCACTTGTCACGCTTTCCACTTCAATCCGTCCATCACTCACCCCAAAACAACTCACCTCAAAAGCAACAGCCGACAAAATAGGAATTGCCCCTTCTTGTGTAATCGTCACCGAATCTGTAGCCGCACAACCTGTTTGCGAATCCGTTACGGTAAGCGTATAAATGCCTGAAAAATTGGTCATTGTCGTGGCGGCAATCGAATCCTCCACATTTCCCGACCATAAATAAATAATGTTTGCGCCCGTTGAAGAGCCTGTTCCTCCAATCATTGCAGTCGGCTCATCACAGGTCAAAAGACTCGTTTCCCCTGCATCCGCAATCGGCGTTTCGTCCATTCTCACCTCCACCGTCACTTGCTCATTTGTACAGATTCCATTGCTGTTCACGGCATATTCAAACAGATACGTTCCACTATCCAAGCTACTGACAGTCAGTTCACCATTCGCATTGAAGCCGCTTGCAGGACTCGGTGAAACATCCGTCCAAGTGCCACCCAAGTCAAAGTTTTCAATCAAGTCAAACAAATTCACCGTTGTATCTGTACCGTCACACAAAGCCACATTTTGCAGCAAAGAACCCGCACTCACAGGATTGTCTATTTCGACCACGACCTCCTCACTATCTCCCAAACAAGGCGCATCCGCTGCCACTTCATACACAAAATTGTAGGTGCCACTTGCAATATTTTCGGTGGTCAAAATACCACCATTTAAGAAGCCCGTTGCAGGATTTGCAGAAACATCTGTCCAAGTTCCGCCAATCGTTGCGTCTGTCAATTGCTCCAACAAATCCAATTCCACTCCATCATTGCAAATCTGAATCGCCTCCGAAATAGTACCTGCACTGACCACTGCCGCAATCGAAATCGTTTGAACAGAATTGCCTGGGCAGCCCGCAGGAGGTGTTTCCGTCAAAGTGAAAGTCAGTTCATAATCACCTGTCACTGAACCGTCTCCATTGAAGGTATTGTCTGTAATCGTGGCGGTAGCATTGGCAGGAGCATTCGTGATGGTCCAAGTTCCAAGTTCGCTTGTAGAAGTGATGGTCGCCAAATCCAAAGTAGCATTGTCATTGCAGAATGGACCTGCGCCCAAAGTGCTGACATCAGGACAAGAACAATCATTGACCTGCACCGTAATCACATAAGAAACATCTGTACAAGGAGCTTGAGCTATTGCTGTTGTATATTCAAAGGTATAGTCGCCAGCCGTTACACCATTGAAGTCCAAGTTGGGCAATGTGCCGATTGCGCCCGAAGCGTCCAAATCCACCCAAGTTCCCGTGGCATCTCCACTAGTGATTAAATCGTTCAAATTCAAAGTCGTAGGGTCGTTGTTTTGGTCGGTATTGCAGATATTCACCTCTGGCGTGAGTTCTGCTGATGGCGGTGTATTGACGGTAATACTCACTTGATTGGTCGAAATGTCCTCACAATTTGCGTCCGATACCATTTCCACTTCAATCGTTGTATTTTCGGTAGGGCTGATGGTGTATTCATGCCCGTTCGGAATATCCGTCAAGACAATTCCACCATTGAGCGTCACCGTAAAAGGAGCTTCGCCCTCCAATTCCAAAACAAAAGTCACTTCGTCACCTTCACAAATCGTTTGGTCTGCGCCAAGCGATGCCGTAGGCAAGGCATTGAAAAGCACAGGAATTCCTGTCGAATAATCCAAACACGAATCCCCCAAATCAATTCCATCAATCAGGTCGCCATCCCCTGCAACCGCTGCAATGTAATAGGTCACACCTGCATCCATTAAGGCATCGTCAAAACCAAAAGTCGTTCCGTCTGTCAGCACCAAAACCGTCTCTACATTGTTGGGTGTACCAGCATACAGCACAAACAGCAGCGTGTCATTCTCGTCCAGAAACTCATCCGCATTGTGAAAAACTGTTACCGTTTCGGTTACACAGACTTCAAAACCATCGACTTGCAAACTCCCCGCATCTGTCTCACAAGAACAATCCAAAACCGTCACCGCATCGCTGATGTCGTCACAAGGGCTGTCGTCACTGACCGTAAAATTGGCGGTGTCGCCCGTTGGAATGTCTTCGCTCGTAAAAACATAAGGTGCGTCCGAACTAAGATTTCCTGCAATTCCCGACACGGTATAGCTTGCAGGGTCGCCACCTATGATTTCAAATTGCACAATAAAACCTGTATTTGTGCCATTGCAGTTGCTCGAAATATTGACAAGCTGCAAAGGAGGCAATTCTGTCATCGTTGCTGTTCCGATTGCCGAATCAGCACATCCATTGGCATCTTCCACACTTACCAAAACATATTCACCGCCCTGATTGACCGTCCATTCATAGGGGCTGCTGTCAATCGTAAAAGACGTTTCGGTACCGCCCTCCAAAGTATAGGTGACCGTCCAGGGAGCGATTCCCGTCAATACAATTTCCAAATTTGCCTCGTCCCCTTCACACATCGTAGGACTTCCAGAAAGATTGGCAGTTGGTGGAGCAGCAATGGTGATTTCTTGACTGACAGTCGAAACACAGCCTTCGTCAGAAGTTGCCGTATAAATCACTTCGTGCGTGCCTACTGAAAGTGCAGAAACATCCACATTGCCCAACGCATCGGCTACTCCACTCCAAGTACCTCCCGATGGCGTAGCCGTGAAAGTTTGGATGCCCGATGTTTGGCAAAAACTGGTATCGCCCACAATCTCCAAATCCGTCACGCCAATAATCGAAACCGTAAGGTCTTCCGAAACGCTGCAACCTTCAGGCAATTGAAGCGCCGTATAGGTGACAACATATTCTCCCAAATCAAGGATTGAAGGGTCGATTTCACCATTTGGTGAAACGATGTCTCCCGACCAAGTGCCATTTGAAGGAGAAGCATTTAAAGTCACCAAACCTGTTTCGCTTTGACAAAAAACGCTGTCGTCAAATACAATTTCCAAAGGTTCTGCAATGGTGAAAGTGAAAGATTCAGTGGTCACACAACCTGCAAAATCGGTGTAGGTGTAGGTGGCATCGTGAACGCCCGAACCGAGCGTTGTGGGATTAAATTCGCCAAACTCATTGACATCGCCCGACCATAAACCGCCTGTTGGAGTGGCTTCTACAATCGTGGTCACGTCTTCCAAACAAAAGGGTTCGGTGGACAAAAATTCGATGTTGGTAGGGGCGATTACTTCAATATTTCGCTCACCACTAAACATACATCCGTCCGCATCGGTGACTTCATAGGTGACTGTATGTGAGCCAACTCCCAAGGCAACGGGGTCAACTTCGCCTGTTGCGCTTGCTGCTCCGCTCCATGTTCCTCCTGTCGGATTGGCAGAAAGCTGCACCACTGCGCCATCCGAACACAAAGGAGGCAAGGAATCAATCTGAATCGTGACCGTTGCAGATACTTCAATGGCAAAGGTCGTGTCTGTTATGCAGCCATTTTCGTCTGTAAATAGGTAATTGACATCGTGAAAACCTGCGCCCAAATCTTGCGGCACGACTTCGCCTGTTGGGTCTGCTGCGCCCGAAAAAATCCCTCCACTGGGTTCTGCTACAATGGTTTGGGCAGATGCTTCCAAGCACCAAGGACCTGTATTGTCGAAGGTGATGGTCGGTTCTGCAAAAATGGTGAATTGAAGGCTATTGGTAGCAGTACAGTTATTGGAATCGGCGAAGGTATATATTGCAGTAAAATCACCTGCACCCAAAAGGTTGGGATTGATTTCACCATTGGAGTCCACATCTCCACTCCAAGTTCCTCCAATGGGTTCTGCCTCCAATTGAAGGAGTTCATCTATTGGGCAATATTCGCTTGGCGAAAGAAAAGTAACAATAGGATTGGCAAATACTTCAATACTGATTTCGTCCATTTCGGCGCAGCCAAAAGAATCGGTAAAAGTGTAGGTAATTGTGTGTGTGCCGATACCTGCAATTTGTGGGTCGAACTCGCCCGTTTCCGAAATAGCACCTTTCCAAACGCCTCCTGTGGGATTGGCGGTCAAAAGAACAACTCCGTCATCTTCACAAAATATTCCAACCGCTTCAATGGAAACAATAGGTATCGGTTGAATGGTAAAATCCAATGTATCGCTGTTGCTACAAGCGTTTTCATCGGTGTATTCATAGATGGCTGTAAAATCTCCTGCGCCCAAAATGGCGGGGTCAAAACCTCCGTTTTCATCTACATTTCCACTCCAAGTACCTCCTTCTAGTGAGACAGTCAAAGTAGTTATTGGGTCGTTTTGGCAGACGGTATCAAGAGGTGTTATTTCTACAATCGGTAAAGGAAATATCGTAAAGTCCAGATTTGCAGTACCTGTACAACCATTGGAGTCTGTAATCTCATACATTGCAACAAAATCTCCTTCGCCCAAAATGGCAGGGTCAATTTCTCCGTTTTCGTTTACATCTCCCGCCCAAATACCTCCATCGGGAATACCTATCAAAGCTGTAATGGTATCACCTTGACAAAGAGATGCTTGAGGAAGAATTTCTACTGTTGGAGCAGGGAATATGTCAAAATTGATGATGTCAGAACCTGAGCAATTGTTGGCATCGGTAAAGGTATAGGTTGCCGAATAAGAGCCTTCTCCCAAAGCGGGGTTGATGGTTCCATTCGCATTTACATTGCCACTCCAAATCCCTCCTGCTGGTGTCGCTATGAGGTCGACTGCTTCGTCTTGAGCGCAAATGAAACTGCTAAGAGGTCCAATATCTACAATAGGATTTGCATTGACGGTGATAAAAATCTCTTCGGTAACCACACATCCTCCATCGACTACTGTGTAGGTAACGCTATGATTACCAGTACCTATAATGGCAGGAGCGAAAACGCCATCCGTCGTGACTCCTCCCCAAGTACCTCCAACTGGTGAGGCGCTTAGATTGAAGGCAAGACTGTTGGTGCAAAGTGGATTGACAGGGTCAATGCTGACCACAGGAGGTTCTCCAATCACAAAATTCAGGGTTTGGTCTCCTTCACAACCATAGGTATTCGTGAAAGTGTAAGTTGCGGAATAGTTGCCTGCGCCCAAAGCAGTTGCGTCAAACTCCCCATTGGCATTGACATCTCCTGTCCAAACACCTGTTCCTGTCGAACCCGTTGCAGGGCTTCCTTCCAATGTCACCATGCCTTCATCGGTACAGAAAGGGCCTGTCGGTGAAATGGTGACGAAATCTCCGCCTTGTGTTCCTGTTGCACTTACGGTATAATCACATTCCGAGCCAGCACATCCGTCAATGATTAAGTAATAGGCCGTTCCGACCGTTAATCCACAAGTTGCAATCGTAAAAGCTGGACTATCGGCATCGCAGCCTGACCCTCCAGGTCCGCCCATACAGCATCCTAAATGGCAGTCGTAGGTAGTTGTCAGAGCCAAATCAAAGATAAATCCCTGCAATCCCACCAAAAATGGAGGAACTGTATTGGCATTGCAGTTGTAGGCATCTACGGTGAAGGAAACGCAAGGGTCGTTGGCGATGAAAACAAAGAATTGGTCGTTGTCCCAGATGAGGTTTCCACATCCATAATCTCCATTAGCTATTACCCCTGAGACAGTGTAATCATAATTACTACCTGTGAAGGGAAAATCACAAATTGTACAGCCTGGAGTAGTAGTGTTGTAGTTATCAGGTAAGGGGTCGGGGCAAACGGTTTGAGCATGAACGGTTTGAGATAGGACAAAGCAAAGACAAATTGTCAACAGAAGTAAAATTTGTTTCATTTTTTAGAAGTTGATTTCTTCTTTAGACAATTAAATTGGAGGAATCCTTTGGGGAGGGGGGAGTTTTTTTTGGATAATTATTGAAACATGATAGTTATTTAAAAAGGACATCAATAGCAAATTTATGAGTATGAAACTCATAAGCATCTGTGATATCAGAGGTATTTCTATTGATGTTCAATCTCTATGGGATTATTCATTTATTATCGGTAATTTTTCTTTTAGTGCTTCAATCAATTCAGTTTTTCTTGAGCCTTTTAAAAGTCTAATTAGTAGTTTCCCATATTGCCCATTCCTTAAACCAAAAATTGATGATATTCTGTCGGGAAGACTCTTTCTATTATAAATTAAGAGCAATTTTTGAATATCTCTCTGGTTAATAGCTTCTCTGTAAACTGTTTCAGTTTCAGCGTAGATTGAAGCAATATCTATTCTCCCTAAAGTGGTTTGTAATCCGTCCTCGATGCCCTGCTGGGTATGACTTTCTTTAGAATATGCACCAAGTTTATACTCAACTATTTTTTCAACTTTTGAAGATACTTGAGTGTCAAATTCGTTATTGAGAGAAGTGCATAAGAAATCAATGACTTCATTTACTTTTTGGTCAGCATTCAACTCTAAATGGTCAGCCATTATTCTAAGTATAGACTCTAAACAAAAAAGGCTTTCGATTTCTGCAACGGGTATTGTAAATATTCCATGTGTTAATAAAGCTGCTTTTTCCTCTTCTTCCTTGTAGTCACTATCAATTAAGCCGAATGTATTTAAATGATGGATGCTTGTATTAGCACGAAGTGCTTTTGTCGATTCAATTACTTTCTCACCTCCACCTCTTGGTATAATGTGATGTTCAGGATATACAAGTTGATATACAGTAGTATCCAAACTGCCATTGTCCCCTTCAGTAAAGATTACATTTTTTCTATTCCCTATAATTTCGAGTATCAATCCATCAGGCAAATTTTCATCAGTTGGTACATCATCCCATTCCCATAAGTCATTACCATTGTAATTTTTAATCCAAAATTTATGTGCATCTGCCCTTGACGAAGCAAAGTCTAAGTCATGTGTAATGTAAATAAGTAGCTTGTTTTGTGATAGCTCTTCAATTTTATTCCAAAGTTTATCAACCAACGATTTATGAAGGTGAATTTCAGGCTCATCAATTATTAATACTGAATTTTCAGGAGCGCATAAACATTGACCTATTAAATAGAGTACAACTCTTTCTCCGTCGCTCATTTCTTTACCATGGTAATCAGGTCCTCCTTCTTTTTTCACTAAGACTTTACTATCATCAAAAATAATTTGTCTATGTGGCATAATGAATGACCAAATCCTAATAATTACATCTATAGGCGAATCTGGAACTGGTATATACCCTTCTGATTCACGGGTTTGTTGAGTATGTTGCCTATTTCGCTCTGAATTTTTAGCGAATAGCAGCGATAAGAGTTTATCGTAATCATTTAATAGAAATGTTGCGGGCTTACCCCCCCACCTGTCAGCCATTTTCCTACCAATAGCTGCAATTTGGTCAAACCTTCCCCATCGTAAGCCTTTTTCTGCCTCCTCTAAACTCTTTAATTGAGCAAAATCAGGTATATTAAGAACTTTTTGAGCACTTATTCTGTGGACTGTTACTTGATTTTGAAGTTGCTGTTCTATCCAAACACCCAATCGAGATTTTCCTGCTCCATTTGAGCCTATTAAGACAATGTTGTTTTCAGTTTCAAGAATCTCATTTTCGTTAGTCCCTGTTCTATTTGGAAATGTTATGTTGAAAGACATATTTTATTTTCTGATAAAAAATGAAAGAATAATTATTTCTATACATTAACAAAAGTAATATTGCAAAGTTATCAATAAATATTCATTTAATTAAAATCATTGTTACTCAAAGATTCAAAAACATGATTTATTTTTCTATCAACGATAATCCCCTCCAATCAAGCCTTCTCAACTTTCCCCCTTCAATTACAATTCCTTTTCTCCAATTCCCCAATACACCTCTCCCTCACCTCCCAAATTTCATCAAACGAAAGACTCAAATCAAACTCTTTCCGCCAATTTCTAAGAAATGCTTTGTGGAGATCCACCTTGTATGGGCCCACTTGAAAAGGTTCAATTTCCTTCTCTTCGATTATATCGGCTTGTATTTTTCGGATGTCAGATGTAGGATGGGTGAGGTCTATCCTTTTGCCCTTTACTTTTTTAGGGTTTTAGAAGAAACCAATCCACAACTTATTTTGTTTCTTCACTAAAACACATAAAGTATGACAACTTTAAGCTTAAAAGCAGTGCTTCATCAAAAAATCGCTCAAATTGAAGATGTAGATTTGTTGGCAGCATTGCAGGTGATAATTGATAGTTCGACAGCCTTACCAAAGTCTAAAGAACAAGCCACAACCAATACCACTAAACGAAAATTTGGTTTTGGAAAAGGCACATTTACTTATGTATCAGATGATTTTGATGCACCTTTGGAGGACTTTAAAGAATATATGTAGCAATGAATGTATTGATAGACACACACGCCTTGATTTGGTACATTGAAGGCAATAGACAATTATCATCCAAAGCAATTGAGGCTATTGACAATGATAACAATCAAGTATTTGTCAGCAAAGCAAGTTTATGGGAAATGGTTATCAAATTGAGTTTGAAGAAGCTTGATATTTCCATAGAGTTCAAAGATTTAGAATCTATGCTTGCAAGGCATAATATTCTAGTATTGGACTTTGATTTTGCACATTTGAAGCCTCTTTTAACTTTGCCTTTTCACCACAAAGACCCTTTTGATAGGTTGATTATTGCCCAAGCTATGACAGAAGATATCCATGTCATTACAAAAGATTCTTATTTTGAGGCATATCCTGTGAAAATATTGTGGTAGTTGATACAATTCACACTTGAAAACTTTATTAAGGTTCAAAATGTAATTTGTGGTTTTTCGCAATTGTATTTTATGAAACACTATATAAAAATTGTTGTTTCTTATCGCAGAACAGGGTTTAAACCCTGTTCTGCGATAAGAAATCAAAACCATGAAGTATTCTTCAAAAACGAATTTTTCCTTTCAGCACTAATCTACTTCAACCTGACTTCCTCAATTACAGCCATTTTCCCCCAATTCCCCAATACACCTCTCCCTCACCTCCCAAATTTCATCAAAAGAAAGACTCAAACCAAACTGTTCCCGCCAATTTCTAAGAAATGCTTTTTGGAAATCCACCTTGTATGCTCCGACTTGAAAAGGTTCTATCTCCTGCTCTTCGATTATGTCGGCTTGTATTTTTTGGATGTCGGATGTAGGGTTGGTGAGGTCTATCCTTTTGCCGTTTACTTTTAGATAACAATGAGCTTCGGGTAGGTATTCCAAAGCATTTCCCTTCAAATGATTGCCGATTCCTTCGGTGTTGGATTGGGTCATTTTATAAATTCCCATTATCAGTTGAACACCTTCAATTTGGTTTAAATCAGCTACTTGTTTTGTCAGTGCGTGCTTCGAGCTGCAAGTGCCTTTGTTCTCTTTCACCACCAATTCAAAATCGGTTCTATCCGAATTTCTTCCATAAGGGATGTTCTTTACATAGTTGAGAAACTGTTCCCAAGTATGGATTCCTTTTGCTTTGATAAGTTGGGTAGTTGCGTCCTCCGATTGTAGCTCTTTTTGTTTGACGCTTACGATAAGTCCAAAATTATCAGGGTCTTTTAGTTCGATTCCGTTGGTTTGCCAATAAGGATTTTTTGTAAAGATGTCTGCATTGAGTAAAGATAACGAAAAATCCATTTAGTAAAACTCAAAAATAAATTCAAACTTACCCACACCGATTTGCTGAAACTAATTGTGTATATTTGTACTCGGTTAAATGAATCATATTTTATGCTTTTAGACGAGACAAGAAATAGGAATCTTTAACCTTCGAGAGCTAAAAGAATCAAACCTTTTGGCTCTTTATTTTTTTCCCTATTTGTATCTCCTAAAATTTGCATTTGTTACTTGAATGCAAGATGGAAAATATGCCGATGCTATTGAAGTATTGGAAGCAATCGCTCCAATTTTTGAGGAAGCGGAAGATTGGGAGGGGTATGTGGAGTGTTTGAATGAATGGTGTAGTATATTGTGGAGAAGTGGTAATCTTAAGGAAGCCGAAAAAAAAGCCAATTTATCTTTAAATATAGTAATGAACAAGCTGAATAAGGCACCAAAAATATTAGCTTTTATCCATATTAACTTAGGTATTATCAACTGGATTAAAGGTGGTTATAAGAAATCGATAGAGTTTTATAAAGCAAGTTTATTTATCTATATTGATATAGAGGATTATGCTAATATCGCAGTTAGTTATTATAACATTGGCTTAGTATATTTTCAGCTAAGAGATACTCAAAAGGCTATCAGTTTTTATCAAAAAAGTTTAAAGATTCGGCTTTCAATATTGGAAGAGTTACATCCTCACATTGCAGGTTGCTACAATGCACTTGGTAATGTTTATAGTTATATAGAGAATCATCAAACTGCGATCAAAAACTATCAAAAAAGTTTAGATATTAGATTAGAGTTGTTTGGAGAAAAACATCCAGACATTGCAGAAAGTTATAATAATTTAGGATATGCTTACACTAAAAAGAGCGTTTTTAAAAAAGCAATATATCTATTAAGCAAAAGTTTGGATATTACAATAAATATATTCAGTAAAAATCATCTACGAACTATAAATACTCATATAGGTCTAAGTATTGCATACTTAAAAATAAAAAATTACAATAAATCGCTTCAACACTTAAATAGTAAGTTTATTGAATTCTAAGGAATCACTAGGCATTAAACACCATACTACGGCAGAAATATTCAAAGGTCTTGCTGAAGTTTTTTACCTCCAAAAAAACTATCCCAAATCCTTCCAACACCACCAACTCGCCCTTCAATCCCTATTCCCCAACTTCAATGAAACCGACTACTACCAAAATCCAACACTCCAAAACTGCCTTTCCCAACCCGTTCTATTAGAAGTTCTCCAATCCAAAGCCCAAACCTTCCTTCAATACTACACCGAAGAAACCCAAACCCCAAAAGACCTACAAGCCGCCCTATCCGCCTATCACCTAGCCACCGAACTCATTGCCGAAATGCGACAAGGCTACAAAGCCGAAGGCAGCAAATTGGTTTTAGCCGAAAAAGCCACAACCCTATTTGATGGAGCAATTGAAGCAGCTTTGCTAACTGCCCAAACATCCTCTTTGCCTCAAAACATTCTCGAACATCTCCCTAACCCGCTTCAAAAGGGGAATTTTTCCCAATTTCCCATTTCTCACCTCCCATTCCACTACTCCGAACAATCCAAAGCTGTACTTTTACTTTCAGGTATCAAAGACACCGAAGCCAAAGCCACCGCCAACATTCCAGAAGAACTCCTACAGCAAGAATACGACCTCCGCATCGAACTCACCTATCTCGACAAACGCATCCAACAGGAAGAACTCAAAAATGAGCAAAAAGACGAAACCCAAATCAGAGAATGGCAAAGCCAACACTTTGACTACCAACAAGAATATGACCAACTCATTGAACAATTTGAGAAAGACTATCCCGAATATTACGAACTCAAATACCAATTGGAGACTGCCACTACTCAAGACCTTCAAAGTCATCTTCAAACCATCCATAACCCACGAATTAATTCGTGGGCTACGAATAGCAATAAAATAATTCAACCATCTAACAATCCAACTATCCTCTCCTACCATCTCACCCCAAAAAAAATCTACCTCTTCCACATCACAGCCACTACCTACCAAATCCACGAACTCGACCGCCCTGACAACTTAGCCCAACTCATTGAAGATCTACAAGATGCCATCACCCTTGCCGACATAGCAGAATACATCGAAGCAGCAGGCAATTTATTTGACCTATTGCTGCTGCCCGCTTTGAAGGAATATCCAAACAACACCAACGGAAAACTGACCATTATTCCCCACGACCTACTCGCTACTTTGCCCTTCGATGCGCTGATAGACCGCCGACAATTGCAGGAAAATGAATGGCAAATGGTGCTGGAAAAAAGAGACTTTTCGGCACTGCCTTATGTCATCAAAAACTTCGACATCAGCTACCATTATTCCGCCACTTTACTCTTGAATAGCATCAAACGACACGCCCAAACTGCCACACAATCACCGAGTTTCATAGGCTTTGCGCCTGTGAGTTTTGAAGGAAAAACAAGTGGAGAAGGTGAGCAAACAGAGTTGGCGATTGCGACCAATCGAGGCAAAACGAGGGTTTTGCGCTCCAATCGGGCAGGACAAGTGGCAATGGACAATCTACCGAGTACCGAAAACGAAGTCAAAGATGTATTCAATCTCTTTGAAGCCCAAGCTCTGGATGCCAAAGCTTTTCTCTATGCTTCCGCCAACAAACAAAACTTGCTCGAAAATGTACAAAATCACAAGTATGTTTTGATTGCTACACATGGCTATGTGCAGGATGGAAATGAAAATTTATCGGGTATTTATTTGGCTTCGCCAAAGAAGTCAGAGGAGATAAGCAAGAGGACAGACACTAAGGAATCGGAAATCGCAGATAATACGTACAGACGTTTTAGTAAAACGTCTCTACAAACACCTGAACACATAAACACAACAGAAAACTACATTTTGCACACCTCCGAAACCTATCACCTTCCATTGAATGCCGATTTAGTCGTATTGAGCAGTTGCAGCAGTGGTGTAGGGAAAATAGCGAAGGGAGAAGGCATGATGGCGATGAATCGAGGTTTTTTATATGCAGGAGCTTCTAATATTGTTTTCACACATTTTGATGTTCCCGACGAATCGAGTGGAGAGTTGGTCAAGACTTTGTTCAAATACATCCTTGAAGGAGAAAGTTATGCGAGTGCTTTGCGGAAAGCGAAGTTGGCTTTGATTCAGCAAAGTTTGAAAACGCCTGAAGATTGGGCGGGGTATGCGTTGATTGGAGGGTGAAAAAATGAATTTCAAAAAACTGAAATAAAAATTATTCAATTTGTCGGAAACCCTTTTGAAGTATCGTCTAATGAGGCGAAAGGTTGAAAGAATAGATGTTCAGCCAATTATTAAATCTCATTATAACTTCTGAATAATTTTTTATCATGAAACAATTCACAATTATTTTAGCCACATTATTTGTTTTCTTATTCGCTGACAACAATGTTTTCGCTCAAAACCTTGCCAAAGGAAAGACAGTACGACAATCAACAACAGGATATGGTGGTTTGGCATCAAGAGCAGTGGACGGTAATACAAATGGAAATTACAATGCTGGTTCTGTTACACATACCGAAAGAAATGACCGAAACCAATGGTGGGAAGTAGATTTGGGTCAAGTATATGACATCGGTACTATTAAAATCTTCAACCGCACGGATTGTTGTATGGATAGATTGAAGGACATCTACATTTTGGTATCTGAAAACCCAATTATGGCAACCGATTGGCAAGCACACAAAATCAGTGATTATTATGCCTATCACGAAGACTTCAAAGTAGGTCAAGCCAATCCGATTGTTCACAACAAAAATGCTCGGGGTCGCTATGTACGTATTTTTAGACAAGCAGGTGCACCTCTATCTTTGGCAGAAGTAGAGATTTATGCTGGACAAAAAACTGAGCCTACCCCAACTTCCATTCCATCAGTCAACATAATAAAAGGGTACAATGTCAATTATGTCGCTTATACAGGTTCTGAATCGGGTAGTTTTGAACAAAGTGGTGGTAATAAGTGGATTGAATACAAAAAAGGTAGCCGCAATCCTCATGCTACTTTCACCGAAACAGGGCGAGATGAATGGTCTGTTTATTTGAGAAAAAGCGATGGTGCGAACATACAGTTGGACTTGCACACCAAAAAAGTGAGCCTTAATCGGAGTTCACTGTATCAAATTGTAGAAGCAAAATTTGTTCTAAATGGATATAGTGCCAACTATGTCGCTTATACAGGTTCTGAATCGGGTAGTTTTGAACAAAGTGGTGGCAATAAGTGGATTGAATACAAAAAAGGCAGCCGCAGAGCACATGCTACTTTCACTGAAACAGGACGGGATGAATGGTCGATTTATTTGACTAAAAGTGATGGGGCAAGACTTCAATTGGACTTACACACCAAAAAAATCACCTTCAATCGAAATCCTTTATACACCGTTGCAGAAGCCAAGTTCATTATCAATGGCTACAATGTGAATTATGTGGAATATGGCGGACGAGAAGCAGGTAGATTTGAACAAACGGGTGATAAAACATGGAGAGAAATGAAAAGCGGACGTGGTGGTGTACATGCTACGTTCACCGAAACAGGTCGAGATGAATGGTCGGTTTATATGACCAAGAGTGATGGCGCAAGAATACAGTTGGATTTACATACCAAAAAAGTAAGCGTCAACCGAAGTGCCTTGTATGAAATCAAACAAGTATTTGCAAAACTGAATTGATAGGGAATTTAGATAAGAATAAAGAAAAAGAAAGGGTAGTAAGTTTTGAGGCTTACTACCCTTTCTTTGTTTTAGCTTTGAAATGGAAGTTTTCTAATCTGTTATTATTTTATCGTCTTGATTGGAGGTGGAGGTGTGTCAACTCCTGCGTATTTGCAATGCATTTGTATGGCACTCGTTACAAACGAGTACAAGTAATTAATTGATAAATAAGAAATTTTCTCAGATCTTCGACCTCGAATTTATTTGTTTAACGAAAAAACAGGTTAAAATTTCACCACTTTTCTCGTCACTATTTCGCTCCCACTTTCCAAGCGAAAAATATAGACACCGTTTTCCTTTAATGTTTGTTTATTTACTTCAAAAACATGTTTTCCTGCTTGCAAATCACCTTCAAATAAAGTTGCAATTTCCTGACCCTTCAAATCATACAGCCGCAAAGTAATTGTTGCCGATTGCAGTAAATTCACTTCAATGGTTGAAGCATTGCTAAAAGGATTTGGGAACAGGTGAATGGATTCAATAGGAGTCGGTTTTTCTTCAATTGTAGTGACAACACCTTCTGCTTCTGTAAAGTGATAGCTTTGATTCACATCCAAATTGTAGTACATTTCCTCCAAACCATTTGGCCAACGAATCATTAGAGAATCAATCATTGAAGCTTCTGCCAGTCCAAAATGCAAAGTAGCACTGCTTTGTGAAGTCCAACTGCTACCCGCCATCACTTCATCCATTTGCATACTGCCATTGTGGTAAATCTGTATGCGAGAACCAATTGCAGAGCGGTTACTTTCTGTGCCAGTCGTTTTGATTTTTACCCAATTGCCCATAATCATTTCATTTCTAAAAAGTTGCAAACCCACATCACCCCAATTTGATAGCGCAATATCTACAAAACCATCACCATCAAAGTCGCCACAGGCTGTACCATAACTTACTTTTTTCGCCTCCAATGGAGAGTCATAACTCACTACTTCAAAAGTGTTGTCTCCATTGTTGTGGTACAAGCGATTTGGATAGGGCGCAAAATTATAGTTGTTCACCGTATAAATATCTTGCCACCCATCATTGTCATAGTCCAAACAAGAAACTCCCCATCCCATTCCAGCATTGTCGACATTAGCACTTTCGGCAATATTGGTAAATGTTTTGTCGCCGTTGTTCAGTAAAAGTACATTAGGCCCCAAATTGGTAACATAAATGTCCAAAAAGCCATTGTGGTCAAAATCGGCAATATCAATACCCATACCCTGAATGGCTACATTGGTACCCGAAACCACACTGACATCGGTAAATTTACCAGTGCCATCATTTTCGTACAAAATAGAGGCTTGATTGGCATCGTGTGTGAGGTAGAGGTCAAGGTCGCCATCATTATCATAGTCGAAGAAAATCGTTCCCATCGCAACCAGCATATCCATTGTGTTCGATTGACTGACCACATTGGAGAAGGTTAAATTGCCCTTGTTTTTGTACATCAAATTTTGCTCAGACAAATTGGCTACATAAATATCGAGCCAGCCATCACGGTCTATGTCACCCATTGTCACTGCCTGCAAACGATTGATATTTCCAATGCCTGCTGTCACACTAATATCTTCAAAAGTTCCATCTCCCATATTGTGGAACAGCCGATTGGGTTGATTATAATTACCGACAAATAGATCCAAATATCCATCATTGTCCAAATCCCCCCAAACACTCATCAAAGTACTCTCTTCAACCGCTACTCCTGCTGTTTTGGCTACATCCATGAATCTTTCGTTTCCCATATTCTGAAACAATTTGTTCACTCCGCCTCGTACCGATACATAGATATCGTCATCACCATCATTATCATAATCTCCAATCGAAACACCTTGATTGTTTCCCGTATTGCGGAATCCAGCTATTTCAGAAATATCGGTGAAATAAGCAGGTGGAACTTGTGCTTCCAGAACATTTACAAAAAGACAAGCACAGAAAAAGTACAGTAATTGTTTCATCATTTTATTCAATTTTAACAAATCAAAAATACAAAAATTAAGCTTTGACGTGACTGTGTGTAACAATATAGTGCAATATAGCTTACCAATGTCAAAAAGATTTAGCAAATTTCAGGACTTCAATAAATATAAAAACCCCTTTAATTCTAAAATTAAAGGGGTTTTTATATTGAGTCCAAATATTTTGTTTAGTAGGGGAGTTTCCAAAGTTCCACATTGTCCTCTGTCAATGACGGTAGTTTTCTACGGATCAAACGAGATTTAAGTCTCTTTGCCATTTCCAAGTTGAGGTTATTACCCATGACTACACAATATTCTGGAACAATGTTTCCATAAGGCTTGTAAATTCTCGGAATCATCAATGTATCTATTGGAGATTCATTGACAGGCATCAGACCACCTTCATTCATTTCTTTGGTCAATATTTTAGCATGACGAATGGCATCTGATTTTTTTTCAAATTTTCCAGTGACGACAAACCAAAGACGATCAGATTCCCAACCAAAAAAACCTCTGAAAAACTGCTCACTTACTGTTTCTTTGGGATATTTGAATTCATGGATAGAAGGGTCTTGCAGTTTTATTTGGTCAATTTTTTGTTTCTCGTTGCTAATATCTTGTAGTAGTTCATCATAGTATTTCATATCTCTTTCGGCAAGGGCCTTGATAACAGGTGCAACAAAAACCGAATCACTTACCCGAAAACTTCGGATGAGTGTATCTAAAAGCGTGGAAAACTTCAATCTTAAGGCAGCAGGCATGCTGTCTTTCTGAATAAAAGGTTGTGCGAAATCGCTTGCTATTCTAAAATTTGAAGCTGCAACGTTTGAAGAGGTTTTTACAATCTCTGCAAAACTTGTTTTCGCAATTCGCTGCTTATCAGCTTCGGACAATACTATTTCTTTTTTGTTAGAAGCAGAGACAATTCTAGAGGGGGAATCTTCAATGATGGCACTCACAGTATCTACATCGTCATTGTTTTTTGGCGGTACAACTATTTGTTTTTCAATAGGATTGGTTACTTCTGGTGGCAAGTCTTCAACATTCGTTTGAAGTGGATTTGTGTTCATAAACGCAATAATCATGGCAGGTGCATAGATCCCCAACTGAAAGAGTTTGATGGGTTTGTGTTCATCTTTGTTCAAGTAGGCAACAATTCCTCCGATATAAAACAAAATTGCTACTTTGATTACATAGGCAATAACTGCAATTGCAGTGATGTTGATCAATAATTTCTCCAAATCAATCACCAATAAATTCATGACAATTGGAGTAAGCGCACCCAATCCACCGATAAGAATTTTATCTCGGGTGGTCAATGGTTTTTCGCTTGCTGTCGGGGTTGTGACATTGGGTTCTGACATGATAACTACCTCCTAATTTTTAATTGGGTGAACTGATACAATGCGTAAGGTTAAGGTAGAATTTCTTTTCTGTACAACATAATTTTGAGGTGAAAAATTCAAATATGATTTAAAATTTAATAGTCAAGTTATTTTTCAATAAAACAACCTAAACTTTGATGGCATAAGGTCAATTTAGTTTAGACAAAACGCATAGAAGCAAAGTTTAATGGGGCTTTGTTTGTATGCTACGTTGGTAATAAAGCGATCTAATGCGATGATTAGCAAATAGCTGTTCAACTTATGACCGATTGCACATATTAAAAACGATTGTTTGGTATTTTTATTTTCTTATTACATTCTGTTCGGTACTTCAATGCCCAAAAGATTCATGGCAGATTTGATAAGGCGGGCATTGTTGGCAGTCAAAGCGACTCTAAAAGCCGTTACTTTTTCGTCTGCATTGCCCAATATAGAATGTGCTGCCCAAAACTTGCTGTACGTTTTTGCTAGGTTGTAAGCATAAGCTGTGATGATAGAAGGGTCGTAATTCGTTGCCGCCTCC
Source organism: Chitinophagales bacterium (assembly GCA_041392475.1). Classification (NCBI taxonomy): domain Bacteria; kingdom Pseudomonadati; phylum Bacteroidota; class Chitinophagia; order Chitinophagales; species Chitinophagales bacterium. The sequence continues at coordinate 9,178 of JAWKLZ010000002.1, read as the reverse complement.
AATACCACCGATGGATATTTGTACTGCAACATGATTATCTCCTTTTCCAAGTCTTCAATGCCATTGTCAAACGAAAAGTCTTGTTGGTAATCGTCTTTATTATATTTTCTCAAAATGGCTTGTGATCGTGCATAGTTGTATTGAATGTAAGTGCCAGTATCGCCTTGAAAATCAATGGATTCTTCTGGGTTAAAAACAAAGCTTTTTTTCGCCCCAATTCTCAAAATAAAATACTTCAATGCTCCTAATCCCAACTTTTTATACAATCCTTCTAACTCATCAGGTGACAAATCTGCAATCTTACCCTGTTCCTGCGTAAGTTCTCTTGCCATGTCAATCATTTGAGCAATCAAATCATCCGCATCCACCGTTTGTCCTTCTCTCGACTTCATCTTACCCGATGGCAAAAACACCATACCATAGCCCAAATGGTGAATACCATCGGCATAGGGTTTACCCATTCTCTGCAATACACCCTTCAATACCTGAAAATGATAGGCTTGTGCGTCACCAACTACATAGATAGAGTCATCCATTTGGTAGTCTGCATAGCGATTCTCTGCCACTGCAATGTCTTGTGTGATGTAAACCGAAGTGCCATCTTTTCTCAACAGTAGCTTATGGTCTAACTTCATATCCTCCAAGTCAATCCATACAGAGCCATCTTCTTTTTGGTAAAAAATACCTTCCTTCAATCCCTTCAAAACCACTTGCTTGCCCTGCAAATAGTTCTCTGATTCCATGTAATCTTTCTCAAAATCAACCCCTATTATTTTATAAGTTTCTTCCAAACCCTCATATACCCACTGATTGTTCATTTCCCAAAGTTGTCTTACCTCAGGGTCGTTTGCTTCCCATTTTCTCAACATTTCGGCGATTTCCGCCCCCAATTTGCTATACGTATTGGAGTAAGTCTGCTCATAGATTTTTTTGAAGAAGTAATTTTGAAGTTCATAATCTGCCTCATTGATTTCCTTTCCTTCATTTTCCGCTTTCTTTTTAGCAGCCTCGATTTCCTTCAAAGTCTTCCTAACCAACCTCTCATCTTGTTTCCAAGCCTCAAAAACCTGTTGACCTTCTGCTGTTTGTTGCCATGCTTGGTATTCCTTGCCAAACTCCGTAGCATACCTCACATACCATTTTCCTACAAAATGATCTCCTTTCATCCCCGTTGAATCAGGCGTAGCACCATTTGCATACTTTTGCCAACCCAACATAGATTTACAAATCGCCGTTCCTCTATCGTTGTAGATATTCACCTTATGCACCTCATCACCTGCTGCCATCAAAATATTTGCCGTAGCATAACCCAACAACATATTTCTGATATGCCCCAAATGCAAAGGCTTGTTGGTGTTTGGGCCACAATATTCCAGCACAATCTTTTTGCCTGTTGAAGGATGCTGACCATAGTCTATCTCTTTACACATCGCATTGAAGATTTGCAGCCAATGACTATCTGCAATACTCAAGTTCAAAAAACCCTGAATGGTATTGAAGCCTGTGATAAAGTCAAACTTTTCTTGCAAATAAGTCCCAATTACGTCTCCCGTTTGCTGTGGAGAACGTTTAGCAAATCTCACAAAAGGAAACACTACTACCGTCAAATCTCCTGCAAATTCTTTGCGGGTATCGTTTACAATTATTTGATCTGTACTTGTTTCTACGCCAAATAAATTCTTCACTGCCTCTACAGTAGCTTCCTTTAGTTGTTGTTCGATGCTAAAATTGCTCATTGCCAATTAATTGTTAAATTGCTTTTTGTTGTATTGTTTAAGATTTTACACTTGATTTCTCCTCAAATCTCCACCTCCTCTCTCCAAAGTGGCATACTCATACAATGCGAACCACCTCTTGCCCGGGAAAGTTCCGAAGAAGAAAAAACAATCAAAGTGTCCTTGTGCAAAACTTCGTCCACAGATTTGCCCAGATTCATTAAGTCAATAAAATCCAGTGCATGAATCACCTGAAAACCCCGTTTCGCAAATTCCTCCTCTGTTTTTTTATTGCGGTCGTAGCCAATTACCACACCTTCCCTCAGTACCAACAAATTGCAGGCATCTGTCCATTGTTCACGCTCATCATACGGAGTCTTTCCACCAGCGCACAAGATAATGTCAACTTCCTCTTTTTTACAACCAAAATCTTCCACACTTATCTGAGTCAACAAAGCTTTGAGAGAAGACAAGGAGCCATCTATCTTCAACTTGTATCCTTTTGCCGTGTTTTTACGCACAAACTGAGTGACCTTAATGGTATCTCGCTTCTGTTTTTTACTGCTTTTCAGCGTTTTCACAATATCTATTTCACTACCATTCTCTTTGTTTTCCAGAAATTGGCCAAATACCACCCACATATTGCGTTTCACCTGTGTAAATACGGTATCAATGTGCATATAATCTCGCTTTGCAGGAATCGTCACTACTGATACCTTGCTTACCACGTTTTTTTCAAACAATTGTTTGATGACCTTTCTAACCCCCTCAGGAGAAGAACGCACGCTACATCCGATCACCAAATGATCGTGACTGATCATCATCACATCTCCACCTTCCACTGTTGCTTTCTGGTCAGGATCATCCAGCCAAAAACTTTTATCTTCTTGAAGTTCAATGATTTTATCCGAAAAATCGCCATCTACTTTATCAAACAAAGCATAAAAGGCCATGTATTTCGTCAAAATCGCTTCCCGTTCTCTTGCTCTTTCTGCCGGTTTGGTGAGCAACAAATGATCGTTGATTGTAATCGCAATATCACGGGTAAAAATAAGGTTGGGTACAGGTGGAAATACAAAAATATCCTCATCGGGAATAACCCCCGAAATCAATACCCTCGCCAATTTTTCGAGGGGTAATTTCATCAATTTTTGCATGGTTGCAAAACTGCATTTTTCAGCAGCACAAACATGCGTAACCAATTGATTTTTTATTTCTTCGCTTTTAGTCAATACCTTCAATAATAAATGCTCGATTTCCACTACTTTGTCCGAATTGAAGTAGGTCGACTTTGAAGGCTTAAAGAAAGCAGCATTGATTTTCTTTCCTTCAATTTTTTCTGGATCCAACAGCCACAGCAGTACTTGTATGTATTCATTGTACTCCAAGCGCATTTTGTGTAAATCCACAATATCATCGTAGAGCCAATTGTGCATTTTACTAGGAATCACCTTCCCAATACCTACATCAGGGCTATGTACCAGCAACCTCCGCAGTCTTCCTATCTCGGAAGAAACCTGAACCTTCTGTTTGGTTTCCATATAAAAAATGTTTTCTCTAGTTTGTTTTAGGAAAACTGCAAAGGTAAATCTTTAAAAAACAAATCAAAACGAAAACCAAAATGAAAATTTACTTCAAAATCAAAAAAAACACTTTGGTGTTCAGTAAAATAGAAGAAGCCTAAAATAAGAATTTATTTTAGGCTTCTTCCGAAGATAAAAACCAATTGAATTTTGGATTACCTTCAATGAGTAAACGAAATCACTTAGATAACTTCAATGCGAATACTTTCTTTCTTTTCTACTTTCTTCTTAGGAAGCGTGACTGTCAAAACACCGTTTTCGTATGTGGCTGAAATTTGGTTGGTGTCCACATTATCAGGAATAGGGTAAGTCCGTTTGAAGGCAGGAAAGCCCCATTCTTTTTGAATTGTTGTTGCTCCTTCTACTTTCGCATCTTCCACACTTTCAGCACTAATCACCAAAACTTGATTGTCTTCAAGGTTGATTTGAAAATCTGCTTTTGAGCGACCTGCTGCAGATAGTTCAATCTGAATATGTTCGGCATTTTCTACCACATTCATTCTCGCAACTCTTCTGCCATACTTGGAGCTACGGTTGCGAAAATCAAAATGCTTGTCAAAATCATTGTTGAAGAAATCACGCATGGCTTCTTTTCTTTCTTTATGTGTTTTCTCCAAAAAATTGGGAATCTCATTCAATACTTGGTCAATCATATCGCCAAGATCTTTAAATTCTTTGTGTATCATATTACGGTTTGTTTAAGGAAAATTAAATAAACATGACTACAAGCAGTTATATCGGCTGCAATGTTGTCAATGGGTCTATTATTCTTAGTCAAACTTTATACCATTGGGATTGAAGAAGGAAAACAAGGACAGAATGGCGAAAATTGCAAAAAGAGAAGTGACAATCTGGCTGATGTGAGTTTTAATACATTCAAAATCAATGGCAAAAAAAATTATTTTCCAAACCATTCTCGATTCGTGGTGTCTTGCAGCATTTAAAAAACTATACTATTCATTATCATACAACATTGGGATAAAATCATGTTTTGAATTGATTATTATCAGTTTTCCTCAACGGAAGTCCCACTATATTTGAGGAAAAATTAGTCGCAATGAAACAAGATTTGTTATCCAAATACAATGTACCCGCTCCGAGATATACAAGTTATCCAACCGTTCCCTATTGGCAAGACTCTCCACCAAGCCAAAAAGAATGGATTAACTGCGTTCAAAACTCTTTTGTAGAAAACAGTGAAATCAGCTTGTACATTCACCTACCCTATTGTGAAAGCCTCTGTACTTACTGTGGCTGCAATAAGCGCATCACCAAAAACCACCAGGTAGAACAGCCTTACATTGAGAGCCTATTGAAGGAATGGCAACAATATTTGGCGATTTTTCCTCAAAAACCCATTTTGAAGGAGCTCCATTTGGGAGGCGGAACACCCACTTTTTTTCAGCCTACCTACCTTCAATATTTGATTGGAGAAATTTTGAAGGGAGTAGAATTGAGTAGCACGCATCATTTTAGTTTTGAAGCACATCCTTCCAGCACTACTTTCCAACACCTTACTACCTTACGTGCCTGTGGATTCAACCGAATCAGTATTGGCGTACAAGATTTTGACAACGAGATTCTCCAAATCATCAACCGTCAACAGACCTACGAAGATGTCGAAAGAGTGGTGATTGAAGCAAGGGAACTAGGCTATGATTCTATCAATTTTGATTTGATTTTTGGCTTACCTCTCCAAACTCCTACCCACATTCTGTCGACTTTTGAGAAGGTAAACGCACTGCGTCCCGACCGCATTGCTTTTTACAGTTATGCCCATGTGCCGTGGGTCAGTCCGAGCCAAAGAGCCTATTCCGAAAAAGATTTGCCGACAGGTCAGGCAAAAAGAGATTTATACGAATTGGGAAAAAAATTGTTGGAAGATTCGGGATATGGCGAAATAGGTTTGGATCACTTTGCCCTCCCAACAGATGCCCTCTACAAGGCTGCAAAGACAGAGGTTTTGCATAGAAATTTTATGGGTTATACCCCCTTCAATACCAAGCTGAATTTGGCATTGGGCGCATCCTCGATTAGTGATAGTTGGACTGCTTTTGTGCAGAATGAAAAAACCATTGAAGCCTATCAAAAACGAGTTGAATTGGGTGAATTTCCGATTGTAAAAGGGCATCTACTTCACAAGGAAGACCAGGTTTTGCGGCAGCATATTCTCAATTTGATTTGCAACTATCAAACAGATTGGTTAGATGAAAACCTTCAATGTGATGCCCTGTACGAAGGTTTGGAGCGATTGAAACCCATGATAGAAGATGGTTTGCTTTCAACGGACGATTTCCAATTGAAGGTAAATCAAATCGGAAAGCCTTTTATCCGAAATATTTGTATGGCATTGGATAGCAGATATTGGGCAAAACAACCGAATAAGCAGCTTTTTAGTAACGTTGTATAGTATTGAAATTTTTAGCAAGAGAATTTTCTTATTTTTATCCTTCAAAAAATGACAGACAAATAGCATGGAGAATATATACCGTTTGGGCATTGATTTGGGAGGCACTAAAATTGAAGGAATCATTTTGGATGGCAACGGGCAAGAACTCTTTCGGGAACGCATAGCTACTGAGCGTGAAAAAGGTTATCAGCACATTTTGAGCAACATTCATCAAATGTACCAGACTATGACCGCTCATATTGGAGAGCAAGCACATACTTTTGGCATTGGTACGCCGGGAGCAGTTTCTCGAAAAACGGGTTTGCTCAAAAATAGCAATACGGTCTGTATGAATGGTCAGCCATTGAAGGAAGATTTGGAGGCATTGCTGCAACACTCGGTAGCGATTCAAAACGATGCCAACTGCTTTGCGATGGCAGAAGCACTACTTGGAGCGGGTAAAGGCAACAAATTGGTTTTTGGAGTGATTATGGGAACGGGCTGTGGCGGTGGTATTGTATTCGACGAAAAAGTTTTGACGGGGCTGCAAAGCATTGGAGGAGAATGGGGTCACATGAGCATTGACCCCAATGGGCCGCTTTGTTATTGTGGTGACAAAGGTTGTACGGAGTCCTATATCAGTGGTGGTGGTGCGGAAATATTGTACGAAAGCATTTATCAACAAAAATTGAAACTCAAAGAAATTGTAGCTAATTATCGATTGAGTGAAACGAAAGCGGTTGAATTTATGCAGCAGTTTTTTGTCAACTTTGGCAGAGCCATGAGCAACCTTATCAATATTTTGGATCCTGACATCATTGTTATTGGAGGCGGGGTGTCCAATATTCCTGAGCTTTATACCGAGGGTGTGGAGCAGGTCAGACAGCACGTTTTTAGTGATAGTTTGGAAACACCGATTGTGCAGCATCATTTGGGAGATTCGGCAGGGGTGATTGGAGCGGCATTGATTGGGATTTAAAATACAAACTGTAAAAACAAAAGACTTCCGAAATATATACTTAGAAGGTAGGTCATACTTTTCTGTAGGAATTCTTCTTCAAAGCAAAAATTTTGGAAGTCTATGATTTTAAATAATATCCATATTTATAACTCCAACAAATTCCCTTCTGTATCAAATGCCAACTTAGTGCCATCCTCCAACTTCACTTTATAGCCATCGGGATAGGTTTTGGCTCGTTCAATGGCAGTATCGGGATAATTGGCTGCAATATAGTCAGTAATGGCACTTGGTAAATCTTCAATTGCCACATTGTGTCCTCTATCACCATCACCTCCACCACAGGTTCTTTCACCTTCAAAATTACCTTCGGTATCAAACAACAAAGAAACGCCAGTATCCAAACCCACCAAATAACCTCTATCGCCCAATCTTGCTCGTTCAATCGTTGCATCAGAATAATTCGCTGTCACATAATCGGTAATCGTAGTAGGTAAATCCTCCAATGCAATCAACTCTCCAAAATTGCCACGTCTGCCATGTTTGCCACGAGGCGCACCTTCTCTCAAAAATTCGCCATCTGTACTAAAAAATACTTCTGAATAGTCGTCTAACCATACTTCATAGCCCAAACCTGAAGCCAATCGTGCCTGTTCAATCCAATTGTTAGGAAATTTGGCAGCTACATAGTTGGTGATTTCGATAGGAATGTCGGCATCCTCCAAAGTAGTTTTGTTGCTGCTCACAATGATTTGTTCTACAGTTTCATCGGTTGCAGACAAAACCTCTTCTTTGTCGCAAGAAGTCATAAAACCCACACATACAATTGACAATACGAAAAAAATGATATTTTTCATCGGTACTAAAAATTTAGAAAGTGATAGAATAAAATACTTGGTTATACAGACCAAGTATGCACTAAAACAGTGTTTTTTAGTAAAATAGATGTTTACATAAAGGTAAGTTTGGTAAAGCAAAACACAGATTTTGCAGATAAATCAAAAACTTTTATCACCAAAAGTGGTGCAGAAAATGTGGGAAAGGTTGCTTCATCCCTTCAAAAAAAAATACTTTTGTGGCAAAAAATCTTTTCTATGAAAAGAGAAAATGTTAACAATAAAACGGCTTTGATTTCAATCAGTATTTTCGTGCTGCTTTTGGGTTTGACGAGGCTTCTATTCTCAACGGGTATTGAAATCGACGAATCAGAACAATCCTATCTATCCCAATGGTTGTTATTGGGTTACGACATCCAGCCACCTCTCTATACTTGGACAAACATTGCCTTGATTGAAGTTTTTGGCAACCATCACTGGGTGTATGTTTTTTTCAGAATGGTGCTTATGTTGATGAGCTATTATGGCCTGTTTTTGATTTTCAGTCGCATGAGCCAAAACAAAAAAATAGGATTTGGAGCAGTAATTTTTTCTCTGTTCTTAGCCCAATTTTCAACCGAATCCTTGCGGCATACACATACCGTATTGGTCACAGTGGCAAGCATTTGGAGCATGGTATATTTGGAAAGAATTTGGCAAAAGCCTCAATGGAAGTACTATGTTTTATTGGGTTTCACACTTGCTATGGGTATTTTGTCTAAATACAATTTCTTGATTTTCATGTCCAGTGTTTGTCTTGCCTTATTACTACTGCCCAAAGGTAGAAGCATCTTGATCACATCAAAAACATTAGTAACTCTTTTCATAACAGCTTCAATAATTGGCCCACATTTCACATGGATTTGGCAAAATATATGGGAGTTGGCAGGTGGAGTAAGTTCTGATTTAGGCTCTACCAGCAATGATTCTATGTGGATGGCAAAAGTCTTGGGGCTACAAGTTTTATTGGTCAATCTCTTATCGTTTTTATCTGTTTTTTTAGTCGCTTTTGGTTTGACCCACTTCCGTAGGCTTCAATCAGCATCCCAAACCAAAAGCGAATGGATAGCTTTCTTTGAGTACTTTTTTCTCTTGGTTATTGGACAGTTGGTTTTTGCAGTCCTTATCTTCAATGCCACTATTTTTCATGAAAGATGGATGCAGCCCTTCTTTGTCTTTTTCCCCGGATACTGTCTATTGAAGTGTTACCCCTACTCTATACCCTCGAAAACTTGGAAGCTGTTTCAACGAATGGCTTATTTAGCATCAGCTACCATTCTCATCATTGTTGTGATGCGCATTGCAGTATTTCCCTACTTTTTCCAAAAAACCATTCGCCTAAACCTCCCACACGAGCAGTTTTGTGAAGATTTGCAGCCCATTATAGCAAAGAACGATATTGACCTCATTGTTACCGATGAGGTTTTATTGGGAGGATACCTCAGTATGGTATTCCCTGAAACAGTTGTGATTGTACAAGAACCGAAATATGCAATGGTTAATCTACATGCCTTTGGTAAAAATAAAAATGCACTTTTGGTATGGACTTGGTCTTGGAGAACCCACGAAGTTCATTCTGCAAAAAAAATACCTCCCTCTCTGCAATCACTATTAGAAACATATCAAAAAGAGCGTATTGCAGGTAATAGACTTGTACG